>JAXLXV010000013.1:0-234095 GCA_046327745.1 Gemmatimonadaceae bacterium | reverse complement strand
CTGTTCCGGCTATCGTCGCCGCACTTGGCGGTCCGACCATGCGCGACCTCTGCGATAGTGAGTATGACCGGTTGTTTGCGGTATTCATCGACGAAGCAGGGCGCGCGCGGCTGATCGCGTCCCGCTTCGGCGTCCCGAGTCCGGCCGACGCCGCGTGCCCGGCCATGCGCTAGCCGAGCGGCGTGAACGTGGGGAAGTGCGATAGCCGCGTGTTTATGGGTCTGGGGAGAGCGAAGGGCATGGCTGTCCCGGCGAAATCGTCATCTATGTCGGACGCGTCGCTGTCTCGGAACGAGGACAACTTGATCAGCCGCAGCCACTTTGCCCCTGTCGCGGCGCTGGCGCGCCTTGTGCTTTAACGGCTCAGATGGAATGCTACGGTCACGGGTAATTCCCCGCGTTGTACAATCGGAGGGCGTATGCGCTATCAATCGTTATTGAGTGTGGTCGCGGTGTCACTTGGGGCGGCCGCTTGCCAAGGCGGAAGTCACGCCAGCGCCTCCGCATCGGACGACCTCAAGCGCGACCTACAGGCCGCGAGTTCTGATCAAGGGCTCCAGCTTGCCAGCGCCTCGCGGGGCTTCCAACCGGCTCAGGTCGTATCCGATCTCGAGCAATCAAAAAACTCGGCTCCCACGACCCAGCTCCCACGCCCGAAGCCGATCCCCAAAAAGCGCACCGGGGCAACTGAGGTGACGAATCAGTCGCCGTCTCCAGAACCCAAAGTGGCCGAAGCAGCGCAAAATCCGCAGCCCGAAGCCAGCCAGCAAGCGCCGGTTGCAGATGAGCCCAGAGTGCCAAGCGTCGCTCCGCGTCCGGCCCCTGTTCCAGTTGAAGTGGCGGGCGTGTCAGGCAGCGGCCGCGGTCGCGTGGGCGATGGTCCGCCTGAGATCGGTGAGGTCATCGGCGTCATTTTCCGAGGCGGCCACGGAGGGATGGACGATGATCACTGCGTCCCCCGACGCCGCCCGGGCGCACGCGGGTTCCCATTCCCGCTTCCATTCCAGTCCCGCGCCGTCGTAAGTCCCCTGGTTCGCTGAACGCGCTAACCCGCAGCTCGAAATAACAAACACCACCGCCATTCGGCGGTGGTGTTTTCGTTTAGAGTCGGTTCTCACATACGGCGGTGCGTTGATCTTCGTCCGGAAACCCCGGGAACGAAGGATCGCGCGTCTGCGCTGTCTAGTGTGCCGCAGAACCCGGCTAGGCGTTCGGTGGAATGATCAGCTCAACTTCGTCACCCGGACTGGCCGTCACGGGATAGGAAACCGGCGCGGTACGTCCGCCGATCGGGTCGGCCTGAAACTGGAGCTGCGTAGCACCAAAGATGAACTGCGCTGGGATCGTCAGACGCGTCTTGCTGTTACCGGTGGCGGTTCCCAGCCGGATGCGTTGCGAGCCTGTGATCAAGTAAATCGTGAAGTCTAAGAAATTGCGGTTGTCGACTAGGACCGTTGTGCGCTGCTGAGTTTCGACCGCGCTTCCAGGCTTGGTCTTGAAGCACGCCGCGGTCCCCATAGAAAGCGAGATTGCAAGCACCAGGGTGCGTAAGGCGAGACGCATGAATTCTCCGAAAGAGGGAACTGTTCGGACATCGGCCCGACTGGCGTTGGGTACTTCCGCCGAACATTATCCGGCCGTCGCAGCGGCGCGCACGGGGTGCGCCGCGTGGCCTACTGGGGAATACACGTGAACCGAGTAAAAGACTATCCGGACCACCACGACGCCGAGCTGGTGATGAAGCTGTACGAGCTGCGTCGAGAACCGATCATGCGTGAATCGCGCGCTGCCGTCAACGGGAAGTACTGGCCAAAGACCGTCGATGAGGCCGTTGCGGTGCTCAAGTCAGACCACCCGCTCAATGCCGCGTTCCGTCAGGTGTCGACTTATTGGGAAATGGCGTACGGTATGGCTCGCCATGGCGTGCTCCACCCCGACTTCATGATCGAGAGCAATTCAGAGGGGCTGTTCCTGTTTGCTCGCGTGGCACCGTATCTGGAAGAACTTCGCAAATCCAATCCTCGATCGTTCCGCAGCGCCGAGTGGATTGCCACCGAAAGCGCGGAAGGAAAGAAGATCTTCGAGGGATATCGTGCGCGCGTCGAGCAGTCTCTGTCGTCCAAGTAGGCTCCGATGAGAAAAAAGCATGTAGCCGCACCACAGCCCTTTGAAATTCGGGGCTCGGCCATACAAGGGCGCGGGGCGTTTGCGACGCGGGCCATTCGGAAGGGTGAGCGGGTTGCTGAATACGGTGGTGAGCGCATTTCGTGGAAAGAAGCCGACAAGCGATATGACGACACCGGGATGGGGCGTCATCACACGTTCCTCTTCGCCGTCACGTCTCGGACCGTGATCGACGGGGCAGTGAACGGAACGGATGCTCGCTTCATCAATCACTCCTGTGACCCGAATTGTGAGGCGGTGGACGATCGCGGCCGCATCTACATCGATGCGATTCGGGCGATTGCTCCGGGTGAAGAACTCGCCTACGACTACGCCTACGAGCGGGATGCGACGCACACGCCTGAAGACGAAGCGCTCTATGTGTGCCGCTGCGGATCACGGCTCTGTCGCGGCACCATCCTCGCTCCTCCTCCGAAGTCACTCTCGCCAACGCATCACGCCGCCGCGAGACATTGGCGACGCCTAGCGGAGGGCGCGGCCCCTCGGAAAGTTCCTAACGAGGAGTCCACAGCAGCGCGCCGAAAGCGACCGGCCAGGCGTCGACAAGCCGCGAAGTGACGGCCCCCGCTTCGCGAGTTTCCGGCGTACAGCGAACGCTGCTGGCTGGTGCCATCGACTACGCCGGGCTATTTCCGCCGGCGGCCCTGAGCATGGGCGATGCGGCACGCAACTACCTCGAGTATGCCGCGGGTCCTGAGTCGTGGGCCCTGGGGCGATTTGTGGTTCCTGTTGCCCGATTCGCCGAGTTGGATGAGACGGCTCCGGCGTTCGCCGCGCTCGCACCACACGTGGAGTGGAAGCTGAGTGTTCTTGCTGGCGGGCCGCCCGCAGCCGATCGATCGCTACTCGACGGTGTTTCGACTCAAGCGAAGTTTCGCATGCGCATCGATGCGGTCGAGGCAAAAGGCACGCTTCTGGAGGGCATCAGCGCGCTGGCCCCCCTCTGCAGCCCTTCGTGGACGTTATATGTCGAGATTCCATTTGGCTCCGGGATCGAGCGCCACGTGGAAGCCGTCCGCGCGTTAGGCGCTTGTGTAAAATTGCGAACTGGCGGCGTCACCGCGGATGCTTTTCCGTCGGCCGATGCGCTCGCGAACGCTCTCGAGGCCTGCGCTGCGGCGGGGGTGCCCTTCAAGGCGACGGCCGGTCTCCACCATCCGCTGCGCGGGTCGTACCCGCTCACGTATGCGATCGATGCGGACCGTGGGCTGATGTTTGGGTACCTGAACGTGTTGGCCGCCGCAGTACTAGTGCGACGCCGAGCCCCGCATGCCGACGTCGTCGCGATGTTGGAGGAGAAAGACGCCAATGCATTCCGGGCCAAAGACGGAGGGCTCGTTTGGCGCGATCAGTCACTGAGTGCTGATGACATTCACGCGGTGCGTACGACGCAGTATCACGGCTTTGGGTCGTGTTCCTTCCGCGAACCCCTAGACGAGCTCCGTAGCCTCGCCGCGGCCGGAGGAGCGGAATGATCGATAGCACCCATGATCCCGATCTGACGAGCTGGGTCGAGAGCGCCAACGATTCAAGCACGGACTTTCCCATCCAGAATTTGCCGCTCGGCGTTTTCCGACCGCAGACCGCAGCGTCGTGGCGCGTCGGAGTGGCGATCGGCTCGATGGTGTTGGATCTGGCGGAGCTCGCCGACCGAGGGCTTATGCCCACACCGTTAAATGGAATCGAAACGGCGGCACGACAGTCCTCGTTGAATGCGCTGCTGGCGCTTGGTCCCGCGGTTCGCCGAGGGCTGCGGTCGGCGCTATCGGTCTGCCTGCGTTCGGATCTGCCGGAGGGTAGGGCTGTCATGCAGCACGCCGTTCACCTGCTGCACCCCGCGGATTCAGTGGAGCTGCGTGTGCCAGTGGATGTCGGCGACTACACGGACTTCTACGCCTCGATTCATCATGCGACGAACATCGGTCGCATGCTGCGGCCCGATCAACCACTCCTGCCGAACTATCAGTGGATCCCGATCGGGTATCATGGGCGTGCCAGTTCCCTGGTGATCAGTGGCTCGTCGGTGCGCCGTCCGTGTGGCCAGACGAAGGGTGAAGGGGCTTCCGCTCCGACCTTCACACCATCGGCGCGGCTCGACTACGAAGCCGAACTGGCGTTCGTGATCGGATCCGCCAGCTCGTTAGGTTCGCGCGTCCCAATCGCGGAGGCCGGCGCGCATATCGCTGGGGTGCTTCTTCTGAACGATTGGTCGGCGCGCGACATCCAGGCCTGGGAGTACCAGCCGCTCGGTCCCTTTCTTTCGAAGAACTTTGCCACCACGCTGTCGCCGTGGCTCGTCACGACGGAGGCACTAGCACCATTCCGGGCTGCCGCGTTGCAACGGTCTTCCGAGGACCCGGCGCCACTCCCGTACCTGTTCAGTGCCGAGGATCAGCAGTCCGGGGCCATCGACGTCCGCGTTGGCGTGAGCCTGCGAAGTGCGGAGATGCGCCGGTCGAACCAAGCGCCCGCGCCTGTGTCGTTGGCGACGGCCGCCGACATGTACTGGACACCGGCCCAGCTCCTCGCGCACCACACCAGCAATGGGTGCAGCGTGCGTGTGGGCGACGTACTGGGCAGCGGTACGATTTCGGGCACCACCCGCGAGTCTCGGGGATGTCTCATGGAGTTGACGTGGCGGGGGACCGAGCCCATCACGCTGCCAACGGGTGAAATCCGGCGCTTCTTGGAAGACGGTGATGAGGTGAGGATACACGGATACTGCGAACGTCCTGGCTTTCGACGCATCGGGCTCGGCTTCTGCGTCGGTGTCGTGGACGCCGCGCTGCCGGGTGCCTGATGTTCCGCCGCGTGTTGGATGCGGTCGTGTTGGCCCTTGTGGCGTTTACCGGCGCCAACTCACTTCGAGAGTCTCCAGAAATTCTGCTGCGGGAGCCGTTGGCCACGTGGCGAGGCGTGGTAGGCGTGGGACAGGTTCTGGTTGGCGTGGGCGCGGCGGTGATGTTGGTGGGATATTGGCGTCGGCGGGTGTGGTTGCGATCCGGGGCGTTAACATGGGCCATCGGAGGGCTGATCGCCGGACCCATAGCGACCTTCGCATGGGGCGAGTTCGATCGGGTAGCGTTCTTTAGTGCAATTGTCGCCATGGGTCTCGTGGCGACCGGTGTCGTGCGATGGAGCGTTCTGCGCGCGCGCCGGCCGTCGAGCGAAGCGATGACGAGTACTTCCACTGCCTAACGTGAGGGATCTATGGACGCGGTGTTGACAGCGCAGGCGCCCGTTCCAGCCGGGCACTATTCGCAGGCAATCGTGCACAACGGCTTCGTCTTCGTCGCAGGCCAGCTTCCGATAACGCCTGGACAGAAAGAGCACCGAGTCGGCAGCGTTGCCGAACAGACCGAGCGCACGCTACGGAATGTGGAGGCGATTCTGGTGGCTGCAGGAAGCGGACTCAATCGCGTGGTGCAGATGACGATCTATGTATCGGATATCTCCCTGTGGGGCGAGGTGAACGCGGTGTACGCGCGGATCATGGGCGAGAATCGACCAGCACGCGCGTTGGTGCCCGTGAAAGAGTTGCACTACGGGTATCAGATAGAAATCCAGGCGATCGGAGCGCTGTAGCGCGACGTCCGGAACGCCATGCAGTGCCGCTTTGCGCGTCGCTGCGTTAGTGAGGCCGAAGGCACACGAGGAAGGAACGCACCATCAATGGAGGCGGCCGTGAAGAATGTCAGGGAAGGACGCGACCAGTTCGTGACGTTGGGGGCCCCCCCCCAATTCCAATATCGCTCGGTGCAGCCGCACCCATCGCACCATTTCGTTGCACACCGGAGCCATTCGTTCCGTCGAGTGCTCTCGGGGGGCCTCGTGATGGTAGCGGCGCTGATATGCCCTCAGGCCACCGCCAGTGCGAATGCGTTGCCGACAGCCGCACCAAGATCCGCCGACTCGCTCTTTTCGCTTCGCGAAGTCATGGTGCCCATGCGGGACGGCGTTCGCCTGTACACCAAGATCTTTGTTCCCAAGACCGCGGGGCCAGCGCTGCCCTTCATGTTCATCCGCACGCCGTATGGGATTGGCGGCGCCAGCTCACCTGGCATCGAGCGCGGATACGACTTCCTGGTGCGAGACAGCTACATCTTCGTGTTTCAGGACATCCGCGGAAAGTTCAAATCCGAAGGCGAGTTTGTCATGCAACGCGCGCCACGGCGCGACCGCAATGATCCCAAGGCGATCGATGAAAGCACGGACGCCTACGATACCATTGCTTGGCTGCTCACTAACGTGCCGAACAACAATGGACGTGTCGGCATGACGGGTGTCTCGTACCCGGGGTGGCTGACCGCCATGGCGATGCTGGATCCGCACCCTGCGCTGCGGGCGGTATCGCCGCAGGCATCGCCGTCTGACATGTGGATGGGCGACGACTTCCACCATAACGGCGCGTTTCGCTTGAGCTACGGCTTCGAATACGCGACGATGATGGAGTCCGCTAAAGATGTGCAGCAATTCGAATTCGACACCTACGATACCTACGCGTGGTACCTGAAGGTCGGATCGCTCGCCAACGTCAACAAGAATATCCTCAAGGGAAAGATCCCGACGTGGAACGACTTCTCGCGTCGTCCGGACTACGACGAGTTCTGGCAGCGGCAGGCGATGAAGGGGTACCTCACCCGCGTGACGGTGCCGACGTTGAACGTGGCGGGATGGTGGGATCAGGAGGACTTTTATGGTCCGGTGACGATCTACCGCGAGTTGGAGAAGCATGACACGGATCACCGCAACTTCCTCGTGGTCGGCCCGTGGAATCATGGCGGATGGATGCGCGGACCGGGGAGTTCGTTAGGCAACATCCAGTTCGAACAACCGACGGCGCAGTTCTTCCGCGACTCCCTGATGGGGCCATTCTTCGCGTACTACCTGCACGACAAGGGGAGCATTCACCTGGCCGAAGCTACAACTTTCGAGGCCGGATCAAATCAATGGAAGAGGTATGACGCGTGGCCGCCGAAGGCCGGTGTGTCCACGCGCAACCTGTACTTCCGCGAGCATGGAGCGCTGTCGTTCGATGCGCCGCCCAAGCCCACCCCCGCGGACAAGCCTTTTGACGCGTATGTCTCTGATCCGGCGCACCCCGTCCCGTACCGACAGCGTCCGATTCAAGCCACCTACGACCCCAGGGGGTCCGGGTGGTCTACCTGGCTGACCGAGGACCAGCGCTTCGTGGATGGGCGCGCCGACGTGCTGACGTGGGGCACCAATGTACTCGACGACGACCTAACGATTGCCGGCGACCTGACGGTAACGCTCCACGCGGCAACGTCGGGCAGCGATGCCGACTGGGTCGTCAAGTTGATCGACGTCTATCCCGAGAAGGGCATGACCGATCCGAAGATGAACGGGTATGAATTCATGGTCGCCAACGATGTCTTTCGTGGCCGCTACTACCGTGGCTTTGAAAAGCCGACGCCGATCACGCCTAACAAGGTGACGACGTTCACCGTGGATCTGCACACGCAGGCCTACACCTTCAAGAAGGGCCACCGCGTGATGGTACAGGTGCAGAGTTCTTGGTTCCCGTTGATCGACCGCAATCCGCAGACGTTTGTTGCCAACATCTTCGAAGCGAAGGAGAGCGACTTCGTGCGGACGGAGCACAAGGTCTATCGGTCAGCGGCCTATCCCTCCAACATCTCGCTGCCCGTAGTCGTCAAAACGGTACCCTGAAAACAGTGCGCCGGCCCTAATGTCAGGGCCGGCGCGGTTCGTGGGACCGAGCGCAGTGTTCCGCGCCAGGCTGTCGTGTTGTCACGTTTCAGATGACGACACGGCGGCCTTGTTACATGTTGTCGGCCAGCGCCTTCCCGAATCCGGAGCAGCTGACGAGGGTGGCACCCTGCATCATCCGCTCGAAGTCGTACGTCACCCGCTTTTGGGCGATGGTCTTCTCGAGTGAAGAGATGATCAGGTCGGCGGCCTCGTTCCACCCCATGTAACGGAACATCATTTCGCCGGAGAGGATCACCGACCCCGGATTCACCTTGTCCTGGTTGGCATACTTTGGTGCCGTCCCGTGGGTGGCCTCGAACACCGCGTGGCCCGTGAGGTAATTGATGTTGGCTCCGGGGGCGATGCCGATTCCGCCGACCTGCGCGGCGAGTGCATCGGAGATGTAGTCCCCGTTGAGGTTGGGCGTCGCGATGACGCCGTACTCCGTGGGGCGCGTCAGGATCTGCTGCAGGAAGGCGTCAGCGATCACGTCCTTGATCACTATCCCGTTCGGCAGCCGCAACCATGGCCCTCCGTCAATCTCCACACCGCCGAACTCCTCCTTGGCCACCTGATATCCCCAGTCGCGGAACGCCCCTTCGGTGAACTTCATGATGTTGCCCTTGTGAACCAGGGTCACCGAGGAGAAGCCATTCTGCATGGCGTACTGGATGGCCGAACGCACCAATCGACTCGTGCCTTCCGCGGAGATCGGCTTGATCCCAATACCGCTGGAGTCTGGGAAGCGGATCTTTTTCACGCCCAGCTCTGTGCGTAGGAACGTCACGAGCTTGGTAGCCTCGGCGCTCTTGGCCGGCCACTCGACTCCGGCGTAGATGTCCTCCGTATTCTCCCGAAAGATCACCATGTTGACGTCTTGCGGGCGCTTGACCGGCGAGGGCACCCCGTCGAAATAGCGCACTGGCCGTACGCACGCATAGAGGTCGAGTTCCTGTCTTAACGCCACGTTCAGCGACCGGATGCCGCCGCCGACTGGCGTGCCGAGCGGGCCCTTGATCGCGACGAGGTGTGAACGGATCGTCGTTAGGGTCTCATCGGGCATGTACGTGTCCAGCGCGGCCTTTGCCTTCTCGCCGGCCAGGACCTCGCGCCAATGCACGCGTCGTGTGGCGCCGTAGGCCTTAGACACTGCTGCATCGAAGACGTGTTGCGATGCGCGCCAGATATCAGGACCAGTCCCGTCGCCTTCGATAAACGGGATCACGGGGTGGGTCGGGACCACCAGCTTGCCGTCCACCATGCGAATCATCTCGCCTTGCGCGTCTGCAGACATCTTTCAGGAGTTGAGGGAGTTGTTCGAACCGGTCAGGCCGCGGTGGCTGCCGTCGCGCGAATTCTAAGGGACGCCGCCAGATGCGGCAGGGGGAGCTTCCCTCACGCGAGTGCGCCGATCTACCGGATGTCGAACGAGGCGCTGGCTCCCAAGGTGCGTCCCTCGACCTTCTTCACTCCGCGCGTCAGATTCGGTCGGCTGGGTCGCGCACCATTCAAACCGCTTCTCCCCTCGCACGTGGACACCTCAAACAACCTTACTGGCAAGGTCGCGCTCGTCACCGGCGCGACTCGTGGCATCGGCTTGGCGATCACGCGAGCGCTGGCGGCATCCGGCGCTACAGTCGTTGTTAGCTCGCGGAAGGAACCGGCCGTTGCCGACGTCGTCGCGGGACTGACGGAGTCGGGGGCCCGGGCGATTGGGATCCCGGCAAACGTCGGCCGCCTTGAAGAGTCGCATGCGTTAGTCGACCGGGCGATCGAGCTTGCTGGCGGGATCGACATACTCGTCAACAATGCCGCGACCAACCCGGTTTACGGTCCCGTGAGGGACACCTCGACGGAAGCGTTCGACAAAATCATGCAGGTGAACGTGCGCGCCCCCTTCGAGATCGCTCGTCGCGCGCTGCCGTCGATGATTGTCCGTGGTGGTGGAAGTGTGCTGAACATCTCCAGCATTGGCGGAATGGCACCGGAAACAGGTCTCGGGATCTACTCCGTGAGCAAGGCGGCGCTGATCTCACTCACGCAAGTCATGGCCAAGGAGTGGGGGGCTCACAACGTTCGGGCGAATGCCTTGTGTCCGGGATTCATCAAGACGGACTTCAGCGCCGCACTGTGGAAGAACGAATCGGTAATGTCGCAGGTACTTTCGCATCAGCCAATCGCCCGACTTGGTACTCCCGAGGAGGTGGCGAACTTCGCGCTCTTCCTCGTGTCGGATGCCGCGTCGTTCTGTACGGGCGGCGCGTATCTCGTCGATGGTGGCTATCTGCTATGATGGATCCCTCTTTTCCGGGACAGGTACGAGCGTTCGTGAACGAGTCGCTCATACCGTTCGAAGCCGAGTGCTTGGGAGCTCCATTCTCCCGGGTTGCAGCTGGGTTAGAGGCTCGCCGCGCGGAGGCACGCCGTCGCGGCGTATTTGCGCCGCACCTGCCGGTCGCCATGGGGGGGCGTGGACTGTCACTGCTCGAATTTGCCAGCGTCAGCGAGGAGCTCGGACGCACGCCGTATGGGCACTATGCGGTGAACGCCCAGGCGCCGGATATCGGGAACATAGAGCTGTTGCACGCGCACGGAAACGCGACCCAACGCGAGCGTTGGCTGGAGCCACTGGCCCGAGGCGAGATCCGAAGCTGCTTTGCGATGACCGAACCAGATCGCGCCGGGTCGAATCCGGTGTGGTTGGACACCGTCGCGCGGCGTGAGGGTGACGACTACGTCATCACCGGCCGCAAGTGGTTCACGTCAGGCGCGGATGGTGCGGCCTTCGCCATTGTCATGGCCATTACGAACCCCGACGCCCCGGTGCACGCGCGGGCCAGCCAGATCATCGTGCCCACGAACACGCCAGGGTTTCAGCTGGTGCGCAACATTCCCGTGATGGGCGACGCCGGCGACGGCTGGGCGAGTCATGCTGAAGTGAAGTTCGAGGCGTGCCGAGTTCCACGCACCAATCGCATCGGCGGCGAAGGGACGGGATTTGTGCTGGCCCAGGAACGCCTGGGGCCGGGGCGCATCCATCATTGCATGCGTTGGATCGGCATCTGCGAACGGGCGTTGGAGCTGACGTGCCGGTATGCCGTGGCACGTGAACTGTCTCCAGGCGCCCCCCTGGCGTTGCAGCAGGCGGTGCAGCATGCGGTCGCGGATTCGCGTGCCGAAGTGGACGCCGCGCGGCTCCTGATCCTGGATGCCGCGCGTGCCATCGACCGCGACGGCGCGAGCGCGTCGCGCGAACAAATTTCCGTGATCAAGTACTTCGCCGCCGGGGTGCTTCAGCGGGTTCTGGATCGGGCCGTTCAGGTCTTTGGGGCGCGTGGCCTCACCGATGAGACGCCCCTGTCCTGGTGGTTCCGGCACGAGCGCGCGGCGCGGATTTACGACGGTGCCGATGAGGTGCACAAGTCGTTCGTCGCTCGCCGCATCTTCAAGCGGTACGGTCTCTCCACGGGGCGTTCAGGCGAATCGTGACCGGTCCTGGACGTCCCCCACTCGATGAGCCGGCCGCGGTTCGGTCGGGTGAAGAGGTGGACGCAAACGCCCTGCGCGCGTGGCTCGCCGCCCACGGTGTGGCGACGGCCGGCCCCCTGCACGTGACGCAGTTCCCCCGCGGATTCTCCAACCTCACCTACCTTGTTCGAGCTGACGAAGGCGAGTGGGTGCTCCGCCGCCCGCCATTCGGCGTTGGGCCCGGCTCGGCGCACGATGTGCTTCGGGAAGCCAGGCTACTGGCACTCTTGGCGCCGGTGTATGCGTTCGCCCCCAAGGTGCGTGTCATATGTGAGGATCCCACCATCATCGGCGCACCATTCTACCTGATGGAACGCGTGCGCGGGATCATCCTGCGCGACCGGGCGCCGGCCGGCGTGGACCTCACCCCGGACCTGCTACAGCGCCTCTCCACCCGATTCGTCGACGTGCTCGCAGACTTGCACCTGTTGGATGTCGCTCAGATGGGACCCGCAGGCATCGGGCGACCCGACGGGTATGTCCACCGCCAGGTCGAAGGATGGACGCGCCGGTATCGGGCCGCGCAGACCCACGACCACGAGGGAGTGGACGCGGCTGCCAGTTGGCTGGCGACCCGCATCCCCGAGGCCGTTGTTCCCGCTCTCGTGCATAACGACTTCAAGTACGACAATCTGGTGCTGGATCCTGCAGATCCCTCGAGGATCCTGGCCGTGTTGGATTGGGAGATGGCGACGGTTGGAGATCCCTGGTTGGACCTCGGGACTTCACTCGCGTACTGGGTGAACGCGGACGACCCGGCCGAACTCCGTGCGCTGGGGCTTGGGATCACCGCGCTGCCAGGCAATCTCACGCGCGCGCAGTTGGTGGACCGGTACGTGCAGCGGACCGGGCGCACGCCGCACGATATCCTTTTTGGCTACGTGTTTGGGCTGTTCAAGGTGGCGGTCATTGCGCAGCAGATTTACGCACGGTACGTGCGGGGACACACGAGGGACGCGCGTTTTGCACAGTTGCACGTGGCGGTCGCCGCGCTGGGCCGCGCGGCGGAGCGCGCCATCGGGACAGGCGCGCTCTAGTAACTGAGGGACGTCTACGCGTCCACGCGGAATATGCCGGCGGCGCCCATCCCGCCACCGATACACATCGTCACCAAGCCATAGCCTCCGCCGCGACGCTGCAGCTCATACACCAGCTGCGTGGTGAGCTTTGCGCCAGTGGCACCCAGCGGGTGACCCAAGGCGATGGCACCGCCATTAACGTTGACCTTGTCCGCCGGCATCTGGAGGTCTCTGGCCACCGCCAGCGCTTGCGACGCAAAGGCCTCGTTAAACTCGATGAGCGAAAGGTCACTCATGGACAGCCCGGCTCGCGCGAGCGCCTTTGGCACCGCCTTGATAGGGCCGATCCCCATGACGTCCGGTTCCACACCAGCCGTCGCATACGAGACAAAACGAGCCATCGGCCGAACGCCTAACGCCTTGGCCTTCTCGGCGCTCATCAGCATGAGGGCCGCTGCGCCATCGGAGTAGGGGCTGGAGTTGCCCGCGGTCACGCTGCCTTTGGCCTTGAACGCCGCCGGCAGCTTCATCAACTTCTCCACCGTCGTGTCCGCACGCACCAACTCGTCGCGCGCGAACAGGCCTTCCTCCACTGACTTCGTGGCGCCGTTCCACACCACGCGCTGGACGGGCACGGCCGCGATCTGATCAGCGAAGACGTCGCGTTCCAGGGCGTTCGCGGCCTTGCGATGGCTTTCATAGGCGTACGCATCTTGATCCGCGCGCGACACCTGCCATCGCTCGGCGACGCGTTCCGCCGTGAGTCCCATCGCGATCATCGCCTCGGCCATTCCGTGATTCAGGCGCGTGTGGTAACCCGACATCGGAACTTGGCTCATCATCTCCACGCCGCCGGCGAGCACCACGTCCGCCATACCACTCATGATCGCCTGCGCTGCCATGGCAATCGTCTGCAGGCCTGAGGAGCAGAATCGATTGACCGTCGCGGCCGGGACCTCGACCGGCAAGCGCGCACGGAGCGACGCCAGTCGTGACACGTTGAGCCCCTGGGCGCCTTCGGGCATGGCGCAACCCCACAGCACGTCATCGATCAGGTGCGGGTCGATGTTGGCGCGCTTGACCGCTTCCTGCATCACGAGCGCCGACAGGTCAACCGGGTGCACGCTGGCCAGGGAGCCATCTTTCTTACCGCGGGCCACGGCCGTTCGCACGGCACTGACCAGGACTGCTTCGGGCATGGAGAAATGTCTCCGGTTGATCCGCTAATTCCTCAGCGGCTTGCCAGTGGTGAGCATATGGGCGATGCGCTCCTGTGTCTCGGCAGTGCCAAGGAGTGACAGGAATCCTTCGCGTTCGAGATCCAACAGATCCTGCACCGTGACGTCTCGGGGAGGACCGTCGCCGCCGCACAGGACATACGCAATGCGGCGACCGATCACCGCATTGTGCGCCGAGATGTACCGCGCCTCCTGCATGGCCCAGATGGCGTATTCGAGATTGCCGAGGCCTTCCTTGCCCAGCGCGCGCACCGTGCGCGGGACTGGTGGCGTGTAATCAGCGGCCAGGTCCAACACACGGGCCTTGGCATCCGCGAGCAAACGGTCACGGTTCATGGAGATCCGATCCGCGGATCGCAGCAAGCCCAATCGTCGCGCGTCCTCGGCGCTCGTGCTGGTCGTGGCCATGGAGATGAGCTTGAACGCCCGCTTCACGCCTTCGAACGGATCCGTTTCGTCGTAGGACGCCAGCTCGCCAACAAAGCGCATGAGCAGCGCGGTGGTTCCCCCGCCTCCCGGCAGCAGGCCGACACCGACCTCCACCAAGCCCATGTACAGCTCGGCATGTGCTTGCACCTGCGAGGCATACAGCGAGAGTTCGGCGCCGCCGCCTAACGTCAATCCGAATGGGGCGACCACAGTTGGGAAGGGCATGCGCGCCAGGCTCGTCACCCCGGCCTGAAATGCCCGCACGCCCGCTTCCAGTGCGGCCCATTCCCCCGCGCGCGCCTGCTGCAACACGCCGGCCAGGTTAGCGCCCGCCGAAAAGGTGCGTGGATCAGCGTTGCCGATTACCAGGCCCTCATACGCACCGGCGCGAATGCGTTCCGCCGCGGCGTCCAGTGCGTGAAAGACACCCGGCCCCAGGGTGTTCATTTTGCCGCGGAATTCCAGGAGAAGTACGCCATCCCCGAGGTCCAGCAACGCGGCGTCATCGCGAGCAAACACCTCACCCGTGCGGGCGCGTACCTGTTGCAAGTCGATCAAGCCCGGCACCGGTTCGACGGGGGCATACTCTCCCGCCAGGGTCAACTGCCGGGTGCCACTGTTCAGCTCGCGGTAGAAACCCTCCCTCGCCAGCTTCAACAATGGCGGCTCTGGCTGCCCTGCGGCGGCCAGTGCTGCGCGGAGGTAGTCCAGTCCCATGGCGTCGAATTGCCGAAATGGACCAAGCTCCCACGCGTATCCCCATTCCAGCGCCCGATCCACAGACATGACGTCGTGGGCGAGTGCGGGAGCGTGCTGCATGGTGTACCCGGCAATGTCCAACATCAGTTGTCGCAGGAACTCCGCATGCCGCCCACCGGCGGTCGTCAACCCCTTGAGTCGAGCGCGAAGGTCCGCTCCCATGAGAAAGCGAAGCTCTGGCAACGCTGGCACCTGCTGCGGTGCGTATGAGCCAGTCTTCCAGTCCAGGGTTTCAATGCCTTTCTCACTCTTGCGGTAGAAACCTGCGCCCGTCTTGTCGCCCAGATGGCCCCGACGAACTAAGGCATGCACCCATTCGGGCAGCGTGAAGTCTTCGCCCGTCGTTTGAGCGAGTCCGGCAGCGACGTGCGTGAGCACGTCGAGTCCCGAAATATCGCCGGTGCGGAACGTGGCGGATTTGGGGCGGCCAATGAGCGGCCCCGTCAGCGCATCCACCTCATCGATCGTTAGGTCAAATCGTTCCATCAAACGAAGGGCGGCCACCATGCCATGCAGCCCAAGTCGATTGGCGATGAACCCAGGTACGTCCTTCGCCACCACCACTCCTTTTCCGAGGATGCGCTCGGCAAAGGACCGCATGGTGGCGAGCACCTCCGGCGCGGTGTCGGCCGTCGGAATCAGCTCCAGCAAGTGCAGATAGCGCGGCGGATTGAAGAAGTGCGTGCCAAGGAAGCGCTGGCGGAACGCCGTGGTTCGCCCGTTCGAGAGCGTGCCTACCGGAATGCCCGAGGTGTTCGACGAGATAATCGCCGTCGGCTTGCACACGGCTTCCAGCTTTGCAAAAAGCGCCTGTTTGGGCTCTGGCTGCTCGACGATGGCTTCGACCACCCAGTCGCACTCTGCCAGGAGTCCGAAGTGGTCCTCGGTATTTCCGGTGGCGACGAGGGACGCGCGCGACGGGTCCATGAAGGCGGCAGGCTTGGCCTTCAAGGCACGCTGCATCGCGCCGGTGACAACCGAATTTCGTTCGCGCTCGCCGGGGACGTCGAGCAAGACCACCGGGATGCCAGCCGATGCCGTCAGTGCGGCGATGCCACTTCCCATCGCGCCCGCGCCGATCACACCAACCTTCGCAATTCGCATGTTCGATTTCGGTCCACAGACAGGGTGCGTGAAATTCGCCGCCCCGACGCGTCGCGGGGAAGGGGGATGCGCGAGTTCATGCACCCACTTCCTTGCCGAACGCGCACCGTGTAGCGTCCGCGACTATGCGACGCGAAAGCCGGTTTATCCTGTGGTGCGCCTGTGCGACCCTTCCAGCCGTGGTGCTCGGGCAAGGACGCTCCCCCGCCGACTCATTGATGGGCCCTGGCGTGTCACTCGCGTTGGCACAATCGCGCGCAACGCGCATCAGCAACGTGCGCTATGACCTGTCGCTGGAGGTCTCGGAACGCGATACCGCCTTTGGACGGGTGACCGTTGAGTTTCAGGTGGAACGTCCGACGGACGTCATCATCGACTTTCGCGGGCCGGCCCTCACGCGGTCACGGGCCAACGGGCGTGTTAGCAAGGCGATCGCCTGGAACGGTGCGCACATTCGCGTGCCATCGGCCTTCGTCAAGGTCGGGGTGAACCGGCTCGACTTCGAGTTCAAGGCCATCGTCGCAGCTGCCGGCGCGTCGATCATCCGCGTGCGCGACCCCAGCGACGGCGCCGTGTACCTGTACACGCTGTTGGTCCCCTCCGACGCCAACCAGCTCTTTCCGTGCTTTGACCAACCCGACCTCAAGGCTCGGGTCAACCTGACGCTGACCACACCGTTAGGCTGGCGGGCCGTGGCGAACGGCCGTCGACTGCGCGCCGACTCCACTTCGCGTGGCAGCTTGCACGTGTTTCAGGAATCGGAGCCGATCAGCACGTACCTGATTGCGTTTGCGGCCGGCCCGTGGGTGGCCAAGACGTCCGCGTCGTCGCAGAAGCCGATCACGCTGTACGTTCGGAAATCCCGCGCCGCAGAAGCCGATGCCGATTCCGTCATCTTGGCGAATGACCGGGCTGCGACATGGCTCGAACAGTATTTCGCACGCCCATTCCCTTCCAGAAGCTCGACGTCGATGACCTGGCACCGGCGTTCCCGTTTGGCGGCATGGAGCACCCGGGCGCCATCTTTTACTCCGAGGAACGCTTCGTCTATCGGGAGCGTCCCACCCGCAGCCAATCGTTAGGCCGGACGGCCACCATCTACCACGAGGTCGCCCACCAGTGGTTTGGTGATCTGGTCACGATGAAGTGGTTCGACGACCTGTGGCTGAAGGAGGGCTTCGCGACGTACATGGCAGCCAAGATGCAGGCGTCCATGGACCCGTCATCCGAGGCATGGAAGACCTTCTACCTGCGCAACAAGCCGCCGGCGTATGCGGTTGACGTGACGGAAGGCACCACGCCGGTGTGGCAACGCTTGGCAAACCTCGATCAGGCAAAGTCGAACTACGGGGCGATTGTCTACAACAAGGCGCCGTCGGTGCTGAAGCAGCTGAACTACGTGGTAGAGGAGGGGGCTTTCCGGGATGGGCTTCGCGCCTTTCTCCGGAGGCACGAGTATGCCAATGCCACTTGGCGCGACCTCCTGGACGCCGTAGGGACCGCGTCGAAGCGAAACCTGCGACCGTGGGGGGACGCCTACATGCTGCGTCCCGGTGTCCCTGTCATCGAACAACGCGTCGAGAACAGGGACGGCCGCGTGACGCGTGTTACGCTGATTCAGCATCCGGCACGCCCGATGTCCGGTCAAGCGCCCTGGCCGGTGAAGCTGGAGGTGGTGGCCGGGAGTGACGGCGCCGTCCTGGCGCATCTTCCCGTGCGGCTGACAGCGGAGTCCACGGTGGTCGCCATTCCCGATTCCGTCAGCGCCAACTTTGTCTTCGCCAATGGCGGCGACGAGGCCTACGCGCTCGTGCTGATGGATTCCGGTACGGTCTCCGTCGTTGAACGCACCATCTCGGGCGTGCAGGATGGCCTTCTGCGGGCCCAGCTCTGGGGTGCCCTATGGGATCTGGTCCGCGACGCCAGACTTCCCCCAGAGCGCTTTGTACGCCTTGCGCTACGTGAGATTCCGCGCGAACGCGATGATCAGATCGTTGCGGGGATCCTCTCGCGGCTTACACGCGCCACCACCGCGTACCTGACCGGCGGCGCGCAGGATGCCCTCACTCCAGAGGTCGAACAAGCGATGTGGCGCGGCGTGGCCGACAGCTCGCGGTCTTACGACATCCGAAAGGCAGAACTGGACGCCTTTGTTCGGGTGGCTTCTACGCCGTCGGCGGTTGTTCGTCTGGAGGGTATTCTCGATTCGACCGCGATTGCCGGAGCTCCCCTGCGTTCGCCTACGCGATGGGCAGTGGTCACACGTCTGATGGCGCTCCAAACACCCAATGCCGAGCGCCGACTGAACGACGAGGCTCACCGTGACAGCTCCGCGGAGGGTGCTCGTCGGGCGTTTGTTGCAGGTGCAGCGCGTCCCGACCCAGAAAACAAGGCGGGCCTGTTTCGCCGATACTTTGCCGATTCGACGCTCAACGAGGACTGGGTGACTGCCTCCCTGGACGCGTTCAACGACTTGGGGGCTCAAAGCCTGAGCCGGCCTTACCTGAGAGCCGCGCTCGACTCACTGCCGTGGATTCAGCGCAACCGCCGCATCTTCTTCCTTGGTTCGTGGATTAGTGCCTTCCTAGACGGTCAGTCGGACGAGGAAGCGCTCCGGCTCGTGAGGGAGTTCCTTGAGGGTCGGGGGATCCCTGCCGACCTCAGAGCCAAGGTTTTGCAGTCCGCCGATGAGCTGGAGCGGACGGTGCGTATCCGACGTGGAACGGCAGCGGCGCGGGTGTCGGACGAGGCATCATTCAGCAGCAGGCCTCCACCGTAGAACGCGTTACAGATCAAGCGGTTGTCGCGATTTCTGTCACTTCACTTGTGAAGGAGGAATGACGCCGGCGCGGTGGCGTGGGTTTTGTAATGATTCTTCTTGTGTAACGCGGACTGTGCTTAAATATTGGACCGGCTTAACACCCTCCAGGATATCCATGCTTGCAGTCGAAAGCCCGCTTGAGGCCTACCGCAGCGACCTCGAACGAAACGCAGGGCAGGAAGATTTCGGCCCTTCGGATACGCTCTGGTTGCTTGTCGCGCACTGCTTGGGTCGCGTGTCTCGAGCCCATCCTGACTCGCAGGGAGAGCTGGCGGTATTGTGCGCTAAGGCACTAAGAGAGTTTTCAGCACCGCAGACCGCGCTTGGCGACCAGCTGGCCCTGAACCTGGAGATGGTCTACTTCGGGCTCGGCAACTTCACCACGGTGGATGGCGCGAATGCCCTCGCGCGCGGCGTGCGCGGCTTCGCATCACAGATGTGCGAGGCAGGCGCGTATTCCACAGGCTATACGACTGTGGCGCTCGCGCGGCAGCTCGTTGCCGCAGCTGCTCCGCGTGAGCTGGGCTTACTGGCTGCGGATCAGGCTCGCATTGCGCGACAATTAGGGGATTTTGAGGCAGCCGAGGACTTGTATCAGGTGGCGGAGGGAGTCGCGGAGCGCGGGGACGATTCGCTGCTGGCTTCTCGCGTAGCGACCGGCCGAGGCACGTTGGCGCGTATGAAGGGCAATTATCCCCTCGCACGTGAACTGTTCGAGCGTGCGCTGGTCCTTGCTGAAAAGTCGGGAAGCGACGACGTCACGTTCATCGCGCATCAGGGTCTGACGATCACGTCGGCCGTCGCCGAAGACACCGATGCCGCGTTGCGTCACGGTTGGGCGGCCTTCGAGCACGCGGGCACAGATCGCACTCGTCAATCAGAAGCGTTGAGCAACCTCGCGCAGCTGTCCCTCATGGCAGGGTACCCGCGCGCGGCGCTGTCGGGCTTTCTGGCGGCCATCAATCGCACACACGCGTTACGCGTGCGACTGCCGCAGCTGGGTGGTGCTGCCTTGAGCGCCGGTCGATGTGGTGACACCAAGTCGCTCGAGCGCATGGCGGGAGAAATCGACCGTGCGACGGAACTCAGCGCCTTGCCTTACGAGAATGCCCAGGCGTTCCTAAGTCTGGCACAGGCGTTTGCCCTGACTGGCGACGTGCGACGTGCGACGCGCTATCGGGAGACTACGCGTCGCATTGCCAAGGCGCGAGGCTTCTTCGAGCTGATGCACGCGATTCAGCCGGAGCAATTCGACAGTTATGTGGCTGCATCGCATCCACCTGTCGATCTTGCACCGGCCTCACGCAATGTGATTGACGCGCTCATCGGCTTTGACACCGAGAGCGACGTGGTCGCGCTAGTTACTGGTCAATCGTAACAACGGAAGCGTTCGGATTAACGAAGTCGGCGTTCGGGTTCACGAAGTCAGCATTCGGGTTCACGAAGTCGGCATTCGGATTCACGAAGTCGCGCGACGAGCAAGATTCACCCTTTCGGCAGGCGGCGGTCGAAGGACCGAACGGGCTGCTCGAGCAGGCGGCAAGCGAAGCGGCGGCGGCGGCGAGAACAACGAAGCGGACTGAACGGCGCATCTGATGGCTCCAAGTGTGGACGGGGTTCCGAAACCTTGCGCCAAGAGGTCCGTTGCACCTACATCGTATGTGAAGTCCCCATACACGGTGTAACCTGTCGCAAGAGATTTCATGACTGTCGCTGCACTCGTCTGGGAGCCCACGGGGCGCGCCCGACTGCAGGAAGCTTTGCGTGGCCAAGCTGCCCTCCGCTTCGCGGAGCGGCAGGAAGAGCTCATCGCGCTGGTTGCCAACGATTTGGTCAGTGTCGTGGTCGTTGACATCCGGGATCGTGACTCCGTCTCGACCCTCCCGATGGTCCGCCGGGTACGCGCCGGATATCCAAGCGTCCCAATTGTTTTGTATTGCGCGCTGGGACCGGATACGTCGCATGATGTCCTCGAGTTCGCGCGTGCAGGAGTCAACGATTTGGTCATCCGTGGAGTGGACGACCTCCGGCACCCGCTTCGCTCGGCCATAACAGCTGCACAAGACCATTGCTCGGCCAAGTCAATTCTCGAGGAACTTGGAACGAGTATTCCGTCGACCGTTCTCCCGATTATTCAGTACTGTCTGGAGAACGGACGGCGTGGGCTCACCGTGGCGCAGGTAGCGTCGGCAATGGGCGTCCATCGCAAGACGTTGGTGGACCGGCTCTCAGTGGCCGGCTTCCCCTCACCAAGCGCCGTGATCTCCTGGTGTCGCTTGATGGTGGCCGCGCGACTGCTCGAAGACCCCGCACGTTCTATTGAGCAAGTCGCGCTGGTGCTCGACTTTCCGTCGGGTACGTCCATGCGGAACATGGTCAAGCGGTACACGGGACTGCGTCCTGCCGAGGTGCGCGAGAACGGCGGTATGCGCTGCATCCTGCACGCCTTCAAGCGCGAGATCGGGGCGATCGGTGCCGGCCGTGGGAGCTGACGGAGTGATCTAGCGAAGTCCGTCGTGGGCGCTGGTGACCCTGACGACGCGTGATTCGGTCAATTCCACCGCGTACGTCCGCTCGGGGATCATGGTGCGAAACAGGTCGCACACTAGGAAGTGATGCGCGTGTGGCGCGCCGGCTTTCTGGCAGGTACACGAGAGTTCTTCCAAGCGCCCCGTCCCGGAGAGGTCGTCCAAGAAAATCTCCACCGGCGCGTCGAGGGCCGCTAGCCGACGCGCCGTGCCACCAGAGATTTCGAATCGACCGTCTGCTGGCGTCTTCCGCGACGCCGATCGGACTTCCAATAGCATCGTGGCTCCGTGGCCTAACGAATCTTCTTGCCGCCTTGAATTACCGTCCGGACATCACGCATGACGGTCATGTCCGTCAGCGGGTCCCCGCGGACCAGGATCACGTCGGCGTAGCGGCCCGGGGCCAACACCCCAATGCGATCGTCCGCCTTGAGGAAGCGAGCCGGCCACAAGGTGGCGGCCTGAATCGTCTCCATCGGAGAAACTCCAAGCTCGACAAATTTCACCATCTCGCGCCACGTGGCGTCCCCATGAAACATCGCGGGTATTCCCGCGTCCGTCCCGATCATCAGTCGCACTCCGGTGGCGCGCAGCGCGGCGAATTTCTGTGGCAGCAGCGGAATTCGTGAAGGAAACAGCGCGTAGTAGGGCAATTGGGAAATGTGCTCTAACGACTGCCGAATCTCGACCGCCATGTCGTTAGGCATGAAGGCGCGCCATGATGGGTCGTCGAGCCGTTCGGGGAAAATCGTGCCCGTGTAGTACAGCGTGTACAGGGGCGACAGGGTCGGCGTCCAGTACAGCGCGGCGTTCCGCTCGCGAAGGCGCTGGAGGACATCGTCGGCGTACCCCGGCGCGGTGCCGAGTCCGACATGCTCGAAATCGTCCACGCCGTGCTTCAACCCCATGCGGATCTCGTCCATGCGATGGGCGTGAGCCACGACGGGACGGCCGTTCTTGTGGGCGGTCTCCACCACTGCCGCCACCTCCGCGTCCGTCATCTGATCCTGGTCAATGAGCTTGACGACGTCCACGCCTGCGTCGATCACACGTTGCACCTTCTGTCGAGCATCCTCGGCGCCGCTCACGCCCCAGCGGAAATCCTTCTCGTACTCCTCGTACGCAGCATGCTGGATGAATGGCCCGGAGACGAAGAGGCGCGGCCCCGGAATTTCGCCCGCCGCGATCCGCCGCTTGACGGAAAGAATCTCATCCAAGCGCGAGCCGAGGTCGCGCGCCGACGTCACGCCGGCCATGAGGAGCTGCTTGGCGGCTATCGGCATCACCACATCGGCATCGTGTTTTCCGTACAGGTCGTCCCACCGCTTGTAGTCGCCGTGCCCCAGGATGTGGAGGTGCACGTGCATGTCGATCATGCCAGGCATCACCGTCATCCCGTTGGCGTCGATGACGGCGGTTCCGGCAGGCACAACCAGCTCTCCTTGCCGACCCACCGCGAGGATTTTGTCGCCGGCAATCAATACGATGCCATTCTCGATCGGTGGTGCACCGAAGCCGTCGATAACGCGACCCCCAACAATGGCTAACGTGGCGCGTGCGTTCTGCGCAGCGACTCGCTCGGGCGCGAAGGCCAGACCCAACACGCACCAGGTGGCGAGAATCAAGCGGTGGAAACGGAAAACACGTTGCATGGGAGTGAGCGGGTCTGAGTGGAGCTACGACGTGGGTTGTTTGGTGGCGGCGTGCGCAAAGCGTTCGATGATTGATGCCACGGATTCGATGGAGGCAATACCGGCGACGGAACGTCCCGCTTGCCAGTAGTCGCGCGACGCATCGCCGCGATTCAGGGATTTCCTGAGGGACATGAACGACTGCAAGCCGTACCACGTCCGCATCCATTTCTTAGTGCGGCGCCCCTTGAACAACCACCGTGACAGGGGTCCGATGGTTGTGCCGATGCGCTCAATGAGCGGCGTGCGAATGACGGCGACCGGAACGCCAGTAAGGCGTTCGGTCAACGCAATATCGCTTTCCTGAGCTCGCACAATCGCTTCCTTGTAGCGCTCGTGCGCGCTGCACTCCGGTGTGGCAATGAACCGCGTCCCCATTTGTACGCCGGCATATCCGCGACGCATGGCGTGGACGAAATCGTCCGATGACCCAATGCCGCCGGCGCACACGATGGGCAGCTCGAATTGTTGCAGCTGGTCGTACAACTCTTCCATAGTAAGGCGTCCCGCGTGACCACCGGCCCGGTTGTTCACGGCGATCAGTCCGTGGACGCCAGCGTCCCTTCCTTTGGCCGCCCACTTGGCCTCAGTCACGTCGTGATAGACCTTGCCACCCTCCGCGCTCACGCGCTCGACGACCCATTTGGGATTGCCGAGGGAAGTCACGAAAAAGCGCACCCCCTCTTCAAGTGCAACATCGACCCAGCGCTGCATGCGTTCGTGGTACGTACGCGAACTAGCTTCGATGAGCGCGTTCATCCCGATGGGTGCGTTGCCGGCGAGCCGACGCATCAGGCGAATCCCTTCGCGGAAATCCTGCCCGTGCACGTACGTAAGGGAGATCGGCTGAAAGACGCCCAGAGCGCCAGCGGCCGATACGGCGGCCACGAGTTCAGGATTGCTGCACGGATACATCGCGCCGCAAAGGATGGGCACACGGATGCCCGCGTCTCGGGTCAGCGCCGTGTTGAGACCTTCAGCGGGTCCCGTGCTTGTCGGACTACCCACGCGCGACCGGCGCTCCCGTAGCCGCTGGACGTTCGGCGCCGATGAGCCAGTGAACCGTTGCCGTGGCAACCACGTCACCGGCTTCGTCGCGGATCACTGACTCCAACGCCAGTTCAATCGACTGATCGATGGTCGGGAGGCGAACGTGCGACTCCGCCACCAGTGTGCCGCGCGCTTTCTTGACGTAGGCGATCGACAGCCCGGTCACGATCCCGCGAATGCCCGGGGGTAGCGCGGTCAGCATAGCGAGCCCGCTCACGACTTCACCGAGATTTACGAGCGCCACCGCATGAATGGAACGCAGGTGATTACGGACGTGCCGTCGATCGCGAAGGGTGGCGCGCGCGTATCCCGGCCGGAGCTCTTCGATCTGCGCGCCGATGGTGCCGGTGTAGGGCACTTGTCGCCCGAGGATGCGGCTGAAGAGCCACTTGCCTCCGGGGCGAGGTGAGAGCCGCGTCCACAACCGAAGGAGGCGTTGACCAGCGGGTTCTGGCATGTCGGAAGGGAAGTGAACGACGAAACTTAGTGCTGGTGCAGGTGGCGGCGCGAGTCGCGTCGGCTCACAAGTGACGGAGAAATCGCTCCGGATTGGCGAGGAAGTCTCTCGTTAGGTTCACGTGCTCCAGCTCCGCATAGGTGACGGCGCCAACCGGCGTGACGTCGAAAGAAACGATCCGCGCGCCAGGATATGCCAGGAGCAATGGCGAATGCGTCGCGATGATGAACTGCGCGTCTTGCGCCAGCATGTCCTTTAACATGGCGAGCAATCCCAGCTGGCTTTGCGGCGACAGGGGAGCCTCTGGTTCATCCAGTAAGTACAGGCCGCCAGGAACAAAGCGCGATTGAAAGAGCTTGAGGAAGCTCTGTCCGTGGGAGTTCGCGTCCAGATCGACCCCGTACCGACGTTGCATCTCAGCCAACGAAGCGCGCGCTGGCCCAGACGCGAGGCCGCGTGCGTAGTCGGACCGGTCCACGTATTCCGCATCCACGTCGCGCAGCCGTTGCTGCATTTCCACGCGCAACTTGCCCAGCATCTTGGTAAAACCAAAGAAGTCCTCGGCGCGCAAGAAGAACCCCCGCCGTGTCCGATGGTCCCAGCTCAGGCGCAGTCGTTTGGCCAAAGCGCGTTGTGCATTCAGGGACTCGTCGAGCTCCAGCCCGGCTGATCCAACGGCCGGAAGGTTGGCTGCCAGCGCCAGTCCCTCCAGCAGCGTGGACTTGCCGGAGCCGTTCTCGCCGACAAAAAACGTGATGGGCGCAGCCACGTCCAAGGACTCGAGGCTTCGGATCGCCGGAACAGAGAACGGGAACACGACTTCGCTGTCTGAAACGGCGGACTTCAGCGACAGCGAGCGCAGATGAATCATCCAAGGGCTTCCCGAAGGGACGTATGGGCGGTGAATTTGGGAAGCGCCTGAATCGTCGACTGCCTCGAACGCCCAGAGGTCCCCATGCGATCACCAAAGCTCACACTCTTTGCCCTCCTGACGCCACTCGCGCCCCTCGCTGCGCAGGGCCGCGCATTTACGCCCGCCGATTGGTATCGGGTCACCACGGTGTCGAGTCCGTCGATGTCGCCCGACGGCAAACAAGTGGCCTTCACGGTCACCACGGTTCGTGAGTCGGAGAACAAACGGCACTCGGAAGTATGGGTCGCGTCGTCGGCAGGTGGCGCGCCTCGACGGTTCACGTCGCCGAGCACGGAAAGTTCGAATCCCCGATGGTCGCCCGATGGGAAGTACCTGCTCTTCAATTCGCAGCGCGCGAATTCCAAGGCTCGCACCTGGGGCATTCGCATGGATGAACCCGGAGGAGAAGCAGAAGAGGTCGATCGCTATCCGGCGGGATCACTGCCCGCGGATCACCGCTTCGTTGTCTGGAGCGACACGACCGTCGGGGACTCGACACGTGAAGAGAGCGGTGCCGTGAGCACGATGCAATCCATGGCGCGACCGCCCTATGGAGCCATCACGCGTCCGTTGGACCCCAAGCGTTTTGATGGGCGCCACATTACGGATATGCGGTTCAAGGCCAATGGTCAGGGGTACCTGCCGTCGCCAAAGGCCAAGCGCACTTACCGACCGTTGCAGCTGTGGATGCAGTTGATGGACGGCTCCGGAAAGGTGATGATCGACTCAACCGCATATTCGCGTCGCTCGCCGGCCGTTTCACCCGACGGGCAGTGGATTGCCTTTGTGGCCGATCCCGCCCTGCGACCGGATTCCGTTGTTGACGTTGAACGCGATTCCCTCGCGCGCCTTCCTTACGACGCCAAGCGCGACGAGGTGGCCCGCAACGACGCCGACATCTTTGTGGTGTCGGTCCGTGGAGGGGCGCCACGGCGCCTCACGAGCGGGGCGGGCAGCGAGCATGACCTCACGTGGGCGCCGGACGGGGCCACGCTCGCGTACTTGAGCGCCCCGACGCGCGTCGCGTCGACTCGGTTGTACACGGTCCCCGCCAGCGGCGGGACGCCGACGAATCTGCTGGGCTCGTGGACCTATGAGCCGGACGACATCGAGTGGCTGCCGAATGGCGACCTCGCATTCTCGGCGGCTATTGGTGGTCGCTCCGCGTGGTTAAAGATCAATCCCGCACAAAAAGAAGTGCACGAAATCATTGGCGGGCGACGTCAGGCGCGTGGGTTCTCGCTGGATCGTGCGGCCCGACGCGTAGCGTTTGTCTCGACGAGCGTGAATCAGCCCACGGAGTTGTACGTGGCGAACGCCGACGGTTCTGCTGAGTCCAAGCTCACGTCGTTTAACGATGCGTTGAACAAGGAAATTTCATGGTCAGACGCTGAGCGATTCACCTACCCGTCGGTGGGTGGGCTGGAGATCGAGGCGTGGCTCATGAAGCCCTATGGTTACGAGCCGGGCAAGCGATACCCGGTCGTGCTGTACATCCACGGTGGCCCACATGGGCAATACGGAGAAAACTGGTTCGATGAATTCCAGAACCTGGCGGGAGCCGGGATGTTTGTGCTGTACACGAATCCGCGAGGTTCAACGGGCTATGGTGGGCCCTTCACCTATGCGACGCGAGGACGATGGTTCGCGGAGGACTACGTCGACCTCATGAAGGGAGTGGACGTCGTCGCCAAGCGAACCGACGTGGATTCTACCCGCATGGGCGTCACCGGAGGATCGTACGGAGGCGTGATGACGGCTTGGGTCACGGTGAAGACCAACCGCTTCAAGGCGGCGCAGACCGACCGCATGATCTCGAACTGGTGGTCATGGTATGGGAGTAGCGACGCCCAAGGGCTCACCGAGTTCGAGTTCTATGGCAAGCCGTGGGACAATCCGGTCATGTATGACTCCCTCTCGCCAATCCGCTACATCCGTCGCGTGAAGACGCCGACGCTCATGGTCCAATCGGAGGAAGACTTCCGCACGCCGATGACCGACGCCGAGCAGTGGTTTGTGGGGCTCAAGAAGCAGGGCACACCCGTTGAGCTGGTACGGTATCCCCGCTCAACACACGATTTGTCGCGAACGGGCGAGCCGTGGTTGCTCGTGGATCGTTTGGGTCGGCTGCGGCAGTGGTTCGACCACTGGCTGCGGACGGAGTCACGCGCCACCAGCAGCGACAACGGCAAGACCCCGTGAGGGGCATCCGCTGGCGGTGACGATCGTGTTCCTAGCGCTGGCAGCGCTGCAGCTGCTGGCGCTCGTCGTGGTCCTGGTGCGTCTTGCACCTGGCTATCGGCGCGTTCGTCCGGTCCCTCCCATGCCAGGAGGTCTGGCCGGCACCTCAGTCACCGTCATTGTCCCGACGCGAAACGAAGCGAGTCGGCTTGGACCGTGTCTGGACGCGCTGCGACGGGAAGGGGATCCGTTGCGTGAGGTGCTTGTCGTCGATGGTGAGTCAACGGACGACACGCGCGCCCTAGTCGATGCCGTGGCCCGCCAGGATGGACGATTCCACTTGGTCGCCGAGCCCGCGCTTCCGTCAGGCTGGATTGGCAAGGTGTGGGCGCTGCAGCATGGACTGTCGCTGGCCCAAGGCGAATGGGTGCTTGGCGTGGACGCGGACACGGAAGGGGAGCGCGGTTTTGTCGCCGGAGTTGTCGCGGCCGCACGCGCTCACGACCTGCAGTTGGTCTCGTTTTCACCTCGCTTTGACGGGCAGACCGCTGGTGAGCGCTGGTTGCAGCCGTCGATGCTCATGACGCTCATCTATCGCGTTGGTGCTCCCACCTCTCGGCCCGCTCCCGAGCGGGTGATGGCGAATGGCCAGTGCTTTCTGGCACGGCGCGACATTCTGCAAGCGCACGGTGGATATCAGCTGGCGCGAGGGTCGTTCGCCGACGACGTGACGCTGGCCCGCGAGTACGCCAAGCGTGGTGTGCGCGTCGGTTTCCTTGACGGCCGCGCGTTATACCGCGTGCGCGCGTATCGCAATGCCCGGCAGATGTGGCGTGAGTGGGGTCGATCGTTTGACCTGTCGGATGCCACCGCGCCGGGACGACAATGGTTGGACGTGTGCGTGATCCTGGGTGCGCAGGGCGTGGCGTGGCCACTCTTTCTTGCCTTGAGTATTACGGGCGGCTCGGGAACGGGGCTGCGAGCGCTGGCGTGGTGGACGAGCGGGGCGCTCGTGCTGGTGCGAGTATTGATGAACGCGGCGATCGCCGAGTCGTACGTTCGGCGCGGGTGGGCCTTCTGGTTGTCGCCCTTGAGCGATCCGGCCGCGGCCGTACGTCTCGTGTGGTCCACGGTGCGGCGACCCAATACCTGGCGAGAGCGAGTCTACCGCTTGGAACAGTGAACGATCGTCGCGGTGGCGTCGCTCAGTTCGCCGACGCCACCGGTCCGGGTCCGCGTCGCAAGAGGCGCCAGGCGGCCAGTGCCCCGGCGGTTGCGACGAACACGAGGAGCGTGCTGGTTGGCCCCAGCCACACGTAAGACACCAAGAAGATGGTCGACACCAGCAGGGTGCCGATGGTCAGTGGTGCACCGAATCGTGTGAAGTCCTTGAACCGGATCGTCACACCGGCGCGCTCGGCCAGTCCGATGGTTGTGACGTTAGCAGAGGCGCCGATGGCGGTCCCATTGCCACCCAGGCAGGCGCCCAAGGCGAGCGCCCACCATAAGGCGCGAGTCTCGCCCGGCAACGATTGTGTGAGCTGATGGACGATCGGGATGGAAACGGCGACAAATGGGATGTTGTCGATGAGTGCCGACGCGACGCCCGAGAACCAGCAGATGAACAGCGCGGCGAGGGTCAGGGTGCCGCGCGCATCGAGATGAAGAGCGCGTGACGCCGAATCGATCGTCCAGCGCAGTCCGTCCGCCAGCTGCGCGATGAGTCCGGTATCCACGGCCGCGCCGACGACGATGAAGAGGCAGCCGAAGAAGGCCAAGGTGGGCCATTCGATGTCGTTTTCCGTCACCTGCAACACGCCATGCAGCCGTTCCTGCGACGTCGCCCGATGCTCACGAACCCACAGCACGTCCTGCACCACCAGCGCGGTGGCGGCGCCGATCAGGGCGGGAACAGCGGCTGGCATCCCCGTCAGGTGATGAGTGAGAAACCCGGCCAGCACGGCGAGCGATATGCCGAACATCCAGCGGCCAAGGCGCGGGTTGGACAAGCGGGCCACCACGCCATCCACCTCTTCAACGTCGCGTGACGACATCAGTTCGGATGCGTACACGCGGCGCGTGAACCATTCCAGAAAGAAGACCATTACGGCACAGGGCGCCGCCAGGGCCAACAAGAAATCGACAAAGGAGAGGGATGCGCCGGAACCGATCATGATGTTCGGCGGGTCACCAATGAGCGTGGCGGTGCCCCCAATGTTCGACGCCATGACCATCGGCAGCAGCAGCGCTTGCGGCGGCAACTTCATGCGGCGCGCCACACCGATCGCCATCGGGGTGACAAAGATGACGGTGGTCACATTGTCCAGCAGCGCTGACGCCGCGGCCGTGAACCACACGATGAGCGAGAGCGCGGCGAAGGGACGTCCGCGGGACCGGAGCAAGATGCGGGAGATCAAGCTCTCGAAAACCCCGGTGGTCTTCATCACGCCCACCAAGGCCATCATCGCCGACAACAAGACGATGACGTTCAGGTCGATCGCCCGCAGGGCCCACTCGAAGGTGCTGAGGTGGAATGGGGTGAAGTACGTAATCCCCCACAACACGGCGACCGAGGCCATGGCAATCAGCACGCGGTGGGCCGTGTCCCTCACCAGCAGGGCAAACACCAGCAGCAACACGGCCGCGACGATGACCTGGGATACGAGGTCCGTCGTCGGCGCGCGTTGCGCTTCCACTGCCGCAAGGAAGAGCGGGCCGATCGGATGGATCACGCGTCGTCTCCCTGCCGAGTGGTACGACCCTGACGAGCTAGGCTACAGCGCCTTCACCTCGGTAATCAACGCGTTCAAGCTGGACTTGGCATCGCCAAAGAGCATGGAGCACTTCGAATCGTAGAACAGTTCGTTCTCGATGCCAGCGAAGCCGGCGGCCATCGAGCGCTTCATGACGATAATGCTCTTCGACTGATCCGCGTTCAGGATGGGCATGCCGTAGATGGGGCTGGCCTTGTCGTGACGGGCCGCTGGATTCACGACGTCGTTGGCGCCGATGACCAGCGCTACGTCGGCGTTGGCAAAGTCGCTGTTGATCTCATCCATGTCCAACAGCTTCTCATACGGCAAGTTTGCTTCCGCGAGCAATACGTTCATGTGTCCGGGCATTCGACCCGCGACCGGATGAATCGCGAATCGCACCTCGCCGCCCTTCTTCTCGATGAGCTCCGTCAGCTCGCGGACCTGGTGCTGCGCCTGCGCGACCGCCAGTCCGTAACCGGGGACCACGATCACCGAGGATGCGAAGGCCAGTTGCACGGCCGCGTCCTCCGCCGAAACGCTCTTCACCGTTAGGCCTTCCGCCGTCTTGCCGCTGGCGCTGGCCGTTGGGGCCGAACCAAACGCACCAAACAGCACATTGGCGAACGAGCGATTCATCGCCTTGGACATCAGGATCGACAAGATGAAGCCGCCCGCGCCCTCCAATGCGCCGGCGATGATGAGCACGTTGTTGCCGATGGCGAAGCCGGTGGCACTGGCGGCAAGGCCCGCATACGAGTTTAGCAGCGAGATCACCACCGGCATGTCGCCGCCACCAATCGGCAGCACCAATGAGATGCCCAGGAACAGGGCGAGACCCACCACGCCGTAGAACGCCCATCCGGTGGCCGGCGCGTAGATCAGCATCCCGAAGCAGTAGATCGCAATCAGGGCAATCGCGCCGTTGAAGAGATTCTGTCCCTTGAACGTGATCGGACGGCCGGTGATCAACTCCTGCAGCTTACCGAAGGCCATGAACGAACCAGTCACGGTCAAGGCGCCGAAGAGCACCTCGAATCCCAGGGCCGCAGCCAGAGAGCGAGAGATCTCCGGGGCGGCCCCGTCCACGGCAGGTGTCGAGAGGTGCCGGTATTCCACCACGCCCACCAACGTGGCCGCGATGGCGCCAAAGGCGTGCGAAAAGGCGATGAACTGCGGCATCGCCGTCATCGGCACCTTCATGGCCATCGGGTAGCCTAACGCCGCACCTATCGCCAAACCGGCCAGGATCCACGTGTACGTGAGGATGCCCTGATGCAGCAACGTACCGATCACGGCCAGCAGCATGCCCACGGCTGCCTGCTGCATGCCAAGCCGGGCCTGTTCCGGTCGCGTCAACGATCGCAGACCGAGAATGAACATGACGGAAGCCGCGAGATAACTCAGTTGCACGAACGAGTCACGGGCCGAATACGTGGCCACCGCACCTTCTTGGATGAGCCAGAGCGCCGCCGAGGGAACTGCCAAGGGAGCCATTACGCGTGCCCCCCGGTCTTGGTGCTGGTCTTGGCATCCGGCTTCCGCCCGAACATCGCCAGCATGCGGTCCGTGATGAGGAAGCCAGCGACGACGTTGGTGGCCGCGCAAATGACGGCGACGAACCCGAGGATCGTGGACACTCGGCCGTATTGCCCGCCGGCTGCAACAATGGCGCCCACCAGGGAAATGCCGGAAATGGCGTTGGTGGCAGACATCAACGGCGTGTGCAGCAGCGGTGGCACACGGGCAATGATGATAAAGCCCACAAAGCCGGCAAGAATGAACACGTACAGTTGAAAAATCGTCGTGAGGTCCACGGGTCGTCTGGCTGGAGTCTAGGAATGCGTCAGGGGACGTGCGGGCTCAGGTACGCGCTTCGGCTGGCTGGGCCGTCACCAACATGGCGCCGGTGATTTCATCCTTGGCGTCCACCGTCAGCACGCCCTCCTTGCTGATCAGGTGCGAGAGCAAGGTCAGCACGTTCTTGGAGAACATCAGGCTGGCGTGGTAGGGAACCGACGCCGGCAGGTTCGACGCGCCAATAACCGTGACGCCTTGATGGTCAATGACCTCACCGGCTCGCGTGACTTCGCAGTTTCCACCGGTGTCAGCCGCCAGGTCCACGATCACCGCGCCTGGGCGCATGGTTTCCACCATCGCCCGCGTGATAAGACGCGGCGCCGCACGTCCGGGAATCTGGGCGGTCGTGATGACGATGTCCTGGTCCTTCAGGTGCGTCGCCATCGCGTCCATGGTCTGCTGGCGCTCTTCGGCCGTTTGCTCACGGGCATAGCCGCCGGCAGCCTCCGCATCGGCAGCAGGCTTGGGGCCGACGAACTTGGCGCCTAACGACATCACTTGCTCCGCGGCGGCGGCACGAATGTCGAACCCCGAAACCAAGGCGCCGAGGCGGCGCGCCGTCGCAATCGCCTGCAACCCAGCCACTCCCGCCCCCAGGATGAATGCCTTGGCTGGCGGGATGTTGCCTGCCGCCGTGGTCAGCATCGGAAAGAGCTTGGGCGAATGCGACGCCGCAATCAGCACCGCCTTGTAACCGGCGATCGTCGCTTGCGAGGACAGCACGTCCATGGACTGGGCACGCGTAATTCGAGGGACCCGTTCCAAGCTGAGCGCGCGAATCCCGCGCGACGACAGCGATTCCAGCAAGGCCGTATTCTCGCTCGGTTGGAGCAATGAGATCAGCAGCGCGCCGTCCTTCATCAGCCCCGCTTCCGTGGCGTCGGGACGCTGCACCTTGGCCACGATCTCTGCACCCAGGGCCTCCGCGGTGCTCACCAGCGTCGCGCCGACGGTCGCATACGACTCGTCCGTGCAAAACGCGGCGCTGCCTGCGCCGCGTTCAACCAGCAAGGTGTGGCCGCCTTTCACGAGCTTGGCCACGCTGTCGGGGGCGAGCGCAACGCGACGCTCTCCCGGAGAGGTTTCCTTCGGGACTCCAATACGCATGTGTGTTGTCTGCGAGGGGACAAAAAGCTGCGGGAGTTTGCCTAGACGCACGCCGTGGGGCAAGGGACAAATCCCTGAAGCCCCAAGGCCCTTTCGTCCCTTGCGGTTATGGGGCCGGTTTCAAGTACTTCGGCGGGATTGGATTGCCGCTTCGCTCGCTGTCCCAGAAGATCGTGACGATCCAATACCGTTGGCCATCCTTCATCACTTGAATGGAGTTGATTCCTCGCGCAAATGGTGCGGGGTCCGCCGCCGTGTGTCGGGACTCGTAGGTGCTGAAGACGTGCACGATGTTTCCGAACGATTCAAAGGTGCGACTGATTTCGCGTTCGTAGAAGCCACCCTTTTCTAGCCGTGGTCCGGCCGCGGCCGCGTAGTCATCGGCACTCCATACGACAGCGTCCGCGCCTCCATCCGGCCGGGCTCGCGTCGGAATCAAGCGGGCGTTCGGCACAAAGAGTGAGCGAAAGCGGTTCCAGTCGCGCGCCTGTCCTGCTGGACCCGAGATCACGTCGTAGAGCGCGGCGATGATCGCATCGACCGACGCCACGTCGGCTGGTTTGGCGGCAGGTCGCGGCAGTGTGTCGACTGACGGACGAGAGGGCGTTTGCGCGGTCAGAGCGAATGGAAGTAAGACCGCGGCTAGGGCAACACGAAGGGCGTGGCGCATGGAATCTGAAGGCGGTGACTGGAGGGCGAGTGCGTGAGCCCGCACATTCATGCGAATTCTTCGATGACGCAATGCTCACGCTGACGACAGAAGAGCGGGAAATCGCGGACGGACGGCACGGCACGGCGCGTGGCATGGCCATGCGCATTGTGGCCGACATCTCGCGCATCATGGGCGCAGACCGCCTGGTGCCCGTCTCCTCGGCGCACATAGACGGCGCTCTCTATCACGGCGACAGCGGCGTGCACTTCGGCGAGCGATTGGTGCAAGGTGAGGGGCGGGTGGCCGTGCCGACCACGCTGAACGTGGGCGCATTGGACTTGCTGCATCCGCACCGCGTACGCGTCGATCCGGCGCGGCGCGCCATGGCCCTGCGACTGATGCAGGCTTACGAAACACTCGGCTGCCAACCGACGTGGACGTGTGCACCGTATCAGGTCGGTCATCGACCCAGCGTCGGGACCGATGTGGCGTGGGGCGAAAGCAACGCCGTGGTATTTGTTAACTCCGTTCTCGGGGCACGTACCAACCGATATGGAGACTTCCTCGACATCTGTTGTGCGTTAGTCGGGCGTGCGCCGTATTACGGACTCCACGTTCCGACGCAGCGCGGGGCGAGGATTGTCGTGCGGCTGCACGCTATGCCACCCGCGCTCACTGCCAGCGATGCATTCTATCCGGTCTTGGGAACATGGTTAGGCATGGAATTCGGTCACACCATTGTGGCATTTGAAGGACTGCCTCCGTCCGTGTCCGAGGATCAGTTGAAGGCATTGGGTGCCGCGGCGGCATCAACCGGTGCGGTGGGCTTGTTCCACGTCGTGGGAGTGACTCCGGAGGCCCCTACGCGAGAGGCTGCCTGTGGTGGCGTCCCGCCGGACCAAGTGATTGAGCTGACGGCCGAGCGATTATGGTCGGCTCGTGACCGGTTGACGACTAGCTCCGGAGACGCGATAGATGCCGTAGCGGTGGGTAGCCCGCACTTCTCGCTCGATGAGTTCTCCGCGCTCGAAGCCTTACTCGACGGACGACGCCTGTCCCTTCCGTTTTACGTCTGTACCGCGCGCCAACACCTGCGGGTCCTCGATGCTGCAGGACGCCTGGCGCCGTTGGAGCGCGCGGGCGTTACGGTCGTCGCCGATACGTGCGTGGTTGTCACTCCGATCCTGCCCGCCACGGGCAGTGTGTTGATGACCAACTCAGGAAAATTTGCGCATTACGGTCCGGCCAACACGGGGTACGACACAGTGTTTGGAACACTATCCGATTGCGTGGAGAGTGCGATCTCGGGCCGGGTAGTGCGCGACGAATCCATGTGGCGGAGCGCTCCATGAGCCGCTGGCAAGCGACGCCGATTGTTCCAGGCGATGCAAGCGGCCAGTTGCTCCGATTCGAGCGCCCGATTTCGCTGTGGGGCGGTGTGGATCCGCAAACCGGCAACGTGACCGATCCCCGACACCCCCAACACGGCGCGTGCGTCGCCGGCCGAGTAATCGCGCTTCCTGGGACTGTCGGGTCGTCGTCCTCCAGCTACATTATGTTGGAGCTGTTGGCCAGTGGCTGTGCACCGGCGGCTGTCATTCTTCCCGAGCCAGATGCGATCCTTTCGCTCGGTGTCGTGGTCGCGCGCGAGATGGGCTTTGCCTCCATTCCCGTGGTGCAGCTGCCGGTGAGTGAGCAGGCGGCGCTACCCGAGGGTTCGCTGCACGTCGCGAGTGACGGCACGATTGCGGCCGTCACTTAGTCGCGGGTTGCTCTCACTTGGGGGTCGACAATCCGGAGCCGCCGACGGCGTCTGGCGAGGGCCCGGCGAGCGCGCGCTTGGAGGTGAGGAACGAGAACGCCCCAAAGTCGAAGGTCACTTGCTCTCCGTTCCCCTGGGTCGGCTTCGCCTGCCCGCTTCGCACTTCCTGCACCGCGCCTTGTAGCTGAAGAAGCAATTTGGGGTCTGACGTGGCAACGTTGTGCGACGGGAAGAGCCTAGTCAGGGATGGCACCAGCGCGGCCATCCGATCCACCGAGCGGGCGTAGGCGGCCCAGTCCGTCTCGTCCACAAACAACCAGATGGGCCCCTCATAGAATGAATCGCCCGTCCACAGGTATCCGGCGGTGGAGTCCAGCAGCGCCGTCGCGTCTGGAGTGTGGCCCGGCACCTGCAACACGCGCAAGCGCCGGCCGCCAAGATCGATCTGTTCGTTGTCGGATATGAGCTGCGTTGGTGTCCACTTCTTCACGGCATATTTCGATGGCTCGAACCCCGCCGGAGTGGCCGCACAGAACGCTTCAGGTGCCACCTCGCCCTTGACCAGCTCGTGCCGAAATCCTAGCGAATTTTCACGCGTATACGGGGCGTTGACGGCAAGCACGGAATCAAACGCGGCATTGCCGCCCGTATGGTCGTAGTGTGTGTGGGAGTTCAGCACCACGATGGGCAGAGCGGTCAGGTGCTTTACGACTGCCCGGATGTTACCGATGCCGAGCCCTGTATCGAAGAGCAGCGCACGTGTGGAGCCCAGGATCAAGTACGATATGACCTCCTGGAACTGATGCGGTTCGTAGATCGCGTACACCCCGTCGCCTACGCGATAAACCTGAAACCAGTCCGTTGGCACGTTCACGCGTTCAAGCGTCGCGTACACGGGGCGCGGAAGATTCGCGCACCACGCCGGACGACTCACGGCGCTGTCATCCTTGGGTGGCTGTGCGCAACTCACGAGGGCTACGACACAAAGGGAACCGAGAATCGACGTCGTTCGAGTCATGCCTCGAAACTACGCCGATCCTCGAATCTTTGAAGAGTGCCTGTGCGCTAACGCCGGTTACGGCCGATAGGTCAACGTGAGGTAAGGGCGAACCTTGTGTTCGTATGGCTGGTCCACGGAATACGAGACTCCTCCGTGAATCCGAACGCCCGGAAGTCTCGCGTAGCCCAGTGATGGAAAGACGAACTCGCGTTCCAGCGCGTAGACTCGCTTCCACTCCGTGCGCGTCTCTCCAGCCGCCACATAGGTGACAGATGGTTCAAGGAAATGACCGCGGATGGAGGCGCGCGCCACGGCCACCCGCTCGCCACTGGCAAATCCGGTCGGCACGCCGGGAAGGGGAATGCGATTCACCAGAAAGGCCGCGTCTGCAAACGGACCTGGTGACCCGCCGACCGCGAACTGCTCATACGCTCGCCCAAATTCCGCTGAACCCGCAGCGGTGACGTGGCCAGCCAGGGCCTCCAACCGTAACGCTCGCGACCGACCGCCCAGCGTCATGGTGCCATGCGACAGCCCTAACGACCAACGATCGTCCGCGGTAATGCCTTGAGCACTCATGACGCCACCCCATAGCGTCACTGGCAGGCCGCCGATGCCAACGGTCAGGCGGCCGCGAAATTCCCCGACGCCCATGGCACGTGTGTCGCGGTCCAATTGGTTGCCGTCCAGAAAGCCCCCACTGCCGCCGGCTCGCAGGATGACTCCCCAATGCGCGTACTCCCGCTCCAATGCGAACTGTCCGCCAGCTCCGACGTACTTGGCGTCAAAGGAGGATGGCGCGTCGGACCAGCTCTTCTGCTCCGACGGTCGTTGCTCCGAGTACCAGCCCGCCAGGTTCACATGCAGTGGCGTACGCCGGGTTTCGATCGAGAGGGAGCCACCGCGCCAGGTGCCCTTGTTGCCATATCCCCCGATGGCCAACACGCCAACTCGGCCGATCGGGTCGGTGTTAGCCAGGCTCAGTGTCGCCATATCGCCCTCTGGGCCAACCGTGCCCCCGGGTAACAAGCGCCAACGTCGCGGACCCGTGAGGTAGTCGTGCGGGCCGTTCACCTTTGCCGTCGCAAACGGTGGGCGAGCAAAGGGCGCATGCGGTGCGACCGGGAACAGGCTAGGGGCCAGGGTCAGGACCGAATGCGGGGCGGCGCTTTGAAGACTCAGGCGCCGGACGTCATACCCGCGGGAATGCAGGGAAAGGAAGTACACACGTCCGTCGCCGCTCACGTCGGGCGATGCCAAGGCCCCGGCCACGCGCGTGAGGGTGCGCGTGGCACGCGAGGCAACGTCAATCGACTCCAGGTTCGCAATCCCTCCGCGCTCCGATATCACGACGAGCTGCTTGCCGTCCGGGCTGAAGGCCGGGCCATACCGGTCGGCCGTGTCGCTCACATCCATCTCCTGTACCGCGCCCGTACTCAGCGTGACCAGGGCCACGCGCCATCGGCCGTCGCGCTGTACGGCAGCCGCAACGGTTTTGCCGTCGGGCGAAAAGCGTGGGCGATTCCACACTACGTCGGGGGTGCCGGCGGCGAGCGTTCGGATCGTTCCGCGCTGCAGGTCCACTGTCATGAGGCTACAAATGCCGTTCAGGCACTGCACGGCCACTGCGCTCCGCCCATCGGGACTCGGATCGGCGCTCTTGATGGCCGCGCCATGTGTGACGCGATGAAAGCTGCCGGTCTTGTAGTTCCAGATGTACAGATCTGGACGAGATGCTCCGTCGCCTAACGGTTCGTCGCGAACCACCAGCAGCCGATCGTTGTCGTCGAAGAAGCGCGGCGCTTCTGCCGACCGGCCAGCGGAGGGCTTGAGGCTCGCCAGCACCTTGCGGCGAGCAGGGAAGGAGTCAATCGCCGCCACGTCCTGAGGATCGCGGGCGACCAACTCCTGCTGACGGCGCGCATAGGCCGAATCGGAGCCGTCGTCGCCTGTGCGCCAGACCTCGACGCGGGAGGGCTTGCCGGGATCCCCTACCACCAGCGCGACCACTCGCCCGTCAGGCGAAACCGCCGGAGCTCCAACGCCCCATCGATAGTGCTGTACCAGCTCGCCATCGGCCGGGGAGTCCGCTCGCACCTGACGTTCGATCTCCAGCGATCGAGCCATCACCTCCACGGAAAAGCGACCGTAGAGTTCGTCGGGATACGCGCCAAATGCCCCGCGAAAAGCCTCAGCGAACGAGCGCGACTGCCGCGCGCTCATCCGCCGCCAAAGATTCGTCAGGCTTGCCTCGCCCTTCTTTTCCGCCAGCCACTCCAGGAACGCCGAACCGACGAGGTATCGCATGGAGCCACCCAGAAAGGGCCGTGCGCTGTTGAGCTGTTCGTAGGTCGGGAATTTTCCATCCAACGCCCATGTGCGCAGCACCGCCGCGCGTCCCACACTGTTGGGACGCCCATTTCCGGTGAGCCGTCCCTCGACGTAGGTGGCGTACCCCTCGATGACCCACGACGGAGATTTTCGCGCCACCGGCCCGATCTTCGTGGGCAGGAACTTCCAGACAAAGTTGTTGAAGCTGTTGCGCGACGGATATGTCAGGTGCGCGATGTGAGCATACTCGTGAACGGCCAGGACCTCGCCCCAGCCGCGATGCGAGCCAAATGTTGGCCCTGGCGACGGTGGAGTCGGCCAAAAGAAGACCACGGGGCCTTCCAGGAACGGAAGGGCGAACCCGTTGGACACGTTGTTCGGATCTTCAATAAGTACGGTCACCCGCTTTTTCGGTGCGTTGCCGACCAGCGCATTCACGGCAGCGGCAACGCTTTCCATGCGTTGCGCCACCGGCTCGGCCCAAACGCTCATCTCCTTCGGGTAGTGCACATCAAAGTGCTCGGAAGTCACCGTTTGCCAGGCGCGTTCCGGGCGGGTCAGGGATTGAGCGGCGCTCGTTGTAGCGACCGCGAAGAGGGTAGCCGAGCAGAGGAGGGTAGTGCGGAGGTGTGGCATCGTGCGAAGCGTCTTCCGAAGGTCAGGAGGAGGCGCAAATGATCGTGCGCGTATGGCTCAGTTGAGACGAGCCACGTAGCTGCCACAGTACAGCCCGCGTATGCGGTGCCAAGGCGCACAATTTCCATGTGCGCGAGGGCGTAAACCACGCCCCAATAGGCCTAAAAACAAAAGGACGAAGGGGCTCCCTTCGTCCTTTCAGCAGCTGCATCGAGCGGCGTTCAAGCCGTCACTTTTCCCCGGCGACGGGCCATCGCGTCCTGAATCCAAGTCAACGGAATGAGGAAAAGCGGCGTGAGGAAATGACCAAGCAGCAGGTTCACCCAGAGGAGCGCCAGATAAAAGGCGCCGAGTCCGAGACCCGCCCAGAGCGTTCCTAATGGACCGTGAGTTTCCACAGAAGCCTCGTTTCACCGTGAACGTGACGCGAGAAATATGGTCGGCAGGCACGGCGGAGACCAGTCCAACCCGATTACCGCTGGCGCCTCATAGATTGTCGGAATGCTGCGGCCTGTGGAAGGAATCGAGATCGAGAACTGCGTGCGTGGCATGTTGGACACGCACCCGCGCTTGGTACTCGCGGTTTCTGGTGGCGCAGATTCGATGGCACTTCTCTCAGCGGCGGCCCGCGTAGCGCATCCAGGACACCATGTGAGCGTGGCAGCCTTCGATCACGGTACTGGCTCCGCGGCGCGCGAAGGCGTCCGTTTGGCGGAACGAGCAGCTAGCGATGCAGGGTTCCTTTTCTTCACGCAACGCGCTGCCAACGTTGCCCCTCGCGAGGCGGCGTGGCGTGCCGCGCGATGGTCATTTCTACGTTCCGTGGCGACCAGTCAGGGCGCGGCCATCGCCACCGCGCATACCAGGGATGATCAGCTCGAGACCGTCGTTATGCGGATTCTCCGTGGCGCGGGAACTCGTGGTCTCGTTGGACTGCTCGCGGCATCCGATGTGGTGCGACCACTGCTAGCGACCGGACGCAGCGAGGTCCGGGCTTATGCCGACGCGCTTCGCCTGGAGTACATGGACGATCCATCAAACCAGGATCGATCGTACCTGAGAAATCGCGTGCGCTTGGACTTACTACCGGCGCTCACCCGGGCTCGCCCTGGCCTGGATCAGGAGCTGCATCAGCTCGCGCGCGAGGCGAATGCCCTGCGCACTGCGGTGGAGGCTGTAGCGTCGGGACTTGCCACCCGAGAAATCGGAGCCGGTGTGAGCGTTCCAATCAGCGCGTTTGCGGGGCTGGCAGCGGAAGCGCTCGCCTGGCTATGGCCCGCCATCCTTGCGTTGGCGGGCGTTGTGGCGGACCGCAGGGGAATTGATCGGCTAGTCGAGCAAACGATCCACGGCCGCAGCGGCATCGTCACACCGCTTTCCGGTGGATTTGAGGTGGTGCGCGGACGACGGGATTTCCAAGTTCGACGCACGACACGGGTGAGCAGCATCGTGGGCGTCCTTGACGCCGGCGTGGGAACCACCATTGGACAGTGGCGCTTTTCCCCCATGGAGGTGACTACTATTAAGGGAGAAGTGAATGGTCGGGACCTCTGGCAGGCGGTGTTGGCGGCCGGGCCGGCGTATGTCGTTCGTGCCTGGAGGGCTGGCGACCGACTGCAGGCACAGCCAGGCGGCAAGGCAAGGCGAGTCGCAAGATTCTTCGAGGACGCCGGTGTCAGTGCCTCGGAGCGCCGGGGGTGGCCGGTGGTGGTAGCTGGTGAAGACGTCGTTTGGATTCCAGGCATTCGCCGCGGTCATGCGGCAACCGCGCGGTCCGGTGGGCCGTATGTGGTGTACAAGTGTGAACGCGATTACAGCCGATCCGAGACTTGAAGGAAGAGCGGTCAAGCGAATTGTCTTCACAGCCGAGGAGATCGCCGCGCGCGTTCGGGCACTCGGTCGGGAAATCACGTCGGCGTATCCGCAGGATCACCTCCTCGTCCTTGGATTGTTGAAGGGCAGCTTCATTTTCGTCAGCGATTTGGTTCGCAGTATCGAACGGCCACTGCAGGTCGATTTTCTGGTCGCCTCGAGTTACGGGAACGAGACGGTATCCAGCGGCAACGTTCGATTGGTGTATGACCCCGAGACAACGCTCGAAGGCAAGCACATTCTTCTTGTTGAAGACATCGTTGATTCAGGTCGAACGCTCAGCAAGGTCATGGATGTGCTCGCGGAACGTCGTCCCACGTCGATCGAGATCTGTGCACTGCTCGACAAGCACGTGGCCACCCATCTGAAGTATCCCCCGAAGTTCGTCGGCTTTGACGCGCCCAACGAGTTTCTCGTGGGTTATGGGCTCGATCACGCCGAGAACTACCGGCATTTGCCTTATATTGCAGGATTGCAGTAACGGATGGATTCCATGCCTCCCAACGCACCGAAGAAGCCAAGCTGGGGTCGAATTTCCAAAACGCTGTCGTTTTGGATCCTCGTCATCCTCATTCCAGTCGCCGTGATCCAATTCTCCGGCGGGCGCACCGAGCCCGCGGTGGAGATCGAGTATTCCGATTATCGGGATCAGCTTTCGCGCGACAACATCTCCAAGGTCAGCGTGCAGGACGGGCGCGTGGCCACCGGTGACTTCCGACAACGGGTCGTTCTTGACGGTCGCGAGGTCAAGCGTTTCACCGTTCGATATCCGGTAGCAGACTCCGAGAAAGAGCTGGAGGCGCTGAAAGAGAAGAACGTGCGCATTACGGCGCAGGCCGCCCGCCCGTCGGTCGGGACGTACATCTTGAATTTCCTGCCGTACTTTCTCCTCATCGGATTCTGGATCTTCCTGTTCCGTCAGATGCAAGCTGGCGGCGCCAAGGCATTTTCCTTTGGAAAGTCCAAGGCCAAGCTCCTGACGGGCGACACACCCAAGGTGACCTTCGCAGACGTCGCGGGATGTGATGAAGCGAAGGTGGAGCTGCAGGAGATCATCGAGTTCCTGAAGGATCCGCTCAAGTTCCAGAAACTCGGTGGCCGACTCCCGAAGGGCGCGCTCTTGGTTGGTCCGCCTGGGACGGGCAAGACGCTGCTGGCCAAGGCCGTGGCGGGAGAGGCCGGGCGACCGTTCTTCTCGATGTCTGGCTCTGACTTCGTCGAAATGTTCGTCGGGGTCGGCGCGTCACGCGTTCGCGACTTGTTCGAGCAAGGCAAGGCGCACGCACCGTGCATCATCTTCATCGACGAAATCGACGCCGTCGGGCGCCATCGCGGCGCCGGGCTTGGCGGCGGACATGACGAACGCGAGCAGACGCTCAACCAGCTGCTCGTCGAAATGGACGGGTTTGAATCGAACGATGGCGTGATTCTGGTCGCCGCCACCAACCGACCGGACGTATTGGACCCGGCGTTGCTGCGGCCGGGCCGCTTCGATCGACAGATTGTCGTTGATTCGCCAGACCTGCGCGGTCGTGAAGGGATCTTGCGAGTTCACCTGCGCAACAAGCCGATCGCCGAGGATGTAGACGTCACGGGTTTGGCTCGGGGCACACCCGGCATGGCTGGCGCTGACCTTGCGAACCTGGTGAACGAAGGGGCGCTACTGGCCGCCAGGCGCAACCACGACAAGATCTACATGGCCGACCTGGAAGAGGCGAAGGACAAGGTCATGTTGGGCGCTGAACGCAAATCGCTGGTGATGAAGGAAGAGGAACGCCGACTCACGGCCTACCACGAGGCGGGCCACGCCGTGTGCGCGATGATGGTCAAGGGTAACGATCCCTTGCACAAGGTCACGATTGTGCCGCGCGGTCGAGCCCTCGGCGTGGCGTTCACGCTGCCGGAAGACGATCGAGTGTCCGTCACCCGCGAGCAGATCGAAGCGCGACTAGCGATGGCGTATGGCGGTCGTGTGGCCGAAGAACTGATTTTTGGCCGCGATCGTGTGACCACAGGGGCCGCGTCGGTTATTCAACAGGCCACGGCGATTGCCCGACGCTACGTGACCCAGTGGGGACTTTCAGACGCGATCGGACCAATCCTTGTTGGCGACAATGAACAGGAAGTGTTCTTGGGCCAGCAGATCATGAGCCGGCGCGAGGTTTCGGAGAAGACCGCGCAAATGGTCGATGGCGAGGTGAAGAACGTGATCGACGCGGCCTACGGTCGTGCCACGTCAACGCTCACCGAACACATGGAATTGTTGCACCGCGTGGCCAAGTCGTTGCTCGAGCGCGAAACGCTGACGCGCGACGATATCGCGTACCTGATTCGCGGTGAGGAGCTGCCGCAACGGCCGTCGCCGCCACCGACGTCGCCGACGGCTGTTCCACCGGTCAGCCTTCCGACGCCGAAGCCCGTCGCAAAGCCGCTGCTGGGCGGTCCCGAGGTCAGCCCGGCCTAGCACTGACGAATCACCATGTGTTCGCGAGGAGCCCGTTCCGTTGAGCGGGCTCCTCGTCGCATTTTGGCGGTCGCGGGGCGAAGCCGTTTGCTGCCGCGTTCCCGTTTCACTTCCATGATTCGAACGCTGGGGGTTCATGCCTGACGAGTCGCTGCCGAAGTCACGCCACGTCCTCGGCGCGCCGTTCCTGACCTTTGCGGTGTTGATGGGGGTCTACCTGGCCTCGCTCGCCCCCGACATCACGTTGTGGGATGCCGGCGAGTTCCAGAGCGCCGTCGCCACGTTAGGCATACCGCATCCTCCAGGCGCCCCCCTGTACGTCTTGCTCGCGCGCGCGTGGGTCATGGTTCTGCACGGGCTACCCCTCCCAGTGGCCATGAACGCGCTGTCGGCCATGGCGACGGCCTCCGCGGGAGCGAGTGTGACCTGGCTGTTTGCGCGGTGGACTAAAGTCCCTACGGTTGCTATCGGCGCCGGTCTTGCTGGCGGTCTGGTGTACTCCGTCTGGCAGAACGCGACCGAGACCGAGGTCTACGCGTTGTCGTTGCTGCTGGGACTCCTGATGGTGGTCGTCGCGGAGCACGCGCGGGGGCATAACGGGCAGCACGCGGCGTTGCTGGCGTACCTGATGGGCGTGGCTGGACCGCTGCATCTGGACGCATTACTCGCGGCGCCGGCCGCTGTCTTGCTTGTGGTCAGCGGCGGAAGTGAACCCCTGCCCATGCGCAGGCTCTTGATCTGGGCCGGGCCGCTCCTGGTGTCCGTGGGCTTGGGCAAGGCAGCGGGGTGGATGGTCGTCGCGGGCGTCGTGGCTGGCGCAGCGGTTGTCGTATTGCCACTACCGGGGTCACGTCCTGAGCGGGCCCGGGAGCAGCTCCGGTACCTGCTCCTCATCGCGTTAGGCGCTACCAGTGTGCTCTTCATGCTGCTGCGCGCGCCCCATGATCCGGGGATCAACCAGGGCGATCCGTCGACCTGGTCGCGCTTGCTGGATGTGATCACGCGGGCCCAGTACGACGTGCCCGGCCTGCTGCCTCGTCGAGCACCGTTGTGGCTGCAGCTTGGCAACGTGCTGCAGTATCTCGAGTGGCAGTTCGCGTTTGGCGTGGACGATGGCACTCGACTCTCGTTGGTTCGCACGCCCATCGCCGTGGTCTTTGGCGTGTTGGCGTGGGTGGGTGCTCGTGCGCATTGGCAGCTCGATCGGCGCAGTGCACGGGTATGGCTGCTGTACATTCTTGTCGGTGGGCTTGGCGCCATGCTCGTGCTGAATCTTCAGGCAGGGCCCTCGATCGGATGGGGTATTCTGCCGGCGGATGCTGGGCATGAGGCGCGTGAGCGCGACTACTTCTTTGTGGTCGCCTTCCTGGGGATCGCTGCTTGGGCGGCCATGGGCGCGTGGACGTTTGCCAGGCGTCGCGCTCCCCGGTTGGGAGGGCACGCCGCCTGGCTCGTGGCCGTGGCGCTCACGGTGCTTAACTGGCGGGCCACAAACCGGCGACGCGAACCGGACGCGTCGGTGTCGGGTACTCTCGCGGACGCCCTGTTGGATTCGACACCGCCTAACGCCGTCCTGTTGTTGGCGGCGGACAACGATTCTTACAGCGTCTGGCAAGCGCAGTATGTGCGCCAGCGGCGAACCGACGTCGTCCCTGTCACGCTGTCTCTTCTGGGTGCCGACTGGTACCGGCGCGAGCTGCAACGCCGATACGGGCTGCTGGACGAGGCGAACAGCGCGCGCTGGTATTCCATGGATTCCGCCACGGCGGCCATCGCCACCGGGGCGCGGCAGACGCGCCGGCCACTGGCCGTCGCGATGTCCATTCCCGCGTCCGTCCGCAAGGCAATGGGCGCGCAGTGGCGCGCGCGTGGGCTCGTGTTTGTGGCGTCGTCCTCGTCCGACAACGAGCCGGATGCGTTCACGCAGGCGTTGGCGAATCGGCTTGGCAGTGGTTCGCCCAAGGGACGGGATCCCACGGTTCGCTACATCGAGGCGCTACTGGGTTGTCCGAGCGCTACGCTTCGGCAACGGAACGGTGCTCTGCCTGCTACGGACTCGCTTGATTCAGTGTGTAACTTCTGATAGAATTTGATGTTATGCCTTTTCCCGGCATCGAACAACGAGTGGCTGAGGTTCGGGACCGAATCGCCGACCGTGTAGCGCGAAGCGGGCGTGGACACGCAGTCCGCATTGTGGCCGTGACCAAGACCTACGGTGCGGAGGCGGTGGAGGCGGCGTTCGCCTGCGGGCTGGCGGACGTGGGCGAAAATCGGGTGCAGGAAGCGATCGCGAAAATGCCGAACGTGGTCGCGCCCGTACGTTGGCACCTGATCGGGCACTTGCAGCGAAACAAGGTGAAGCACCTCGAGAATTTTGTCATGCTGCACTCGCTGGACAGTCCGCGTTTGGCGGATGCGGTTGACGAAGACGGGCGTGCGCGAGGGAAGGCGCACCGCGTGCTGATGCAGGTCAACACGTCGGGCGAGGAGACCAAGGGCGGGTGGTCGCTGGCAGAGCTGGCGCCTGAGGCTGACCGCCTACGTCAGCGGCAGGGGTTGGAAGTCGTCGGGGTCATGACCATGGCACCGTTAGGCGCTCGCGAGGAGGTTCTGCGGCAGACCTTCGGCGGGGCGCGTAGGGCGTGTGAATTGCTGCGGCAGGCCGGACACCCGGCGACCGAGCTGTCGATGGGCATGTCGAACGACTTTGAGGTGGCGGTAGAGGAAGGCGCGACGATGGTGCGCCTGGGAACCATTCTGTTCGGAGCGAGAGCGCCATGACCGATGAAAGTTTTCACCTCACACCGCTCGATATCCGGCGCTTCGATTTCGGCAGTGCGCTGCGCGGGTACGACAAGGCGCGGGTGGATCAATTCCGTGACGAGGTGGCCCGCGAAGTCGAACGTCTGGTGAAGCAGGCGCAGGACTTGGACGCCAAGGCCAAGGGCTTTCACGAGCAGCTGCGCGCCTTTCGTGAGCGGGACAAGGCGATCAACGAAGCGCTGGTCTCTGCGCAGCAGCTGCGGGCGGAGGTGCGAGAACAGGCGGACCGCGAAGCGCAGCTCATTCTGCGGGAGGCCCGTGCGGAGGCCGACAAGATGCTGGAGCAGGCCCGGAGCGAGGTGCGGCGGGTCCAGGGAGACCTGGAGCAACTCGTTAGGCAGCGACGCAGTTACCTTGCGCAGCTTCGCACCATGATTGAGCGCCAGTTGGCGGATGTTGAAGCTGCCGAAGCGGCGCCGAGCTCCATGACGCCTCCGGCGCCGGAACCGGCGGGCAAGCCCGCGACGCCGGAATGGTTGAACTCCCTGGCGAGCGAATAGTCCGCCGTCGGGTGCACCGAGGACAAATACGCGCGATGGGGACGTCAGCATTGCACACGCTAGAAACGATTGAGGCGGCGGCATCCGTCGTGCGCGCACGCGCGCCACGCCGACCGGACGTTGCCATAATTCTGGGCACCGGCCTGGGTGGTCTGGCGGAGCAGATCGAGGGAGCCATCGAGATCCCGTACGCGGAGATCCCGAACTTTCCGGTCGCGACGGTGGAGTCGCACGCCGGCCGCCTGTTGAGCGGGACGCTCGCGGGCCGGTCGGTGATTGCCATGCAGGGGCGCTTCCATCGCTACGAAGGGTACTCGCTACAGCAGGTGACCTTTCCAGTCCGCGTCCTGCGTGCACTGGGTGCGCACACCCTCATGGTGTCGAATGCCTGCGGCGGTCTCCACCCCCTGTGGCAGGCCGGCGACCTGATGCTGATCTCCGATCACATCAACTTGTTAGGCGACAGCCCGCTCATTGGGCGAAATGACGAACGCCTGGGACCGCGCTTTCCGGACATGTCAGAGCCGTATGATCGTGAGCTTCGCCAAGTGGCGCGCTCCACAGCGGCCAAACGGGGGATCGTGCTGCGCGAGGGTGTATACGTCGCGGTCGCCGGTCCGGCCCTGGAAACGCGGGCAGAGTACCGGATGCTTCGCGGCCTTGGCGCCGATGTAGTCGGAATGTCCACGGTTCCTGAGGTGCTTGTCGCCGTGCACGGTGGCATGCGCGTGCTGGGTGTCTCCATCATCACCGATATGTGCCTTCCCGATCACCTGGAGCCAGCAACCGTCGAGAAGATCGTGGCCGTTGCCAATCGCGCGGAGCCCCATCTGACCGCGTTGATCGCCGGCGTGCTGGAGCAGCTGTCATGAGTGTCACACGCTTTCGGCAACTCGAAGCGGGACAGCGGGCAAGTGTTCTGGAAGAGGAGGTCCTGGAACGCTGGCGCAGCGAGCGGTTGTTCGAGCGCTCGCTCGCGGAGCGGGCCGGCCGGCCATCGTGGGTGTTCTACGACGGTCCACCGACGGCGAATGGGCGGCCCGGGGTGCATCACGTGTTTGCACGCACCATGAAGGATCTTTTCTGCCGGCACCGGGCGATGCGCGGGTTTTACGTGCCGCGGAAGGCCGGATGGGATACGCATGGCCTGCCGGTGGAGATCGAGGTCGAGAAGGAGTTAGGCATCAGCGGCAAGCCAGACATCGAGGCGTTAGGCGTTGCGCAATTCAACGCGCGCTGCCGCGAGAGCGTCTGGAAGTACCGGGCGGAGTGGGAGCGGATGGTCGAACGGGTCGCGCACTGGCAGGACTACGAGCATCCGTACGTCACGTACACCAACGACTACATCGAGAGCGAGTGGTGGGCGCTGAAGGTGCTGCATGCGCGCGGCCTGCTCTATCGTGGGCACAAGATCCTGCCATACTGCGCGCGTTGTGGCACGGCCCTCTCGTCGCACGAAGTCGCCCAGGGGTACGAGGATGTCGACGATCCGAGCGTCTACTTGGCACTGGACCTCGTGCCGGCGGCAGGGTCCGCGCCGGTTCGTCGACGACTAATCGTCTGGACCACGACGCCATGGACACTCGTATCCAACGTGGCGTTGGCCGTCCATCCTGACCTGGCGTACGTCGAACTGCGTAAGAAGGGCGTCGGGCCGGACGCGTGGACGGTGATCCTTGCCGAGGCGCGGGCCGCAGCCGTTTTGGGGGATGGATTCGAGGATCGATGGGACGTGGTCACCCGCCTAACGGGTGCTCAGCTCGTCGGACGTCGGTATCAACGGCCGCTGGACTGGGTTCCATTTCCAGAAGGAACGGCGCATGAGGTCATTGTCGCCGGCGACTTTGTGTCGGCGGAAGATGGCTCTGGCATCGTGCACATGTCGCCGGCATTCGGCGCCGACGACTATGCGACGGGCCAGAAGCATGGCCTGGCCATGTTGCAGCCGGTGACATCGCGCGGCACGTTCGAGGATGGGATTCCGCTCGTCGGCGGCATGTGGGTGAAGGACGCCGACGCCACTATTCTCGCGGAACTCAAGCGTCGCGATGTGCTTTGGAAGTCCGGCACCATCACGCACGCTTATCCGCATTGCTGGCGCTGCAAGACACCCCTCCTGTACTACGCGCGGGTCTCCTGGTTCGTGCGCACGTCCAGCTACAAGGATGACATGCTGGCCCGGAACGCACGCATGTCATGGCATCCCGCGGAAGTCGGCGAGGGCCGTTTTGGTGAGTGGCTGAAGAACAACGTCGACTGGGCGATCTCGCGCGACCGTTATTGGGGCACACCGCTTCCCGTATGGGTGTGCGAGCGCGACGAGACGCACGTTGAGGTGATCGGGTCGTTCGCCGACCTCGCGGCGCGCACGGGCCAGCCACTACCCAGCGACTTCGATCCCCACAAACCGTTTGTGGACCAGTATCGCTGGCCGTGTCCAACGTGCGGCGATGCGGAGATGGTTCGCGTCAGTGAAGTCATTGACGCCTGGTTCGACTCCGGGTCCATGCCATTTGCCCAATGGCATTACCCGTTCGAGCATCACGACACCGTCGCACAGCAATATCCGGCGGATTTCATCGCCGAGGGGTTGGACCAAACTCGTGGTTGGTTCTATTCGCTGCTGGCTATCGCTACCGGCTTGGGCGACGCATTGCCTAACAATGACACCGCGGCCAGCGGGCCGTCGAAGGTGGCTCCGTACGCGGCTGTGGTGGTCAACGACTTGGTGCTCGACGCGAACGGGAAGAAGATGTCCAAGTCTCTCGGCAACGTCGTGAATCCGTGGGACGTCATCGACGAGTTTGGGGCAGACGCTGTGCGGTTGTTCCTTATTGCCTCGAGTCAGTTGGGCACGCCGAAGTTGTTTGACCCGGCGGTGATTCGCGAGACGTCAGCGCGATTCCTGCTGACGCTGAAAAACGTGTACTCCGGCATCTTTGCCCAGTATGCCAATTTCGGCTGGACGCCATCGGCCGCCGATCCGGCGCCGGCGGAGCGACCGGTCATCGATCGCTGGATCTTGTCGCGCACCGCGTCGGTGGAACGCGACGTCGATGCGCTGCTCGAGGCTTTCGATGCCACCGCCGCCGCACGACTGTTGATGTCGTTCGTGGTCGACGACGTCTCCAATTGGTACGTTCGTTTGAATCGCGCGCGCTTCTTCGAGGTGAACGATTCGGACAATCGTGCCGCCTTCGCCACCTTGCATACGGTGCTGACCGTGACTGCGCGGCTATTGGCGCCGTTAGCCCCGTTCTACAGCGATTGGATGCACCGGGAGCTGTGTGGAACCTCGGTTCACCTGGCGGACTTCGTCCGGACAGAGCGAGAGGCCATCCTTCCAGCGCTGGAAGCCGGAATGGACGAAGTCCGCGCTCTTTCGCGACTCGGGCGCGCAGCCAGGGAAGAGGCAGGCGTCAACGTGCGGCGACCGCTGGCTCGGTTGGCGTGCGTCGTACCGCACGAACATGTGACAGAAGTGGAGCAACTTCTGCCACTGCTGAAGGTTGAGTTGAACGTGAAGGACGTCATTCTGCTCAATTCGGCGGATGACCTTGTGACTCTCGAGGCCAAGGCCAACTTTCGCACCCTCGGAAAAAAGTTCGGTAAGCGTACTCCCATGGCTGCGAAGGCGGTTGAGGCCCTCAACGGCGAACACCTGCGGGCCTTCGAGCGGGGCGAGCCGCTCTCCATCACCGTGGATGGGGAGACTCGGCATCTCGATGCGGAGGATGTTACGATTGTTCGGCGCGCCACGGGTGATCTGGTAGTGAAAGAGGCGATGGGTCGCTTTGCGGCCATTGACCCAACCGTGACGGATGCGTTGCGTCGGGAGGGGTTGGCGCGTGAGTTCGTGAGCCGTGTCCAGCGGTTACGGAAAGAGGCGGAACTCGCCGTGAGTGACCGGATTCGATTGGCGGTCGATGGCGCAGAGGAGATCAAGCAGGCGGTGTCGGAGTACAAGGAGTGGATTGCCGGCGAGGTGCTGGCGGTTGAGGTTGCGATCGGTGGCAACGGGCTGGACCAGATGGCGGTCTCGCAGACGGCAGACATCGATGGCTTTGACGTACGGTTTGCCCTTACCACGGATATTTGACCATGCCTACATCAAGCGGCACGAAGAAGCTCAAGCCGATGACAAAGAAGCAATTGCAGCACTTCGAGAAGCGCCTGCTGGAGGAACGGGGGCGCGTGCTGAAGGAACTCGGTCACTATGACGACGTGTTTGGTGCGACCCCGCAGTCGGCCGACGGCGACCTGAGTTCGTACTCGTTTCACATGGCGGACCAAGGGACCGATGCAATGGAGCGCGAGAAGGCGTTCCTGTTCGCCAGCCAAGAAGGGCGCTTTCTATGGCACATCGATCAGGCCCTTCGCCGGCTGTACAAGAGCCCAGAGACGTTTGGGAAGTGCCACGGTTGCGGTGAGGAGATCGCGTTCGAGCGCTTGGACGCTTTACCGCACGCGCGTTACTGCATCTCGTGCAAGCAGCGGGAGGAAGATGCCAAGAAGTGACCGGCCGCTGGCGGTTGTGTATTTCCCGCTCGCCGTCGTCGTGGTCGTGCTCGACCAGATCACCAAGTCGATCGCTGCCACGGCGCTGATGCCGCGCGGTGTGCCGCACGAAGTGTTAGGAAATACGGTGCGGTGGAACCTGGTCTACAATCCGGGTGCGGCCTTCGGGTTGCACCTGGGGCCATACTCTCGTTGGATCTTCCTGGTGTTGACGTTAGGCGCACTGGTGATCCTGTGGCGCCTGTACCGCCAGTCGCCGCCCGGGGCGTGGGCGAGGACCGTCGCGTTGGGGCTGGTCACCGGTGGCGCGATCGGCAACCTGATCGATCGCATTCGCTCGCCGCTTGGTGTGGTGGACTTCATCGATGTCGGCGTGGGCATGTCGCGTTGGCCCACCTTCAATGTGGCGGACATGGCGGTGAGTACCGGTGCCTTCTTGTTGGCCTGGGTGTTGTGGGGCGAAGACAAACAGGCTGCGCGTGAACACGCCGCGCGCGAGGCAGCAGGAGAGCGACCAGCGTCGGGCCTCGCTGGATAGCATGGGCGCGAACGCCGGATCCATCAGGCACGAACGTACGCTCGAGGCGGACAGCAATGTTCGCCTCGACTTGTTTATAGCCGAGTGGTTGAACACGTCGCGCACGCAAGCTGCAACGTTGATTGCCAATGGGCACGCCTTGGTCAACGGTACACGAGAAAGAGCGAGCTATCGCCCCGTGGCCAATGACCGGCTAGTCGTGGACGTCCCGGTGCCGGAAACTCGCGAAATCACAGCAGAGTCGATTCCCCTCGATGTGGTATACGAGGACGACTCGCTGATGGTGGTGAACAAGCCAGCCGGCATGGTGGTGCATCCCGCCCCTGGAAATTGGAGCGGCACGTTGGTCAACGCCCTCATGGGTCGGCGGTCTGATGTCGACGACCCGAATCCGACCGCGGACCGCTCCGGCCTCGTGCACCGGCTGGACAAGGACACCTCTGGCTTGTTGCTGGTCGCGAAATCCGAGCGCGTGCACCGGCTGCTGTCCGCGGCTTTGGCCGCGCGACGCGTCTCGCGTCGATACGCTGCCATGTCTTGGGGACACCTGGACGCCGAGACCCTGACCGTCGATCAGCCGCTGGCTCGAGATCCGCGAGACCGGAAGCGCATGGCGGTCGTCCATACGGGAAAGGCAGCGAAGACGACATTCCATCGTCTGGCTCGATTCGATGCGGTCGACCTGCTACGTGCGCACCTTCACACCGGTCGCACGCACCAGATCCGGGTGCATCTCGCGTCGATCGGACACCCGATCGTAGGCGACGATACCTACGGGGGAGGTGGAGGGCGTCGGATCGTGTTCCTTCCGCCGCAGCGTCACTTTCTGCACGCGGCGTGGATCCGTTTCCGCCACCCGGACACCGGTCAGGAGATCGACCTTCGCGCTCCGTTGCCTGCGGATTTACGCGCGTCGCTGGCCCGAGTGGCCAACGATGACTCGCTGCTGGAACACCCGGACCCTCTCGATGTCTTTGGCTTCTACCGCGTCACCCACGGATCGTAGCGAACGCCGCCTGCTGGTGGTGGAAGCGCATGGTCTGCTGTATGGGTTCGATGGTGAGGCACTCCGCGAGGTCGTTCCGCTCCAGGGGGCGACGCGAATTCCCGGGGCGCCGCCATTTGTCCGCGGCATCATGAACGTTCGCGGCGCCATGCTGACCGTCATCGACTTCACGAAGCGGGTCACGGATGGCCAAGCCTCGCTTGTCGAAGAGACCGCATCGGTCGTGGTGGTGCAGGGGGGCGGCCGCCTCCTGGGATTAGCCGTCGACGACGTGTTGGATGTGCAAATCCTGTCGGCTGCAGAGGTGGAACCTGCCCCCCCAGCGCGCACGGGCGCCTTGGCGCGCGGTTTGGGACATTTTGGCGACCGAGTCGTCATCATAGTTGACGTGAACGAGCTTGTGCGGCAGGTGCTCGCCTAGCCGATCTGCTCGTGCGTGCCTACGGCCTTGGAGATGACGGTGAGTCACAGAGTTCTGATTTGCGACGACGCGATTTTCATGCGTACCATGCTCGGCGACATCCTGCAGCAAGCGGGATTCGAGGTCGTTGGTGAAGCCGAAACCGGCGCACAGGCCGTCGAGCGATACAACCAGTTGCGTCCGGACTTGGTGACGATGGACATCGTGATGCCAGACATGGGAGGCATCGACGCGGTCCGCGAGATCACGAAAAAGGACCCAACGGCGCGCGTGCTGATGTGCAGCGCGATGGGTCAGCAGGCGTTGGTGGTCGAGGCCATCCAGGCGGGCGCGAAGGATTTTGTGGTGAAGCCCTTCCAGCCGTCTCGCGTGCTCGAGGCCGTGCAGCGCGTGCTGGGATGACGGGCGCCGCCACCGCCTAACGACTCAACCGCCGCGTCGACGGTGCGCCGCCGCGACCGTCGGCTCACGCGCGCTCTGCGCCGCCGATGTCGAGCAAATACGCCGACCTGTATCTCACGGAAAGCCGCGACCACCTGACAGCAGCGGGGGAAGCGCTGCTGGCCCTGGAGCGCAATCCGACGGCCGCCGAGCCGCTCGACGCCTTGTTCCGCGCCGTGCACACGCTCAAGGGGATGAGCGGCGTGATGGGATATCAGGCTGTCGCCACGCTGTCCCACGAGATGGAAACCTTGCTGGCTGCGGTACGGGCTGGCGACCGAGTGCTCGATGCCGACGGCATCGCCCTGCTGTTCGACGCCACGGACGCGCTCGATCGCGCCGTCGCCGGGTCCGTTGCAGGTGACGACAAGGTCGACGTGCAGCCTCTGATTGCGCGCCTGCAAGGAGCGTCCACCGGGCGCGGCGCGGCTGGGGACCATTCGCCAGTCCCACCGCCCATGCTGCCGCAGACAGCGGGCGACGGGATCGATATCGAGGTGTCGCTGGCGAGCGATGCGCCGTTGCCGGGCGCGCGGGCCCTGCTGGTCCTCCAGCGCGCCCGCACGATCGGTGAGGTGATTGCGGTCGCCCCGCCTGAAGCGCAATTCCTGTCTGGGGGCTTTGACGGTGCCTTCGCTTTTCGCCTGTCGACCGAGGCGCCGGAAGCGGATGTCGAGCGGACTATTCGCGCCGCCGGCTACGTGGATCGGGTGATGGTGCGGCGTCGGGCCGGTAGTGAGAGCAAGGGCGCGCGAGGGGTCGAGCGCACAGACGCCTGGGACGCCGATCGGTCGGCCGCCCAACTCCAGCGGTTTGTGCGCATTGACCTGCGTCGCCTGGATGCGATGATGAACCTGACGGGCGAACTGGTCATTGCCAAGGGAAGATTGTCGCAGCTGGCGGCCGCGCACCATGATCAGGAACTGGACGACGCCATCGCCCATGCCTCGCGGCTCATTGGCGATCTTCAGGACGGTATCCTCTCCAGTCGCATGGTTCCGGTCTGGCAGGTCTTCGACCGATTTCCACGGGTCGTCCGCGACGCCGCTCGCGACGTGGGCAAGCAGGTGGAGTTCGAGATTGTCGGACGCGAGATCGAGCTCGATCGATCGCTACTGGAGCAAGTGGGCGATCCACTGGTCCACCTGCTGCGCAACGCCATCGACCACGGGCTGGAGGTCCCTGAGGTGCGGACCGCGGCAGGCAAACCCGCGGCGGGGCGCCTGACGCTGTCAGCCGCCAGAGATCGATCTGCCGTGGTGATCCGCGTCACCGATGACGGGCGAGGGGTGGATCGCGACGCGGTGCTCCAGCGCGCCAAGGCCAAAGGGCTGATTGACGCCGAGCGTGACGCGTTGAGCGACGACGAGATCCTCCGCCTGATCGCCAAGCCTGGTTTTTCCACCGCCAGTAAGGTGACCTCCCTCTCTGGGCGCGGGGTGGGAATCGATGCCGTGGTTACCCGGGTGCGTGCGCTCGGGGGTGCCATCGAGCTACGAACCACCATGGGGGAGGGGACCTCCTTCTCCCTTCGCCTGCCGGTGACCTTGGCGATCATCCCGGCCCTTCTGGCGCGCGTCGGGACCGAGACCTACGCCCTCCCACTCACGCATATCCGCGAGACCCTGCAGTTGACCCCCGACGTGCGGCGAACCGTGCGGGGAAAGGACGTTCTGTTGCTCCGTGAAGAAGTCCTCACCCTCCGGCATCTGCGGGAAATCACCGGGCTGCCGGCACGGGACGAACCGGGGGGGCAAATCGTCGTATTGGAGGCGGCGGACCGGCGTACAGGGCTGGTGGTAGACCAACTCCTCGGCCAGCAGGAAATCGTTGTGAAACCGTTCGATGCGGTGCGCGGGGCGGCCCAGTGCTTCAGCGGCGCGACGATCCTTTCGGATGGCATGCCGGCGCTGATCGTGGAAGTCAGCAGCTTGATCTAGGAGAACGCGATGAACGAGTTACTGAGCCTCAAGCCGATGCAGCTGGACGCCATCCGCGAGGTGGCGAACATTGGGGCTGGCCACGCGGCGACCGCGCTCTCTCAGATGACCGGCCAGACCATCATGATCTCGGTGCCGACGATCAACATCGCGGCACTCGAAGAGGTGCCACCGCACATTGGTCCGCCCGAAGAGCCAGTCGCCGCCGTGCTGATGAGCATGTTGGGCGATCTGACGGGCCGCACGTTGCTGGTCTTTCCCACGCCAACAGCCACGCGTTTGGCGGAGCTTTTGTTGCGTCGTTCGCACCCGGCCGGCACCGAACTGTCGGAGCTGGAGCAATCGGCGCTCAAAGAGGCCGGGAACATCCTGAGCGGTGCCTACATGAACGCGCTCAGTGAGTTCATGGGTCTCATGCTCCTGCCGTCGCCTCCCAGCTTTGCGATCGACATGTCGCGGGCCGTGCTGACGACTGCGTACCTGCAGTTTGGTGCCGACAAGGACTACGTCATTTGCGTGGAGACGGAGTTCTTCATGCAGGAAGCAAACGAGCACCTTCGCGGGTTCTTCCTGCTGCTCCCCGACCTGCCGTCGCTGCGCGCGATCCTTCGCGCGGTGGGTCTGGCCTAACGCATCCGCCGCGGCGGGGCGAGCCTTGCAGCACGGGGACGCAATGGACCACGCCACGACGTCGGTCGCGGGCGGCACAATCACGCCGCGAGAGCGGGCGTCGGTCGTGAGCGAGCGTGAGGGCGCCATCCTCACGTCCTTTGCCGAGCGCATTGACGGCGAAGATGCCGGCGCCCACAACAACCTCGGCGTGTTGTATTTCGCCAAGGGTTGGGTGGATGCAGCGGCCGACCAATTCGCGCTAGCACTGGATCGCGACCCGAAAATGGTGGTCGCCCAACGCAACCTGGAAGTCGCGTGCTTTTCCACCGGTCTCTATGAGCGACGCACGTCGGAGCTGACGACTCGGGTAACCAACGACCCCAGCGACGCCAAGGCCCGGCACGAATTGGCCCGATGGCACTTGTTGCTCGGCGAGCATGCGGCGGCCATTGCCCAGTTCGAAGCGCTGGTGCGCTCGCACCCGGACGACTTACGCGCCCTGCGCGGGCTCGCGCAAGCTGAGCAGCGCCGGGGTCGCATGGAAGAAGCGGCCACGGCCTGCGCCCGAGCGCTGGCGCTGTATCCTAACGATGCCCAGGTGAACCTCATTGCCGCGGAGATCGCGTATCACCGCGGGCTGAACGACGAAGCGGCCGTCGCCGTTCAGAGGGCGCTGCAGGTCGACCCTGATTCGGCCGACGCGCACTTCCTGTTGGCGTTCATCCTCGGTGACCAGGGTGATGCGGCGCGCGCCAAGGACGCTACGGCTCGCGCCGCACAACTCAACCCATCGTTAGGTCGCGCGCACACGAACCTGTCACTGGATCGTTTCGGCGGGGCCGATTGGCATCCACGAACCCATCCGGTTGCCCCGACGGAGCGCGACGCGACAGGGGCTGGGGTGGGCATGGCGCACATCAACCTGGGGTTGGCCTTTCGCCAGAAAGGGTACTGGCGCGAAGCGCTCCGGGAATACCGGCTCGCGATCGAGCGCGGCGAACCGCGCGCCATGGCCATGGAAGCCATGGCCGAGGTGCACCTGATCCAGCGTGAGACGACCAGCGCCCTGTCCTTGTACGACGCGCTGCTTCGCGACACGCCTGAGCGGGCGAAGTACTGGAACGAGCGTGGCGTCTCCCTGCACCAGGACGGCCGGGCGCGCGAGGCTCGTGACGCGTACGAGCGGGCGCTCGGGTGCGACGGCAGCTACGGCCTGGCTTGGAACAACTTAGGAGTGGCGCACTTCCACCTCGGTCAGCTCGAACAGGCCGTGGACGCGTTCAAGCACGCGTTGGTGGTGTCGCCGTCGTTGGTCCGTGCCCGGCTGAATCTCGCCTTGTTGCTGTTCAAACAGCGGGAGTACGCGCTGTGTCTTGACGCGTACCGCCAGACGTTGCGGGTTGCACCGGATCATCCGGTCGCCTGGAACGGCGTCGGGCTGGTCTTTGGCGCGTGGCGCAAGTTCGAGGACGCCCGGAACGCCTTCATGCGGGCCGTCGATGCGCGCCCGTCCTTTGCCGAGGCCCGTTACAACCTTGGTTTTGCACTCTCGAACCTGGGTGATTTCGCCGGCGCGTTGCGGGAGACCAAGCACGCCCTCGAGTTGGATCCCTACTACGTGGCGCAAAAGTTCGAGCTGTCGGTAGAGTTCTCGTGGGAGGATCCACGCGTCGGTGTGGCGCCGGAGTTGGCGGGCGATCGGCGGGATGAATCCGTCGAGCATTTCCACTTTGACGCTGAGGCCCTGCACGCGCTGTTTCGCGCTCTCGAGCCGGACGCCGACGCACCACGGGCGGCCGACGACTACGCCAAGGCGCGTGACCTCGCGGCGTCGGGAGATACCGAGCGCGCGATCGCCGAGGCCTCGCGGGCCATGTCCCAAGGGGCATCACGGGCCGACGGACTGGCGCTGTTGGCGGGTTGGTATGAGCGTAGCGGCATGTACGGCGAGGCCTTGGATCGCTTTCGCCAGGCGAGGGAGTTGGTCGAGAGCGATCCGGCGTCGGCGTCCGGCGAGGTTCGCGTCTTGTTGCAACTCGGCAGGGCGGTCGAAGCGCTGGACGTGGTGGCCACGATTCTCGAGCGGACGCCCCAAGATGTCGAAGTGTTGCTGCTGGCGGCGCGGGCGCACGTGGCCACTGGCGACCTGGAGCGGGCACTGGAGGCACTGGAGCAGGCGCGACGTCTGGCGCCGCTGCGAGCCGACGTCGCCGCCTTGATGGGCGATTCCCTCCGTGCCGCCGGCGATGCTCAACGTGCGGTGGACGCCTATCGTCACGCCCTGGCTTTGGATCCTGCCCTCGTGTCCGCCCGGATTCAGCTATCCCAGCTGTTCGCCGCGCAAGGCGAGGTGGGGAGCGCGGAATCGGAACTCGAGGCGGTCTTGGCTTACGACCCCGCACGCGAGGACGCCGCGTTGCTGTTGGCGGCGCTCCGGCGCACGCACGGTCGCGCCGTCGAGACGGTCGACCTGTTGGTCGATCTCTTGCGCCGCAATCCGTACCATCTGGATGGCCTGGCATCGTTAGGTGAATCGCTGTTCTTGCTCGGACGCCGTACCGACGCGGCGCACGCGTTCGATCGCGTCCTACGCTTCGATCCCGATCACGTGGGGGCCCTCTATTTTGACGGGGTCCTGCTGGCTGAGGCTCATCGCTACCAGGAAGCGATTGAACGGTGGCATCGCGTGCAGCTGTTGGAGCCGGCGAGTGAGTATGCCCGGCGAGCGCGTCGTGACACCCGAACGGCGCAGGATCTGGATCGCATTTTTGCGCCCCAACGGCGCCGGGGGGCTGCCTGATGGCCATCGAAGGCCCCCTGCGCGAACTCGGCATTCACGACGTCTTCCAGCTGCTGGACCTGAGCCGGAAGACGGGGCGGTTGCGGGTCTCATCCGCGCTTCGCGACAACGAAGGCGTCGTGCATTTCCTGGGCGGGCGCATTGTCGCGGCCAGCATGCGCAGCAATCCGTATCCGATCGGGCAAATTCTGGTGCGCGCCGGACGCTTGTCGCCCGAACGCCTGGAAGAGGCGCGAACGTTACAGCAGGTGCCTGAGGAACAACGGCGGATCGGAGAAATCCTGGTGGCCATGGGCGCCGTGACGGCGCGCGAGCTTGAGCGACACGTCCATCAGCAGATTGAAGCGGTGGTGTTCGAGCTGCTGTCTTGGGAGGAAGGTTTCTTCTCCTTCGCCGAGTCGGCTGGGGAAGACTTGCCTGTGGAAACGGTGCGCGGTGTGTCGGCCGAAGCATTGCTCATGGAAGGGGCGCGACGTATCGACGAATGGGCACGCATCGCCGACGTGGTGCCTGATGTCGACATGGTGCCGGTCTACGCGGCGGTCGATCCCGCGCATCCATCGCGGTTGGAGCTGCTGCCCTCGGAATGGGAAATTCTGGTGGCCGTCGATGGCGTGTCCGACATACGCGCCGTGGCGTCCATGCTGGGCCGCAGCGACTTCGATGTCGCCAAGGTGATGTACGGGTTGGTCTCGACCGGGGTGCTGGCGCTCCATCGGGCGGTGACACCGCCGACCGTGTCACCAACCACGGACGATGACCCGGTGATGCTGCTGGCCGATGCCCGCGAGGCGCTCCACGACGGTCGCAGCGACGAAGCTTTGCGGCTGGCGGAGCGGGCGGCAGAAAAGTCGCCCCAGCATGTCGATGCGCTGGTAGATGTGGCGCGGGCCCTGTTGGCTTTGCACAGGACGGCTGACGCGCAATCCGCGCTGGGACGCGCGTTGACGCTGGATCCGTCGTGCATTGGCGCTCTGATGCTGTCGGCGCAGCTCGCAGCCCGGGCCGGCGACCTTGAACGCGCCATGGGCCTATGGAAGCGTGCAGTCGATGCCGACCCGACGGGAGCCGCCACGGAGAAGGCGCGCGAAGCGATGGCCCATGCCCGCCGGCTCACCACGCTGCTGGAGGTGGTGCATGCCTGACGTGATCGACAGGCACGCGCCGCTGGATCCGCGGCTGGTGTCGCAGCGCAGCGCGGCGGAAGCCGCGCTGGCGCGTGCGCCATACGATCCGGAAGCCCATGACGCGTACGCACGGGTGCTGGTGGCGTGCGACCAGTTGGATCTGGCGGCGGACGCTTGGGAGGCGGCGCGCACCCTCGCTCCGGGGCACGTGGGTGCCATCAAGGGGCTAGGCTTTCTTGCGTTCCGTCGCGGGGATCTGCTGGCTGCCGAGCGACTCCTCGTGGACGCCTGTGCCAGGGCGCCGCGCGACGAGGGCGCACGAGCGGCGCTCATGCGTGTGCAGGCCGCCGCCGGCCGGGCGCCGGCACAGGCGCCAGCACCCACGAGCGTCACGGTAAGCAATGAACCGAGTGCCGCCTCGCCCGAAGAAGGTCCGGGAGAAGCGGAACTCCCGGCCCTGCTGACGGACCACGATGGGTTGGTGCTGGCGGGTACTCTCGGTGGAGTTGCCGGCGCGGCGAGGCGCGCCAGTGTTGCCTGCGACGTGAGCGTCCTGGCGCGCGCTCTCGAACAGGCGAGCCTGCACCTCGGCGTCGGTCGTTGGCGTAGCTGCCTGATCGAATCCGACCAGCAGGCCGTGGCGGTGTCTGCGCCGATGCCCCAGATGTTGCTCATGACGGTTGATGCCGGTGAAGGGGCGTCGGGCCGCGTACTGGCGGCGATCCCCGCGCAGGCAGCGCGGGTTCGGCTTCGCATGGGAGGTGCTCTGTGAATCCCTACCGATCAGCCGTCGAGGCGCTGTCCTTCATGCCCGGCGTACGCGGCGCCGTCGTCGCGGCGACGGATGGCGTAGTGGTTGACGCAGTGGCCCATCAAGATGTGCGCGCCGACCAAGTGGCCGCGTTCGGCAATGCCGTCTTTCGCGCCTCGCGCGCCGTTGCCGCCGGCGCGCTTGATGAGGCGCCGCGCTACGTGTCCGTGGATGCCGAACGGGGTCGACTCTGCATGGCGGGCAACGACGACGTCACCGTCGTGGTGCTGTGCGACGCGCGCATGTCGACCGGCCGCGTTCGTATGGCGCTCCTGCAGATCATGGAGACGCTGGCATGATCGACCTGCGCCCTGACACCCAGGCGGCCTTGGCGCAATTCGTCCGTGAGGCCGAGTTGCAGCTGGCGCTGCTTCTGGAGGCCGACGGCCGCGTGATCGCACAGCACGGTTTCACACGGCGTGTGGATGTCGTGTCCGCCAGCACGTTGGCCTCGGCCATCCAATCGAGCACGCGGGAACTGGGCGACATGCTCGGCGATGAAACGCTGGGCCCGATCCACCATGCCGGCGATAATCGGCAGCTCTTTTTGGCGCCCCTGCCAGAACCGGCCCCCGCCCGGCTGGTGCTGGCCGTCTGGGACGACCGCTCATCGTTAGGGTTGGTCCGCGTGTTCTGGGCGCAGCTGGCGGAAAAGCTACACCGGCCGACGCCGACCCTGCCGCCGGCCCCCGAGCATTTTGAACGCGATCTCCAGGCCAGCCTCACCACGTTGTTTGGAGCGGCCTGACCATGCCGGTCATCAACTACCCAGGCCGCGAGATCACCTGCAAGATCGTCTACTACGGGCCCGGTCGCTCGGGGAAGACGAGCAACCTCCAATACATCTACGAGCGCGTGCCGGCCGACCGGCGCGGTACCATGGTGTCCCTGGCCACTCAGAACGAACGGACCCTCTTCTTCGACTTCCTGCCACTGGACCTGGGGATGATCTCTGGGTTTGCGACGCGATTTCAGCTGTATACGGTGCCCGGCCAGGTGTACTACCGCACCACGCGCAAGTTGGTACTACAGGGTGCGGATGGGGTGGTCTTCGTCGCCGACAGTCAGCGACGACAGCAAGAGGAGAATCTCGATAGTCTCCGCGACCTCCATGAGGCCTTGGCCGAGCAACACGTGGATGCACGGACGATCCCGATGGTGATCCAATACAACAAGCAGGACCTCCCGCACGACCTGATCTGGACGCCGAACGAATTGGATGAATCCCTGAACTTTCGTGGCGTTCCAAGCCACGCGGCCGATGCTTTAACAGGGGTGGGCGTGTTCGAAACGCTGCGCAACATCTCGGAACTCGTGTTGCGCCGTCTGAACGCGACCGCCGGCGTTGGGAGATAGCGCGTGATTGACGGCCGATTCCGATTCGACAACTACGTGGTGGGCAGCGCCAACCGATTGGCGGTGTCTGCGGCGAAGGCCGTCGTGGAATCTCCCGGAACGGTGTACAACCCCCTGTTCATCTACTCGGGTTCCGGGATGGGGAAGACCCACTTGATGGGAGCCCTTGGCTTCGCCATCCGCTCCATGCATCCCGAGTTACACGTGGAGTACCTGTCGTTGGATGACTTTGTCGACCAGCTGAACGCCGCGATCGGCGCCGGTCAGGCCGACAGCTTCAAACGACGGTGGCAGAGTGTCGGCGCGTTGTTGCTGGACGACGTGCAGTTCCTGACTGGACGCACGGAAACACAGAGCGAGATGCTGCGCGTGCTGAACGCGCTACAGGCCAGCGGTCGCCAGATCGTCATGACCTCTGACCGGCCACCGAGCGAGATTGCCGACGTCGACCAGCGGCTGTTGACCCGCCTGGCCGGTGGCCTGACAGTCGATATTGGCGCACCAGATCTCGAAACACGCATCGCCATCCTGCAGAACAAGTGCAACGAGCGTTCGCTGACGTTCAGCCCGGGCGTTCTGGAGGAATTAGCACGCAACCCCTCGGCGAACGTCCGTGAGCTGCAAGGGGCCCTGAATCGGCTGATCGCCCAGCAATCCATCGCCGAGCGACCGATTCGCGCGGAAGACGTGCGTCGAGCCAGCACCTCCAACGCCAGCCCGGAACCCGTGGACGAATTCGCGAGCTTTGTCTCCGACCTGGCGGTGGCGGTGGCGCAGACGGTCGAGGAGTGGCGCGTTCGGCTTGGAGAGCGGATTGCCTATTGGTCGGGTGAGGGATTCCGCACCGATATGCTGGAGCGCGCGTTGGAGCTGCCGGAAGTCCCAGACGTGGATGGCTTGGATGCGCGGTTCGGTGCCGCCTGCGAACGCTTGCGCGCCATCGAAGGCGATGCGATCCGACTTGATCCGAAGTTCACGGGTCTGGCCGTCTTTCGCGATCCCGAACGATTGGCGGATGCCGAGGACTTGCTGCTCCGTGCGTACGCCCTGTGTGAGCCGCCTCCCGCGCCCGACCCGGACCTGACACTGGAGCGCCTGGTGTCGTCGCCGGCCAACCATCTGGCCATGCGCAGCGCCGCCGGCATCGTGTCCACGCCGGGGGCCCAGTACAATCCGCTAGTGATCACCGGCCCCGCTGGCTCGGGCAAGACACACCTGCTCCACGCGATTGGCAACGCGCTTCGCGCCCGTGACAAGGGAACGTGGACCGTCGCCTGTACGGACATCCAGACCTTCACGCAGGAGTTGATCGAGGCACTGCAGTCCGACACGATCACACGCTGGCGGGCGCGTTATCGTGCATGCGACGCCCTGTTGATCGACGACTTGCACCTGCTGGCCGGCAAGGAACGCGCTCAGGAAGAGCTGTTCCACTTGTTCAACGCGATGCACGATGCCCGCAAGCAAGTGGTTTTCGCCAGTGCGGTCTTACCGTCGCACCTGACGGACATCGCGTCGCGACTCCGCTCGCGGCTCGACGGCGGACTCGTGGTGGAACTGGGTCGCGTGAGCGATGCCGAGCGCATCGCCCGGCACACGCCGGTACCGCCCGGAGATGAGGCCGCCGCGCCAACGATCGACACGCGACCCACTCGCACTCGCATCGCCACGCCGGTGCCGGCCATGCCCGCGCTTCAGGCCCGGGAAGGACTTGATACCTATTTTCTGGACCCCGAGAAGCTGGTGACCGACTGGCCGGACGTGGACGGCCGGATTGTCGAGGAGACTCACTGATGGCCATTCGTGGATCCCTGCGCGAGGCCTCGCTCCCCGATGTGTTGCAGCTCTTGGCAATGGGCGGAAAGTCCGGTTGCCTAAGCGTCACGCATAAGCAGGCATTCGGTACGATCTACTTCGAACGAGGACGCATTTGCTTTGCGTCGATCGTCAACCGCCGTGACCGGCTCGGTGACATCCTAGTCAAGCACGGCCTGTTGACACGCGCTGAGTTGGACGAAGCGATTGCCCAGCAGTCTTCCCAGACCCAAATGCGCCTGGGCGAAATTCTCGTCTCACGCGGACTCATCGCTCGCGAGGAGTTGCACCGCTACATCAAGCATCAGATTGAAGAGGCGGTATACTATCTCTTCACCTGGACGCAGGGCTCCTTCACGTTCGAACCCGACGTGGTGCCGGAGCACCAGGACTTCCTGGTGTCGATCAACCCAGAGTCGCTCCTGCTGGAAGGCGCGCGCCGCGTGGATGAGTGGAGCCAGATCGAAAAGAAGATTCCGGGCTTCGATGTCATCTTTGCCCTCGATCGCTATCGCATTGACGAGGGGCATCCCGAGCTGACCAGCGAGCAGGAGATGTTGGTGCCGCTGATCGACGGCGAACGCGACGTCGCGGCGCTGGTCGAGGAATCCGGGCTCGGGGAGTTCGAGGTCGGCAAGGCACTGTTTGGCCTGGCGACGGCCGGTTACCTGCATCGGGTGGGAAGGTCCAAGGCGGCAGAGAGCCTGTCGAATGACAACAAGCTGTCTGAGCACCGAAACCTTGGCGTCGCGTTTTACAAGACGGCGATGCTCGATGAAGCTGCTCGCGAGTTCCGCCGAGTCACCGAGTTGCGCCCGGGCGAGCGCGTGGCCGAGCACTACCTCGGCCTGATCGCCATTCGTCAGGGTCGCTTTGATGACGCCGTCCGTACGTTTCGACTGATTGCGTCGCGCCCTGGGGCCGCGTTCTCTGCGCATGTGAACCTGGCATACGCGCTCGAACGTCTGGGGCGTCTGGAGGAAGCGCGCGCGGCGCTGCGCGAGGCCGAGCGCCTGTCCCCCGATGAGCCGGCGGTTCGATTCGCGTTAGGCGTTCTGGCGCTACGACGCGGCGATGTCGCTGCCGCCGAAGAGTACTTCCGCCTCGATGCCGAGAAGTGGGGGGCCCGCGTGCGCCCGGCGGCGTTCTTCCACTATGCGGCACTGGCCGCGGCCTTGCGTGGCGACTGCGACCGTGGCATCGCCATCCTGCACGAGGGCATCGCGACGCATCCCCACGCGGCGGTCTTATACAACAACCTGGCCGCCATGTACGAGAGGCGCGTTCGACTGCACGACGCGGAAACGGCGGCTGAGCGTGGCCTGATGGAAAGCCCCACGCTGCCGCAGCTGCAAAAGAATGCTGGGGACCTCGCGTATCGCGCCGGCCGCTATGACGACGCGCTGGAGTCTTATCAGCGAGCGACGCGGCAGGAGCCGGACCTGGGTGGCGACGTCTACCTGAAGATGGGCAACATTCGCTATCGGCGCCGCGAGCGGGACGAAGCGATGCGATGCTGGGAGCGTTCTCTTGCCCTCGCGCCAGAGAATCCGATGGCGCGCAATAACCTGGAAACGGCGCGCCGGCTGTCATGAGTCCGCGCGAGGTGATGGAAACGCCCCTGGAAACCCAGGTCAACGTGGCCGAAACCGCGGTGGCGCGCGAGCGCGGAATTCTCGCCACACACGGCTTGGGCTCGTGCATCGCGTTGGCACTGTACGACCCGTCGACACGAATTGGCGCGCTGGCGCATATCCTCCTACCCAGCGAAGAGCGAGCCGGCCCCGTCGTCCGCCCGGCACGAAGCGCCGTGCACGCGGTTCCATACTTGATGGCTCAGCTGCAACGCGCGGGGGCCAGCGGTCCCCCCGTCGCCAAGATCGCGGGCGGCGCCTCGATGTTCGGTGCGCTGTTGGCCACCGGAGGCATCAATGTCGGCGAACGCAACATTGAAGCGACTCGCCGCGCGCTGGAGGCGGCGGGCATTGTGCTGATCGCGGAAGACGTCGGAGGCGATCACGGTCGTTCCGTGTTCTTCGATGTGTCCGATGGCACCATGCACGTCCGATCTCTCAAACGTGGAGATCGCGTCCTGTGAGCGCCCCCCGCGTCCTGGTCGTTGATGACTCCGTGTTGGTTCGTCAGGTGGTGGCCGACCTGATTGCGGCCAGCGGTGAATTCACCGTCGCGGGAATGGCGCGCGACGGCGAGGACGCCGTGGCCCAGGTACGCGCGCTGGATCCGGACATCGTGACGCTCGACGTGGCCATGCCGGGCATGCACGGTCTGGAGGCCTTGGGCACGATCATGCGTGAATCGCCACGGCCAGTGGTCATGCTGAGCGCCCTCGACGATCCGCGCGGTGGCGACTTGACCATTCGGGCGTTGGAACTTGGGGCGATCGAGTTCGTGCACAAGCCCAGCCGTGTCGACGACTTTGATCCGCACGCCTTGCGTGATCGCTTGTTGTCGGCCCTGCGAACCGCGCGAAGCGTGCGCTTGCCTCGTGGCCCGGTGACAGAGATGCCGCGAGCGCGCAAGGTCGCAGGACCCGGCCTGAGTGGCGCGGCGCGTGCCGCCATTGCCGTCGCCTCGTCCACTGGCGGGCCTCGCGCGTTAGGCGAGATCCTCTCCGCGATGCCCTGCGGCGGAGGCGCCGCCATGTTGATCGCCCAACACATGCCACCAGGATTCACGGACTCGTTGGCTCGTCGACTGGACCAGCTTTCGTCGTGGAGCGTGCGACAGGCCGTGGACGGAGAACCGGTACGTGCCGATGTGGCCTATGTTGCGCCTGGCGGAAAGCACATGCGGGTGCGAGCGGGCGCATCGGGTGCGGAGGCCACCATCGCCATCGGCGAGGACGCGCCAGTGTGGGGGGTGCGTCCCGCGGCGGATCCATTGTTCCAGTCCGTGGCCGAGTCCTTTGGCGCCGCCGCCGTGGGAGTCGTGCTCACCGGCATGGGGCGTGATGGAGCCGACGGCATGCGCGCGATTCGTGCGGTTGGGGGGCAGGGAATCGTTCAGGATCGCGCGACGTCTACCGTCTGGGGCATGCCCAGCGCAGCCATCGAAACCGCAGGGGTGGACACTGTCGTTCCGTTGGGCGAGATCGCCGCGCGCCTTGTGACCGCGCTCAGTGCCGGGCGGATCACATCATGAGGCAAGCCAGATTCTCGCGCCGGTGCCGACCAGACGCGGGCCAGCTATTCGCACGTGGGAGGATACCCCGATGAGTTCATCGTCAGAGACCTTTTCCGTTGCCGTCGCGCCCCCGAGTGCGCCTCTGCGATTTCGCGACCGAGTCCGCGCCCGCATTGGTGCCGCCGACCTGCTGGTCTTTCGCGTCGGCGGTGAGCGCTTTGCGATCGACCTTCAGGCGGTGGATGAGACGGTGGAACAACCGCAGGTGCACGCCGTGCCCGAATCCACGTCGACGATGCTCGGCGTATTCCTGCATGGCTCGCAGTTCCTGCCGCTGTATTACGCCGCCAAGGTGCTCGATGTGCGTGACCACAGGCGCGAGCTTGGTGCGGCGCTGGTGATGCGCGCTGGAAGCCGGCGTATTGGCCTTGCGGTGTCGGATGTGGAAGACGTATTGAACGTCGAATTCGGCGCGTTGCGTGAATGCCCCGAGGGTGTTTGGGCCGACGAAATCCTTCTTGGCCTTCTTGTGCGCGAGCGGCAGGTGATTGGCGTGCTGGATGCGCGGGCCCTCGTCACCGCCTGTCAAACCCCACCGATTCCGGATGCGCTATGAGCGGGCACGCTGAACTTCCACGTATCGTGACCTTTCGCGTCGGCCGCGACCTGTTCGCAGCCCCGCTTGAACGCGTAGAACGTGTTCTGCGCTACGAGACGCCGCGGCGTGTTCCTGGCACACCGGACTGGGTTGAGGGCGTGATCGACTACGCGGGACGTGCCGTCCCCTTGGTCGACTTGCGTCGCCGATTTGGCGTGGATCAGACCAGCGCCGCGGCCCAATCTCGTGTGTTGGTGCTGTCGGCGGGAACCGAATGGATGGCGGTGGTCGTAGATGCCGTGCTGGACGTCCGGCCGCTGGCAGACGGGGCACTGGAAGAGCCGCCGACGTTCTTCCGCGGCGGCGCCGCCGATGCCATGCGGGGAATGACGCGCCGCGGTGATGACCTGGTGGTGGTGATCGACGTCGACCGGCTCTTTGCGCCGGCTCATCGCGGCGAGGCGGTACATCGCGATGGATGACGTGGCTTTCCCTGACGTGGGGTCTGGCATCTTTCGCGACGCCTTTCAGCGGATCGAAGAGTCGTTAGGTATGCCTGACGCGCAAGCGCAGCGCGAAGCATTGAAGGCGGAGATCATCACGCTGTTCCGGGCGGTGGACAAGGAAATCGGTGAACTCAGCACCCTTAAGGACGAGATCAAGGGGTTGGTCGACCGATGGAAAACCCTGGCCGGTGAGGACCCGACGCAAGAACCAGCGGTCGCGCCGCCAACACGTGCCGACCACCTCAATGCGTCGACCTTCGTCGAAAAGGGGTGGAGTCTGATCTCCCTGGGCGATTATGAGGGGGCCGAGGCCGCGTTGGAAAAGGCACTACAGCTGGTGCCCGGTGACACGCATGCCGAAGCCCTGCTCGGATGGGCGCAGATGCTGCAGAACCACTTCGACGAAGCGTTGCTGCACTTCCAACGAGTCTTGCTGCGGGACCCGGCCAACGCGCTGGCCCGGGTGAACGTCGGCTACATCTGCCTCAAGAAGGGGATCTTTGGCGAAGCGATCGAACACCTTTCGCGGGTGATCCGAGCCGACTCAGACCGCAAGGCGGTGCTGTACGCCCACTACTACTTGGGCCTGTTGTACTTCGAACGAGAGATGTACGACGACGCGGAGAATTTCTTCCGCAAGGCGATTGGGCTTGGTCCGAACTTTGTCGAGGCGCACTACCACCTGGGACGGGCCTTGTGGTTTGCTGGGAATCGAGAGGGAGCCGTGCAGGCGTGGCGCGACGGACTGCAGGCCAACAAGTTCAATCCATGGGGGAAGCGCTGCGCCGAGATTCTAGCCGTTGTCGAGGGCGGTGGCTCGCCTTCGCGCTCGGCTTAGCTGGCGCGCTCTCGCCGGCCTCGGCACAGTACCCCGGCGAACGTCACGACCAGGCGCGCTTCGCCGTCATTGCCGAAGCGCCGGATGCGCATCTGGCCGAGTCGCTACTCTCCTCGATCGTCGCCAGCGACACCTTTCCTGGACTGCCGCGCCCGCGTGACCGGGTCCTGATCGTCATCGCGCGGGATAGTCGCCGGTTCCGTGAGTTTGCCGGACCGGTGGCGCCGGAATGGGGGAGCGCCTTCGCCTTTCCAGCAGAGCGTAGAATCGTTATGCAAGGATCGAGCGCTGGCGCTGACGCCGGCAATCCGCTGGTCGCGCTTCGGCACGAACTTGCGCACCTGGCGCTGCACGAATTTCTGGGACCCCTGCCGCCGCGATGGTTCGACGAGGGGTACGCGAGCTACGCTGCTCAAGAATGGGGTAGGGACGAGGCGCTCGCGATGAATGTCGTCCTGGCCCTGCGCGGCATGCCGTCCCTTGATTCGCTGGACGCGGGGTTTGGTGTCGGCGCTTCGCGCGCGACGGCCGCCTATGCGCTGGCCTATCGCGCTGTGGCAGATCTGGCGGCGCTCGATCCTCAGCGTGGCCTCACGCTCCTCTTCACGTACTGGCCGAAGACCGGATCACTGGACCTGGCCGTGCGCGAGGCATACGGCATCACCTTGGGCGCCTTCGAGCAGCGTTGGAAGCAGCAGACGCAGCGACGCTATGGGGCGCTGGCGATTTTCGCCGACCTGACCGTCGGTGTGCTCTTGCTGCTCCTGCTGGTCACACCGCTGTATCTGGTGCGTCGGCAGCGAGACCGGCAGCGGCTCGAAGCGATGCGCCGACGCGACGAGGAGCAGGAGCGAGACGAGCGTCAAGCGGCGATCGAAGCACTTCTGGAGAGTGTTCCTCCACCTCGGGATTTGGGGGAACAAAGGGGCGATCCGGCGTAGGGCCTAACCGATTGTGTGCGGCGTGCTTGACACGCGTTGCCGTTGATGGACATACTACGTCGCTTATGGCTCAAGCTGGCCAGTCGCCGCGCTCGCGGCCGCTTTTGTTTTGGGGCATCGCTATCGCAACCATCGCTTTGGGGTTTGCCGACCTCGCACGCGGTGGTGAAACGATCGCGCCGATTCTGCTGGTCGTTGGTTATTGCGTGCTCATTCCGATCGCGATTCTGAAGTAGCTCTCAGCACGACATATCGGGCGCGCTATGGAGCGCGACTTTCTCTCGTTCATTGATAGTTGGGCGCGGGGCGGCGGGGCCAAGCGGGCGAATAGCTCAGTTGGTTAGAGCGCCTGCTTTACACGCAGGAAGTCGGGGGTTCGAGTCCCTCTTCGCCCATGGTGCAAGTGAAGGTGAACGCAGGACCTCGAGTGTATGGTCGGGGTACTTCTTGATCGCACGTTCAACGTTTCGGAGGAAAGCAAAGTGAAGGCATGGCAGCGCTTGACGCGCGCAATCACAGTGATGTCCGTTGCGCTCGTCGCCAGTGGCATGGGGCGTAGTTTGGGAGCGCAGCAGCAGGCCCCCCTGCAACGCGGACAAACCCCCGGTCCTCGGTTCCTCGTGCCTATTCTCCGGGCGAGTGAGCCTGGTCTCGGCCGTCAGGCCGGTGAGGCCGTGCGGGAGCGGATGGGTGATGACTTTATGCTCCGTACGCTGTGGATCATCCCAAAGTCAGACATCGATAATACGCTTGTCGCGTCGGGGTATTCGCAGACCGAGGCGCTCAATGCGAACGACTTGAAGGCCCTCGCCCAACTCCTGCGCGCCGAGGAGTATGTGGATGGAACGGTCACCAAGACGGCCGCGGGTTTCGAGCTCGACGCCAGCATGCTGCTGGTGCGTGGCGAAGGCATGGTGCAGCCATTGCCGAAGCTCACCGGCGCCAAGCTGGGAGACATCGCTAAGGCGCTCTCCAATGAGGTCGAGAAGTCGCGCAAGCAGCTGACGGGCAGTCAATCCTGCATGCTCAACTGGCGTCAGAACAAGTTCGAAGACGCTGCCAAGGATATCGACCGATCGCTGAAAGAGTACCCGAATGGGGTATACGCTCGCGTGTGCTCGCTGGAAATCGCGAATACGCGGAAGTTCGGCGCCGATTCGATCATCAAGATTTCGGAAGAGATCTTGAAGATCAATCCGCAGAACAAGCGCGCCTTGGCGCTCGTCGCCGACGCGTACAATGAAAAGAAGATGGAAGACAAGTACATCACGACGTTGACGACCCTGCTCGCGGCAGATCCAACCAACGCGCGACTACAGGAGACCGTCGTCAATGCCCTCGGCGCGGCCGGCAAGCCGGAGATCGCCAAGCCGATCATCGACGAGGCCGTGCGTCAGAATCCTGGCGATCCGTCGCTCATTCGTCTGCAGTGGACCGTGTATCGCGCCATGAAGGACTGGAAGGGCGCGGCTGCGGTGGGTGAGGAGCTGGTGAAGACGGACACCGCGTTTGCGGACACGACGTTCTGGCAACGGCAGATCGCGGCGTATGTCGCCGACAGCAACTTTGCCAAGGCATTCGAGAGCGCGTCCAAGGGCGTAGCCAAGTTCCCGCAGAACACCACGCTGCTTATGACGCAAGGTCAGCTTGCGCGGCAGGCGGGGCAGGGTCCGGTGGCGATCGAGGCGTTCAACAAGGTGATCGCTGTCGACCCCAAGACCCCGGGCGTCAATCTTCAGGTCGCACAGATCTACTCCGAGCAGAACAAGGTGGAGGAGATGCTCGGCGCGCTCCGCAAGGCGGTGGAAGCCGGAGACGACAAGAAGGTGGCTGGTGGTATGGCCCTGACGAAGGGCAACGCCATGTTCAAGGCGTTCCAGGCTTCCAAGGCTGTTGCTGACGGCGATGCAGCACTGCGTGTACTGAGTGCCGCGGATTCGCTCAGCGCCTCGGAGACGGCCAAGTTCCTCATGGGCGCGACGGAGCTTACCATCGGACAGACGATCCTGACGACGGATGCCGCCCCGAACAAGAGCTGCGACGCCCTCAAGAAAGCCCAAGGATATCTGGGCAATGCTCAAATTCACGTGCCCGCCGGTGGACGCGCATTCCCCGACCAGGCGAAGGCGATGATGGACGGGCTTGGCCAGCTGACAGCCTACTCGGATCAGCTCGGGAAAGCAGTCTGCAAGTAGCGATTTCTACGTCACGAGGTACCGACGCCCGCCGAGTCAGCCGACTCGGCGGGCGTCGTCTTTTGGGACCTCATCGCGAGGTGCCTAACGTGGTTCCGGGCAATGCTCACGATGTGCAGAACTCTCGTCGGCACATTGACTTGACTCGCGTCGCAAACGCCGACTAGAATGACGCGTCCCGTGACGCTCCCCCAGGTATCTCACCACGCGTTTCACGCGCCTGTTCTGGCGCACGAAGTCGTTGAGTTGTTGGAGAACTCGCGACGCGTGCTGGATTGCACGCTGGGTGGCGGAGGTCACGCGAGTGCACTGCTGGAGCGCGGTGCTCACGTCACCGGCATCGACCGTGATCCGGCGGCGATCGAAGAGGCCACCGAGCGCCTCCGCTCATATGCAAAGGCGGGCCAGTTCCAGGCCGTGCTCGCGAACTATGCCCACTTGCCCGAACCGTCTGAGCTGACGGGTGAGCATTTTGATGGGATTCTGCTGGACCTTGGGGTTTCATCTCATCAGTTGGACGATGCGGCGCGCGGTTTTTCCTTTCGGCCTGGCGCGCCGTTGGACATGCGTATGGGCGTCGGGGCCACTCGGGATGCGGCCGAATTCCTGAACGAAGCGGACGAGGGGGAGCTCGCGTTCGTCTTTCGCGAATACGCGGATGAACGGCGCGCGCTGAGGTTGGCACGCGAGGTCGTGAAGCGTCGTCGCAACACGCCGCTCGCGGTGAGCGACGATCTGGTCAACGCAATTCGCGGCGCGTTGGGGCCGTCGACAGGTCCTTCGGATTTCGCGCGACTCTTTCAGGCCGTTCGGATCGCTGTAAATGATGAGCTGGCGGGACTCGAGCGCGCGCTGCCCGACCTGCGTGACCGTTTGACCCCGAATGGCACGCTGGTGGTCATCGCCTACCATTCGGGTGAGGATCGGCTGGTGAAGAATGCCTTTCGCGAGTGGAGCGCGCGTTGCATTTGCCCACCACGTCAGCCCGTTTGCACGTGTCGTGGCGTGCCGCTGGGAACGACGCTGACGCGCCATCCTATCGGGGCAAGCGAGGCCGAGGTACAGCAGAACGTTCGGGCGCGCAGTGCCAGGCTACGGGCATGGCGGCGCGCGGCGTAAGGCGGTCGGGTGGCGCGCGTCGCGCGAACGGCCGCGGACGCACCGTGGCCATTACTATTGCCGTGTTTCTCGTCGTCGCCGCGAGTGTGGTGTGGCGACGCACCAAGGGAACCGCGGCGGCGCGTGAGCTGGCGCAGCTGGCGGCCACGCGGGACGCCCTCGAATCGCAGCGCCTCCAGCTGGAGAGCGATATCGTGTCCGAGCAGGGTTTGTCGAGGCTCGGCGATCGCGTGCAGGCGCGATTGGGTCTGCATGTGCCAAACGATTCGGCGGTGGTGATCCTGCCGCGGCCGGCGCGGCGAGGGCGGTGACGTGATTCGACTGAACCGGATTTCGATCGTTCACATCGCCTTGGCCTTGTTTGCCGTCGCCTTGGTTATCCGTGCTGCGAAGGTGCAAATCATCGACGGATCGCACTGGGCGATGGCTGCCGAACGCCAGCACTATGCGCAGGCGTCACTGGCCGCGCCGCGCGGCGAGCTTCGGGACGCGGACGGCACGGCTCTGGCACGCAGTCAGGGTCGCGTGAAGTTGTCCATTGCGCCCCCTGAGGTCAAAGACGTCCGCGAACTCACGCGTCAGTTACAACGTTTGGGTGTGGACAAGGGGTCACTGCGCCGAATCAGCGACCGACAGCACAAGTGGGTGGAGCTTCACCAGACGTTTCAGCCGGCGGACGTGGCCGGGCTGGTGCGGGCTCCCGGCGTACATTCGGATGCGATCGGCGAGCGTCTGTATGTGCTTAGCGAAGGCGTTCGGCGCATCGTGGGGCGCACCGACGACAACGGACATGGCGTGGAGGGGTTGGAGCTGGCGCTGGATTCGCTGCTTCAGGGTGAGCGCGGGCGATCACAGGCCTTTCGCGGTCCCAAGGGCGAGCGCTATGAGTCGCCGGATCTCCTATCCACCCTTCCGCGCCCGGGTCACACGGTAACGCTTACGATCGGGCTGGCCCTTCAGGATATCTGCGATCGCGCGCTCGCTGACGCTGCTACGCGGCTAGGCGCGCAAGGCGGCGATATCGTTGTGCTGGACCCGCGTGACGGCGAAGTGCGGTGTCTGGCGAGTCGGCGGGCCGGCGCGCGGGTGGGTGCGGCCACGGCGGTCACCGAGCCGTTCGAGCCCGGGTCCACGTTGAAGCCGTTCTACGCTGGCGCCTTGATCGAGCGAGGGCTGGCGCGGGCCGATGAGGTCATCGACACCTATAACGGAACGTATACGGTCGCTGGGCGCACCATCACCGATGTGCACAAGGCGAGTCGGTTGTCGTTGGCCGACGTGATTCGTTTCTCGAGCAATGTGGGGATTGCACGCTTCTCGGAGCGCCTCACCGACCGGCAGCAGTATGAATTGCTCCGCGATTATGGCTTTGGTACGCCCACGGGGATGACATACTCGTCGGAGGCCGCGGGTACCCTGCGAGAGCCGCGACGCTGGTCGGCCCAGTCGCATGCTTCGCTCTCCATCGGCTACGAGATCGCCGTGACGCCGCTGCAGCTGGCGGTCGCGTATGCGGCGCTGGCCAATGGTGGCAAGCTGATGCAGCCTGCGATCGTGAAGGCCGTGCAGGACCCCGACGGCCGGGAGATCTACCGCCACACCCCGCGCGTGGTACGACAAGTGTTGACGCCGGCCACCTCTGCCACGCTGCGAAAGATCATGGAGAGCGTCGTCGACAGCGGCACGGCGACAGACGCCAGCTTATCCACGTTCAACCTGGCGGGAAAGAGCGGTACAGCCCGGCGGAATACTGGGCGTGGCTATGGGGCGGGGCTGTACACCTCGTCGTTTGTTGGGATCTTTCCCGCGCAGGATCCCCAATACGTCGTCTTGGTGAAGATCGACAATCCGCGGGAGACCTACTACGGCGGCAAGGCGGCGGCGCCGGTAGCCAAGCAAGTCATCGAAGCCGCCATCGCCTCGCGCAGCGTGAACCTGGACCGGCGTACGCTGGCCGAACAGCGCACCCGAACTCCGGTGCCAGCCGATGCACCCGCTCTCAGACAGAATTCGGAGGCTCAACGACTCGCTGATAGTGCGCCACCGCGGCCGAATGCCCAAGTTGCGCTGGTGGACACCACCCCCGAACCTCCGGTGCGGGATCCCGTGCGGTTTGAGCTGGCGAGGCCACTTCGCGATGCGCCGCGGGCCGACACGCTCGTGACGGTTCCTGATGTCCGCGGACTTCCCCTTCGTGTAGCACTCCGCGAGCTGCATCGGGCCGGCGTTCGCGTGTCCATCATCGGTGGGGGGGACGGGGCTACAGCGCCTGAGGCGGGGGCCAAGGTGCGCGCCGGAACGCTGGTAAGGCTCTGGCACTCGTGATGCCGACCGCTCTTTCGTTGCGCGAACTGGAAGGCGCCCTGCAGCAAGCCGGGCTCCTGATCGGCTTGCGGGGGCCAATGCCTCCGTCGGTCGCCGCGGTCACGGATGATAGTCGTCAGGTCAAAGCGGGCATGTTATTCGTGGCTGTACGCGGGCACGATCGCGATGGGCACGACTATCTGGCGGCCGCCGAACAGGCCGGCGCGACGGTGGCCCTGGTTGAGGATGCGCACCGCACGGCGTTGCCGGTTCTCGTGGTCCGCGACGGACGTCGGGCCGCGGCCGTGGCCGCGAGCGTAGCCTTTCGCTATCCGGCCACAGGAATGCGCCTGCTGGCCGTGACTGGCACGAATGGCAAGACCACCACAGTTGGGATGTTGCGTCATCTCTTCGATCGTCCGGCTTCTCCGGCGGTCTCGATCGGTACGCTCGGCGTGCTCGTTGGCAGCAAGGGAGAGGCGCTGCCCGGCGGCGGAGGGTTGACGACGCCTGGACCGGTCGAGCTACAACGCTTGCTGCGCGCCGTGGCAGATCTTGGGGCTCGATCTGTCGCCATGGAGGTCTCTTCCCACAGCCTGGAACAGCGACGCGTCGACGGCCTGAGTTTTCAGGCGGCGGTATTCACGAATATCACCAGGGACCACCTGGACTATCATGGGTCCATGGAGGCCTACGTCGCGGCCAAGTTTCGGTTGGCCAGCTACCTGTCGACGGATGGCACCGCTGTCGTGAATGCCGATGATCCCGTGTGGCGAGACCTTCCCACTGCGGGGCGACGCCTGACCTTTGGGAGCGATTCGCGCGCCGATGTCCGCGCGGACCGGATCACTCCGACGGCGCGCGGAAGCGCGTTTGAGCTGATGACGCCGGGTGCGCCGGGGGTGCCCGTGGAGCTGCCGCTGCTCGGAGCGTTCAACGTCTCCAACGCCCTGGGTGCGGCGGCTGCGGCGTGGGCCATGGGAATGGCTCCCGGCGACATCGCGGCGCGGCTGACGTCGATGCCGCAGGTCCCTGGACGACTGGAGCGCATTCTCGAGCGACCCGTCGTCCTTCGCGATTACGCTCACACCCCCGATGCCCTCGAACGAGCCCTGGACGCCGTACGGCCGTTCGTCGAGCGCGGAGGCCGGCTCCTGGTAGTCTTCGGTTGTGGAGGGGACCGCGACCGCGGCAAGCGCCCGCTGATGGGCGCCATTGCCGAGCAGAAGGGCGATGTGGCGATCGTCACCAGTGATAATCCGCGAACCGAAGACCCCGAGCGCATTCTCGACGACATTGAGCGCGGGATGCAGAGGCCGCACGAACGGATTGAGGATCGCCGGCAGGCGATTGCGCGCGCGCTCGACGTGGCTCGGCCTAACGACGTGATTGTGCTCGCCGGCAAGGGTCACGAGACGTATCAGATTCGCGGCACGACGTCATACCCCTTTGACGAACGAGCGATCGTACAGGAGCTCGCGGCGCCCGCGGGGCGGTCGTCATGAGCTTCTGGACGGTGGATCGAGTGAGCCAAGCCCTGGCCGACGAAGCGTGGGGCGCCTTGCCACGAGGGTCAACGGCGTTAGGCAATGTCTCGACCGATACGCGATCCCTACATCCTGGCGACATCTTCGTGGCGCTACGCGGAGAACGGTTCGACGCCCATGACTTCCTGCGCGAGGCGTTGTCGCGCGGCGCCGGGCTGCTGGTGGTGGCCGATCCGGCTCGCACCGTCGGCGCCGGCGTGCCAGTCCTTGCCGTTCACGACACGTTGGCGGCCCTCGGCGCCCTCGGACGCTTTCGGCGGCGCGCGTGGAGCAAGCCGATCGTGGCCATCGCCGGCTCAAACGGAAAATCCAGCACCAAGGAACTCGTGCGTGCGGCCTTAGGGGTAGCGTTCGATGTCCACGCGACCGAGGGGAACCTGAACAATTTCATCGGGGTGCCGCTCACGCTGCTGGAGATCCCCGATGCCGCGGACGTGGCCGTCGTCGAGATTGGCACCAATCGGCCGGGCGAGGTCGACGTGCTCCGCAGTATCGTAGAGCCCGACGTGGCCGTGGTGACCTCCATTGGCGAAGAGCATCTGGAGGGCCTTGGCGACCTGGCGGGTGTACTGGCCGAAGAGTCGGCGGTGTACCGCGGCGTGCCACTGGCGATTGCACCAGCGTCGCAGCCGGAAGTCGGGACCGCGGCCCGCGCCCTCGCGCATCGAACTGTTGAAGCTGGGCTGGATCAGGGCGACCTTCGCGCCGACGCATGGGGACTGGCGGCCGACGGTGCGGTATGGCTGCGCGTCGGGGAATCTCAAGTGACGTTGCCTCTGCGCGGCGCCCACAACGCGCGCAACGCGATGTTGGCGCTGGCGGTTGCCGATGCCTTCGGTATACCCCGGGTGCGCGCGCTGGACGGACTGTCACGCATGACGCCACTGCCAATGCGCGGTGCGTGGGAGCAGCTCGGTACGCTCAGCGTCATCAACGACGCGTACAATGCCAATCCCGCATCTGCTCGTGAGGCGATCACGCTCCTCGATGGGCTCGATGCCACCCGGCCGCACGTGATCGTCCTGGGTTCGATGTTGGAGCTGGGAGAACACACGGCGGCACTTCATCGGGAGATCGCTGAACGTGCCGTAGCCTCCAATTGCGTCTTGGTGGCCGGTGTCGGCGAGTTTGTCACGGCCTTCGCAGACGTAGGCGGGCGGGCGCCACGGGTCCTCACGGCTCCGGACCTCGAGCAGCTGTGGCAACTTGTGCAGCCACACCTGCCCGCGAACGCTATTGTCATGCTGAAGGGGTCGCGGGGCGCTCGACTGGAACGACTCATGCCCCGGCTACGGGGCTTTGCTGGTCTCGACGAATCCGGCGCGGGCCACGCGCCTCACCCATAACACGTTAGGCTCCACTCGGTGCTCCACTACCTCCTTTCGCCGTTTGTCGCTGACTTCCCAACGCTCCGACTGATCAACTACATCTCGGTGCGGGCAGCGGCTGCTGCCGTCACGGCACTCCTGATGTCGTTCCTCGTTGGGCCGCCCATCATCCGGCGTCTGAAGGCCCTGCGCGTGCGGCAGGTTGTTCGCGAAGGGACGCCCGACTCGCATCAGGTGAAGGCGTCCACTCCGACCATGGGGGGCCTGATCATTCTCGCCGCCTCGGTTGGGCCAACCTTGTTATGGACGCGGCTCGACAACCGATATGTGCTGGTGGCGCTTCTGGTCACCGTGTGGATGGGCGGGATTGGGTTTCTGGACGACTATCTGAAGTTGAAGCAAAAGCGGGAAGGGAAGGAGAACGTTGGTCTGGTGGAGCGCTACAAGCTGGTTGGCCAGGTGTCGATCGGCGCGCTGATCGGCTTGGTCCTGTGGAAATTCCCGCTGGGGACGCTGCCCGGCGCGTCGACCACCGTGCCGTTTTTCAAGTATGTCTACGTGGTCCCGGCAACCGCCGCGCTCGAAGTCCTCTATGTGGGGTGGGTGGCGTTCATTCTGACGGGAACGAGCAACTCGGTGAACCTGGCCGACGGCCTCGACGGACTGAGTGCTGGCCTCTCGGCCATCGCCATCACGACTTTTGCGTTGTTCGCGTATGTCATGGGCCGCGTCGATGCCAGTGCGTATCTGCAGTTGTTCTACCTGCCGGGTAGCGGCGAACTTACGGTGTATTGCATGGCGCTCGCCGGCGCGTGTGTCGGTTTCTTGTGGTTCAACACCCACCCCGCCGAAGTAATGATGGGTGACACGGGCGCCTTGGCACTTGGTGGCGCCATTGGTGCCATTGCCATCCTGCTCAAGAGCGAATTCCTGCTGTTGCTAATCGGCGGCGTGTTCGTGGCCGAGACGGTGTCCGTCATCCTGCAGCGTTCAGTGTTCAAGTACCGGCGTCGTCGCTACGGCGTTGAGTATGCCCAACGAAATCGCCTCTTTCGCCGGGCCCCCCTTCACCACCACTTTGAGTTATCGGGGTGGAAGGAGACACAGGTGGTCGTGCGATTCTGGATCCTGGGGATTTTGTGCGCGTTCGTGGCCCTGACCACGCTGAAATTGCGATGACCCACGATCGCTGGCTGCAGGGCGAGCACGCGGTGATTGGACTGGGCCGCAGCGGCGAGGCGGTCTCGCGCCTGCTGCGTTCGCATCACGCGCGGGTGTACGCATCGGACGCCGGCTCGTCACCTGCACTGATGCGCGTGGCCGAGTCACTGCGGGCCGTCGGCGCTCAGGTGGACGTTGGACATCATGATCTGGCTCGCGTGGCGGCGGCCTCGACGGTGATCGTGAGTCCCGGGGTCCCACCCGACGCGGAAGTGCTGCAACGTGCGCGAGCGGCCGGTGTCCCGATCGTGAGCGAAATCGAGGTGGCACTGTCGTTCATGCCGGGGTTGCGATACATCGCGGTGACCGGTACGAACGGAAAGTCCACGGTCACTGCTTTGGTGGCGCATCTCCTGCGGGCGTTAGGCATGCCCGCGGATGCCACCGGGAACATCGGACAGGCCGTGAGCGGGTTGGCGTTGCAGTATCCGCCACCAACGTGGACGGCGATCGAACTTTCGTCCTTCCAGCTGCACGATACGCCGAGTGTGCGCCCCGATGTGGGCATTCTGACGAATCTTGCTCCCGATCACCTGGATCGATATCCGTCCGTTGCGGAGTACTACGCCGACAAGCGGGCGCTCTTTCGCAACGCGACCTCCAGGTCCCGTTGGGTGGTGAACGCAGACAACGCAGAAGCGATGGAGATGGTGCGGGGGGTGGATGGCGTAGTACAGCGCTACAGTGCGCGCGGTCGGCTGTGCGATGCTTTCTACGATCGGAAAGGCGGGCAATTGATCGTGTTGGATGCTCCGCTTATTGCTCGATCCGACCTTCCCTTGCTTGGTGATCACAACGTCGGGAACGCACTCGCCGCCGCCTTGGCTGTGATGTTGGCGGATGCGGATTTTCGTACGCTCGCCGCGCGGGAGCGCATCGCGGCCGGGTTGCGAAGTGTGAAGCCGCTAGCGCACCGCTTGGAAACTGTGGGTGTGCACGGCGGCGTGGCGTGGATTGATGATTCAAAGGCTACCAACGTCGCCTCGGCAACGGTTGGTGTTTGGTCAATGGACCGGCCAACCGTGTTGTTGCTAGGGGGCAAGCACAAGGGAGAATCGTACAAGGCGTTGATCGAACCGATTCGAGCGCGCTGCCATCACACCATTGCCTATGGGGCGGCCGCGTCACTCATCATGGAGGACCTCGCTGGCGAGGTGGCGATCGAGCGCGTGGACGGACCGTTCGAGATGGTGATGGCCCGCGCACGGCAACTCGCTCGGCCTGGGGACGCGGTGCTGCTGTCCCCCGCGTGCTCCAGCTACGACATGTTCTCCAACTTCGAAGAGCGCGGACAGCGATTCGCGTTGCTCGCCCGGGGGAGCGCGACATGACGGATACGCTGCGTGTCCGCGATCGGTGGGTGATGGGCAACGAAGCGCGGGCGTTGGTGCTGATCACAAGCGTGCTGCTCGCGTTTGGGCTGGCTACGCTCTACAGCGCCAGCGCTATTGTCGCGATGAATGACGGACACGCTGGGTGGTATTATGCGGCGCGGCAATCCGTCGGCGCGCTGGCCTCCATCGTCGTGTTCATGATTTTGGCGAAAGTCGACGCCCAGCGTTTGGAGAAGATCGCGCGGCCTCTGATGGTCTTGGCCATCCTCATGATGCTCGTGACGGTGTTGCCGTTCACGGAGTCCATTGCCCCGCGTGTGCACGGCTCTCGCCGGTTTATTTTGGGCACCGCGTTGCAGCCGTCGGAGTTCGGGAAGATGGCGGTCATCATATGGACGTCTGAGCTGCTCGTGCGTAAGGGTGAGGAGGGCATGCGCCGACTGACCAAAGGGTTGCTGCCGTTTATGGCGGTGGTGGGACTGCTGGATGCGTTGGCAATTCTGGAGCCCGATTTCTCGGTGGCCGTCATGTATACGTTGGTCATGGCGATCATTCTCTTCGCCGGCGGCGTTCGGATCGGCCATTTCGTCGCGCTGGGCGTGATCGCGATCCCTGTGTTGTGGCACTACATGTTGCGGCTGCAGTACGCCATCATGCGCGTCTTCTCGTTTCTGGACGCCGACAAGGCGCCGGCCGAACTCAGCTACCAGCTGCGTCAGTCCCTCATCGCCGTTGGATCTGGCGGGATCCTCGGGCGCGGCTTCGGGCAGGGACGCCAGCAGTACGGCTACGTGCCCATGGGATTCAATGATTTCATTGGCGCCACGATTGGCGAAGAGTGGGGTTTTTTGGGGATGACGGCCCTGGTGATCGCCTACGCGGTGTACACCTGGCTCGGCATTCGCATCTCGCGCCAGGCGAGATCTCCCTTCCTGCAGCTCGTCGCCCTTGGATGCACGTTCACCACATCCATCACCGCGTACCTGCACATTGGCGTGGCCATCGGACTGTTGCCGACCACCGGTCTTACGTTGCCATTCATTTCCTACGGCCGGACCAACTTGCTCGTCACCTTCGTGATGACCGGAATTCTCGTGAATATCGGCAGCACCAAGGAGCGAGTGTTCAATGCGGCGGCGACCGATCCGTTGATGGCGACGGCGTAAGTGCGGATCCTCTTTGCCGGTGGAGGGACGGGAGGACATCTGTATCCGGCGTTAGCGGTGGCTCGCGCACTGGTGCGGTTGGCGCCTGAAGTACAGCCGTATTTCCTTGGGGCCAGCCGTGGGATCGAGCGAGACATCCTGCCTAACGCTGGCTTCCAGTATACGCTCCTCGACCTCTACCCCCTGTATCGGTCGCGTCCCTGGCGCAACTGGCGGACCATGGTGGGACTCGCCCAGGCCATGCGCCAAATTCGCGCACTGGCCGCCAAGGAACCGCCACGGCTCACCTTCGCTACGGGAGGATACGCGTCGAGCGCCGCGCTCCTCTACAGCCGATGGCGCGGCCTTCCGTTTGTGCTGCAAGAGGCGAATTCCTTTCCCGGGCAAACCATTCGGTGGTTCAGCGGAAGCGCCCGTGAGATCTACGTCGGCTTTCCAGAGGCCATTCAGGCCCTCCCTGCTTCGGTACGTGCTCGCGCCACTGATACCGGCAATCCAATCGAGCCGCCGCCGGCGTTGCGTGCCCCTCGTGAGGAGGCCATGCGACAGTGGGATCTGCCACCGAACGACCGCGTGCTACTGGTCTTTGGCGGCTCGCAGGGCTCGGCGGCGTTGAACGCTGCGGTCGATGCCTGGTTGGCTCGAGGGATTCCGCCCGGCTGGTCCGTCATCTGGGCAACAGGCCGAGAGCATTTTGCGAAACATGCGGCGCGTGCGTCGGCGCATGTCGTCGTGCGACCGTACCTCGCACCAATCGCCGAGGCCTACGCAGTGTCGTCCCTCGCGCTCACCCGCGCGGGCGCCATGACCACGGCGGAGCTGTGTGCATGGGGTGTGCCGATGATTCTAGTCCCACTCCCCACGGCTGCAGCCGACCACCAGACCGCGAACGCTCGCGCACTCGCGGAGGCAGGCGCCGCACAATGGGTGCGGCAGTCTGACCTTTCGGTGGAACGCATCGATGCGACGGTGCGCGGATTGAGCCAGCAGCCCGGGGCGCTGGATGCCTTGGCGGCCGGCGCTCGGGCCAGAGCACGCCCCACAGCGGCGGCGGAAATTGCCCAACGCTTGCTCGCCATTCTGCGACCTGCGCGCGCGACTGTCAACACGAGCACCTAACGAGTTCTGTTCCCCTTGCCGTACCGCTTCGCGCTGTAGAAACTTCTCATATGTCGCTCGTGCCAACCGACGTCTCGACGTTGCTCCTGAATGTGGCGGACGCGCGTCCGGTGCACTTCGTCGGCATCGCGGGCGCCGGCATGAGCGCGCTGGCTGAGCTTCTGTTCAGACGCGGCATTCCGATTACGGGCTGCGACGCGGCCGCCGCAGCGGGATTCGCCGCTGATCTGGACCGCGCCGGTATCACCGTGCTCGAAGGACATGACCCCGCCCACGTTCAGGGAGCCCGCGGGGTCGTGGTCACCTCCGCGATGTCGCGCACGCATCCAGAGCTCGTTCGCGCTCGCGAACTTGGGCTGCCCGTCGTGCGTCGCGCCGAGGCGTTGGGAGCCGCCGTTGTTGGTGGCGACCTTGTGGCGATCGCCGGAACGCATGGCAAGACCACCACCACGGTGCTGACCACTGAAGCGCTCACGACCGCGGGACTGGCGCCCACGGGCCTGGCTGGCGGCCGCGTCGGCGCGTGGGGGGGTAACCTTCGATTTGCCTCGGAGCGCGTCTTCGTTGTTGAGGCTGACGAGTACGATCGCTCATTTCTGGCCCTGACGCCGACGATTGCGGTAGTTACCAACGTCGAAGCAGATCACCTCGACATCTATCGCGATCTTCGTGATATCACTGAGACGTTCGAGCGCTTTCTTGCACCCGCACGAACGATCGTCGTTTGCGCTGACGATGCCGGCGCGCACGCGCTACGGGTGGCGACCGGTGCCGAGGTCCTGCGCTACGGTGTGGATGCGCCTGACGCGCGTGTGGTGGCCAGCGAGGTGGCCCGCGATCACGGGCGAACACGCTTCTTGGTCTCCTTCGACGGCGACGTGATGGGTGAGGTCAGCTTGCAGGTGCCGGGCATGCACAACGTGCGAAATGCACTCGCCGCCATTGCCAGCGGGCTCGCCTTGGGCGCCACACTCGACGGGCTGCGGCCGGGGCTCGAAGCCTTTGAGGGTGTCGAGCGGCGCTTTCAACGATTGGGCGCCGTGGCAGGCGTGGACGTTGTCGATGACTACGCGCATCACCCGACCGAGATCGCGGCAACCTTGGATGCAGCGCGCGCGACCTTCCCGGGTCGTCGGCTGATTGCGGCGTTTCAGCCGCACTTGTTCACCCGCACGCGGGACTTTGCCACATCGTTTGGTGAGGCCCTGGCGCGTGCCGACGCGATCTTCTTGACGGAGATCTATCCCGCGCGGGAGGCACCATTGCCCGGGGTGACGTCGACGTTGATCGAAGACGCATGTCGCGCGGCCGGTCGAGCCGTGTCTTGGCGAGGCGAACGTTCGGCGCTCGCGGCAGCGATGGCTCAGGCGGCGAGAGACGGAGACGTGGTGATCACGCTGGGCGCCGGTGACATCACACGTACCGGCGCCGAAATGCTTCAACTGCTGGCGGCGCGCGCATGAGCGAGTTGGAGCCGACCGGCCCAGAACGTCCGAAGCGACGCATCCGAAGAGTGCTGGCCGCTCTGGGGATCGTCGGCGTGCTGACGTCACCCTGGTGGGGACTCGCGGTTATGCGGCCCATGGCGTTCTTCCGGTTGCGTCACGTCGAAGTACGGGGGACTCGTTATGCGTCGCCAGCCGAAATCGCCAAGGCGCTGGCAATAGATACCACGCGCTCCCTCTGGGACGACACGCGTCTTCTCGAGCGCCGGGTTCGCGCGCTTCCGCACGTTCGGGACGTGGACATAGCGCGCCGGCTCCCGTCCACGCTCGTCGTGACCATCGAGGAGAACGTGCCAGTGGCCCTTGTGCCGTCTTCGACAGGGTACCGTGCCTTCGACGAGGAGGGGCGTGAGTTGGCGCTCGATCCTAGCCGCACGCCCATCGATCTGCCCGTGATAGCCAAGCGAGATACGATCATTCTCCGCTTGCTCGGAGAGGTGCGGGGGAGCGATCCTTCCCTATTCGCACGCATCAGCGAGATCCGAAGAAGCGGCAAGGACGAACTCCTCGTGTTGTTGGTGTCCGTTCCCGTTCGTGCCATGACTGACGTGAGCGTCGATCAGTTGGCGCAGATCGCTCCCGTCGAGCAGGATCTTTCCAAGCGTCGCGTTCATCCCATGGAACTCGATCTTCGTTTCAAAGACCAGGTCATCGCCCGCATCCAATGAACGTCGAACGTCTCGTCGCCGGTCTCGACATCGGCTCAGCGAAAACGACCGCGATCATCGCGGACGTGGTGGGCGAACTTCCTCGGCATCCCGGCATCAAGGTGCTTGGGGTGGGTCAGGCGCGCACGACCGGGCTCCGGCGCGGCGTGGTCGCTGACATCGAGGAAACCACCCAGTCGATTCGGAAAGCGATCACCGACGCCGAACGCATGGCCGGTGCGAAAGTGGAATCCGTGTACGCCGGGATCGCCGGCGAGCACATGGAGGCCATGATCTCCAAGGGCATCGTGGTGGTTAGCGGCTCGGAGATCACCAAGCCCGACGTGGATCGTGCCAACGCTGTCGCGCGTGCGCAGGATGTCCCGCAGGACCGTGAGTTGCTGCACGCGATCCCTCAGGAGTACACGGTAGACCGCCAGGAGGGGATTCGCGATCCGATCGGGATGGTCGGCACGCGTTTGGAAACAGAGATGTACCTGGTGACCATCGGAAGTGCGCCAGCCACGAATCTTCGCCGCGCCGTCGAGCGCGCCGGATACAAGGTCCAGGAACTCGTCCTCGAGCCGCTAGCAAGCGCGTTAGCCACGCTGACGGAGGACGAGAAGGAACTGGGCGTCGGGTTGATCGAGGTTGGAGCTGGCACCACCGACGTTGCCGTTTTTCATGAGGGCAAGATCCGGCACCTCGGCACCGTGAACTACGGCGGGAACAACGTCACCAACGACATCGTTCACGGGCTGGGCGTCACGCAGGCGGACGCCGAGCGGCTCAAAGAGCGCTATGGGTGCGCCTATGAGCCCATGGTGGATCGTTCGGAGATCATTACGCTCCCCAGCACGATGGCGCAGGGGGACCGGCAGATCTCGAGGGACCTGTTGGCGCACATCATTCACCAGCGGACCGATGAGATCTTCGATCTGGTGATGCGGGACATCGATTCGTCCGGCTACCTGGGCAAGTTGAGCGCCGGGATTGTCCTGACGGGCGGGGTGGCCGCCCTGCCGGGCATGTCGCAGCTGGCGGCCGACGTCTTTGGCACCGGCGTGCGCATTGGCGTGCCGAAGGAGAACATCAGCGGGCTCGCCGACGCCGTCGAGGCACCGAAGTACTCCACGGCGGTCGGCCTGGCCTTGTACGCGGCTACGCGCTACGCGATTGGCGCCACCACCGGCGCCGGACCCCGAAAGTTGCAGCTGAATACGCCGGGGGTCGACAAGCTCGCCCAGCGGGTGAAGGCCTGGCTGCAGGACTTCTTCTAAGACTCCACGGCGCCTCCGGGCGCCGTTTTCTTGCGGGTCCGGCGGCCATGCGCGCTGGTGCGCCGCGCGCTAGCAGCAGTCCCTGATTTGGCTGCACGGGGTGTGGAAAACTGCCTCGTGGATATGTGGAGTTCTCCACTTGACGGGCATTGCCCAGTCGCACGTAGCCACAGTCACGAAACGAGTTATATTGACGGCGGTTCACAACGATTCGCCGGCTCTGGTGTGGAAAGTTCTGCACACGAGCTCGTCGATACCGGCCGACGGGCCGGCCGTTCTCGTCGCATGGGAGTGACGCGCGCAATGATCTTCGAATTTGAGGAGAGCTCGTCGCAGAACGCACGGATGAAGGTGGCCGGCGTCGGCGGTGGTGGTGGTAATGCGGTGAATCGCATGATCGAGGAGCACCTGGAGGGCGTCGAGTTCATCTCGATCAACACCGACGCGCAGGCGCTCTTGGCTTCGAAGTCCGACGTGAAGATCCAGATCGGCAAGAAGCTGACGCGCGGACTCGGCGCCGGAGCGCGGCCCGAGATTGGCCGACAGGCGATCGAAGAGAATCGCGAAGAAGTCGGCCGGGTGCTTCAGAATGCGGATCTCGTGTTCGTCACATGCGGCATGGGCGGCGGCACCGGCACCGGTGCGGCGCCGGTCGTGGCCGAGCTGGCCAAGGAAGCCGGGGCGCTCACGGTCGGCATTGTCACGAAGCCGTTCCTGTTTGAAGGCAAGAAGCGGATGCGGCAGGCCGAGCAGGGTATCCTCGACATGCGCGCGCATGTCGACACGATGATCATCGTGCCTAACGAGCGGCTTCTGGCGGTCGTCGGCAAGGGGATCCCGTTTGGCGACGCGCTGAAGAAGGCGGACGAGGTGCTGTTGCACGCGACGCAGGGCATTTCCACGCTGATCAGCAAGACCGGTCTGGTGAACGTGGACTTCGCCGACGTGCGGACGGTCATGGCGAACGGCGGATCTGCCCTGATGGGAACCGGGATTGGTCGCGGTGAGAATCGCGCGATGGAAGCGGCCCAACAGGCGATTTCATCGCCGCTGCTGGATAACGTGTCCATCAACGGTTCCAGCGGCGTCCTTCTGAACATCACCGGTGGGGGCGACCTTACACTCGGAGAAGTGACCCAGATTTCCGAAATCGTGCATGATGCGGCCGGTGACGACGCTGAGATTATTTTCGGTGCTGTTCACGAGCCGGCAATGCAAGGTGAAATTCGCGTCACGGTGATTGCGACCGGGTTCGATCGCGCGCTTGGGCAGAGCACGGTGGTGGCGAGTGCCGGCATACCGACCATGGGCGCGGGGGCCAAGAACGTGATCCCCATCAACGCTCAACGGCCAGGCTCCGTGCGCACGTATCCGAGTAGCGCACCGGCTCGGACGGTCGCTCCGCCGAATACCGGCGAGGGGGTTCGTCGCGTGCTGCCGCCCACGGCTCCGCCACCAAAGACCGATGGCGCGGAGCTGACGGACATGGACATTCCGACGTTCATTCGGAGACAGATGGATTGAAGACAGCAGGTGCACGCGCCATCGCCTGGTCGGCGGTGGCGCTACTTGCCTTCGGGGCGTTGCGGTTTCTTCGCCCCCTCCCTGAGCGCCGCCCGGCCGAAGTACTGCTGGACGGCGCGTCGCGCGTTCTTCCCCCCGATCGAGTGGATTCGCTCGCCGCTGGCGAGACGTTAGGTGCTGTGCTGGGACGAGCAGGATTGTCCAGCGACGATGTGGCAGCCGCTCTTGGTGTGTCAGGGCTGGATCCGCGACGCATGCCCGCCGGTATGCGCATCACCCTTGGCGCCGTCCAACCCGGTGACTCCGCCCCCCGTGCCATTACCTTGCATCTGGCGATTGACCGTCTGCTTCGCCTGATCCGAACCGACACGGGCTGGATCAAACGCGAGGAGCTTCTGCCGTGGACCGTCGATACGCTCGTGGTGCGCGGGGCCATCACGTCCACCTTATATGACGCGATGGATAGTGCGGCGGTCGAGCTGTTGGCGGCGACACGCACGGAACTCGCCTGGAACGTCGCCGACATCTTCGAATATCGGCTCGACATGAGTCGCGATTTGCAAGATGGTGACACGTTCTCCGTGCTGTTGGAGCGCAAGCGCGGTCCTTCGGGCGCCGAACGTGTAGGGCGCGTCTTGGCGGCGGAGTACGTGTCGGGGCCGCGGAAGATCGATGCCATCCGGCAGGAAAACGGAGCGAGCGCGAAGTACTATGATCAGGATGGAAAGTCGATGGAGGCGGCCTTTCTGCGCGCTCCGTTGCAGTTCCGGCGGATCTCATCGGTCTTCGGGATGCGAAAGCACCCAATCCTCGGGATCTGGCGCGCCCACAAGGGGACCGACTACTCGGCGGCGAGCGGCACCCCTGTTCGGGCAATCGGCGACGGCATCGTGGTTTTTGAGGGTCGAAAGAGCGGATTTGGCAACACACTGGAGATTCGGCACGTAAATGGAGCCGTCAGCCGCTACGGACACCTTCGCGGCTTTGCTGCTACGATTCATCGAGGATCTCGCGTGAGTATTGGGCAAACCGTCGCTTACGTAGGAGCTACCGGGCTGGCAACCGCGCCCCACCTCCATTTCGAGGTGCTGGTGGGGGGCGTCCAACGCAATCCTCGCACGGCCCTCGACTATTCCGGCGGACTTCCGCTGCCTGCGGCGGACCGACCGGGCTTTGACGTGCGCAAGGCGGCCTATCTCGGCATGATTGAGCGAGGGGCAAGCCATGTGGCTGACGTCAATTCGCACTGACGACGCGCGCGTGAACGATCCTCAGCGCGCAACGCGCGTCCCCCCATGTTGACTTGGCTCATTGCTGCGGCGCTCGGGATAGGCGCCGCCGTCTACGCGTACGGCACTCAACCGAAGGGCTTGGCCTTAGTGGCGGCCGCCCTGCGTGCCATTGTGGTGACCGGGTTGATCGCGTTGTTGCTGGATGCTGCCGTCGGGTTGCAGCATGCGGCGGCTCCCATTGTCGCGCTGGACGTAAGTAGTAGCTGGCGGCGCGGGCGTGACACGGCGGTCTTCGCCGCGACTCGGCGGACAGCGCGCGCACGAGCGAAGGACTCGCTCTTGGTGTTTGGCGACTCGGTGCGTGGCGACCGGGCCAACGACCGAAGTCCAGCGGACGGCGCCTCCCGCGTGCACTCCGTGGTGGAGAACGCGCTGGCCGCGGGTCGTCCGCTCGTGGTGTACACCGACGGCGAACTGGATGACGCGGCAACGCTCAGCAGTCTGCCACGGGGATCCGAGGTCGTGGTGTCGCCGGCAGTGGCGGTTCGTGACGCGGCCATCGCCGAGCTGCGTGCCCCTCGTGCGGTCGTCACCGGTGACACCTTGGACGTGCTCGTGACGGTTTCGGCGGGTTCGGTGGGGGCATCCCACGGCCACCTGCAGGTCACACTGGGCAGTCGGTCGGCACCTCCCGTCGCCCTTGATTCGTTAGGTCCCTACGGCGAGCGAACCCTGCGCGCCAGGTTGCAGGTGCCGTCGGGGGCCGGGCCCACGCTCTTGCAGGCAGTTGTTGTGTCTGACGGCGATGGCGAGGCGCGGAATGACTCGCTGGCCACGGCTATCGACTTGTCACCGGGGGCGGGTGCTGTCATCGTCTCCACCTCGCCGGACCTGGACGTTCGTGAGCTCACCGCCGTCTTGCGCGGGACCGTGTCATTGCCCACACGTGGCTTCTTCAGAGTTGCGCCTGGTGTTTGGCGGGAAGAAGGCACCATGGCGGCCGTCACGGAGGAGGCGATCAGGCAGTCGGCGAGGACCGCGCCGATGCTGGTACTCCACGGCGACACCGCGGTCTTTGGTGATCCTCGCGCCTTTTCGCGTGGCTCGTTGCTCTTGTTCGCGCCGCCCAAGGAGTCGACCGGCGAGTGGTATGCCACCGGGGCGCCACCGTCGCCAATTTCGCCGGCATTGACCGGTTCCGCCTGGGACTCGCTGCCGCCATTGGACGTGAGCGCTGCCATGCCCGTTGGTGAAACTGAGGTGCTCGAGACTCGACGTGCACGACGCCTCGAGCGCCGCGTGGCCATTGTAGCGTGGGAGCGGCCGCGAAGGATTGCGGTCGTGGGCGCATCGGGATTCTGGAGATGGCGTTTCCGCGGAGGCGCGGGGGTCGGCGTCCACACGGCGCTGTGGGGTAGTCTTCTCGATTGGCTTGCCGCGGAGCACGGCGACGCCCGCGCGGTGGTACCAATCGAGGGAACGCTGCGCGCCGGGGTCCCGATTCGTTGGCGAAGAGGGAGCGCCGCCGACAGTGTGGTGCAAGCGATTCTTGTGCGACGTGGTGACAATGCGACGGACACCCTCACGCTTCGGTTTGCTCCGGGAATCACCACGACGGAGTCTCCGGCGCGTGCTCGCGGTGTGTACGATGTGCGTGTCCGCGGGGGCAACGCCCTGCTCGTCGTCAACGAATCGTCTGAACTGCTGCCCCGCCGCCCGAGTGTTGCCGCTGGCAAGGTCGGGGGGGGAGAGGTGTTAGGCGATACGCCACACCTGCGCACCTTTGCGTGGCTTTTCGTGTTGCTGGTCGGCGCGTTATGTGCCGAATGGTTGCTGCGACGCCAGGTTGGACTGCGGTAGCCACGACCGGTTGGACAGAGGTAGCGACGATCGTGCGGCGTGCCCTCCTGTCACGTGACGGCTGGTGACTAGGTTTCCCGCATGGCTCGTCTCTTTCGTCGCACTGGCGACTTACCCAAGCGCTCGCTGTGGCAGCGCATCAAGGATATCGCGCTCACAGATGTCAACGTCCTCGCCCGCGGCGGCGTCCAGGCGGGTTCGCTGGAACGGCTGGAAGAGCTGCTCCTGGAAGCGGATTTCGGGGTAGCCACCACGCTGAAGTTGGTCGCTGAGGTTGAAGCGGTTGCCCGACGCGGGGAAGCGAAGACCGCCGATCAGTTTCGCGACGTGCTGAGCAGCAGCGTGGAGCGGGCGTTACGCGCCGGGCGCAGCGATCCATCGCTCATCTTTTCGGCCCAGCGACCGACGGTGATTCTGGTAATCGGCGTCAACGGGGCGGGGAAGACGACGTTCATTGGCAAGCTGGCCGCGCGCCTCAAGTCGCAGGGCAAGAGCGTACTTGTTGCGGCTGGCGACACATTCCGCGCTGGCGCCATTGAGCAGTTGCGGCTGTGGGCGGAGCGGGTCGGCGTTGGGTTCGTCGGAGGCCAAGCCGGCGGGGACCCAGCGGCGCTCGCCTTCGATGCTATCGATGCGGCAGTGAACCGAAGCGTGGATGTACTGATCGTCGATACAGCGGGCCGCCTGCACACGTCGGGTGGTCTGATGGACGAACTTCGCAAGGTGGTGCGCGTGGTCCAGCGCCGTCTGCCGGCCGCCCCTCATGAAACCCTCCTCGTGCTCGACGGCACCATCGGACAGAACGCCGTCGCTCAGGCCAAGACTTTCGCCGAATCCGTGCCCGTTACTGGATTGGTGGTGACCAAGGTGGATGGGACGGCGCGCGGCGGGATTGTGGTGGCGGTGCATGAAGCCATCGACGTGCCCGTGAAATTCCTCGGCGTCGGGGAGGCCGCGCAGGATCTGCTGCCCTTCGACGCGCAGGCCTTCGCCCAAGACGTGCTCGCCGAGGAATGACGAACGACCCGCGTCGCAACCCGGGACGTGCGGCGGGGCAGGGACCACCAGTCACGCTCACAACGCCCGTGCAGTTTCTGAAGGGGGTGGGCGAGCGACGAGCCGAGTTGATGGCGCGGTTAGGCATTCGCGTCGCGGGTGACCTGTTATGGCATGTGCCCCATCGATACGAGGACGCAAGCACCATCACGCCCATTGCCTCGGTACAGCCCGGGATGGACATCACCGTCATGGGGCGGGTGATCTCCAAAGGGGTGATCCCCACGCGGCGGGGCTTGCGGATCTTTCAGGCCGTGCTTCGCGACGACAGTGGAATGATCGAGGCGTCGTGGCCCGGGCAGCCGTATCTCGACCGGTCGATCGAGAAGGACGACGTGTTGTTGCTGACGGGGCCATGTCGTTTCTTCCACGGCCGTCAGCTCGTCCCTCGGGAGTACGTGAATCTGGGAAGTGACGACGAGGGCCTTGGCGGCGGACGCGTACTGGCCGTGTATCCCGCCACAGAGGGAGTGACGGCGCGGAGCCTGCGCATCCTGATCGATCGGTACCTGGACCAACTGGTGCCGCAGGTCCCGGAGTTCCTTCCCGAAGACGTCCGGCGTGAGGGCGCTGTGGAATCGCTCGGTGAGGCCCTGCGCCATGTCCACCGACCGGCCAGCGTGTCCGAAGCAATCAACGGCCGTGACCGTTTGGCCTTCGATGAACTGCTGATGGTGCACCTGCTGCAGCGGCGCGCCAACGCATTGGCGCGCGAGGTGCGCCAAGGGATTCACTTTGAGCGACACCGTTCGCTGACCACCGCGCTTAAAGAGTCGCTGCCGTTTGCGCTGACGGGAGCCCAAACGCGAGCAGTGCGCGAAATCGTGGCCGACATGTGCTCGCCGCGACGCATGCATCGACTGCTGCAGGGGGACGTGGGGAGCGGCAAGACCATTGTGGCGCTGTTTTCGGCGCTTTTGGCGATGGAGAATGGGTACCAGGTGGCCCTTATGGCGCCGACCGAACTACTCGCCGAGCAGCACGTGAATACGCTGACGCGGTTGTTGCATCCCTTGGGGCTGGTCCCGGTGCTGGTGACCGGATCCCTAGGGGCAAAGGCACGCCGCGAGGTCGATACGCGCCTGATGTCCACGGATTCCGTGTTGGCAGTGGGCACTCACGCGTTGCTCACCGATCGCACCCGTTTTGCCCGATTGGGGTTGGTGATCGTGGATGAGCAGCACCGTTTTGGTGTGGAGCAGCGCGCGACGTTAGGCGAAAAGGGTGACGCGCCCGACGTGCTTCTCATGACGGCCACGCCCATCCCGCGTTCGCTGGCCCTCACCTTGTACGGTGACCTGGACCTGTCCATCCTGGACGAACGCCCCCCCGGGCGACAGCCGGTGACGACTGTCATGCGCAGTGAGTCGCAGCGCGACCGGGTGCTGGGTTTTGTAGAGCAGCAGGTCGCTGCCGGACGTCAGGCATACATCGTCTACCCCGTCATCGAAGAGTCAGAGAAGAGCGACCTCAAGGCTGCCACGACCGCGTATGAGCACTTGTCCACTGGCCCCTTGGCCGGGCGCCGGGTGGCGTTGGTGCACGGGCGACTGAGTGGCGAGCAGCGTGATGCGACCATGCGAAAGTTCAGGGATGGCGAAGTGGACGTGCTGGTGGCAACCACTGTGATTGAGGTGGGGATCGACGTCTCCAATGCCACCGTGATGGTGATCGAGCATCCTGAGCGGTTCGGGTTGTCGCAGCTGCACCAGCTGCGCGGCCGTGTCGGGCGAGGTGGCGAGTCGTCGTACTGCATCCTGCTCGGCGACATTGGCGGCGACGCCGCCGCCCGGCTACGCATTCTGGTGGAGACCGAGGATGGGTTCGAGATCTCCCGTGCCGACCTTCGCCTGCGTGGGATGGGGGACTTGTTTGGTGAGCGTCAGCACGGAGAGCGGACATTCGCCATCGCCGATCCCTTGCGTGACGAAGTACTGAATGAGCGCGCGTTGAACCTGGCGACTAGGCTGCTGGACCAGGATCCGGAGCTGCAACGACCGGCTCACACCGGCTTGCGACGCGTCCTGCACGAACGCTATGCGCGCTCGCTGGCCCTTTTTCGCGTTGGCTAGGGCTTGGCCAATCGCCGCTTGATCCGTTCCAGTTCGGCGGTGGTCTTTTCCAGCACGTCCGTGAGTCGTCGGATTTCGTCCTCACGAGCGCGGGCACGCGCATCCTGCGTGGTGCGGACCGCCGCTACCAGGGCCCGTAGGGAGTCTGTGGATTCCAGCAGGCGACGGAGCACGATCGCCTCCGCGTAGTGCGGTTGGGCGGAGCCGCCGACCAGATAGGCGTCAAAGGCACCGAGCTGTTCGCGGATGGTGGCGGCCGCATTCGGCGGGTCCGCCTTATACAGCGCGCGAAAGAAGTCGGCCTCGGCTCCCTCAGGCGTCTTGGGGTGTGCAACGCCGAACTCGGCCAGCAGCCGGTCAGCGGTCGCGTAGTCTCCCGCGTCGGCCGCCTGTTGCGCCTGACGAAGAATGCCGGGCCACGGCGAGACCGCGGCGACAGGCGGCAGCACCGGCGGCGCAGCGATGGGCACAGGACGCTGGGCAGGGCGCGAGCATCCCGCCAGCACGAACAGCACAGGGAGCCAGCGGCCCATCATGGGGCGGGCGCTTGCGGTGTGGTCGGCGTGGCGCTTCGGGGAGTGAGCACGGCCCGGACGGGGAGCACGATGTTGAACGTCGTGCCCATCCCGATTTGGCTTTCCACCGAGATGGTGCCTCCGTGCGCCGTAATGATGCCTTTCGCGATTGCCAAGCCCAGTCCCGTGCCGCGGATGCCGGAGACATCCTGGTTGTCCGCCTGATAGAACTTCTCAAAGATGTACGGAAGCTGGTTGGAGGGAATCCCAGCACCGGTGTCTCTGGCGATCAGGCGCACATTGCCGTTTTCTGCCGTAGCGCCGAGCTCGACCGTCCCGCCCTTGGGCGTGAACTTGAACGCGTTCGAAAGGATGTTCCCCAATACTTCATTGATACGTTCGGGATCCCAAGTGGCCTCCGCCGGCAATGACGGGTCGCGCCTGACGATAAACAGTACGTCGCGCTGCAGCGCCAACACGCGAAAGGCGCGCTCCAGTTCCGTAAAGAAAGGAACCAGCTTGAGGTTTCGCAGCTCGAGCTTTCCGCCGCCCGCCTCGAAGCGCGAAACGTCCAGTAGCTGCCTGACGAGGCGCGACAGCTGCTTCGACTGCGCCGTGAGCGTTTGCAGGATCTCGCGCTGCCGCGGCGAGATCTCTCCGTAGACGCCTTCCTGCAGCAGCTGCAGGTAGCCTCCAATCACGTTGATCGGCGTCTTGAGGTCGTGCGACGCGACGGAAATGAACTCAGCCTTCAGCCGGTCGAGTTCACGCAGCTGCGACGCCATAGAGCGGTACGATGCGCCAAGCCGCCCGAATTCGTCGCGTCGAGACAACAAGCCATGGAGGTGATGGGCATACTCTCCCTCTGCCACGGCGCGCATCCCCCGATCCAGCTCGTCGAGTGGGCGGGTGATCGACTGAGTGAGCCACACCGCAATGAGGAACGCCAGGATCGCCGCTCCACCTAACGCCAAGGCGGACCAGCGTCGCGCCTCGGCAGAGAGGGCGGCAAAGCTCAGCACCGCATCTCGCATGCGGTCTTGCAGGGATGCCTCGGTCACCTCGAGAATGCGCTGCATTTCCGTGAGGTCTCGGCGCATCACCTTGTCCACCAGCGAGTCGGCCTGGGCGGTCCGTCCCCGGACCGCCAGCGCGTAGACCGTTGGTGTAGCCTGTCGAAGTGCATCCAGCGTCGCCTGCAGGCGCAACAGTCCGGCGCTCCCCGTCATGCGCTGCAACGTGTCGGCGTTGGCAGATAGGACGCGGACCCTCGCAAGGAAGGTTTCGCGCGTCGTATCGCTGGGAAACAGCGTCAGCAACTCCGTGCGCTGGGAGAGTTCCTGCGCGGCGGCTCGCATGCGGCCAAGGATGAGCGTGGCCGCAAACTCGCGATCTCGTAACTGTGCCGTCTCCGCGCTGAGCTGGCGGAGTGACCGGGCGGAAACGAGCAATGGCGCCACCAACGCAAGGGCGATGGCGGCGATGCCGAGAGCGAGTCGGACGCGCAGCGTCATGCCGCGGCGGTCACTCCGGATGGACGCAAGGACGCGCGCTGGAAAGGCACGGCGTGCAGGGGTGTGTATTCGCGCGAGGTAGATTTCACCAGCAGAAACGTACTGTGTAATGCAATTGCATGCGCGTCAGGCGACTCATAGCTTTCCGCGGCTTTCTCACCTCTGCCACCGACCGTGTCCACTTCGTCAGCGTCCACCTGTATTAACCGACTGCCATCCGTCGCTGGGGGGCCAGCAACGGTCCGTGGCTGGGTCACCCACCTTCGCTCGTCGGGCAAGGTTGCGTTCATTGTCATGCGCGATGGCACTGGCGTGCTGCAATGCGTGCTGGTGAAGTCCCAAGTGAGCGCGTCGACCTGGGAAATGTTCTCTCAATTGACGCTGGAGACCTCGCTCTCGGTCACAGGTGAAGTTCGCGCCGAGCCCCGAGCTCCCGGCGGATATGAGATGGGGGTCACGAATCTGGAGCTCTTGGGCGCCAGCCCGTTGGACTACCCGATCCAGCCCAAGGAACATGGGGTCGACTTCCTGCTCGACAACCGGCACCTCTGGCTGCGCTCGCCGCGGCAGGTGGCCATCATGCGCATCCGTCATGAAATCGAGCAGTCCATCCACGATTTCTTTTACGCACGCGATTTTGTTCACGTGGACACGCCCATCCTAACGGCCGCCATCGGCGAGCGGAGTGGGTTGTTCCAGACGGAGTACTTCGACGAGGGATTTGCGTACCTGGCGCAGACCGGGCAGCTGTACGGTGAGGCGGCCGCAGCCGCGTTAGGTCGGATCTACACCTTTGGCCCGACCTTTCGCGCCGAGAAGTCCAAGACGCGGCGACATCTGACCGAGTTCTGGATGATCGAGCCGGAGATGGCGTTCTACGACACGCACGACAACATGCAGCTGCAAGAGGACATGCTGGTCTTTATTGTGCAGCGCGTCCTCGAACGTCGACAAGCAGAGCTAAAGGAGCTCGAGCGCGATGTCACAAAGCTCGAGTGCATTAAGGGCCCGTTCCCGCGCATCCTGTACTCCGACGCCGTGGCCACCTTGCAGGGGAAGGGGAGCGCCATTCAGTGGGGCGATGACCTTGGGGCCGAAGACGAAACGTTGCTGGTGGCGGACTACCAGACGCCGATCTTTGTCTGCAACTATCCCAAGGGTGCCAAGGCGTTCTACATGAAGGAGAATCCGGACGATCCGCGCACGGTGCTGTGCGACGACTGCCTCGCCCCCGAGGGATATGGTGAGATCATCGGTGGGTCGCAGCGCGAAGATGATCACGACAAGCTGCTTGCTCGCATCCATCGGGAGCAGCTGCCGGTGGACGCGTATGGCTGGTATCTGGACCTGCGGAAGTATGGAACGTTCGTGCACTCCGGTTACGGCCTGGGATTGGAACGAACGGTCGCGTGGATCTGCGGCACGCCCCATATCCGTGAATGCATCGCGTTCCCGCGCATGATGCACCGCTTGGCTCCATAGCGCCCACCCGTCCATGTCCTCCATCGCTGCCTCATTCCTCGAACGGTCGCGCTACTACCTGGTGACCGAGTATCCGACCAAGATCCGCTCCGCCGTCGAGGCGCTGCCGGCTGATAAGCTCTGGTGGCGACCGCACGAACAAGCGAACAGCGTCGGCAACCTCTTGTTGCATCTGTCGGGCAACGTGCGCCAATGGGTGATCAGTGGCATTGGTGGCCAGGCCGACGTCCGCAAACGCAACATGGAGTTCGCGGCACGGGGTGGTGCTCCAGCGTCGCAAATGCTGGATATGCTCGATGCCACGATTCGTGAGGCGGATGGCGTCATCCGCGGCCTCATGCCCTCCGAGCTTCTGGAGCGACGAAACATCCAGGGGCGCGACACGACCGTGATGGAAGCACTCTATCATGTCGTGGAGCACTTCTCCGGCCACACGTACCAAATCATCCTGGTCGCCAAGATGTTTGCGCCTGGTACCGTGCGCTTTTACGAGGACGGCGATGGAATGGCCGTCCCCCTGTTCTTGGGCGACGGAAAGTTCGAGATGTGACCGGGGGCGTTCATGCCCCCGATGTCTTCTCCGCGGCCTTGATCTCGTCCCAGATGGCGTCCAAGGCCGCCAAGCCAGCGCTGGCCACGTCCATGCCGCGCGACTCAGCGATTTCCTCGATGCGCGAAAAGCGCCTAACGAACTTCGCGTTCGCCTTGTCCAGTGCCAGCGACGCGTGGACTCCGGCCTTTCGGCACAGATTGACAACCGCAAACAGCAGGTCGCCCAACTCTTCCTCCAACCGCTCGTGCTGCGCGTCGTAACGGGGCGCGCTGTGGGGGTCCGCTGCGGGGGGCTGTTCGCGCAGCAACGCGCGCACTTCCCCGATCTCTTCCTCGACCTTGGCCGCGGGTCCCTCGACATTCGGCCAGTCGAAGCCGACGCCTGCCGCGCGATCTTGCAGCCGATGCGCGCGGTGGAGGGCCGGCAGTCCAGATGCCAGACCGTCGGTGATGTGTCGCCGGCGCGCCGCCTTCATCTGCTCCCAGCCCTGTCGCTCTCCCGTGCCATAGAGATGCGGGTGTCGCGCTCGCATCTTCGAGATCAGGCTTTCGGCTACGTCTGAGACGTCGAACGCGCCGCGCTCCTCTGCAACGACCGAGTGAAAGAGCACTTGGAGCAGAACGTCGCCCAATTCTTCCTTGGTGTGGGCATCGTCACGATCGCGAAGCGCATCGTCCAACTCATGAGCCTCCTCGATGAGGTAGGGACGCAGCGACTCGTGAGTTTGCGCCGCGTCCCATTCACAGCGAGCTCGCAAATCGCGCATGAGAGCGAGCGTATCTTCAAGTGTGGCCTTAGCTTGCATTGATCTCCCCGTTGCGGGTATACTACGCCCCCACCAAGTGAGCGCCAATGGATCCTGATCGACGGCGTGCCTGGGTCGAGGTCGATCTCGGTGCGCTGAAGCGTAATGCAGCGACGATGGCAGCGCGGGCTGGCGTGCCGATCGTGCCGATGGTCAAGGCGGACGCATACGGCCTGGGGGCCGCCGCTGTCGTCCGGGCGCTAGAGACCCTGTCGCCGTGGGGATATGGCGTGGCAACGGTGACGGAAGGCGAGGAGCTGCGCGCCATGGGGATCGACCGGCACATCTTGGTCGTGAGCCCGTTGCTGGAATGGGACTTCGCGACAGCGCGCGCCGCGCGACTCACTCCCGTGCTTTCGGATGTCGCGGCGATCGCTGCCTGGGAGAGAACGGGAGGCGGCCCGTGGCACCTTGGTATCGACACCGGCATGCACCGGGCAGGAGTTCCCTGGTGGCAGGTGGAGCAGGTCGTGCCCATGCTGCGCGCGCATCCTCCCGAAGGGGCGTGCACGCATTTCCACTCTGCGGAGCGGGACGACGGTACCCGTGAGCTGCAAGAGCAGCGTTTCCGGGCGGCCATCAGTGCCTTGCCGATACGGCCTCGCTTCCTTCACGCGGAGAACAGTCCGGGGATCGAACGGCAGTCCCCGTCGCCGTGGGACTTGGCTCGTCCCGGGGTGTTCCTGTACGGTGTCGGTGGCGACACGGGGTCCGACGCCACGCCACGCCCTGTGGTGCAGCTGAAGGGACGCATCGTTTCGCTGCGCGACGTCCCGGCCGGCGAAACCGTGAGCTATGGAGGCACCTTCCATGCCCACGACGCCCGTCGGGTAGCGACCGTGTCGTTAGGCTATGCCGACGGCTACCGGCGCGCGTTCAGCAATCGTGGCGTCGCGCTGGTGCACGGTCGCCGCGTGCCAATCGCCGGCCTGGTGACCATGGACATGACCATGTTGGACGTCACGGACGTCGAATGCCGGCTGGGTGACGTGGCGACCTTTATCGGGTGCGACGGGGAGGACACATTGGACGTGAATGAGGTGGCGCGCACGGCGGACATGTCGCCCTACGAAGTCCTCACGGGGCTCCGGCAGCGACTGCCCCGAGTGTACGTGGAGCGCGACGCGTGACTCGGCGCGCCGTGATCGTCGTGCTGGATGGCGTGGGCATTGGTGCGGCACGCGACGCCGCGGCATATGGGGACGTCGGTTCCAACACTCTGGGAAACTTGGCTCGCCAGTTGGGGGGAATGTCGCTGCCGAATCTGGAGCGCCTGGGATTGGGCCGGATTGCCCCCCTGAAAGGCGTCGCGCCCGTCGAATCACCAACCGGCGCGTGGGGCGCCATGCAGCCGGCTAGTGCGGGCAAGGACAGCACCACGGGCCACTGGGAGATAGCGGGGATTCACCTGCACCAGCCATTCCCAACGTACCCGACCGGGTTTCCGTCGGCGCTGCTCGAAGAGTTCTCCAGGCGGACTGGTCGAGGGGTGATCGGAAATCTTGTTGGCAGTGGCACCGCGATGATCGACCAATTCGCGGAGGAGCAGCGTCGAACGGGAAGCTGGATAGTGTATACCAGTGCCGATTCGGTGTTTCAGGTGGCTGCGCATGAGGAATGGATCCCGCTCCCAGAGCTGTTCGACGCCTGCCGCGTCGCACGGAGCCTCCTGATCCCACCGCATAACGTGTCGCGTGTGATCGCACGCCCGTACGTCGGCGACCACGGAGTCTTTCATCGCACGCCGAATCGGAAGGACTTCTCGATTGAACCCCCCGGACGGACCCTGTTGGACGAGCTAGAGAGCGCATCAGTCGCCCGGGCAGGCGTGGGGAAGGTGGACGACCTCTTTGCGGGTCGCGGCATTGCGTCTCGGCACACCGCGAACAACGCCGAGGGGATCGAGGCGATTGGTCGGTGGCTGGACACGTCCGGTGGGTTCCTGCTGGCGAACCTAGTAGATTTCGACCAGCAGTTCGGGCACCGGAACGACGTCGAGGGGTTCTACGGGGCGCTTCGTGAATTCGATGAGGCGCTCCCGGGGTTATTGTCGCGCCTTCGCGATGACGATTTGTTGGCGATCACAGCCGATCACGGCAACGATCCCACGACCCCGTCCACGGATCACGCGCGCGAGCGGGTCCCGCTGTTGGTGACAGGTGGGTCGGTTCGCGCCCAGGATCTCGGAGAGCGTGGCACTTTTTCGGATCTTGGGGCAACCATTGCCGAGTGGTTTGGACTCGAATGGCGGGGACGCGGGGTGTCGTTTCTACAGGAGATCGTGCACTGACGTCAGCAGCGGTGTTGAACGAAGCGCAAAGAGCCGCGCAACAGGCCATGTCGAACGCGTACGCGCCGTACTCGAACTTTCGGGTCGGGGCGGCGTTGGTGTGCGAGAATGGGCGGATTGTCGTCGGTTGCAACGTAGAGAACTCTGCGTATCCGGCGGGGATCTGTGCCGAACGATCGGCCTTGGCCGCGGCCGTAGCGGCGGGGGAGCGCCGGTTTTCGACGATTGTCGTGGCGACGGAGGCAGACGCCCCCACGCCGCCGTGCGGCGTGTGTCGTCAGGCCCTGGTGGAGTTCGCTCCAACGTTGGACATCGTCAGTGTGACGTCACGCGGTGCGCAAGCGCAGTGGCGACTGAGCGACTTGCTGGCGATCCCTTTCACCCCGGCCTCCCTTTCGCACGCATGAAGCTTGGCCGCGTAGTGGGCACAGTCTGGTGCACGCGCAAAGACGCGTCGCTTGAGTCGCTCAAGTTGTTGGTCGTGGAGAATCTCACGCCGTCCCTGGAGCGCGAAGGGGGCTACGTGGTGGCGGTGGACAGCGTAGGGGCGGGCATGCACGAAGTGGTCTTGTATGCCAGCGGGAGTTCCGCGCGCCTTACGCCAGTAACGAAGGACAAACCCGTAGATGCGGTGATCATGGCGATCGTGGATAGTTTTGACATTGACGGCAAGGTGTCGCGCCTTGCGTGACCTTCGTGTAGTGCGCCTGCTTGGCCTCGCCGCGGCAATCGCTATCGTCGCCTGCAACGAAAGTCTGGACACCGGCGCGGCGTGCCCCACGCTCTGCCCACCGCAGAACGTGGTGGTGCGGGACACGTTGCTCAACGCCGCTGTGTCTGTGGATACTGCGATTCCCGGCTATCCGCTGGTCGGGACCGAACCGTCGCTCTTGCTCGCCGCCCGAGGAGACACGGTGGACGTGCGGGGCATCATTCGGTTCGACACCCTGACCTCCACATATACGAAGTCCGGCGGCGACTCGGCGATCGTCCAAGTCGACAGCTCCTACCTGCAACTCCGCATCGACAAGACGACCGCGGTCGCGACCGCACCAGTTCGGTTTGATCTGTACAACGTCGACACCACGGCAGAGGACACCTCTCTCGCCGCCGTGCGCGCCATGTTCCGTGACGATCGTTTGGTTGGTGGCACGACATTGGACACGAGCGCGATCAAGGACACAACCCTTATTCCGCTGGACAACGCGAAGTTGTTGGACCTGATCACCCACGGTCGGCGACTGCGGTTGGGAATTCGCGTGAGTAGCGCCAACGCCGTCTCGCTGCTGGCGGGGACCGTGGATGCCAGTCGTTCGGCGTTTCTCCTGTACGATCCGGATCCGGACACGACGATCAAGGCGGTTCAGGTGGCGCCGCAGTCCAAGACTCCCACCAACAACGCGCAACTCTTGAACGATTTGGTCGACTACCAAGTCGTGATGAAGGAGCCCGCCACACCGATCACAACGGACGTGTTGACGATTGGTGGACTCAGCGGACGTCGAGCCTATTTCCGTTTCGATGTGCCATCGAACATCATCGATTCCTCAACGGTGTTGCGGGCCACGTTGGAGGTCGTGCAGAAGCCACTGCGCGGGATAGATAAGGCCAAGACACTGACGATGTACCCCGTGCTTGTCACTGCCGGGTCGGAAATCACGGACTTGGCGCGGTCGACCTTCCTGGTTGGAGCTGCCGGTGGATTCGACTCGTTGCAAATGACGCCGGCGGATTCGGGCACCCGCGAGATCGAGATCGTGGCGGCGCTGCGAACGTGGGGCCAGTACGCCAAGATTCCGCTCCAGCGCGCCATCGTGCTTCGCTCGGCACTGGAAGGCACGTCGGCCATGGAGTTGCAGTTCTATTCCACGCGAGCTCCCGTCGATCTGCGACCGCGCTTGCGCGTGAGTTACGCGACGAAAACCAATTTCGGCATTCCATGATGCGACGTGTATGGTTGGCCGTGCTGATCGTGGCGGCGGTGCGGACGGCTGGGGCTCAGGGGGCGATCAGCACGCAAGGCTTCGGCTATCCCTCTGGCGGGTTGAGCGCCAAGGTCATTGCTGGGGGCGGCGGCTTTGCAGAATTCGACGCCGTCTCCACGCGCAATCCCGCGTCGGTTCTGGGATGGGGCCGTAGCGGTCTCTATATCCAGTACGACCCGGAATTTCGCAGCGTCGACGGGGGAACGAAGAAGGACAACACGGTCACGGCGCGCTTTCCCTTGCTCGCCGCGGGCTACACGATTGGCTCGCGAACCGCGGTCTCCATCAGCGCTACCACGTTGTTGGACCGTACGTGGGAAACATTGTTTCGGTCAGGACAGCGCCTCGGGCTCGATTCCGTTGAGTATCTCGAGCGAATTCGGTCGACTGGCGGAATTTCTGACATGCGTCTGGCCGTGGGCTATGCGTTTTCGAGCCGCTTTGCCATTGGCGGCGGACTTCACGCCTTTGGTGGGGAAAACCGACTGAGCCTCACACGGACGTTCGACGACTCGACCAAGTATGGCACCCTGAGTCGCTCCCTCACGCTGGGATTCCAAGGGGGCGGAGCATCACTGGGTGCGGTCTGGCGTCCGATCAATGCCGTGGCAGTCGCCGCCTCGTGGGCCGCTGGCGGGAAGTTGAGCATGGAGAGTGCGGACACCGTCCTGGCTCGCGGTGACGCGCCCGGTCGAGTGGGCGCTGGCGTCCGCCTGGACGCCATTCCCGGAGTGAGCCTTGCCGCCAGCTACGACAAAACGAAGTGGTCTGGGCTTCAGCCGCTGGGGACGGCCTCGTTGCAGGCTCGTGACGGTACGGACATTGGCGTGGGCGCGGATCTCACCGGCCCGAAGATGCGGACAGTGCCTTTGATGGTGCATCTGGGGGTTCGCAATCGAGACCTCCCGTTCGTCGTCCAGGGCAACAGCGTGCGTGAACGTCAGTATGCGGCGGGCGCCACTGTGCCATTCGGCGGGCCGCGGGCGGCCTTCGATCTCGGAGTGATTCGCGCCGTGCGTAGCGAGACGAGCGGCGTGCAGGAGCACGCCATCATCCTCTCGATCGGCTTCAGCATCCGTCCGTAGTCCTCGGGGCCGGCGCCGTCATGCGGGTGTATCTCCGAACCTTTGGCTGCCGAGCCAACCAGTACGACACGGAGATCGTCCGCGAGATGGTGACGGCGGGCGGGGCTGAGGTCGTCGACACGCCGGAAGCGGCCGATGTGGCCGTGTTCAATAGCTGCGCCGTGACTGCTGAGGCCATCGTCGATCTTCGCAAGAACATTCGACGCGCTGTCCGCCAAAATTCCGGACTGCGGTCGGTCGTGATGGGGTGCGCCGCCGCGCTGGATCACGGCGAACTCGCTGGGCTGCCGTCGGTCGAACGTGTCATCGCCGGTGCGGACTATCCGGCGGTCGCCGAGTCGTTGCAGCTCCCGGTGGGCCTCCTGGCGACACGGGCACAAGCCGGTACGCGCGGCCTGCTGCGGATCCAGGACGGATGCGACGAGCATTGCACGTTCTGCGCGACTACCGTGGCGCGAGGGGCAAATCGTTCACGCGCAGAAGATGCCCTCGTTGACGAGGCGCGACAGCTGGCGGACCGTCATCCGGAAATCGTGCTCACCGGCATCCATATCGGGACCTATGGACGCGACCGCGGATCTTCGTTAGGTGCACTGGTTCAGCGGCTGATCCGCGAGGTCCCGGTCGTACGCTATCGCTTGACGTCTATTGAAGCGACGGAGGTAGACGCGCGGCTAGCGGAACTCTTTCAGGAGCCGGATCGGCTCGCGCCGCATCTGCACGCTCCCCTGCAGTCTGGCGCCAATCGCGTGTTGCGCCGCATGGGGCGGCACTGGTACACGGCGGCATCGTACGCCCGCGCCGTGGAGGCTATCGCGAGGATTTCACCGGTCTTCGCCATCGGCGCGGACGTCATCGCCGGCTTTCCTGGCGAGTCCGATGAAGAGCATCGGGAGACGCTGCAGCTGGTGCAGTCCCTGCCGTTCACCTACCTGCATGTCTTTCCATTCTCCATCCGACCTGGCACCCCGGCGGAGCGTCTTGCCGACCATGTGCATGGGTCCACGATCGCGCAGCGGGCGCGAGACCTGCGTGAACTGGCAGCGGCGAAAGAAGCCGCGTATCGCACGTCGCGTGCGGGGGGCGAGGCCGACGTCGTCGTCGTTCGTGGTGCGGAGGGCGAAGGGTTGACCGAGGACTACCTGACGGTGATGATGCCCAGCGTGGGATTGCCGCGCGGATCGCGCGTGCGCGCCACGTTGTCCATGTCGGAGCGTCAACTCGTGGCGAGCCCGCTCGCTGCGGTCTGCGCCTAGGGGTGGAAATGGCCAAGGGCACCGTCTACATCGAGACGTACGGTTGTCAGATGAACGTCAGCGACTCCGAGCTCATGCTCGGCAAGTTGCGCGCGGACGGCTACACGCCGGTCGACGCACCGGAGGGCGCGGACGTCATCCTGCTCAATACGTGCGCCATACGCGATCACGCGGAGCAGCGGGTGATTGGGCGCCTGGGCGAGCTCAAGGCCGCGATGCATCCGCAGAGCGTCATGGGCGTCACGGGATGCATGGCTCAACGCCTGGGACCGACGCTGTTGGAGCGCGCACGACATGTGAGCCTCGTTGTCGGTCCCGATGGGTACCGCACACTGCCGGCGCTGGTCGAACGCGCGCGCAGCGGGAGTCGGTCAACACACACGACGTTCGACCTGGAGGAGCACTACGAGGACGTCGCTCCCGAACGCACGGATCGTGTGCGCGCCTGGGTTCCCGTCCAACGCGGGTGCAACTACAAGTGCACGTACTGCATTGTGCCGACCACCCGCGGACCAGAGCGCAGTCGCCGGCTAGAGGACGTCGTGCGGGAGGTGGAGAAGGTTGCCGCTGACGGATTGACGGAGGTCGTGCTACTGGGCCAGACCGTGAATTCGTACCGGCAAGACGATCACGACTTTGCGGATTTGCTTCGCGCGGTCGGCCGGGTCGACGGCGTTCGACGCCTGCGCTTCACCTCGCCGCACCCTAACGACTTCTCCGACCGCGTCATTCGGGCGATGGCTGAGGTGTCCGCGTTCTGCGAACACGTCCACCTCCCCATGCAGTCTGGCTCATCGCGTGTGCTCAAACGCATGCTCCGCCGGTACTCACGCGAGGAGTACTTGTCGTGCGTCGGCCGACTGCGTGAGGCCATCCCCGGTTTGGCGCTGACCACCGACATCATCGTGGGCTTCCCAGGCGAAAGCGACGAAGACTTCGAGGAGACGCTGTCGGCCGTGCGGGAGGTCTCTTTCGATGACGCGTTCACGTTCAAGTTCTCGCCGCGAGACGGCACGCCGGCCACCCGCATGCCAGCCAGTGATACGGTGACCGACGCGGTGGCCACGACACGTTTAGAGCGGCTAATTGCGGAGGTGCGTGCCGGTTCTCGGCAGCGGAACCTCCGGCTTCTGGGCGAACGGCGCGAAGTGCTGATCGAGAAGCCTGCAAAACGCGGTGAGCTTCTGCAGACCCGGACCCGTGACTACAAGACCGTGCTGATACCTGGAGACGCGTCGATGGTGGGCCAGTACGTCACCGTTGAACTCACGGGAACGACTGGGTCCACCTTCACGGGCGCTGTTGTGCGCGAGCGCACGCCGCTTCCGGTCGCCGGGTAGCGTCCCGTCGCCATTCAAGCGGGGTAGTGACCCCCGGGCCGGGCTGACCGTCGAAATAGTGGAGCCCGCATAGGTTAGCCGGCGGCGGGCAGGTCCGTGTATCGGCAGGTGTTCCCCAGCCGATTCGACATGCCGGCGCGAAGGCTTACCCCACGCGATGAAGAACGCGCTCGAAGAATCGGTTCTCGATGTCGTCACTCAGCTCGTCGAGCGGGATGCAACGTTTTGCTCCTGTCGGCAATGCCGAGATGACGTCGTTGTGCGCACACTCAACAAAGCTCGACCGAGATACATCTCGGGCTCGTTGGTCGGTTCGGCGGTGACGCGCGTCGCGTTGTCGCACGAGCAGGCACGCGCCGAGATCGCGGTTCTCGTGCTGGAGGCCATGCGCCTCGTGCACGCACACCCGCGCCACGGTCCCGGCGGCTTTGTGACGTCAGGAGGGGGCGCGCCATAAGGAGAAGAGCGCGTGCCCAGCATCACCCTCGCCTATCTATCAGTCGCCGCCGGACTCCTTCTAGGATTCGGCGGCTTCTTCTTGCCCGCCGTCACGGTGGCCGGTGTCTTGGTAGCCTACGGCGTGAAGGCGAGCACGCGATGGGCCTACGCAGGAATCGGTGTGGTCTTCGGACTCGGTGTCGCGTCGTTCTGCACGCATGCCGATGACGCGTGTGTCCGCACCGCACGAACGAGTGGGCAGGTGCTTGTCCGGCTGCGAACTGCGGTGTCGCCGCAATCGCGCGGATACGGTCAGGTGGCAGGAACCTGGTGCGGACCGTCCGTTGCGGTGGCGGCGCATGGTCCGGGGGCTCCGGCCGGCGCCTTGGTGCGCATTCAAGGGCGGCCGAAGGTCACCGATCGTGGGCTCGTCTACGATGACGCGCTGATGCGGGTGATTGAGCTGCCGGGGGCGTTGGCAAGTTGGCGTGCAGCGGTTGGGCGAACCATCGACGAGTTGTATCACCAACGCGCTCCGCTCGCGCGCGCCTTGGTCATCGCTGACGATCGGGATATCGACCGCGATGTTCGCGACCAGTTCGCCGATGCTGGGATCGTGCACATGCTCTCCGTCTCTGGCCTTCACGTCGCGATTCTGGGCGAGGCCGTGTCCTTGCTGTTCGGGATGGCGGGCCTTTCGCGGCGGAGGGTGCACGTGGCGACCGTCGCCGCGATTGTGGCGTACGTGCTGTTGATCGGCGCGCCCAGTCCCGCCGTGCGCTCGGCCGCCATGCTGGCGGCGTCCCGCGTTGCCCAGCTCCGACAGCGACCCACCTCCGATTGGGCGGCGTGGTCCCTCGGCGGCCTGTTGCCCCTGCTGGATCCCCGCGAGATAGTGAGTCTTGGTTACCAGCTGTCGGTGGCTGGTATGGCTGCGTTGCTCGCGAGCGGTCGGTTGCTGAAGCGACTGTCTTTCGCGCGCGGTGGCTGGCTTGGCGGCTTGGGCCGCGAGGCGGCGACGACCGTGGTGGCGACGGCGGTGACGGCACCCGTCGTCGTTGGCGCATTTGGCCGACTCTCGCTGATTGCTCCGCTGACCAACCTGCTGGTTTCTCCGCTCTTCGCCCTGTTGCAGCCGGCGCTCTTTCTGTCCCTGGCGCTTCGGCCGCTCCGACCGGTGGCTCAGGTTGTGGCCGACGGAGCCGCACTGCTGATGGAGTTGGTCACCTTGGTGGCGGCGCTCGGCGCCAAGGTGCCGGGCGCAGTGATCTCCGTGATGCCATCGGCGGTCACCACAACGTTCCTGTCGGTCGCCGTTGCGGCTGGCGTGGTGGCCTGTGCCTCGCGCTTTTGGGCTCGTGCCGCCGTGGTTGCCCTGTCGTGCCTGTCCCTGGCCATCTGGTCGCCGTGGCTGCCCGCGGCGCATGGCGTGTTGGAGCTGCATCTGCTGGACGTGGGGCAGGGAGATGCGGTGGCCCTCCGCACGCCGCGAGGACATTGGATTGTTGTGGATGCGGGTCCAAGCTGGGGTGGTCGCGATGCTGGGGCGGCCACCGTCGTTCCCTACCTGCGCCGGCGCGGCGGAGACGTGGCCGTGTTTACACTCACGCATCCGCACGTGGACCATGTGGGGGGCGCCGCCGCGATCCTTCAGGACGTCCGTGTGAGCGAGATGTGGGATGCCGCGCGCGTCTTTGGAGGGGCCGCGTATGCGTCGACCCTGGCGGCCGCCCGCGACCACTCGGTCTCCTGGCTTCGCGTCTTCCCGGGGCTATCCCGAACGATTGACGGCGTCCGTGTGGACGTGCTGGCGCCAGATTCTGCGTGGACGGCGTCCCAAGACGATCCGAACACCTCCAGCGTGGTTTTGCGCGTCAGTTTTGGTGAGCGCCGGATACTGCTAACGGGCGACGCAGAGCGCGCGGAGGTGGGATGGTTGACGGCTCGTTATGCGTCGAGTCTCCGCGCGGATATCCTCAAGGTCGGCCATCACGGCTCATCCACGAGCTCGAGTGACGCATTTCTAGATGCCGTAGGCCCACGACTCGCCCTGATTTCCGTGGGAACGCACAATCGTTATGGGCACCCCAATCGCGAGGTGTTGCAGCGCTTCGACGAACGCCAGATTGAAGTGTTGCGCACGGACTACGACGGCACGGTGGTCGTGCGAACGGACGGGGATCGTGTTTGGATCTCGGCTCACGGAGACACATGGCCGCTCTCGACCTGTGGCACGGCTTGCTAGGCAGTCCCATGCGACTGTCGCCGCAGATGGTAGCGCGATACCCAGAGCTTGAGGGCGTGCGCTGGCGCCGAGGCGGACTTCCGCCGCGGGTGGGCGGATGGTGCTTGGGAAGTCGAACTGTCGCCGCTATCACGCTTTGGCGCACAGTCTGGCTTGGCGACGAGGTTCGGGAGACTGAGGAACTACTCTTGCACGAGCTCTGCCACGTCCAGCAGTTTGTGTCGGTCCCGATATTCCCTGTCCGCTACATCTGGGAATCGATCCGCCGGGGGTATCTGGCGAATCGATTTGAGGTTGAAGCGAGGCAATTCGCCACTGCCTCGATTCGCGGCGCAGGACATCAACCCCTACGCGAGGACGCCTAGCGTGGTAAAGAATACGGCGACGTCGGTCGTCACCATCGAGCGATTCATCATCGAGCAGGAGAAGATGTTCCCCGAGGCCACGGGACAGCTCTCCGCCATTCTGTACGACATCGCGCTGGCCGCCAAGATGATCGCCAACAAGGTGCGCAGCGCTGGCCTGGCGGACATCCTCGGTGCCTTGGGCAGCGAGAACGTCCAAGGTGAAATGCAGCAGAAACTCGACGTCTTCGCCAATGAGACCATCATCAAGGCGATGGATCATACCGGGCGACTGTGCGCGATGGCGAGCGAGGAAGAGCCGGACATCATTCCCATTCCCGAGCAGTTCAAGTGCGGTAACTACGTACTGTTGTTCGACCCGCTAGATGGCTCGTCCAACATCGACGTGAACGTTCCGGTCGGCACGATCTTCTCGATCATGAAGAAGATCACGCGTGGTTCGCGCGGGGAAATGGAAGACATGTTGCAGCCGGGCCGTCGTCAGGTGGCGGCCGGGTACATCATCTACGGCTCCAGCACGATGCTGGTGTACACAGCGGGCCAGGGTGTCCACGGCTTCACGCTGGATCCGTCGATCGGCGAGTTCTTGCTCTCGCATCCGGACATCAAGATTCCGGCCCGCGGCCGATATCTCTCGGTGAACGACTCCTACGAGCAGTATTGGGACGAGAACGTGAAAGCGCTCATGCGTCGGTATCGTGGGCTGGATGGGATGCAGAAGGCCATGAACGTGCGATACGTCGGGAGCATGGTCGCGGACTTCCATCGCAACTTGTTAGGCGGTGGAGTGTTTGCGTACCCAGCCAACAAGCAAAGCCCGCGCGGCAAACTGCGGCTGCTCTACGAGTGCAATCCACTTGCCTTCATCTGCAAAGAGGCTGGCGGCGCGGCCATCGACGGGACGCAGGATATCCTGGAAGTACAGCCCGGCGAGCTGCATCAGCGTTCGCCGATTTACATCGGCAGCCGCGACGACATCGAAACGGCTCGGCAGATGCTAGCGGCACAACTGGTTGGCGTCGGTTAGCGCGCCTGGTGTGTCGCCCGGGTGGGCGGGCGGCGCGCTCAGTTCTCGCACGGCCGGTTAGGCAACGTCCTAACCGGCCGTTTGCGTCTTCGAGACTTTGGCTCGCACGCGGGCGCAAGGATCGGAGTATCTTTGTCGCATGAGTAAGGGACCTGAATCACGACTCTCGCCATCTGGCATTCCGGTGCGTGAGGCGTATCGCCCAGCGGACCTGACGACATTGGACTACGCCAGAGACCTGGGCGAGCCGGGCGCGTATCCGTTTACACGCGGTGTCCAGCCCTCCATGTACCGCGGCCGCCTGTGGACCATGCGGCAGTACGCGGGCTTTGGCACGGCGGCCGAAACCAACGCCCGCTTCCGGCACCTGCTGGACGCCGGGCAAACGGGGTTGTCGGTTGCGTTCGACCTGCCGACGCAGATGGGGATCGATTCCGACTCTCCTCTGGCGCTGGGCGAGGTCGGACGTGTGGGCGTCGCAATCGACACCGTGGACGACCTGCATGCGCTTTTCGACCAGATTCCCTTGGATCGCGTGTCGACGTCCATGACGATCAACGCGACGGCGGCGATCCTGCTGGCGATGTACATCGTGGTCGCGGAGGAGCGCGGCATCCACCGATCAGCGCTCAACGGCACGATCCAGAACGACATCCTGAAGGAGTACGTCGCGCGCGGCACCTACATCTATCCGCCAGGCCCATCCCTGCGGTTGATCGCCGAGTTGTTTCGCTATTGCGCCACCGAGGTGCCGAACTGGAATCCGATCTCCATTTCGGGCTACCACATCCGCGAAGCAGGAGCAACGGCGGTTCAGGAGGTCGCCTTCACCTTCGCCAACACCATCGAGTACGTGACGCAGGCGATGGCGGCGGGGTTGGCCGTGGACGCGTTCGCCCCGCGCTTGTCGTTCTTCTTCGCGTCGCACAGCGACCTGTTCGAGGAGGTGGCCAAGTTCCGGGCTGCACGGCGCTTGTACGCGCGCATCATGCGCGATCGCTTTCAGGCCAACGATGCGTCGTGCCGCATGCGATTCCATACCCAGACCGGCGGGGTGACGCTGACGGCCCAGCAACCGTTGAACAACGTGGTGCGTGTCGCGATGCAGGCGATTGCCGCAACGTTAGGTGGAACGCAGTCCTTGCACACCAACGGATACGATGAGGCATTGGCACTCCCCACGGCGGATGCCGCCACCCTGGCGCTCCGGACCCAACAGATCGTCGCCTATGAATCGGGGGTGGCGAGCACCGTGGACCCATTGGCCGGCAGCTACTACGTAGAATCGCTGACGACCGAGATCGAGCAACGCGCCACCGAGTTACTCACGCGGGTGGACGTGCTGGGCGGGGCTGCAAAGGCGATCGCCCAAGGGTTCTTTCAAGAAGAGATCGCCAAGAGTGCCTACGCCTATCAGCTGCGGGTGGAGTCCGGCGAGACCACCGTGGTGGGTGTGAACCGATTCGATGACGGAAGTCCCATCCCGATCATTCCATCGCCTGACTATTCCCGCTTGGAAGCGGAGCAGGTCGAGCGGCTGCGTGCGGTGAAAGGACGCCGGGACGCGGTGGCTGTAAAGGAAGCGCTCGACGCATTACGCATGGCCGCCGCACCGTTCGCCGACGGGGCGCCCGAGCACGCCCGTCTTGGGCTGGTGGAACGGATCGAAGATGCTGTTCGCGCCCGTGCGTCGGTGGGAGAAATCTCCGATTGCCTGCGTGCGGTCTGGGGGACCTACCGTCCGCAGGGATAACGTACGCGGCCCGGGTTTGCCTGCCGCTTGGGAGCCCGAGGCGCGGTGTGGGTCCGGAACGTCGTAACCTCTTCGCTTGAGGCGCTTTCCGCGCACGGCTAATTTTCATGGCGTTACTTCCCGAATCAGACCGCAATGCCGACGTATGAATACCGATGCCCCGAGGGGCACGAGTTCGACCACTTCTTTCGCAGCATCTCGGCGGCCCAGGCCGAAATGCCGTGTCCGGTCTGCGGGAAGGTGGGAACGCGGAAGGTTTCAGGTGGCGCCGGCTTGGTGTTCAAGGGCTCCGGCTTCTACATCACCGATTACGGGAAAGACGGGAAGAAGGATCTGAAGGCGCCGCCGCCGAAGAGCGAGGGCGGCGATTCCGGTTCGAGCGGTTCGGCGGACAAAAAGTCAGAGGCGGCCAAACCCGCCAGCCCGACTCCACCACCCTCGACTAGCAGCGAGTGATGGGGCCAGAAGATGTGTTGCGAGCCGAGCTTTCCGCCGCGGCGCAGCGGCTGGGCGCGGCCGACGTCGCTGGAGTCGTCGTTGAACGACCGCGCGACCCCGCCTTCGGCGATTGGACGACGAACCTGGCCATGGCGCTCGCTCGTCAGCTGCGACGGAAACCACAGGATATTGCGCGCGACCTGATCGCGTCGATGGATCTGGCCACGGCCGGAGTGAGTGAGGCAAGCGTGGCCGGCGCTGGGTTCATCAACTTCCGGTTGAACGCCGCGGCGGCCTTCCAGGGACTGGTCGACGTGATCGCGCGCGACGCCGCGTACGGAGGCACCGATGAAGGGAAGGGCGAGGCATTCAATGTGGAATTCGTCTCGGCCAACCCCACGGGCCCGTTACATGTGGGCCACGGACGTCAGGCGGCGTTAGGCGACGCGATCTCTTCCTTGCTGGAGGCAATCGGGTATCGCGTTACCCGCGAGTTCTATTACAACGATGGCGGTGTCCAGATCGGAAATCTGGCGCGCAGCGTTCAGGCGCGCGTCGTCGAATTGCGCCGCGGCGTTCTGGAAATCCCCGAAGGGGGATACCATGGCGAGTACATCAAGGAAATCGCCGAGCGCTATGTGGGCGCGCATCCCGCCGATCCTGACGGCACCGATCTCGACGCCATCCGACGCTTTGCGGTCGCCGAGTTGCGCAAGGAGCAGGACCTGGACATGCAGGCCTTCGGCGTGCGCTTCGACAAGTACTACCTGGAGTCGTCGCTGTACGACGACGGCATGGTCGAAGAGACGGTACGCATGCTCCGCGATGCCGGACACACGTTCGAGAAGGACGGGGCCTTGTGGTTGCGCACCACCGACTTCGGCGACGACAAGGACCGCGTCATGCGAAAGTCGGATGGCACCTACACGTACTTCGTGCCTGACGTTGCCTACCACATCACCAAGTGGCGGCGCGGTTTTCACCACAGCATCAACGTGCAGGGCGCGGATCACCATTCCACGGTGGTGCGAGTGCGCGCCGGGTTGCAGGCGTTGGACATGGGCATTCCGCAGGGCTATCCCGAGTACGCCTTGCACCAGATGGTGACCGTTACACGTGGTGGCGAGGAGGTGAAGATCTCCAAGCGCGCCGGATCGTACGTGACGGTGCGCGACCTGGTGGACGAAGTCGGGCGCGACGCGGTCCGCTATTTCTTCCTCATGCGGAAAGCCGATTCACAGCTGATCTTCGATGTGGACCTGGCGCGCTCGCAGTCCGAAGAAAATCCCGTGTATTATATCCAGATGGCCCATGCCCGGATGTGCGGCATCTTCCGGGTCGGTGGCGTCGATCCGGCCACGCTGGATGCACGCGCCACGGACCTGTCGCAGCTGACGGAGGAGTCCGAGCGCGAGCTGTCGCAGGCACTGCTGGACTATCCCCGGCTCTTATCCGGCGCGGCCGCCAGCCGCGAGCCGCATCGCGTCGCCGCGTACCTTCTTGATACGGCTCGGTTGGCTCACAACTGGTATCACAAGGTGCGGGTACTCGAAGCCCCGACGGGGGTGCGCGAGGCGCGACTCCTGCTCGCGCGCGCGGCACAGGTCGTCATTCGCAATGGACTCGCTGTGCTGGGCATTTCAGCACCGGAGCGCATGTGAGTCCCGTCCGTCAGCCGCAAACGCGGAGCGTGTTCATGCGTTATCCGCTGCCTTCGCCATCTGCCACTCACGAGTCATGACGCACGTTCTTGTCGTAGGTTCCGTGGCCCTCGACTCCGTCGAGACGCCATTCGGTCGCGCCGACGAAGTGCTGGGCGGATCGGGGACCTTCTTTTCAGCTTCCGCGTCGCACTTTGCTCCGGTGCAGCTGGTTGGAGTCGTCGGGACCGACTATCCCATCGAACGACTGGAACCACTTCGTGCCAGGGAGGTCGATCTGGCGGGCCTGGAGCGCGCCGAAGGTGAGTCGTTCCGGTGGCGCGGGCGATACCGCCATGACCTCAATGCCGCCGAGACCCTGGAAACCCGTCTCGGCGTCTTCTCCAACTTCCGGCCAAAGATCCCGCCCCAGTTCCGACGGGCCCCCTTCGTGTTTCTGGCCAACATCGATCCACGGTTGCAGCTGGATGTGCTCCAGCAGGTCGACAAGCCAAAGCTGGTGGCCTGCGATACCATGAACTTCTGGATCGAGAGCCGGCGCAACGAGCTGCTCGAATTGCTGAAGTACGTAGACGTGTTGCTGCTGAATGACGGAGAGGCCCGTCAGCTGACGGAGCACGCCAACCTCGTCAAGGCCGCCAAGTGGATTCATGATCGCGGCCCGTCACACGTTGTGATCAAGAAGGGAGAGCACGGGGCGTACATGTTCGGCCCGCACTCGGTGTTCTTTGCGCCAGCTTATCCGTTGGAGGACGTGTTTGACCCGACGGGTGCCGGTGATTCCTTTGCCGGTGGGTTCATTGGCTACCTGGCCCGCACCGGGCGCACCGATGAGCAGGCGATGCGACGTGCCGTGGTCTACGGATCCACGATGGGATCCTTTGCGGTGGAGAAGTTCTCGATCGACCGACTGATGGAGCTACAACGCGTGGACATTGCGCGACGACTCGAAGAATTCCGACGCTTGGTCGCGTTCGAAGAGGAGCTGGCGGAGTGAGCCACCCAGCGCCACTGGACTATCGCAGTGCCGGCGTCGACATCGATGCCGCCGACGACGCCAAGACGCGGATCGGCAAACTCGTCGCGTCCACGCGCACGAGTGGTTGTGTGGGGGACTTTGGCGCCTTCGGCGGACTTTTTCGTGCTCCCCTGGGGCGACAGCCGATCCTGGTCGCCAGTGCCGATGGTGTCGGTACCAAGATCAAGGTCGCCATCGAAGCGGAGCGGCACCATACCATCGGCCACTGCCTGGTGAACCACTGCGTCAATGACATTTTGGCGCAGGGCGCGACGCCGTTGTTCTTCCTGGATTACGTGGCCTTTGGCGCCTTGCAGCCCGTTGTCGTCGAAGGAGTCGTGGCAGGGGTGGCCGCGGGTTGTCGCGAGAATGGATGCGCGCTGATCGGTGGCGAGACCGCCGAGATGCCGGGCGTCTACACGCCACCGGACTACGACTTGGCCGGCTTTATTGTCGGATCGGTGGAAGAGGATGCGCAGCTCGGCGCGAGCCGCGTGCACGAGGGTGACGTGCTGATCGCGCTCGAAAGCTCTGGGCTGCACACCAACGGGTACTCGCTGGCGCGTCGCATTGTGGCGGAGCGGATGCAGCTGGGGGTACACGATGCGTTCCCTGGTGAGGGCGGGGCGACCGTCGCCGATGCGCTCCTACGGGTCCATCGGTCGTACCTGGCGGCCATTCGCCCCGTGCTGGGCCGGGTGCACGCCTTGGCGCACATCACCGGTGGGGGGATCCCCGGGAACCTCAACCGAACGTTGCCGGCCACCCTCAACGCGCGAGTCGACACCTCGACCTGGCAGGTGCCTAACGTCTTTCAGCAGTTGCAGGACGCGGGGCAGGTCTCGACCGACGAGATGTTTCGCGCCTTCAACATGGGCGTTGGTGCGATTGTGGTGGCCCCGGCCTCCGTGGCACAAGACGTGATATCGGCGGCGTCAGCCGCCGCAGTGCGCGCCTGGCCAGTCGGTCACGTCATTCCCGGTCGTGGAATCGTGGAGCTTACGTAATGGAGTCGTTGTATGCCGCGAGCTAAAACACTGATCGTCGCACTAGGGCTGATGGTGGCGCGAGTCGCCCAGGGACAGGGAGGATCGATCGATCCGCAGTGTGTGTCGGGCAGCCTGTCGGAGCGGGCGACGCAGGATGCCTGTCAGAAGGCCGTCGATCTCTTTCATTTCATGGCGCCGCAGCTTGGCGCCAGCCTCATTGGAGGCAATGTCGTCGCGGGCGAATCAGGGGCCTTGGGAGGCCTCGGACACATCTCGGTTGGTCTCCGGGGCAACGTGCTTCGTGGGCACCTCCCCGACGTGAGTGCGGTGACGCCGGCCATTACCGGAGCCGTGGCCAGCGACTATGCCGTGAAGGACAAACCTGTCGGGCTTCCCGTCGCGGATCTGGCGTTAGGCGTCTTCCCCGGCGTCCGGGCAGGTTCCACGACCATCTTTGCCGTCGATGGACTGATGAACATCGCGTTCATCCCCGAGGTGACGTCCGGCGACTTTAAGGTCTCGGTGCCGAGCGGCTCCATTCGCTTTGGCTTCGGCGCCCGGATAGCTGTGCTGGAAGAGTCTGAACACACGCCAGCGGTCTCGATCGCGTTCCTCCAACGCGACTTGCCCTCGGCGGACGTGACGGCCACGCCTGGTCTGGATCTCTATGGCGTGCGCGCCTTCACGCTGACGAGCGATGCCTGGCGCGCGATGGTGGGCAAGTCGTTCGGACCACTCTCCCTGGTGATCGGTGGTGGGAGCGATCACTACGATGCGAGTGGCTTGGTGGACGTGACCGTAAACCGTGCCGCGCAGGTATTCACCCTCACCGGTTTCGAGATCGCCCAGTCGCTGAACCGGCAAAATGTCTTCGCCGACCTGTCACTGAACACGCGACTGATGCGGGTGGTGCTGGAAGTCGGACAAGTCTCGGGTGGCAGCCTCGCCACGTACAACACCTTTGGTGGCACGCGCGCCGATGACGCCCTGCAGTTTGCATCGCTGGGGCTGCGGTTGCACTGGTGAACGTGCGCGCGGACGTCGTCCACGAAAGACAAGAGGCCGACCGGTCATTCATGGACCGCGCGTTGGTGCTGGCGGAACGAGGATGGGGACAGACCGCCCCCAATCCCATGGTGGGCGCGGTGGTCGTCCGCGATGGCGCAGTGGTAGGGGAAGGCTTTCACGCCCGCTTTGGTGAGGCGCATGCCGAGGTGGTCGCCCTTCGCGCGGCCGGCGCGCGAGCCAAAGGCGCCACGCTGTACGTGTCCCTTGAGCCCTGCGCCCACACGGGCAAGACGCCACCCTGCACGGACACGATCGTCGCAGCAGGAATTGGTCGCGTCGTCTACGCCATGGCAGATCCCAATCCGGTGGCTGGCGGCGGCGCGAAGCGCTTAGCTGCCGCGGGAATCGCGGTCACGGGTGGTGTCGGCGAAGCAGCGGCGCGCGAGTTGAACGCGGCGTTTGTGCATGCGTTAACCGCGGATCGCCCATGGGTCACGCTCAAGATGGCCGTGACGATCGATTGCGCGATTGCTGATGGCACCGCGACGACGAGTTGGATCACCAACGACAGCACCAAGCGGTTCGTGCACCGGCTGCGCGCCGGGCATGATGCCGTGGCCGTGGGCATGTCGACCGTGCGCATCGACGATCCACAACTGACGGTGCGCGAATCGGAAGCGCCGCGCGTGGCGCCGATGCGGGTCGTGTTTTCCCGAACCGGCCGCCTGCCGCTCACCAGCACGCTCGCTCGCAGCGCGCGTGAAGTTCCGGTCATCGTCGTCGGGCACGACTTGGATTCCTCGTACGCCATGGCGCTGAACGACCTAGGGGTGGAGATCATCGAAGCCACGTCGCTGGCCGACGCGCTGCGTGCGTTGCGCCGACATGGCGTGCAGTCATTGCTGGTGGAGGGCGGCGCCGTGCTCGCGGGGGCGCTGCTGGCGGAACAATTGGTCGATCGCCTGCTGCTCATCCAGGCGCCCGTCATCTTCGGCGCCGGCGCTCTGGGCGCGTTCTCCGCGGCGCCAGCGGTGCGTGGCACTGCGGCGCGTCGCTGGCGAGTAGTCCGTCGCGAGGCGCTGGATGACGACCTGCTGTCGGTCTACGCTCCTGCAGAGGGGGAAGGGCGCTGATGTTCACAGGACTTGTTGATGCGGTTGGCGTCATCGACCGGGTGCGGGCGTCGAATGCCGGTCGTGAGCTGCGGATTCGGGCACCGTATAGCGACGTGAAGTTGGGAGAGAGCATTGCGGCCAACGGCGCATGCCTAACGGTTCGTGACGTTGGAGCAGGCTTCTTTGATGTCGCCGCCGTCGTGACCACCTTGGATCGCACGACGGTAGGGTCGTGGAACGTCGGCACACGGGTGAACCTCGAGCGGGCGATGCGGGCCACTGACCGATTGGGTGGCCACGTGGTGCAGGGGCATGTTGACGCGGTCGGGGGCGTGACCGAGTTGGAGATGCGCGACGACGCCCTGTTGATCAACATCGCCGTTCCACCGGATATCGACCAACTGCTGGTGCCCCATGGCTCCGTCACCGTGGACGGGGTCAGTCTGACCGTGAACGAATTGCCCGCGCCCGGGATTCTTCAGGTATCGCTCATCGAATACACGCGGCGCCACACGACCCTTGGTGACCTCGCGGTCGGCGATTCGGTCCACTTAGAGGGGGACGTGATTGGGAAGTTCGTCCGGCGACTGCTCCAGCCCTACCAGCGTGGCTAATTTCGCTGGCTAACGGCTTTACCCTTCGAGACGTAGCCCGCTACCATTCACCATGGCGTTCGGAACCGTTGAACAGGCAATCCAGGACATTCGCGACGGGAAATTCGTCGTGGTGGCCGATGATGAGGACCGCGAAAACGAGGGCGACCTCATTTGCGCGGCGCAGCTGGTCACGCCAGCGATGGTCAATTTCATGTTGCGCGCCAAGGGCATGATCTGCGTGGCGTTGACCCATGAGCGTGTTAGCCAGCTCGGCCTGCGCATGCAGACTTCAGAAAACAGCGAAGCCATGCGGACGGCGTTCACGGTGAGTATCGACGCCAGCCCTGCGTACGGCGTGACCACCGGCATCAGCGCCAGCGATCGCGCCCAGACCATTCGCGTCGCGGCCGACCCGTCGAAGGGACCTGCAGACATTCGCACCCCTGGCCACGTCCATCCGCTGCGGGCCGAGATGGCGGCGTGCTGTGCGTCGGTCATACCGAAACGGCGGTATGAACCTCTGCCGTTTTGCCGGACTCAATCCGGCCGGGAGTGATCCTGCAGATCTTGAACGACGACGGACACGCCATGCAGCGCGACGAAGCTCGCCCATGCCGGCCGAGCATGGCTTGGCCTTCATCACGATGCTGAGCAGTGCGTATCGGCTGCAGCACGAACGGCTGGTGCGTCGAACGCCGAAGCCCGGCTTCCCTCCGAGATTGAGGCGATGGCTGGCCGGATCATGGGATACCACCGGCGAGGTCGACGACCATGAGCACGTGGCCTGGTCTACGGCGATCTTGGCGATGGACGGGACGTGCTGGTCCGCATGCACTCCAAGTGCCTAACGGGCGACGTCTTTCATTCCAAGCGTTGCGACTGCGGCTGGCAGCTGCACGCGGCCATGGAGATGATCGCGCGCGAAGACGTGGAGTCGTGGTGTACCTGGATCAAGAAGGAGCCGACGTCGGCCTGCTGAACAAGATCAAGGCGTACGCCTTGCAGGACACAGGCGACGACACCGTGGTGGCGAACGAGAAACTGGGCTTCAAGGCGGACCTTCGAAACTACGCGGCATTGGCGCGCAGATCCTCCTTGACCTCGGCCTCAAGTCCATTCGCGTGCTCACCAACAATCCGATGAAGCTGGTGGGACTGAAGGGCTACGGGCTGGAGATTGCCGAACAGGTGCGGATCGCGGCGCCGTCCACCGATGAGAACGCCGGATACCTCGGCCAGCGAACAAGATGGGGCACCTGCTCTCGACCTGATGGCCGAATTCGCAGGACTCCAGACGGAACCGGGCGTCGATTCGGCGTCGTGGTCTGCAGGTTCAACGAACAGATCCGCACCAGGCACTGCGGCAACCCGGAGCTCTCGATGCCCTGACACGCCATGGGCGTCGCTCGACGAAGTGGATGACGTGGTCTGGGTGGGGCGTGGAGCTTTGCCGTCCGGCGCGCATCGCTTAGCCTCCACGGGCGATACGACGCCACCTCGTGGCTGGTCAGCGCCATCGTTTCGTCGGCGATACTTGCGCTTCAACCTTACGTCGCGGGCGAGGCATCGCGTGGTCTGTCCGGTCTGGCGGCGGAGTACGACCTGCCGATCAGGTTCGAGTTGCTGACGTGCGACAACATGGCGCAAGCCGAGGCCGGAAGCTGGCGGGGAACACGGCAGCAAGGGTTGGGACGCGGCGATGGCCGCACTCGAGATCGGCGGCCTCTCTTCGCGCGATTGGATGCGGCTGACGAAGCGTGACCCGGCGCATGCGCCGGCGCGCACGGGCGCCAGGCGCTCCGGGCGTTGTATGCGTGGGACATGGTCGGCACCGGCTCGTTGTTGGGGACGACGCAACGTCCCAAGCGGGACAGCTGGCTGTTGGAGCTGAAGAGCGCTGAGTTCGCCGGCCCTTGCTCCGTGCGCTCGATGCGCATCGAAGTGCCATCGACGCCCAACTCGCGAATGTCACGACCAATTGGCGGCTCGAGCGCCTCGGCGCCATCGAGCGCGCTGTCTGTTGAGCTCGGCGCGGCCGGTGTCGCATGATGAAATTCCCGGCCGCGTCACCATTCAGGAATCCGTTCGCCTGGCCGAACTGTTTGGGAGCGATGAGGCGCACGCTTCGTCAACGGAGTGTTGGACGCCCTTGCGCGGAAGCTCGGGTACGGTGCGTCATCTACTCCTTGAACTGGCGGGATCTGGAGAAGCCACTCAGGCCGAGGCGCGGAAATCCACCTTCACGAGATCTTTGGAGCGCCTGGCCGGCATAGGTCACGACGTGCACATCTCCTCTGCGGCAGTTGGCCCGGTTGCGCGCCGAACAGCTACCCGCGATGAGCGTTGCCATCCATCGGGTGGGCACGCAGTATTCGTTCCCCTGCGTGCGCCGGGCCTATCGCGAGCCTACAGCGCCTGCGATTTGACGTGATCGTCGAGGACATCAACAAGGTCCCGCTATTCGCCGCGGTGAGAGGAACACCGGTCCGTTGGGCTCGTACCCCATCTGTTCGGAGGAACGGCTTCCAAGAGCTTCCAGCGCCGGTGGCGTCGGTGGTCTGGCTGGCGGAGCGGCCTATTCCCTGGGTCTACCGCGGCGTGCCGTTTCAAGTGATTTCACAGAGTACGGCGGACGACCTTGCCGAACGAGGCATTTCCCGAGAACGGATACAGGTCATCTATTGCGGCATCGACAGCAACCATTACACGCCGTTGCCCGATGCTCGTGAAGCCACGCCGCTGTTCGCCTATCTTGGGCGATTGAAGAGGTACAAGCGCGTCGATCTCGTGATCCGTGCGTTCGCCCAGATCGACGTCAGCGAAGCGCGTCTGGAGATCGCTGGGGCCGGCGACGGACGGGCAGAGCTCGAGCGACTCGTGGCATCGCTTGACCTGACCAATCGCGTGACGTTTCTTGGGCGAATCAGTGAGGACACCAAGTTGGCGCTCCTCCGGCGCGCGTGGGCCTTGGCGTTCACGTCGCCAAAGGAGGGGTGGGGCATCACGAATCTCGAGGCGGCGGCATGCGGGACCCCGGTGGTGGCTTCAGACTCGCCGGGCATCAGGGAATCCGTTCGGCACGGTGAGACGGGCTTTCTCGTCCCGCACGGAGATGTCGCAGGACTCGCCGCGGCCATGCGGCGGCTGGCAACGAACCGCGAACTCGTCACATCGTTAGGTGCTCGCGGTCGCGAATTTGCACAAACCTTCACGTGGGAGCGTGCTGCGCAGGAAACAGAAGCGCACCTCCACACCGTGCTGTCCTGAGGAGGCATTGCTCGTGAACATCGTGTTTCAGGCACATCACGCCGTTATCAGCGACTACATGCGGACGCGGACCGAGCGCGCCATGGAGAAGATTGGCGAACGCTTCCCGTCTTCACTCGACGCCACCGTGCGTTTCGAACAGGACGGGCCGGGCCGTCGCGTGGAAATTGTGCTTCACGGTCGGGGTGCCAATCGCTGGGTCGCCGAGGGACATGGTCGCTCGTATGGCCCCGCGCTGACCGCGGCGATCAAGCACCTGCAGTCGCAACTATCCCACAAGAAGCGCGTCGCCAAGGATCGCGCACACGTGGCGCGCCGCGCGTGAGCGGAGTAATAACCGTTGGCCGCCTATTCGAGCGACTCCATGAGGCGCTCGAACTCGAGCAGCTTGGAAGCACCGCGGGACATGATCGACCGATTGCGAACTCGGACGTCTCCAGCCCCGGGTTGGCGCTTGCCGGGTTTGTCGGTCGCTTCATGGCGCAGCGCGTCCAAGTCCTCGGCGAAACGGAGATGACGTATCTCTCCACGCTGTCGGTGGACGAGCGAAAGAAGAACCTGATGCAGTTCTTCTCGTTTCCGATTCCCTGCGTGGTTATCACGAAGGGCATGGAGCCGGTGGACCCCTTGGTGCCGTTGGCCGTGGAACACCAGGTACCGATCTTCCGATCGCCCCATAAGACGGCGGAAGTGTATCGTCGGATCAAACCGGTCATGGAGGAGCTGTTTGCTCCGACGACCACGCTGCATGGCTCGTTGGCGGACGTCTTTGGCGTTGGCGTCCTGTTCACCGGTGCCAGCGGCATCGGCAAGTCAGAGTGCGTGCTTGACCTGGTGGAGCGTGGCCACCGATTGGTGGCGGATGACCTGGTCATCTGTACCAGACGCGGTGCGGAGGTGCTGATCGGGCGAGGACATGAGTTGCAGCGCCACTTCATGGAAATCCGTGGCGTGGGCCTGATCGACATACCAGCAATCTTTGGCGTGCGCGCCGTCCGCCAGCAAAAACGCATCGAAGTCATCGTGCAGCTGGAGGAGTGGACGGAAAATTCCGTAGCCGACCGCACTGGGCTTGAAGGAGATACCACGAGCATCTTGGGCGTCGAGTTGCCGCGCATCACCGTCTTCCTGAATCCGGGCAAGAACATCACGGTGATTGGCGAGGTAATTGCCATGAACCACTTGCTGCGGTATGCCGGAGTGAACGCGGCCGAGTCCTTTAACCAGCGGCTGATCGGTCGCATGAAGTCGGCAGCTAGCGATGTGCGCCAGTACCTGGTAGAAGACGATGAGTAGCGCTCGCGCGATCGTCGCTGGTCACGGCGATTTCGCTGTCGGCGTGTTGTCCGCCGTTCGGCAGATCACCGGGCGAGAGGATGTCTTTCTCCCACTGACCAATCGCGACCTGAGTGCGGCCGACGTGGAGCGCGTGATGCGCACGACGGTCGAGTCGTCCGGTGCTCGCGTGATCTTCACAGATCTTCCGGCCGGCAGTTGCACAATGGCTGCTCGGCGGGTGCAACGCGCGTATCCCGAAATCGTTGTGGTCACAGGGACGAATCTGGCGGCCCTTCTCGACTTTTTGTTTGCGGACGAGGGGCCGAATGAAGGCGACGCGGCAAGGCACGCAGCAGAGAAGGGGCGCGCCGCGTTGGCCGCGACGGTTCCGGGCAGTGCCGCGGGAGGGGCTCCTCGTGGCCATTGAACTGTACCGGGTCGACGATCGCTTGATCCACGGACAGGTGGTGGTGGGTTGGGGTCAGCCCCTCGACCTGCAGTTCATCGTGCTCGTCGACGACGAAGTCGCCGCGAGTGATTGGGAGCAGGAGCTGTACCGCATGGGCGTGCCTCCGGAAATGCACGTGTACTTCGACTCGGTCCAAACGGCGGCCGAACGCTTCGGAACGTACCTGGCGGACACCCGACCGGGATTGCTGCTGACGGCAGACATCGAAACGATGATGCGCTTGGTGGAGGCAACGGATCGGATTCCCGCCGTGAACATCGGCGGCATCCATCACCGGGCCGGCCGGCTCCAGCGCCTGCGGTATGTGTTTCTTTCTCCAGCGGAAGAGGACCTCCTGCGCCAGCTGGCGCGCCGCGGTGTGATTGTCTCGGCACAGGACGTCCCCGCCGCTCGCCCCCTGGCGCTCGATGAAGTGCTTTCCGGCGAGGGCAACCGATGAGCGCGGTGGGCATGGCCATGTTCAGCGTCATGGGTGGGATACTCGGGTTGGATACGGTGAGTTTTCCGCAGGCCATGCTGTCCCGTCCCATTGTGTCGGCAACCCTTGGTGGCGCCGCCATGGGTGCACCGGCGGCGGGTCTTTTGGCCGGCGCCACGTTGGAGCTGTACGCCCTGGAGACGTTGCCCTTTGGCGCGTCGCGATATCCCGAGTGGGGTTCGTCATCGGCGGTCGGCGGCGCCCTGTTTGCCATGCAGTCCCCGGGAACAACCGGCGCCCTCATACTCAGCGTGACCATGACGCTGGCCCTGGCATATGTGGGCGGCTGGTCCATGGTGCAGCTGCGACGGCTGAATGCCAGCTGGGCGCGCCGGCGCCACGAGGCCGTGGCTCGTGGGTCGCGCCGCGTAGTCATCGGTTTACAGCTGTATGGTCTGACCGCCGATTTGTTGCGGGGCATCGCCTTGACCGCCCTCGGCCTGGCCGTCGGCATACCGGCCCAACGTGCCGTACTCGACACCCTCCAGGGCAATGCTGCGCTTTCTCGCGCCGTCGTCGTCGCCGCTGCGACCTCGGTGGCGTTAGGCGCTGTCTGGAAGATCTTTCACGCGGTCCCGCATGCGCGCTGGCTCTTCGCGGTCGGCCTGGCGATCGGCGTCGGCCTTGCGGTGAGTCGATGAAGACCCAGGTGACGATCGCCGTCCCGCTTCGCACCCAGGGTGCCATGCTGCTGCGCCTGTTGGCCATCCAAGCGTCTTGGAACTATGAGACCATGGTTGGGAACGGGATTGGTTTCTGTACGGAGCCAGCGTTGCGGCTGTTGCCCGGGGGAGTCGACGGCGAGGCCTACCGCGCCGCCCTCGCGCGCCAGAGTCAGTACTTCAATGCGCATCCGTACCTGGCGTCGGTCGCCGTGGGCGCATTGGCGCGGGCCGAACTGGAGGGCGAAGCGCCCGATCGCATCGAGCGGTTTCGAACCGCGCTGTGCGGCCCGTTAGGCAGTGTGGGCGATCGACTGGTGTGGGCGGCGTTACTCCCAGCCTGTTCCATTGCCGCGCTCCTGGTCTTTGGCGCCGGCGGGGGAGCCGCGGCCACGGCGCTCACGTTCCTTGGCCTCTTCAATGCCGGGCACTTGGCTCTCCGTGTATGGGGGCTGCGCATCGGCCTGACGAATGGCGTGCGCGTTGCCCACGCTCTCGGGGCGCCTTTCCTGAGGCAAGGACCGCAGTTGTTGGGCACCATCGCCGCGTTGCTGGCTGGTTTGGGACTCCCCTTGGCCGTGCAGCAGATCGTTGAGCCTGGGCGAACGTTGCTGGGAGGTATCATCATTGCAATTGCCGTGGGTTCGGTCGTGCTCGTCCGGCTGCAAAGCCGTTTCGAGGGGTGGAAGGTTGCGCTGCTCGTGCAGGTCGCGTTCATCCTCTATATGGCGGTGAAGTGATGGTCGAGCGTACGGTGCAGATCCTCAACAGCAACGGCATCCACGCGCGGCCGGCGGCGGAGATCGTGAAGGCCGCCGCGAAGTTCAAGAGCGACATCCGGCTGATTCGCGAGGATATGGAAGTCAACGGCAAGAGTATCATGGGCGTCATGATGCTGGCGGCCGAGTGTGGATCGATGCTGACCTTACGCGCCGAAGGCCCGGACGCGGACTCCGCGATCGAGACCATTGCCACGCTCATCTCGTCGAGATTCGGGGAGCACTGAACGACATGGAACGCGCGCTTTCTGGGATCTCCGCTTCGCCCGGCATCGTCGTCGGGCCGGTGCGGCTGCTCAAATGGGAGCTGCCCGACGTCGCGCATCGTATCATCGACGACGGGCAAGTAGAGGCAGAAATCGCCCGCCTGCATGACTCCGTGGACGTGGCCAAGGAACGCTTGCGCCAAGTGGCCGAGCGGGCGGAGAAACACGCCGGACCCAAGGAAGCCGCCATCTTCGAGGTACAGATCTCCATCCTCGAGGATCAACACCTGCTGCAACAAGTCATTGACTACATCCGCCAGAATCACGGGGCGGAAAAGGCCTTTGACCTGGTGATGTTGGAGTGGCGGCAACAGTTCGCCAAGAGCACGTCGCCGATGATGCGGGAGCGCGTGAATGATCTCACCGACGTGCAGATCCGCGTGCTCACGGTGCTCATGGATCTCCCAGACCACGACCCGGTCGCGGTGGAGAAGGGCACCGGCGCCATTTTGGTGACGCACGACCTCACCCCGTCGCTGACGTTGCAGCTGGATCGCGACGCCATCGCGGGGATCGCGACGGACGAAGGGACGCGCATTTCGCACGTCGCCATTCTCGCGCGATCGTTGGGGCTGCCGGCCGTCGTCGGATTGCGCGAGGCGACGACGCGTTTGCGCGGCGACGAGATGGTGGTGCTCGATGGTACCAGCGGGATGCTGGTGGTGAACCCCAGCGCGGGCGAAGTCGAGGCCTTTAAGCGCCGCGCCGAAGCCGAAGCCGAAACAGAAGCCGAGTTGCTGAAGCTGGCGACGGCGGAGCCGGTCACGACCAACGGCGTGCGGATCGTGCTGCGCGCCAATGTCGACTTGCCCGAAGAAGCCGAGATGGCGGCAAGGTCCGGCGCCGAGGGCGTTGGACTGATGCGAACGGAGTTCCTGGTCGTGGGTCGCGCCGAAATGCCGGACGAGGAAGAACAGTACCGCGAATACGTGCGCGTGGTCGAAGCCTTCAAGGGACACCCGGTCGTCATTCGAACCTATGATGTCGGCGGCGATAAGCTTCCCGTTGGGGGATTCCCACATGAGGCGAATCCATTCCTCGGTTGGCGCGCCATCCGCATGTGTCTGGACCAGCCCGAATTGTTCAAGGATCAGTTGCGAGCCCTGCTGCGCGCCGCCCTCCATGGGGACGTGCGCATCATGTTGCCGCTGATCGTCACGCTGGACGAGGTCACCGCCGCCAAGCGACTCCTGGCCGAAGCCGCCGCCGAGTTGGATGCCCGCGGCGTGGCCTACGCGCACAACGTGCCGTTAGGCATCATGGTGGAAACGCCGGCGGCGGCATTGCTCGCCCACACGTTGGGGAACGACGTCTCCTTCTTCAGCATCGGCACGAACGATTTGGTGCAGTACACGCTGGCTGTCGATCGCGGCAACGCGAACCTGGCGTCGCGCTTCACGCCGTTGCACCCCGCCGTGTTGTGGCTGGTACGACGCACCGTCGACATCGGCGAGCAGTTCGACCTGGATGTGTCCGTCTGCGGCGAAATGGCATCGCAACCCCTGATGGCCTTCGCGCTCATCGGCCTCGGCGTTCGCCAGTTGAGCGTCTCGCCGCGGGCCGTTCCTTTGGTGAAGCGCATTATCCGTGGGATCAGCTCGTCCTTTGCGGCCGAAGCCGCCAATGCCGCGCTGTCCTCGCGCACCGCCGAGGAGTCGGAGCGCGAGCTCCGATACCGTCTCCTCGCCGCCTTCGGGGATGCCGCATTCCTCAAGGAACACCTTGGCCAGTGACCGAAACTCCATGGGGTTCAGAGCTGGTGTGACATTGTGACCCCATGTATCGTTTTTCAGTAGCCGCGCCGGCCTCGTCGCCGGCGCATTTCTCATGAAATCCAGGGAGCCGCTCCGTGGCTGACCGTTCGCTCTTTACGTCGGAATCCGTAACCGAAGGCCATCCAGACAAGGTGGCCGATGCCATTTCCGACGCCGTCCTTGATCACATTATTGGCAAAGACCCGCGGGCTCGCGTTGCGTGCGAGACCTTGGTCACGACCGGACTCGCCGTGGTCGCTGGGGAGATTACAACGGAAACTTGGGTCGATATCCCCGGCATCGTTCGTGACACCATCCGCCGGATCGGCTACACGGATGCGTCATACGGCTTCGACAGCCACACCTGCGCCGTCATGAGCACGATCGACAAGCAGTCGCCCGACATCGCGATGGGTGTCGATACCGGTGGCGCCGGCGATCAGGGGATGATGTTCGGGTACGCGACGGACGAGACCGATGAGCTCATGCCAATGCCCATTATGCTCGCGCACCGCCTAACGCACGCATTGGCGGAGCGGCGGCGAGATGGGGAACTCAAGTGGCTCAGGCCGGACGGCAAGGCGCAGGTGACGGTTGTCTACGAGGGCGATCGCCCCGTGGCCGTGGATACGATTGTCGTCTCCACCCAGCATGATCCTGGCGTGTCGCACAACAAGATCCGCAAGGCGATTATCGACGCGATCATCGAACCCTCGTTGCCGGCGAAGCTCTTCAACAAGAAGATCACCTTCCACATCAATCCCACGGGACGGTTTGTGGTCGGCGGGCCGCAGGGCGATGCGGGCCTCACCGGACGAAAGATCATCGTGGATACGTACGGCGGTATGGGACGCCACGGTGGCGGAGCTTTCTCCGGGAAGGATCCGTCGAAGGTGGATCGATCGGCATGCTACGCGGCGCGGTGGTTGGCCAAGCAGGTCGTCGCCGCGAAGCTGGCCCGTCGTTGTGAGGTCCAGGTCGCGTATGCCATTGGCGTCGCTGAACCGGTCTCCGTACGCGTCGATACCTTCGGCACGGGCGCAATTCCGGACACCGAGATCACGCGCGCCATCAAGTCATGCTTTGACCTGACGCCAAAGGGCATCATGGAAGCGCTTGAACTGCGCAAGCCGATTTATTCAGCGACGTCGGCGTACGGCCATTTCGGACGAAAGCCTGAGAAGGTTGCGTTCCGCACCAGCGGCGATGGCGACGCGCGCACGGTCAATGCAACGACGTTCACGTGGGAACGGACGAACAAGGTTGGCGAACTACAGCGCGCCGTGCGATAGTTCGGAAGTCCCTGAAGTGAAGGCTTCATGAGTGCGATGGTGGAAGTGAGTGTCGCCCGGCTCGGGCTGGACGGCAGCACCAACTCTTACGTGGTCATTCTCCGTGAGCGAGACGGCGAGCGTCTGTTGCCGATATGGATCGGCCAGACGGAAGCTGAATCGATCCTGCTGGAGATGAACAACGTCAAGAAGGAGCGGCCGCTCACACACGATCTCTGTCGCAGCCTGATCCTCGGATTGGGTGGTGAGCTACGGCGCGTCCAGATCACGCGGGTCCTGAAAGGGACGTACTACGCGGAGATGCACATCGTGCGCGGAGAGCAGGTGTACACGGTGGACGCTCGTCCCTCTGACTCGATCGCCGTCGCACTGCGATTTCCCTCACCGATCTTTGTGGAAGAGTCGCTGCTCGCCGAAGGCAGTGACGAAGAGTCCGAGGGCGATGGGGAAGAGACCAGTATCCCGTCTCGTGATCCCGTCCAAAGTACGGAAGAGATGAACGCCGAGCAGCTCAAACAGTATCTCTCGGGATTGCGCCCCGAGGATTTCGGCAAGTTCCAGCTCTAACAGTCAGTTGCGCAGCGCCCCTCGATTCCTCCTGGCGTGCGTGGTCCTGATCGTGGCCCTGCGCGACGGGCGTGCGCAGGGTGTAGCGGCGCCAAGTGGTTCCGGACCGGACACCAGCACCCGCCGTGTGCATGGGCGCGTCATCGACGGAACGCGAGATGACCGCTTGGTCCGCGGAGCGAAAGTGGTCCTGCATCGCATCGCCTCGGCGGGCGCCGGACCCGTGGATTCCACGCAGACGTCGTCACAGGGCGCGTATGCGTTCACATATCGACGCACGGGGAATGCGCTCTATCTATTGTCCGTGCAATACGCCGGCATCGCCTATTTTTCCTCGCCACTCGGCGCGACCGAACCACCGCCGACTGAGCCGGTGGACATCGTGGTCTTCGACACGTCGTCCGCCCTTGCACGTGTCGGTATGCGTGGGCGTCACGTCATTGTTTCGCGGCCCGATGCCCAAGGATTGCGTGCCGTCGTCGAAGTGTTCGATCTGGCGAACGATTCTTCCGTCACGTTCATCAGCGGGGGAGCCACCAATCCCACCTTCCGCGTGCATCTGCCGACGGCGGCCATCAAGCCTCGTCTTGGCGAAGGAACGTTTGCCGCGGACGCCATCACCTTCGCCGACGGTGAGGCCCGCCTGTTTGCGCCGATGCCCCCGGGGCTTAAGCAACTGGTCGTGAGCTACGAACTTCCAGGTACGGCCTTCCCCCTGAAGATCCCAGTGGAACGGCGCAGTGAGGTACTGGAAGTCCTGGTGGAGGAATTGGCAGGCCGCGTGGAAGGTGCGCGACTCCAGTCGCAGGCATCGGTGACGGTGAGTGGCCGTCGCTTCATGCGTTCCCTGGCCCAGAACGTGGACTCCACGGCAGTGTTTACCATCGCCCTTCCCGCGATCGCCGTCACGCGGGTAGCGCCCAATACCTGGGCGGTGGCGGCCATGCTTGTTGTTGTCGCGTTAGGCATATGGTGGATCGCGCGGCGGGGAACGACACGTGCACCAGCAGTGGTTGCCGCGGCACCTGTAGCTGCCGCCGCACCGGCCGCGGCGCGCGAAGCCCTGGCGGCGCGGGTCGCCACGCTGGATGCGCTGCTGGAGGATCCCGCCACGCAGAACCCGCAGACGCGCGCCATGTATGCGGAGGAGCGCCGAGAGGCCATGGAGCAGCTACGCGCCGCGCTCGACGCGCATATTTGAACCATGTCCCTTGTAGTCACCGACGCCGTGGTCCTTCATGCCATGGACTACCTTGACTCGTCACGAATCCTGCGCCTGGCGACGCGGGACGCTGGTGTGACGTCGGTCCTGGCACGCGGTGCTCGTCGATCGCGCAACAAGTTTGGAAGCTCGCTCGACCTGTTCGTGCAAGGGACCGCACACATTCAGGTGAAGCCATCTCGCGACCTGCAGACGCTGGTGAATTTCGATATCGCGCGGTCGCGCTCGGCGCTGTCACTTGATCTCGAACGCTTTTCCGCGGCGTCCGCCTTCGCCGAGCTTACGCTGCGCGTTGCGCAGGATGCCGCGCACGAAGCGTTGTTTGATCTGGTGACCGCCACGCTGGATGCGGTGGCAAGCGCGCCCGCCGATGCTATTCGGACGCATGCGATCGGGGGATGTTGGCGCTTGATCGCCGAACTGGGGTTCGCGCCGGTGCTCGAACGCTGCTGCATGTGCCATGCTGAGGTAGCCCAGGGTGATGACCTCGCGTTCTCGTATGCAGGCGGTGGTATCGTCTGCCGGAGATGCGTTCGCACCGTCGCGTTGGACCGGCAGCTTCCCGGGTCAGCGCGCGAAGCCATCCGAAGCTGGTTGGCAGGCGACACGCCGTATGTGCCCAACGAGGCCGAACGGCGGGCGCACCTTCGACTGCTTCGCGAATTCACCGCCCACCATGTGGACGATGACCGCGAACTGCGGGCCTTCCTCAACTGGGAACGCGGCGCCCTTTCTGGCGCATGATTCTCGGTACCGCGGGGCATATCGATCACGGAAAGACCGCACTCGTGCGCGCGCTCACCGGCATCGACACTGACCGACTCCCGGAGGAGAAACGGCGGGGCATCACGATTGAGCTGGGGTTTGCGCCGCTAATCCTGCCGGGGGGCCTGACGATCGGTGTGGTCGATGTGCCGGGCCACGAGGCCTTTGTTCGCACGATGTTGGCCGGCGCGACAGGGATAGACTTGGCCCTGCTGGTGATCGCGGCCGACGAAGGGGTCATGCCGCAGACCCGTGAGCATCTCGCCATCCTCCGACTGCTCGGAATTCGGAGTGGGTTGGTCGCACTCACCAAGAGCGATCTTGTGGATGCCGACTGGCTGGAGCTCGTGAAGGACGACGCCCGTGAGCTTGTGAAGGGGACGGGGCTCGAGTCTGGGCCGATCGTTCCGACCTCCACGGTCACGGACGCCGGGATCGATGAATTGCGCAGCCAAATCGGTGCGATCGCGCAGACCCTGCCGGCGCGGGAACGCAACGATCTGTTTCGGATGCCCGTCGATCGGTCGTTCTCACCGAAGGGAGCCGGTACCGTAGTCACGGGCACCATCTGGTCTGGAACGGTGCGGCCGGACGCTACGCTGACCCTGCTCCCCGGTGGGCGCCAAGTGCGCGTGCGAACCGTGCAGTCACACGGCCAGGCATCGGGTGAGGCCGGGCCCGGAACCAGGACCGCGCTGGGTCTAGCGGGGATCGACGCCGAGGAAGTGCCCCGCGGAACCATGCTCGTGAGCTTGCCCGAGTGGCGCGCGTCAACAACCCTGCGTGCACGGGTGGCGGTCCTCGACACCGCCTCCAGAGGGGTGCGTCCACGTGAATGGGTTCGACTTCACTTAGGCACGGCGGAAGTTGGGGCGCGCGTAGTGGCATCCGGCGGCCCGCTAGAATCGGGCGAAATTCGGGCGGCAAGGCTGCTGCTCGACGAGCCTCTCGCCGCCCGAGCGGGAGATCGATTCGTCCTGCGCCGCGGCTCGCCGCCGGAGACCATTGGCGGCGGACAAGTCATTGATCCTGCCCCATTCCACCGAAGGGCGAGGCCATGGGACGGCATGGATATCGGTGGCTCGGGACATCTGGACGCGATTCTGCGCGAGGCCGATACCACCGGTGAGGCAATCAGCCAACTCCCTGTCAGGTTGGGCGTTACCAAGGAAGATGTTACGCAACTTCTGAAGTCATGTGACTCGGCTCGGAGCATCGGCAGCCGGGTTTTCCACGCGGCGGTCATCGAACAACTTCGAGCCGTTCTTCTCGACCACGTCGCGCAATATCACCGCGACCATCCGCTGACGTTCGGGCTAGCCTCAGCCGATTGGAGGGGGCGTGTTCATGGCCACACGGAGCTGATTGCGACCATCGAACGTGAGTTGCTGGAAGCCGGCGAGATTGAACAGTCAGCGGGCCTGGTACGACTACCCGGTTGGCGGCCTGTATTAGATGACCACCAGAAGCAACTACGCGAGCGACTGTTGGGTCAAATGGTTGCGGCCGGGTTGGAGGCACCGAGCGTCACAGAGCTGGAGAAGGAGCACGGAGCCTCGGTGGTTTCCTTGCTGCGTATCCTGAGTGACGATGGGCTCGTCGTTCAGATAGAGACCGACCGTTACATGTCGACTGCGGCGCTGGACTCGGCTCGCGAGACGTTGCGGCGGGCGATGAGGGGAGCTGGGCCGACGGGGGTTGAAGGAGCGGGGAGCGGGGCGGTCGTGAGGCGCGAATTCACGGCCTCGGAGTTGCGGGACATTTTGGGTGTTTCGAGGAAGTTTCTGATCCCACTGTTGGAGCGTTTTGACAGAGAGGGGGTGACGGAACGGCGAAAAGAAGGTCGGGTACTGCACGACGGCTGAGGCGCGATTGTGAGCTTGACAGCCAGAAAACCGTTTCCTATGTTCGCGCTGAAAGCCACAAAGTCCACCAGATTCAGGAGTTAGACTCTCAAATCTCTTTTGTCAGTTTGGAGAACGCAGATGAAGCAGAGATGGGCAGCACACCTCGTTGTGCTCGCTCTCTTCGTATTCCTGCCACGCGGTTTGGTGGCACAGCAGGGCTCGCAGCCAGGTCGTGAGAAGGGGATCAGTCTCGGACAGAACTATCCAAATCCGTTCAATCCAGAGACCACGATTCCGTTCACGATCGGCGGCGGTTCGAACTGTGCCGATCCGGGCAAGCAGTATCGTGTCTCGTTGCGCATCTACAACGTCCTGGCGCAGCTGGTCGCGGTGCCCAGGTTGCAAGGCGGCGATGCGAACGTATCAGGGGGTACCTTTCTCGAGAATGTGTACCTGACCTGCGGCGAGTACACCGCGTGGTGGAATGGCAAGGTGGGGCAGAGTGAGCGCGAGGTCTCTTCAGGCATTTACATCTACCGACTCGAGGTGGATGGCAAGCCATTCCTGAAGAAGATGATTGTGCAGAAGTAGCCGCTCCATAACCAAGGATACAAACGGCGCCTCGTTAGGCGCCGTTTGTGTTTCCGGGAACTCTTACTTCACGCGCTTCTCGACGGCCTCCCAGATCTCCGCGGCGCGGTCGGGATTTGCGGCCAAGGCCGCCGCCGCCGATTCCAGCTGGGCCGGCGTCACGCGATACTGCGTCATGATGGAATCGCGAGCCCGCTGGCGCGAGGCACTGTCGGACATCGCGGCCAGAGGAAGGTGACGTAGCCCGCCCATCGCGGCGACGAACGTGGAGTCTGACATCACGCCGCCGATTCGGTGATCCTTGCACCCCGCCAGCGTTCCCAGCGCCGCGAGGGCCAACCACCGACGCCAGAGGTATCGACGAGGAGTGTGCATCATGCGGTTTGAGTCTAGTATGCCAGACGCGACGGTGCCAGTTAGGCAGTGACTCGTTGCCGTGACAATTCCCCCTGCGGTTCTTCCAGTCAGTTCGGCGTAATCGCCGGGCATTGCGGTTGCCATTGTCCTTTTGCCAATTAGCTCCTACGCCCTTTTCGGGACCGTGTCGCAATGATCAATCCTGACAAACTCACCGTAAAATCCGCCGAAGCGCTCAATGAGGCGCTGGCGATTGCGCGCAAGAACGGGAATCCGCTGGTCTACGACCTGCACCTGCTGCAAGCGCTGCTGAAGCAGGAGGAAGGGATCGTGACGCCGGTGCTGCAGAAGGTCGGCGTCAACGTCGATTCGCTGGCCGCCGGTGTTGAGCGCGACATCGCCCGCTATCCGACGCAGACCGGCGCACAGCCAACACTGTCCCGTGAGCTCAATCAAGTCATCGATCGCGCGGAAGAAGACGCTCGGTCGCTGGGCGACGACTTCATCTCCACGGAACACCTGCTGCTTGGCCTCGCGGACACCAAAGGAGCTGAGTCCAAGACGCTGCTCGGTGCGGTCGGCGCGAGCCGGGGGGACCTGCTTGAGGCGCTCAAATCGGTTCGTGGGTCGCACAAGGTCACCGATCAGACGCCCGAGGAGAAGTACCAAGCCCTGCAGCGCTTCACGCGCGACCTGACCGAAGCCGCGCGCAAGGGAAAGCTGGATCCCGTCATTGGTCGGGATGAAGAGATTCGGCGCGTCATGCAGGTGCTGTCGCGTCGCACCAAGAACAATCCCGTCCTGATCGGGGAACCCGGTGTGGGAAAAACGGCCATCGCCGAAGGGCTCGCCCAACGGATCGTGAACGGTGACGTTCCAGAGAGCCTCAAGAACAAGCGTCTGATTGCGCTAGACCTCGGCGCCTTGATCGCCGGTGCCAAGTTCCGCGGCGAATTCGAGGAACGGCTGAAAGCGGTGCTCAAGGAGATCAGCGACGCCGACGGCTTGTTCATCGTCTTCATCGACGAGTTGCACACGATCGTTGGAGCTGGCAAGGCAGAGGGGTCCATGGACGCCGGAAACATGCTGAAGCCAATGCTCGCGCGCGGCGAACTCCGCGTGGTCGGCGCCACCACGCTGGATGAATACCGCAAGCACGTGGAGAAGGACCCCGCCTTGGAGCGTCGGTTCCAGCCCGTGTACGTCGGCGAACCGACCGTTGAGAGCTCGATCGCGATCCTGCGCGGACTGAAGGAGCGCTACGAAGCGCACCACGGCGTCCGGATCACCGACGGCGCGATCGTCGCGGCGGCGACGCTGTCCAATCGGTACATCGGCGATCGCTTCCTTCCCGACAAGGCGATCGACTTGGTCGATGAAGCGGCCTCCCGTTTGCGCATCGAGATCGACTCAATGCCGCAGGAGATCGACGAAGTCGAGCGCCATGTGGTCCAACTCGAGATTGAGCGTCAGGCGCTGGCCAAGGAGAAAGACCCCGCCGCTGTGGAGCGTCGACAGATGTTGGAGCGTGAGCTGGCGGAGGAGAAGGAACGGTCGTCTGCCATGAAGGCCCAGTGGCAGCGGGAGAAGGAGACGTTAGGTGCCGTCGGGCAGATCAAGCAGCAGGTCGAGGACGCACGGGTGGCGGCTGAGCAGGCCACGCGTTCCGGTGACCTTGGGCGGGCGGCTGAGATCCAGTATGGAACGATCCCCCAGCTCGAACGAAAGATGAAGGAGGTGGAAGCGCAGCTGGCGTCACGCCAGGCCTCTGGACCGCGTTTTCTGAAAGAGGAAGTGACCGCCGATGACATCGCCGAAGTCGTGTCCCGCTGGACGGGGATCCCCGTCACTCGCATGATGGAGAGCGAGCGCGAGCGCCTCACGAAGCTGGAAGATGAGCTCGCCCGTCGCGTGATCGGTCAGGCAGAGGCCGTGGAAGCAGTCTCGAATGCGGTCCGACGTTCGCGGGCGGGTCTGCAGGATCCGAATCGCCCCATTGGGTCGTTCATCTTTCTTGGCCCAACCGGAGTCGGTAAAACCGAAACGGCACGCGCCCTGGCTGAATTTCTGTTCGATGATGAGCAGGCCATGGTCCGCATCGATATGTCGGAGTACATGGAGAAACATGCGGTGGCCCGGCTGATCGGGGCTCCGCCGGGATACGTCGGGTATGAGGAAGGGGGCCAGCTGACTGAGGCCGTGCGCCGTCGGCCATATCAAGTGGTGTTGTTCGATGAGATCGAAAAAGCCCACCCCGACGTCTTCAACATTCTGTTGCAGATCCTGGATGATGGGCGACTGACGGATTCACAGGGGCGCACGGTCGATTTCCGCAACGTCGTCATCATCATGACCTCGAACGTAGGGTCGGGGTTCATTCTCGAACATGCCGCGACGGACTGGGCTCTGGTCGAAACCCAGGTCCAGACGGTGCTGCGCCAGACGTTCAAGCCAGAGTTCCTGAATCGGGTGGACGACATCATCGTGTTCCATCCATTGAGCAAGGAGCACATCGGCGCCATCGTGGAGTTGCAGCTGACGCGACTGCGAAAGCTCCTTGCCGAACGGAAGCTGACCTTGGACCTGACGCCGGCCGCCACGGCGTACCTTGCCGATGAAGGGTACGATCCGTCGTTTGGCGCGCGCCCACTCAAGCGCGCCATCCAGCGGCTGCTACAGAATCCGTTGGCTATGGCCGTACTGGAGGGAGGGTTCACCGAAGGCGACCGAATCCTCGCCGACATGGATGGCGACGCGTTCGTCTTCCGGAAAGGTGAGGTTCCAGCCGCCGAACCCGTGCATGCCTGACGCGTTAGGTGCGCACACCGCATCCGCCGGTCGTGGGGCGGATGAACAGTGGATGCGCGAGGCGTTGGAGCTGGCACGAGACGCGGCGCTGGCGGGGGACGTTCCCGTCGGCGCCGTCGTCGTTCACCAAGGGCGCGTGGTAGGTCGCGGGGCGAACCGCACGGTGCGGGATCAAAACCCGGTCGCGCATGCCGAGACGGTGGCGATCCAGGAGGCAGCGTCCACACTCGGCACCTGGCGCTTGGACGGATGCGAGTTGTACGTCACGCTCGAACCCTGTGCCATGTGCGCCGGTGCCATCGTGCTGGCGCGCGTTGGCCGCGTCGTCTTTGGTGCGTGGGACGACAAGGCGGGGATGGCAGGATCGGTGGAAGACCTGCTGCGACACCATCGACTGAATCATCGCCCTGAGGTGTGTGCTGGTGTCCTGGCAGTTGACAGCAAGAACCTGCTCGCTGCCTTCTTCCAGGGCTTGCGTACGTAACTGGCGCCACTGTGGCCCAGCCGGCGTAGTCCCGGGAGCCACTGACCGATTTCACATGCCCGTAACGGGCCAACGCGGTTTGAGAATCCATACAGGCGACGCCGGTCACTAGTCGAAGGCGGCCGATCGAGCAGCGAAGTGGTGGTCAACGCTCGCTGACGCCTCATCCCAAGGCGCCGGACCGCGATACGGCTCTGTGACCGCCGACGGGGGCTGCCAATCTGTATGGGATGAGGCAAAGTCGACCCGCTACCCTGCTGTGGAAGGAACTTCTGAGCGCCCCAACCGACCGTGCGCTGATAGACGCCGGGGTGGCTGGTGAGTTGCTCGTCGCGAGAGTCCGCTTTTGGCTCAGCGTCGTGATCGTACTCGTGCCGGTCATGAGCCTGATCGTGAACCCTCGCGGTCCGGAGAATCTGATCGCCATGGGCGCGACGCTTATTTCGTTCTTGGCGGCCGCGATCATCCTGCGTGTCGTGCGATCCAGTACGCGAGTGCCGCACCTTGGCGTCCTGACCTCTGTCCTCGACGTCACCCTGGTCAGCGGGACGCAGCTGGCCTTTCTGATTCAAGGCATGCCCTCGACCGCGGTGAACAGCCGCACGGCGTTCATGGCGTACTTTCTCGCGTTAGGCGCCACCTGCCTGCGATGGGACGTACGCATTTGCATGACGGCTGGTGCGCTGGCCGTGGTACAGTACCTCGGCATTGTAGCTGCGGCGGCGTCACGGTGGCCCGCGACCTTGACCGAGGACCTGATTGGTCACGGGCAGTTCGATTGGGGACAACAGTTTGGGCGCGTGGTGTTCCTGGCGGCTTTCACCGTCGTGGCGATGGCGATCATTCGGCAGAGTGTGCGCCTACGATTTACATCCACCCATGACGCACTGACCGGGATCAGCAATCGGGCGTACTTCGAAGAGCGGTTGGAGGAGGAGTTGCTGCGCTCGCGACGCAGCGGCTTGCCGGTCTCACTGGCCTTGGTCGACCTCGATCATTTCAAGGCAGTGAATGACGCCCACGGGCACGACGCCGGGGATGCCGCGCTGCGATCGGTCGCCGGCGTGCTGCGTAACGCCGTGCGAGGCTCCGACATTGTGGCTCGCTGGGGCGGAGAGGAGTTCGTGCTCGTACTCCCAGAGACCGGTTCGAGCGACGCCTTCCGGAAGGTCGACCTGCTGCGCGCGGCGGTGGCGGCAAGCGCCATTCGACTCCCGAACGGCGATACGATTCGCTTCACGCTGTCGGGAGGCGTCGCGGCCGCGCCGTCGGATGGCGACACCCTGCAGACGCTGTTTGCCGCGGCAGATGAGCGCCTGCGTCAAGCGAAGGCGAGCGGGCGTGATCGCGTGGTTACGCGGTCTGATCCGAATGCCGCGACACGACCGCTCGGCGTCCGCGGCATGGCGACGCCAGACCGCCCGACACGCGTGCAAATCGTATAGCTGGTCCGGAGGTCGCGCGTTGACTCCGTTCCCGCAACTGAATACAGTTCAAGGCTTTTCCGGACAGGTGTCCGAGTGGCTGAAGGAGCCGGTCTCGAAAACCGGTGTACGGGTAACCGTACCGTGGGTTCGAATCCCACCCTGTCCGTTTCCGTGAAAATGCGTCGCGCCGGTGCGCCTGGGAGCGACCGGCGCGCATCAGTTGGGACAGGTGGCCGAGTGGCTTAAGGCGCACGCCTGGAAAGCGTGTGGTGGGGAAACTCACTCGCGGGTTCGAATCCCGCCCTGTCCGTCCTACTTGCACGTGGTGCGTACTCGTTCGCGCGATGCGCCATTCACCGGCATGTAGCCGGTGCTCCGTCGGCGCGGCCTACCGCCCCACGAAGAAGAAGGCGATCCCGAACACCACGTAGACGGCGAGCAGCAAGAGCCCCTCGAACCACGTGGTCTCTCCATCCTGGGCGATGCCGTTCACGGCCATGGCCACCGCCGCAATGGCCGCCAGCTCCAACGGATTGGAGAAGACCAGCGTCATGGGGCGCCCAAGCAGAAACGAGATGATGACCAGGAGCGGGGCCGTCAACAAGGCGACCTGGATGGTCGATCCAACCGTGATCGTCATGACCAGGCCCATGCGGTCACGGCGCGCAAAGTAAACGGCCGAGATGTACTCGGCGACGTTTCCGACCACCGCCAGCACAATCACACCGAGAAAGAAGTCGGTGAGGCCGAGTCCTTGCGCCGTTGCCTCCAGCGCCCCCGAAACGAGTTCGGCTTCCACGGCAATCAGTGCCGTAGCACCGGCAAGGACACCAAGGGTGACGGGGAGCGGCCACACGGCCTGTGTGGCCGGCTCATCTGCGAAGGCAAACACGTCGCGATGCGTCACGAGCGTATACGCGATGTTCGCGAAGTACACGATGATCAGGACGACGGAGACGCCCAGACTGAGCCCTTCATCCAGGCGAGAAGGGTCACTGACGTGCAGTACGCCGCGTTCCGTATAGTCGAAGAGTGCCGGGACGAGCAGGGCGATGACCGAGAGGACCAGCAGGCTGCCTAACAAGCCGGCCCGGGCCTGCTTGAACTTCTGTGACTCGCGGCCCCATCCGCCGGCGAAGGCGGCGAGCCCCAAGCCAAGCAGCGAGTTGCCGATCAGCGATCCGGTGATCTGAGCCTTCACAACGTCGATGTGGCCGTCCGCGAGCACGAACAGGGCGATGATCAGCTCGGCCGCATTGCCCAAGGTGACGTTGAGAAGTCCCCCGATCGCCGAACCGGCCCGGTGCGCCAGATGTTCCGTGGCTTTGCGGATCCAGTCCGCCAGCGGAATGATGGCGATCACGCCTGTGACGAAGACCCAGACGGGCGATACCTGAACAAGGTATCGGAGCGCCAGCGACAGGGGCAGAAACAGGAGAAGGGCGTTGATGATCACGGGTTCGGTGCGGGAGCTGACGGTAGAGACTCTGGCGGAATGTAGCGAGTGCCCTACGCAACGAGGTGTCCTGCGAACCGTCGAGGGAACCCATAACTTCCCTTGGTCTGTTCCCCCGTTGACCTCCACCGCCTCGCGTATGCGACCGCTCCGAATACTTGCTGTGCTGACCCTCATTGGCGTGACGGTGCCTAGCGCCAGTGCTCAGACCGACTCGGCCTCGAGCTTGGTGCGTCAGGCTCGCCAGCTCAACAACCAGGGAAAGTCGTCAGAGGCTCTGGCGGTTTATCAGCAAGCCATGGCACTCGCGCCGACGATGTACGACGCACACGCGGGGGCGGGCGCCGTGTTGGACCTGATGGGTCGATACGAGGAAGCGAGGAAGCACCTGACGCAAGCGATTGCGCTGGCTACACCGCAACAGAAAAGCGGCGCTCTCCGCGCGATGGTGATTTCGTACCTTTTTGATCGGCGAGGAGCCGAAGGCATTCCGTATGGCAAGCAAGCGGTCGACCTGGCTGTTGTGGCTGGCGACTTTAATGCTGCCGCCGAGATCACCAACGAAGTGGCCCGGGTGTTGATCGAGTCCAATGCACTCGACGAGGCGCAGGCCTGGTATGATCAAGGGTACCAATACGCCCTCAAGCAGACGGCGCTTCCCGACTCGGCGAAAGATCTGTGGGAGTTTCGCTACGAGAACGCCTTGGCTCGTGTGGCCGCGCGCCGCGGCAATGGACAGGAGGCGCTGACGCACGTTAACGCCGCGAAGGCCGCATTTGCCCGCGGACGCATCCCGGACCAGGCCCCGTTCGTGTCATACCTTGCAGGCTACGTAGCGTTCTATCAGAAGGACTATCGCACGGCGATTGCGGAGTTGGAGCGCGGCAACCAACGCGATCCGTTCATCCTGGCGTTGCTGGCGCAGGCATATGAGCAGTCCGGAAATGCGTCGCGGGCCATGGACTACTGGAAACAGGTGCTCACGTATTCGATGCACAATCCAACGAATGCCTACGCGCGGCCCTTGGCACAGGCGAAGGTGAAGTGAGGGCCTTGGTCGAGCGCTTAACGGATCGCACCGCGTCGCATATACTGTAGGCGAGCGCGGCGACTTGGAGGGGCATGCCCGCATTCCGCGAAGAACTTCAAGCGGCATTGGTCGGGCGGTACGCGATTGAGCGGGAACTCAGTTCTGGCTCCATGTCGCTCGTGTATCGTGCGATGGATGTGCGCCATGGTCGTGCCGTGGCCATCAAGGCGCTGCGGCCTGAGCACCTGGGCGCGATCGAGGGCGACCGTTTCCTTCGTGAAATCGCCGTGGTCGCGCGGCTGCAGCATCCCCACATACTGCCGTTGTTCGATTCCGGCGAAGCAGCTGGCGGGCTGTACTACGTCATGCCGTTCGTCGACGGAGCAACACTGCGAGAGCGTCTGCAACGGGACGGCAGGTTGGGCCCGGTCGAGGCAGTGGCCATAACGCGCGAAGTTTGTGGTGCACTGTCATATGCACACGGCCACGACGTCCTGCACCGTGACATCAAGCCAGAGAACATCCTGTTGTCGGCGGGGCACGCCTTGGTCGGCGACTTTGGCATCGCGCGCGCCTTGCACGCCGCGACGACCGGCGCCACGACGGCGAGCGGCATCGCCGTGGGGACGCCGGCGTACATGAGTCCTGAGCAGGCCAGTGGGGAACACGAACTCACCGAGCGGTCGGATGTTTATAGCCTGGCCTGCGTGCTGTATGAAATGCTGACCGGAGTTGCGCCCCACGCTGGCTCATCAATCCGGTCCATGCTGGCCGCCCGACTCACCGAACCGCCGCGAGACCTGCGAATGGTCGCGCCAGAGCTCGCTCCGGCCCTTTCCGCCGCGGTAATGCGTGCGCTGGCTCTGGACCCCAAAGATCGTTTTCCCAGTGCCGCGGCCTTCTCCGAGGCGTTAGGTGCGGCGCAGGCACCGGCGACACGCGACCGAACGCGCCGTACCGCGATGGTGTCGGCCGTCATCGGCCTCCTGGCGGTTGTCGCGGGCGGGGTTGCATGGTCCATGCGATCCGCGCCCGAACCGTTGGATGCTCAGTTGTTCGCCGTCCTGCCGTTCGCCGGCGGGGACGAGAGCAACGCTGCCAGCATGGACGGCGTCGGCGCCGCCCGTCTGGTCACCGACGCACTCTCGCGCTGGCGTGGCGTGCGCCTGGCGGATGACATGCGAGTCCGAGATGCGGTGGCACGGCGCGGTGGCGAGTCGTTGACACTGAGTCAGGCCTTGGCGCTGGCGAGGTCGTTAGGCGCCGGACGGTTGGTGTGGGGGTCGGTCGGCCACGTGACCACGGGAACAGAAGTGCGAATATCCGTGTTCGCTGCGTCGGGGCGTCCGAGCGAGCCTCTGGCCACCTCGCGGCGAGTATTCTCTAATGCGGTTCCCCTGCTCGACAGTGTGTCGGCGATGACCGACGAGTTGCTGACGCGGGTGGTTGGCGGCGGCGCCGAACGGGTGGTTGCGGGAACTCGCGATGCGGACGCGCTGGCGGCGTACCTGGCGGCCCAAGCGCAGCTCAGCAGCTTCAATCTCGATTCCGCCGTCACGTTGTTTGCCCGCGCGGGCCGGCTGGACACCACGTTTGCACGCGCACAGTACTGGTTTGCGCAGTCACTGTCGTGGAGTGGAAAGGACACGCGGACGTGGGAAGCTCCAGCGGCGCGCGCTGTGGCCCGGGGCCCGGCGCTGACGGATCGCGAACAGCGACTCGCCTCGGCGCTCCTCGCGCTGGCTCGTGGCCAGTACCCCGATGCATGCGTGGCCTACGATGCATTGATCGCCAGGGACTCGCTGGATTTTGAAGCGTGGTTTGGCAAGGGAGACTGCCTTATGCACGACCGGCTGGTGGTTCGCGATGAGCGCAGCCCGTCGCGATGGCGCTTCCGCGCCAGTGCGCATGCCGCCGTGAATGCGTATGCGCGCGCCATGACGTTGGCACCAAGCTTCGGCGGGGCCATCGGAGGGGCCGCGATCAACCGACTCGAGCGCTTGCTCCTCGCGACGCCTAACGACTTGTCCACGGGCTACGCATCGGGTGAGACCATGGAGTTTGCCGCCTACCCGGGGTTGGAAGCTGACACGCTGTCGCTCGTGCCATGGCCAGCCGTCGATGTCTTCGCCAACAAGCCGGGCACGCGACCGCGTAGCTATGTCGCCGCGCTCGATCGCAATCGCGAGCTGCTGCGTGCGTTGGCGTCCAATTGGGTCGCCGCGAATCCGCAGTCGGCACTTGCCCACGAGCACCTCGCCTTGGCGCTCGAGAATCAGGCCAAGCTCGACACCATCGGGCAGGCCGAGTCGGCGCTCGGGGCGATCTTGGCGGCGCGGGCCCTTCCGCACACCTCCGGTGATAGCGTGAGGTTCATGGCGACGCAGCTGCGGCTGTTGGTGAAGCTGTCGTTGTCGCTGCCAGCCAAGGCGCTGGCGGACACGATGACCCGGTTCGCTGACCGGGTGACCGGCGTGCCAGCGAAGATGGTCGCCAGTGCGGCGATGCTCACAGGCCGGCTGCGGCTGGCGACGCAGCTGCTACGCAGTGCCGCGCGCGATGAGACGATCTGGACGCCGGGCGGATCGGCCTCCTTTCCCATCTCGGTCGCGGACCCAGGGTTGGAGCTGGCTGTGTACGCGTCGGCCGGAGCCCCGGGGGATATGGTGCGGCCCTTGGTGGACCGGACGTCGCACGCGATCGACGCGCTGGCGCGCGATGAGCTCGCGCCGTTCTTGCGCGCGGCGCTGCTGGACATCCCAGTGGCCTTGGGATATCCGGCTACCGGACTCACATCGGTTCACCTACAACGCCGCATGGAGAGTCGATATCTGGGCCTGCAGGTCGCCCTTGAACGCAATGACCAGCGCGCCGTGCGTGCGGTGCTGGACTCGCTCGCTGCTGAGAGTGCGGCCGACCGTCCGGGCGACGCTGGTATGGAGTATGTCCTGATCGAGGCGCGTGCGCGCCTCAAGCTTGGTGACCGCGCCGGCGCGCAACAGGTGGTCGACGCCGCCTTAGGACGACTTCCGAACACTGGACGCGTCCTCACCAGTGAGGTGACATCCGTGGGTTCGCTGATCCAACTCTGGTCCCTACAAGCCGTACTGGATCCGGAAGCGGCGCACACCCCCGGAGATGCGCGACCGCGTGACATTGTCACCACCCTATGGCGCGACGCCGATCCCGTCGTAGCTTCGGCGTTGTCTGCGGCGCTCGGGGCCGCGCAACTGGCGCCAACCGACTGTCATTTCAACTTCCGTGAGGGGCGTGATGACCGACGACGATCCGCGTGGGCTGGCATCGATTGGCGCAGCGTTGTTGCTGACGGCCTTGGGCTGTCCGGGCACTGTGCATGTCGCTGGTCGAGCAACGCCAGGCGCTGGCGTCGATCAACGACACGCTCCGGATGACCGCGCCGTTCATCGGTGACACGGCGTTCGACCGCGCCTATGATTACGGCCGGAATCAATTGTACCGGCTCATGACCGACTCTGGTTCCTTTCGGACAGATTCATGGGTTATCGCGGATCGATCGACCTCTGCACGGAGGAGGGCAGTGTGAACATCCGAAGCGTCGGACCTGCCGGACGGCGCATGGCGCGCGATCGGCTGTGTGATCCGGAGCGGCCCAGTGTCCGCGGACTTCCCATACCTCGAGTCGGGCCTGTCGATGATTCTCGTGCGGAGGGCCAGTGGGAATTGGCAGGCGCGGTTGCTGGGCATGACCACTTCGCAAACCGTCCGCATGTTCGTTTCCACCACGTCGCTCGTCACGACCAACCCCGAGGCGCGTCGCTTCATTCGTAGTGGCCGCCGTACCTGTGTTACACGTGCGATCGGAAGGCGTGCTGTCCTCAACCTCCTGGCAGCGTGACGAATCCAGGCCAGGCCCAGAGCGACGTGAACGCCATCGCCCTGAGCTGGTAATCCCGATATCGCGTTAGTAGCGCATCACGACGCGTGCAACGACGCTGCGGGCGGTCATGCGGTAGTACTGCGCGTCGCCAAATTCACTCTCCGACACGGCATCGCGACGATCGCCCAGATTCCGGCCGTCGAGCCGGATCTCAAAGTCGTTCATGCGCAACCCGACGCCAGCGTCGAAAGTTGTGAAGGCCGGAGCAAGCGCCGTGTTGCGCTTGTTCAGGTAGCGATCGCCCGTGTAGTTCATCCCGATGCTCGCGATGAGCCCGCGTGGCGGCGAATACGTGAGCCCTGCGGAGGCAATCGTTCGCGCTGACATCTCAAAGCGCTTGCCGCCCAGCTGCGTCGCAACGCCATCAAAATCCTGAACAAAGTCGACGAACTTGCCATCGTGGAAGCTGTAGCTGGCCCTAGCTGACACGGACTGTGGCAGACGGAGGTCTGTCGCCAGCTCAAATCCCTGGAATCGGGTTTCGCCAGAGTTGATGAGCGCCGGCTGGTTGTTCACGATGGTGGCCGTTACGAGGTTGGTGAAATCCATCCGGAAAATGCTGGCCTCCACGTCCACGCGTCCGTCGGCGCCACGGAGTTTCAGTCCACCCTCGTAACTGCGCGACGTCTCCGGCTCCAACACCGCCTCTTCGTCTCCCCCTTCCTCTTCGCCCAAGCCGAAATCGAAGGCCGCCGGCTTAAAAGTGTCGCGGTAATTCGCAAAAGCTTTCACGTGATTCAGCCCTTGCTCCCACAAGCCGACGGTCGCGCCGAGGTTGCCGCTCAGGCGAGTGTGCGTGCTGGACTCTGCTGACTCGCCATGGCGCTCATTCGTCATGTTCAGGCGCAACCCCGCGCTGAGCATGAAACGCGTGGACGGGCGCCATTCGCTCGAGCCATATGCTCCCATGAACAAACGCCGAACGCCGGCGTCGAGGCTGAGGTCGGTCGGCTCGGTCACCGCAGGTTGCGTTCCAGTCGTCAGCGGAGCCGTATAGGTGAACGTTGCACCTTTGGCTTCTCCGTTGGCGAATAGCGCATCGGCACCGGCCATGAAGCGCCACTGTGAACCGCTCGGCCACAGGATGTGCGTGTCGGCGTAGATGTCGTTCACGTCGATGTTCTCGCGAACGCCCGCCGCGTTGTTTGCACTGTTGGAGATGTCAGTCAGGAATCCGCGGAACAGCTGTTGGCCAGAGAACGTGTACGATGCCGTGCTGCCCCACGTCGCATTGCCCATCACGGGGCGTTCGGTACCGGCCGAGATCGCGATGCGATTCTCGTTCATGAACGCGCCATCGGGGTTGTAGTTCGCGTCCAGCGGCGTCGCGGTCGAGAGCGAGGCTCCCTCACGCGGGTGCGGGCTGGCCGGATCTTGCCGCAGGATGTTCAAGTCGGCCGTCAACCACGTGCGATGACTGTCATCGCCTCGCGCCGCACGCAAGAGTCCATGACCGCGAGCATATGACGTGTTGTCGTCCTTGAATCCCTGGCGATCGAAGTCCAGGGACAAGCGCGAATTCCAGTCGCCGGCCTTGGGGAGTGCTACATCCAACCCAGCGCCCCCCGACCCGTAGCTTCCGCCATGCGCTTCCGCGTAACGCGCGGTTGCGGCTGCCGGTGAGTGCACGACGTGAATCACGCCAACAAACGAGGTGGCTCCGTACGTCACTGGCGCTGGACCGCGAAGCACCTCTACGCGATCCACGTCACGCAGGCTAAGCGTAGAGATCGCGGGGTTCAGGGCACCACCCCAAGGCACACCGTCGACGACCAGGAGGAACGCGTCAAACTCCCGAAGGCCCCAGAACTCGGGGACCGCGCTCGCTGGCCCACCGTCTCCCCCGGGGGCGATTGCCACACCGGCGGCCAGCGACAAGGCGTCGCGGAGCGTGGAGACGCCTCGTGCGCGAAGGTCCTCGCCGCTGATCACCTCGATCGACGCCGGAACATCGTGGGGCGCTTCAGGAATGCGCGTGGCGACGACCTCGACCGGCTTGATGGGTGTCGGCTTCGCTTGGGCGAGCGCAAGGCTCGCTGACGTGATCGTCAGCAGGCCGCCGAGGGCGAGGTATCGCAAACAGGGTGAGTGCATTTCGTTGGTTCGGTCAGGGGACATGGCCGGCGTTGCACCGGAGGGAAAGGGGCGACCACTTTGTGGCGATCGGGACCCGCAATTCACGTTGAAACGCTAGCGACAGTTCATGAAAAATCCATGAATCGATCAAGCTAAGCGAAGCCTGAGCACTGTCCAGTCGTCCCATCATCATGAACCCGCCACCTATCCCAGATTCATCCGCGTCGCGCAACGCGTGGCTACTGCCTGTTGGGGTGGGGCTCGCGGTGCTTGTGGGGCTGTTGATCGGGGGGTGGATAGGGCCGGATATCGACGTGTGGTATGGCGTGGGGTTCGTCCGCGCACTTCGTGAACGACCGTTGACGCCGGAGTCACTGGGTCACGTGCCGAAGCTCGGACACCTTCTCGCGTTGGCGCCGGCCGTGGCGTTCGGTGCGACGCCTGAACGGTATCTGGCCGCGATGGGGATCGTTGCCTGCGGGGGGCTGATGTGGGCGCACGCGCGGTGGGCCGCGGCCTCCAACCTTCCTGCGGCGCGCCTCGTCGCGCTGCTGTTCATGATTCCGCTGGTGTGGCGCGCGACGCTGGACGGGGGGTCCGTCGCCTGGGGATGGGCCTTGGTGCTCGTGGCGTTGCAACGACCGCGTACGATGCCGGTGGTCTGGTGCCTGGCCGCGGCCGCCCTTTTCCGCCCGGAAATCGTCGGCGTGGGATTGGCGTTAGGCGCCTTACGGCTCTGGCGCGGTGATCGCAGTTGGTGGCGCGTGATCCTGGCTCCTCTCGCTGCGGGACTTGCCGGGACGGCCGTGGTCGACTGGTTGTGGACGGGGCGCCTCGGTGCGTCGTCGATCGCCCACGCGATCTTTGAATCGGCCACACTCGAGCAGGTGCGCGGCCGCTGGGGCTTTCTGGATACGGGGCATGCCTGGTCGCACTTCGGCATTCCCATAATCGTGCTCGCCGCGATTGGCGCTGGGTTTGAGCTGTTTGGTCGCAGCGCCGAGCGTGCGGAGGTGCGGTCAGCGGAGCCCATGGTCGAGCTGTTGGCCGCAGCATTGGGCTTCTCTCTCGTGACCATCGCGAATGTTGCCACGGGAGGCACCCTTTTCGTCCGCTTTCTGTTGCCCTGGGCGTCGGTGATTGCGGCGAGTGCGTGCTTGTTCCCGCTCGGCCGCGTCCCGTGGCGCCGGTTCATGGTATGGGCGGCACTCCTCGTCACCATGCTGCCTGGCTGGCTGGCCACAGCGCCTGAATTCTTGGGAACGTATCCGAGTGGCCCGGCGATGCTCTTGGCCCGGCAGTTGGCCCGCCAGACCGCGCCGGAATTGACGGTGGCGATGGACGCCGGTGTGCGCGCGGTGTCGTTAGGTTCCGGCGCGCGCCCTTGGAAGACGACGCCGTGGGTGCTGGAGTCCTCAGAAACTGCGTGCCGCAGTCAGGTCATTGTGGCGCGGGGGGCTTTTCTAAGGAGAATCGGGCCGACATTGGAGCGCTGTGGGCCGTGGAAAGCGTTCATCATGGATTCACTACAGACGCGCGTCGACCTCCAAGTGCTTCTAGCGCGCCGAGGGCCGTAGGTCGAATTGCACGGGGCCTTGCATCACACGAGGGGCAGTTGGCGCGTTCGGTGAAGAAGCGACAGATTGATACGTCTCCGTTCTCCGCGACCTCCTCACACCCCGTGTACTATGCCTAACATCGGATCGATGCACCCGTATGTGGTTCATATGGTCATCGGCCTTGGCCTCATTGGCGTCGCCCTCCGCGTTGTCTCGCTTGCCGGCAAGTGGCAGTGGATGAACCCTGCGGCGACGTCCTTGCTGTTGTTAGGAGCCGTGGCCGGTTATGTCGGCGTCAAATCGGGCACGGATGCACACGGCCCCGTGGAGCGTGTCCCCGGGTCACGGGAGGCCGTGCAAGAACACGAGGAATGGGGAGAGCGCAGCCGGAACATCTTCTTCGGCATTGCGGCGTTGGAGCTGCTGGGCCTTTTTGTGGCGGCTGACAAGCGCAAGTTTGCCTATTACGGCTCGGCGGCGTTAGGCCTCGTGGGTGCGTTTGCGCTCTTCGAGACGGGCGAGCATGGTGGGGAACTCGTGTACTCGTACGCCGGTGGCGTCGGCATTCGCACCGGCAACCCAGAGGACGTCAATCACCTGCTGTTGGCCGGCCTGTATCATCAAGCGATGTTGGACCGAAAGTCGGGCAAGGGGGCTGACGCCGCGCAGCTCATTGGCGAAATGCAGCGCCGCTGGCCCAACGATCCCTCCATCAAGCTCCTGGCGATCGAGTCCATGTTCCGTGACAGCGGAAATCCGGCAGGCGCGATTGCCGCGCTGGACTCCGTGCAGGTGGCGCCCGACAACCAGCGACTCAAGCGCCAGATTGCCTCGATGAAGGCGGATGCCTTCATCGCCGCGGGCATGAAGGATTCTGCACGTGTGCTTGTTGAAGGGTTGCTGAAGGACATGCCAGGCAATCCACGACTCCAAGCCAAATTGGACTCGCTGAAATAGCCGCGACGTGGCACGTCGCCACACGCGGCGCGCCCAACTGTCGCTCGTACGCAACGAACGCAGACCAGTGCCGCCGAATCGAGCGCGATTCGGCGGCACTTTTCCGTTATTGTCTTGGCACAGCACCTGCCTTTTACTCCTCCGAGCGGAGGCGCGTACGCCGTCTTGCATATCGCCACACTCTGTTCAGGAAGTCGTACGCGCCGCCAGCTCGCCACTTGCGCTCTCCCGTCCTAAGGAGATCTTGGCGGCGTGCCAAAAACACCTCCGCATTTGAGCCTGCTTGCGCAGATAGCGCTGGTGGTCGCCATCGGCGACCTCGGCTCGAAGTCTGCGGCCGCGTCGCTGCTGAGTGGCACGGCGGTGGAGCTGACGAACTGGCTCCGATTGGCAGTCGTGCGCAATGATCAGGGCGCCTTTGGCATTTCGTTCGGTGCGTACACCCGTCAGCTCAATCTCGCACTTACCCTGTCGGCCATCGGTCTCATGGTCCCGGTCAGTCGCGACTTGGCCAGGGTGGATCGGCTGGCCCCTTATGCACTGGGTCTCATTGTCGGTGGCGCGCTGGGCAACCTTACCAGCTTGATCGTTTCGCCCCATGGCGTGGTCGACTTCATCGCCGTCCGGACGGGTCAGGCGTCAGCCCTGGTGTTGAACGTCGCGGATCTGGCCGCGTACAGTGGACTGGCCCTCCTTTGCCGAACGGGATTCCTCCTTGTCAGCCGGATCCGGGCAGAAGCGCAGCCGATACCGGTGCTCACCAGCTCGGCGCCAGCCTTCACGCTTATCCGCACTGACCGAGAGGTCCCGATTCCGCTGGCGGCCGACGGTGGCAAGCACCCGAACGACTTTGACTTGGGCGACATCCCGACCACCCATCTGCCGATTGGCGACCTGCCGAAGACTAGACAGCGGCCAGATCTCGACGACCTCGCGTTGTAAGGCACCTTAAGCATGGCTGTCGCCAAACGCGACAGTGCCAAGTCCGAGAATGGTGACGCGCATATTGTTGGTGCGTCAGGAGATGTGGGCGAAGTGGCTCGTATCGCTCGCGTCCGTATCGATCCCAGCACTCGGCATGCGGCTCTCAATCGGTCAAAAACTCACACTGGCGTTCGGCGCAGCCTTGGTCATTCTGGTGGCCACGGGCATCGTTGCGTCTCGCGCCACGCGTGAGCTCTCCAACGCAGTGACAAAGATCGCGGTGGAGCGCGCTGGAGTGGATCCGGAGAGCGGGCCGGCGGCGCCTAACGCGTCGGAGGTGCCCGCGTCCGTGCGACGCGAGGCCGAAGCGGCGATCGCCGGTGCGCATCGGGCCTCGATCATCGTGCGTTTTGGGCTCGTGTTGACACTCATGCTTGCCCCGTTGGCATTCCTCATTCTTCGCAATGACTTCGTCGCTCGCCGCGAGGCTGAAGATGCCCTGCGGGACAGTGAGGCTCGATTTCGAGCCGCGGCAGACGGCAGCCTTGATGCCTTCTACGTCCTGCGCGCCGTGCGGGGGACTGATGGCGCCGTGCGCGACTTCGAGTTCGTTGACGTGAACGCGAAAGCCGAAGCCCTCCTTGGTTTGCCGCGCCAGGGCATACTTGGCCAGCGCCTGTGCGAACTGATTCCGGTCAATCGCACGGACGGATACTTCGAGAAGTACGTCCAGGTACTGGAACATCAGCAGCTCCTCGAGGACGAGTTCGAAGTGCACTCCCCGCTGGTGCACGCGGCCTGGATACGCCAGCAGGTCGTGCCCCTGCCAGACGGCGTCGCAATTTTTTCGCGTGACGTCACCGAACGAAAACGCCAGGAAGAAGCGCTGCGCTCTCTGTCCCTCGTGGACGAGCTGACTGGTCTATACAATCGCCGGGGGTTCCTAACTCTGGCCCAGCAACAGTTGAAGCTGGCGAAGCGCGGGCACCGTGAATTGCTCCTGCTCTTCGTGGACATGGACGACTTCAAGGACATCAACGACAGCTACGGACACGCCGAAGGCGATGCCGCCTTGATCCGGGCGTCGCAGATCTTGAAAAAGACGTTCCGTGATTCCGACATTCTCGCGCGCCTTGGTGGCGACGAGTTCGTCGTCCTGGCATCGGATCCCGGACCGGGGGCCACCGATACCATCATCGCTCGTCTCCGAGGCGAGCTGCGTGATCGAAACGCCTTGGACGGTCGGCCGTACCGCCTGTCGCTCAGCGTTGGGGTAGCGCGCTTTGATCCTGTGTCACCGCCCTCCGTGGAAGAGCTGCTGGCGACCGCGGACAGCATGCTCTACCAACAGAAGAAGCACAAACGACAGGGCGAGTTCATCACGACGTAGTGGCGGCTTCATTTTGGCACCGCAGTGCGCCAAATTCCGCCGCACCATGCCAGCCCAACAACAGATCGTGCTCGACGCCAAGGCCGTCTCGCGTACCCTGCGGAGAATGGCCGATGAAATCGTCGAGCTTTTCAGCGGAGTCGACGACGTCGTCTTGGTCGGCATCCAGCGCCGCGGCGTACAGCTGAGCAATCGCTTAGCGGACCTCCTACAGGAACGCGAAGGATCCGCCATTCCGCGCGGTGCGCTCGACATCACCTTATATCGCGACGACCTGCAGACGGTGGGACCGCGACCGGTGGTCGGGCGTACGGACCTGCCGTGGGCCCTGGACGGAAAGCGCGTCGTGATTGTTGATGACGTGCTTTACACCGGCCGCACCGTTCGGGCGGCGCTCGACGAACTCGCGGATTTCGGTCGTCCGGCGCGCATCGCGCTGGCTGTGCTGGTGGACCGTGGCGGGCGCGAACTTCCGATTCACGCCGACATCGTCGGCAAACGGGTGGACATCCAGGGGAACGGAGGCTCGCGCATCGACGTTCGGGTGACGGAGCTGGATGGTGAGGATGCGGTGGTGCTGGTTCGCTCGGCCGAGGGTGACGCGTGAGCCGAGCGCAGACACCGATCGGCAAGGACCTCCTGGGGCTGGAGTTTCTCACAGCCGACCAGATTCAACTGATCCTCGATACCGCCGAGCCGTTTAAGGAGATCAGCGAGCGTCAGATCAAGAAGGTCCCGACGCTGCGCGGGATGACGATCGTCAATCTCTTCTTCGAGGCCTCAACGCGGACGCGCATTTCTTTCGAATTTGCCGAGAAGCGCCTCAGCGCGGATACCGTGAACGTCGCCGCGTCCGGATCGAGTGTGTCCAAGGGAGAAACCTTGGTGGACACTGCGCGGAATCTGGAGGCGATGAAGATCGACATGGTGGTGATTCGTCACGGAGCATCAGGGGCGGCGCACTTTCTGGCGCAGCGGATCGAGTCCAACGTGATCAATGCCGGTGACGGCACGCACGAGCATCCCACACAGGGCCTGTTGGACATGCTGACGCTGCGGGACAAGTTTGGCTCCCTGACCGGGCGGCGAATCTGTATCTGTGGTGACGTCCTGCATTCGCGGGTTGCGCGATCGAACATCTGGGGGCTGCGAAAGTTGGGTGCAGAAGTGGCGGTTTGCGGTCCTCGCTCGCTTATGCCGAATGCGATCGAGGAGATGGGCGTGCAAGTCTTCTCCCGCATCGAGGAGGCGATCGAGTGGGCCGAAGCTCTGAACGTCTTGCGGTTGCAGCTGGAGCGGATGCAGGCCGGCTACATCCCGTCGTTGCGCGAGTACAACCGCGTCTTTGGCGTCACCCGCGAACGGTTGGATCGGGCGCCACGACAGATCGTCATCATGCATCCAGGGCCCATGAACCGCGGCGTGGAGATCGACTCCGATGTCGCAGACGGTGAGCACAGCGTGATTCTCGAACAAGTGACGAACGGAGTGGCGATTCGCATGGCGGTCCTGTACCTGTTGGCCGGTGGTCGACCAGAGCTGGCCGAAGCAGCTAAGGGCAGTGGAGGGGAGCGATGAGCGCCCCCCGTGCCAGTGCCCGCACCCCACACGAAGTCGAACGCATCGGCGCGCATCCGCCGATGTTGTTGCTGCGCGGCGGACGCGTGCTGGACCCGTCGACGGGGCTGGATCAGGTGGGCGATGTGCTCTTGTCGAATGGCACCGTGGAATATGCGGGCCCCTCGTTAGGTGACGTGCGGCGCGACGGCGCTGACACCGAGGTCGTCGACTGTACCGGCCGTATCGTCTCGCCAGGCTTTGTTGACGTGCACTGCCACCTGCGCGAACCCGGTCGTGAGGATGTGGAGACAATCGCCACCGGCGCACGCGCCGCCGCCGCCGGTGGCTTCACGGCGGTGTGCGCCATGCCGAACACCGACCCCGTAACCGACAACCAAGCGGCCGTCGGATTCATCATTCGCCAGGCCCTGCGCGCCGGCGCCGCCCGGGTGTACCCGATCGGGGCCGTCTCGTTAGGTCAGAAAGGCGATGCGCTGGCGGAGTTCGGTGAGATGGTCGCCGCCGGCGCGGTGGCTGTGTCCGACGATGGCAAACCAGTCGCCAGCGCCCAGATGATGCGCACGGCCCTGGAATACGCGCGGACCTTCGGGATCCCCGTCGCCGATCACTGCGAAGAGCCAACGCTCGCCAAGGGCGGCGCGATGAACGAAGGGCTCGTGAGTGCCCGACTTGGCCTGAAGGGAATTCCCGCCGAAGCCGAAGAGATCATGGCCATCCGAGACATGCTGCTCGCGCGTCGAACAGGCGGCCATGTACACCTCTGCCACATGAGCACCGTGGGATCGGTCGAGCTCATTCGGTGGGGGAAGGACCGCGGCATCAATGTCACCGCCGAGGTGTGTCCGCACCACATCTCGCTCACCGAGGACGCTGTCGAGGGCTACAACACCAACGCCAAGATGAATCCGCCGTTGCGGACAGCGCGTGACGTGGAAGCTCTGCAGCAGGCCGTGAAGGACGGCACGATCGACTTGGTGGCCACCGATCACGCGCCCCACCACTACGACGAAAAAGAGCGCGAGTTCTCCGATGCTCCCAACGGCATTGTCGGTTTGGAGACCGCGCTGGCCGTTCTTGTGACAAACCTCGTGGCTACTGGCATCATCGACTACGCCACACTGGTGGATCGGATGTCTTGCACGCCGGCGAGAGTTTTTCACCTGCCGGGTGGCACGTTGCGCAAAGGAAGTGTGGCCGACGTCACAGTTTTCGATCCATCCTCGACGTGGACCGTGGATCCCTCGACCTTCCTGTCCAAGGGGCGCAACTCTCCGTATCGTGGCGCGCAGCTCAAAGGCCGGGCGACATGTACCATCGTGGGCGGGCGAGTCGTCTACCGCCTGACGGAGTGACAGGGGCAACGCCATGAGTGGATCTCTCGCCAGTCGTCGGGAGATCGTCGCAGTCTGTCGGCGGCTCTATGACCGCGGGCTGATTGCTGGACCGGACGGCAACGTGTCGGTGCGCATCGCTCGTGACCGCCTTCTCGTGACACCGTCGGGCATGTCGAAGGTCGATGTCACCGAAGGAGACTTGGTAGAGCTGTCGCTGGATGGGCGCCATGTCCGCGGGTCGCGCCGCGCCTCGTCGGAGATTGCCATGCATTTGCGAATCTACGAACGACGCCCGGATGTCATGGCGGTGGTGCACGCTCATCCTCCGATCGCAACGGGATTCGCGGTGGCTGGTGAATCGTTTGCCGCCTGCGTCTTGCCCGAGATGATCTTCCAAGTTGGTTGGGTGCCCCTCGTTCCGTATGCAACGCCGGGAACGCAAGAACTCGCGGACAAGTTCGAGCCGTACCTCGCGCAGCACGATGCGTTCCTCATGGCCAATCACGGTGCAACGACGATTGGCGATAACCTCGTCACCGCTCACCAGCGCATGGAGAGCCTGGAACACACCGCGCGAATTCTGCTGACGGCCCGTATGCTTGGACGAGTGAACACCCTAACATCAGATGACGTACGCGCCTTGGTCGACGCACGCGAGCGCGCTCAACCAGGCTCAGTTTTCCCCGGTTGTCCGGTGCCAGCTGGCGCCGCACGGAGTTCGGTATGACGAATTCGGTTCAGATGGACGCGCTCACAGCCCTGCTGGACGAGAGGCGCCGCTATGAAGGCTGGTTGGCGCAGGTGGACGCACGTCGCGACGCCGCGCCGAGTCATGTGGTGGAGCGCGTGCGAAGTGATTATGCGGCTCGGCTGAAAGGCGTCACGGAACAGCTACGCGGTCGGGCGAGCGAATTGGAGTCGACCGCGGCCGACTTGGCGGGCCGCATTGCCCGCCTGATGGAACAGGAAACCGCCCGTCGCGATGAGCGTGCTGAAACCGAGCTTCGCGCCGCGGTCGGCGAGCTGCCCGAAGACGCTGCGCACTCGGCGCTCGCCAGCTGCGACGAGCAGATCTCCGTAATCATGGGTGAGCGAACGTCCCTTGGCGCAGAATTGGCTCAGGTGCAGAACATCCTCGGACAAGTGATGGCGTCGCCGCCACCAGCGCGTCCGGAGCCGGTGCAACAAGCCGCCCCCGAAGTGCGGCCGGCGCCTGAACCGCGTCCTGCTCAGCCGGCAGCTCCAGCCGCCGGCACCCCCGCGTTCGACGAGTTGGCGTTCCTGAATTCTGTCGTGAAGCCGAAGGAGGCGCAGCCGGCGCCTTCCTTCTCAGCACCGGTGCCGATGGAGGAGCCGCGTGCCGCCACGCATCAGGATTACCTGCCTCCTCCCACGCTCGGCGGCGTGCGCCGCAGCCCTGATGAGGGACGCGAGCAGGGCGGGGCCGTGCGCGCCCCATCAGCCACTCCCGATAGCATGGCGTCCTTCTTCAAAGACGTCCCTACGGAGCAGGTGAAGACGCTCAAGTGCCAGGAATGTGGGACGATGAACTACCCCACTGAGTGGTACTGCGAACGATGCGGCGGCGAACTCGCGGCGTTGTAGCGAAACGGCAGTGCCGAACGAAAACGGGCGATCCCTTGGGATCGCCCGTCGTGTTTTTGCCTGTGCGCCGCTAGCCCTTGAGGGGCTTCGCGATTCGGCTCTTGTGTCGAGCAGCCGTGTTCTTGTGTACTAGGCCCTTTCGGGCCGCGCGATCAAGAAGCTGAACGGCCGCGGCCTTATCCTTCGCGTTGGCGCCGGAGGCCTTCGCCTTTTTCAAAGCGGTTCTCAGCGCTGACCGTTGAGCGCGGTTGCGCACGGTCGCGGCGCGGGACTTCCGCATGTTCTTTTCGGCGGAGGCAATACGAGGCACTGAACGGCTCCGAGGAGAGAAGGAACTTGATGTTTGCGAGCCGGGAATGTTACCGGCTGAAAGAGCCGATGTCAAGCAACGACAGGGCTTTGCGCTTTTGACTCTAGCCAGTACGGTCGCTAGCTTGACCGCGTCCCAACCGCCTCGCTTCGCCCCATCCACCGGCCAGACCATCGCTTGGACAACATCCGGGAATTTCTGCTGTTCGCTCCGGTCATGCTTTTCTCGATGGTGGCCCACGAGTATGCCCATGGGTACGCTGCGCTGAAGCAGGGCGATACGACCGCGTATCAGCTCGGTCGGCTGACATGGAATCCAGCCAAGCACATCGATCCGTTCATGACTGTGCTACTGCCGCTGATCACGTTTTTTGGTTCCGGGGGCAGCTTCATTTTTGGAGGGGCGAAGCCAGTGCCGGTGATGCCGCGCAACTACCGGCACTACAAGCGCGGTGACATCATCGTGTCGCTGGCCGGCATCGCGACGAATCTCGTGCTGACGGTAGTATGTGTGGTGCTTGTCCTGGCCTTCGGCGCCATGGGGAGGGCGGTGGGTCCACTGCTCGAACCGATGTCCATCCTGCAACACATGATGCTACGCGGCGTGCTGTTCAATCTGGTGCTGGCCGTGTTTAACCTGCTGCCGATTCCTCCGCTGGACGGTTCGCACGTGATGAAGTACCTGCTGCCGCCGGCATGGTCTCTTCGCTACCAACAACTCTCACGTTTCGGCATCCTGCTGGTGATGGTGTTGCTGTGGACGAACGTGGGTCAGCAGCTCTTTCAGTGGTGGATGCGACCCGTGATCGTGTTGTTTGATCTGGCGCAGGCGTTTGTGGTTCCGTTCATGTTGCGTTCGAACTTCAGCCTTGGACTCTGATGGCGACATTGCAGGAGCCCGCTGCGCCGTTCGTGGTGGAACTGACCCAGTTTTCTGGGCCGCTCGACTTGCTGTTGTCGCTGATTCGCGACGAGAAGGTCGACATCTACGACATTCCGATCGCCCGCATTGCCGATCAGTTCTTGCAGCGGATCAACACGTTGGAGATCGATCAGGCCGCGGACTATCTGGAGATGGCCGCCAGATTGCTGCGCATCAAGGCGCAGATGCTGCTCCCGCGCTCGCAGGACGACGAGGCGTGGGAAGACCCGCGGGCAGAACTCGTCAGGCGGCTGCTGGAATACCAGCAGATTCGCGAGGTCGCGGACGTACTGGAGCGCATGGCCGAGGAGCGTCGGGCGCGCTTTGCTCGCACGTACCTGCCGCAATCGACCATCGAACCACCGCCGGCCCCGCTCGCGCTCTCACTCTCCGAGCTCCTGGCCGCCGTGGACCGTGTGCTCCGGGTGGCAGCCGAACCCGATGTCCACAACGTCGTGCCTCGCGCCCTCGACGTGGACGGCATGATCGACGTGGTTCGACAGGTACTCGCGCTGCGTGCCAGTGCGCGATGGCAAGACGTGCTGCGTCCGGCGGCCGAGCCGTGGGAGGTCCTTTCGACCCTCCTCGCGTTGCTCGAACTCGCGCGTCGCGGTGAGCTCAAACTCCGACAACCTTCCCCTTTTGCCTCGGTCCTGATCACTCGTGAGTCCGTTAGCCAGGCTGCTTGAAGCGGCGTTGTTCGCCAGTAACCGCCCCATTCCCCTCGACGAATTGTCGGCCCTGGATCCCGAGGCATCCAAGGCGGCCGTCAGCTCCGCGCTGGATGAAATTCGCGAGCAGTACAACGTGAATGGGCACGGCGTAGAGTTGCTTGAGCTGGGTGAAGGGTGGCAGGTGCTGACCCGCGCCGAATACACCGAGGCGATCGAGCGCGCGCAGCTGGCGGTCCGACCGCATCGATTGTCGGCCGCCGCCCTCGAGGCCTTGGCCATCATTGCGTATCGCCAACCCCTGGGCCGTGCTGAAATCGAGGAAATCCGCGGAGTGAACTGCGGCGCCATTATCAAGTCGCTGCACGAGCGCGGCTTGATTGACGTGGTCGCGCGCGGAGAGGGCCTTGGGCGTCCCCTGTTGTACGGCACGACGCCGCTCTTCCTCGAGCAGTTTGCCCTGCGCCACCTGGAGGAGTTGCCACGCGCGGACGAACTCGCCGTGGCGCTGCGTCCGGAGTCTAAGCCGCTGTGACATGAGCGAACCGATGCGGATTCACCGAGCGCTGGCGCGCGCGGGTGTCGCATCGCGTCGCAAGGCGGAAACACTCATTCGCGCCGGTCGTGTGGCGATCAATGGGGTACCCGCCACCATTGGCCAGCCGGTCGACCTCACGCGCGATCGAGTCACCGTCGACGGACAACCCGTTCGGTTGCAGCTGCCGGATCGAACATGGATCGTGCTGAACAAGCCGGCGGGCGTCATGACCACCCGTCGCGACCCTGACGGCCGGTCCACGGTGTTTGACCTGGTCGACGACGTGCCCGGTCTCACCTATGTCGGTCGTCTGGACCTCCTGACCGAGGGCGTGCTGCTGCTCACCACCGATGGTGACGCGGCGCACCGCCTGACCCACCCGAGTAGCGAAGTTGAACGCGTGTACGAAGCGACAGTGCGCGGCGACGCCCCCGCGGCGGCAAAACGTGCCCCCCGAGGCGTCGAACTCGGGGACGGTATGGCGAACCCCACGTGGGCACGCGCCACGCCACTCACCGACGGTCGCTATCTATTCGAGGTCGGAATCGCCGAAGGGCGCAAACGCGAGGTCCGGCGCATCTGTAAGGCGCTTGGACTCGAGGTCGAGCGGCTCGTACGAACGCGATTTGGTCCAGTGACACTCGGCAACCTGCCGACGGGGAAAACACGTCCGCTGACGGCGAGCGAAGGTGAGATGATTCGTCGGTTGGTGCAGGCACCGGCGTCGCGGAAACCCCGCGATGAGGCGGGGTACGACGAGCGGGCATAGGGAAATCACTTACTTCGGAGCGAACGGCGCGTGGCAACTCAGACGGCGGCGCAGCAAGACACGGCACTGGTTCAAAGCGTCCTGCGACAGGTCGGCAAGCGGATTGTCGGACAGGAATACATGGTGGAGCGGCTGTTGATCAGCCTCCTCTCCGGCGGACATGTGTTGCTCGAGGGAGTTCCCGGCCTGGCCAAGACGCTGACGGTTCGCACCCTCGCCGAAACCATCCGAACGACCTTCCAGCGCATTCAGTTCACCCCCGACCTCTTGCCGGCCGACGTGCTCGGGACCCAAGTCTTCGATCAGTCGACTGGCTCCTTTAGCGTCAAGCAGGGCCCGATTTTCGCCAATATCGTGCTGGCCGACGAGATCAATCGCGCCCCCGCCAAGGTGCAAGCGGCGCTCCTGGAAGCAATGCAGGAGAAGCAGGTGACGTTAGGTGGCCACACCTTCAAGCTCGAGGAACCGTTCCTGGTGCTCGCAACGCAGAACCCGATCGAGCAGGAAGGGACCTATCCGCTGCCGGAAGCGCAGGTCGATCGCTTCATGTTGAAGCTGCGGGTAGGTTATCCCTCGCGTGACGAGGAAAAGGAGATCATGCGGCGCATGGCCTCTGGTGTACCCATCGACATTGAGCAGGTGGCCGATCCGCAGGCGATCCTCGAGGCGCGCCGACGGATCGCTGACCTCTACATGGACGAGCGTATCGTCGACTACATCGTGGAGATCGTGCACGCCACGCGACGTCCAGCCGAGGCCCGGCTCAAGGACCTGGTGCCATTGATCGAGTTCGGGGCGTCGCCCCGTGCCACGATTGCCTTGGCGCAGGCGTCCCGCGCCCATGCGTTCCTCCGCGGCAGAACGTACGTCACGCCGGATGACGTCAAGGCGATCGCGCCGGACGTGCTGCGCCATCGTGTGTTGACCACGTACGAAGCCGAGGCCGAGAACGTAAGCAGTGACGACATCGTCACGCGGATCTTGTCCACGGTGGAGACGCCGTAAGCGTGACGAGCCCGGTTTCGCACGACGCTGGCCTGGAGGCACGTCAGCGACGCACGGTCACCGTTTCGCCGGAAGTCCTCCGTCAGGTGCGACTGATCGACCTGCGCACGCGACGCTTGGTCAATTCACTGTTTGCCGGGGAATACCGTTCCATCTTCAAGGGGCAGGGGATGGAGTTCGCCGAAGTCCGTGAATATCAGCCCGGGGACGAAGTCCGCTCGATCGACTGGAACGTCACCGCCCGGATGCGCCGGCCGTTCGTGAAACGGTACATCGAGGAGCGGGAGCTGACGGTCATGCTGGCCGTCGACCTGTCGGGATCCACACGATTCGGGACCGTCCAACGATTCAAGGCCGAAATGGCTACCGAACTCGCGGCGGTCCTCACCATGTCGGCCGTTCGGAACAACGATCGGGTGGGCGTCATGCTCTTCACCGATCGCGTCGAGCACGTGGTACCGCCAGGGAAAGGCCGTCGCCACGCGATGCGAATTGTGCGCGACGTTCTCGTGCACGAACCGGTGGGACGGGGAACAGACATTCCCGAGGCGCTCGATTACCTGCGCCGCATGCTGCACCACCATGCCATCGTCTTCCTGATCTCCGACGGATTTGCCGGAGACTTCGAGCGATCGCTCAAACTGTTATCGCAGCGCCACGACGTCATTGTGGCGTCGCTCGAAGATCCCAGTGAGCAGGCTCTGCCCGACATTGGGTTAGCGCGTTTTGTGGATCCGGAATCGGGGGCCACGTTCGACGTGGACACGAGCGATCCCAAGGTCCGCAGTCGATTCGTGGAGAGCGTGAACAAGGAGCGGCAGGAGCGACGCGCGCTGTTTCGTCGGTTGTCCATCGACGAAGTTCCGATGACGACCGAGAGCGGATACCTCGAGCCCTTGCTGCGCTTCTTTCGCGCCCGCGAGCGGCGGCGTCGCCACCGATGATCGTTCAGCTGTTGATGCTCGTGTTGGCCGTGCAAGGCGCCGGGCAGGCGCCGCGGCCGCAAATTGGCATTGCCGTGCGGCCCGACACGGTCACGGTGGGCGAGCCGTTTCGATTGGTGGTGCGGGTGCGTGCCGCCGCGGGGGCATCGATCGAGTTCCCGACTCGACTGGACTCCAACCGCGCCGTCGAAGCACTGGATCCGGTGGTGGTTGTACCCTCAACTGACACAACCGCGGTGGAGCAGTCGGCCACGTATCGGCTGGCGGCTTGGGATGTGGGTTCCCTGCCGATTGCCGTGCCTGATGTCCTGGTGCACGATGCCGATGGGGATCACCGATTGGCCGTGGGTCGGCTTTCCATCGTCGTGAAGTCGGTGCTCCCAGCGGACTCCGCGTTGCGCATTCCAAAACCTCCGCGGGATGTCATGGATATTCCGCCGCCGTGGTGGTGGTGGTTGGTGCTGGCGGCAGCGGCCGTCGTGGTGTTGCTGCTGCTGTGGGCCTGGTGGCGCCGCCGCCGACGCGTTGCCGTGGCCGTCGCCGTGGACCCCCTGACGTTGGCCGATGAGGCGTTTGACCGGGTGGAGAAACTCGGGTTGGTGGCTGCTGGTGAGCGGGCGCGTCACGCCGCCTTGGTCATCGAGGTGCTGCGCGATTATCTCGCGCGCGTCGTCCCAGCAGCGCCGGCGGCCCTCACGACCTCAGAACTCCTCGTCGCCATTCGGGACCAGACCGCGGTGCCGGCGAACGCCATGGCGGCCCTGTTGATCGAGGCCGATTTGGTGAAGTTCGCGCGGAAGCCGCTTACGGCCGATCGGGCGCTGGCCATGGGTCAGGATGCCCGGGGCATGGTCCATGGCATTGACTCGGCTTTACACGCGCCAGTGGCGCGGGAAGCGGCATGACGGCCCGCGTGGATTGGCCATGGTTTCTTCCCGTCGCCGCCGTGCTGGCGATTGTGATCGGGGCCCTGGTGGTCATCGGGTGGCGGAGGCGACGCAAGCGCCTAACGAAGTTTGCCGCACCGGCCCTGCTGATGCAGCTGGTGCCAGACCAGGCGTGGCGGCGGCCTGGACCGCGCGCATGGCGGCTGGGCACGGCCGCGCTCCTCGCTCTGGTGGCCCTGGCCGGCCCACGGTGGGGTGAGGAACGCACCCTCGTTCGCGGTGAGGGCGTCGACCTGGTCCTCGCCCTCGATGCCTCGTTGTCCATGACGGCAACCGATGAACGCCCCAGCCGGCTGGAGCGTATGAAGCAAGAGGTTCGTCGCCTGCGAGCGATGTCGGGCGGCGATCGCGTGGCGCTGCTGGCCTTTGCCGGACGTAGCTACATCCTTACTCCGCTCACGGTGGATGACGGCGCTCTGGATCTCTTTCTGGAAAACCTCGATCCGTCCATCGTGGGGCAGGCGGGAAGTTCATTGGCTCGCACCATCAGTCAGGCCGTGGAACTGCTGCAGACGACGCAAGGTGCCGGCGACCGGGCCATCGTGCTGATGAGTGATGGCGAGGCGTTTGAGCCCGAGGGAGATATCGCCGAGGCAGCCAGAAAAGCTGGGGAAGCCGGCATTCCGATCATTGCCGTGGGATTCGGGACCGAGCAAGGGAGCACGATTCCGTTGCGCGATGGGGACCGGATCGTTCCCAAGAGGGATGATGAAGGACAAGTCGTGATCACGAAGTACACGCCACTCATGCTGCGCGCCGCGGCGGATGAGTCACACGGCACATTCATCGACGCCAGTGAGTCCGACAAGGCGTCGCGGATTCGGCAGGCGCTCAGGTCGCTGCGTGCCTCGGGGCGCACGGTGCAAAGCGGGCGCGAATACACCCGTCGATTCCAGCTCTTCCTGCTGCCAGCCTTGTTGCTGCTGTTGCTGGATACCTGGCTCGCCGATCGGGCCACGCGGCGTCGACTGCTCATGGCGGCGGGCCTGTTGGTCACCCTGCAAGGTTGCGTCTGGCGGAACGATCCATCGGCGCAGGGAGCCCGGGCCTTCCGCAGCGGGAACTACACGGCGTCCGTCGCCCTGTATCGTTCGGCCGTTCGACGCGATGCCGGGAGCGCCCAGGCCTTGTACAATCTCGGGACCGCCATGGTGGCCAACGATTCAGCTGCATCTGCCATCGAACCCCTCGAGCGCGCCGTGCGGCCCGAACCGACCGAGCTCCGGTTTCGGGCCCTGTTCAACTACGGACTGGCGCACCTGAAGCGCGGGTTAGCCGGCGCGGACGGCGCCGACTCGACCAAGCAGGAACTGGAGGGAGCGCTCGACGGCTACAAGCGCGCGCTCCTCATGCGTCCTGGCGACATGGACGCCAAGTGGAACTATGAGCTGGCGTTGCGAAAGCAAAAGTCGGGGGGCGGCGGTGGAGGGGGAGGCGGCTCAAACCAGAGCAACGCGCAGCCGCAGGATCAACAGCAAAATGAGAAGCCCAGTGGGGGACTCGGGCAACAGCAAGCGGAACAGCTGTTGAACAGCGCCGCGCGCGACGAACGCGGTGTGCAAGGCAAGAAGCAGAAGCAGACGCGCCCGCCGCCAAAGGGAGGACGCGACTGGTGAGTCGGAACGCGTGGCGCAAAGCGTTGCTCCTGCTGCTGGCCATCGGACGGCACGCTGCAGCACAGGCAGCGACCGGAGCCGTGGATAATCAGGTCTCGGCAGGCGCACCACTCATCGTGAGTGCCGCGCCACTCACCGGCCGTGAAGACATTGCCGTGCGTTCGCACGTCGTGCCGGCGCGCGTGTACGTGGGGCAGCAGGCGACCTACGAAGTCGGTGTGTTCCTCAGTGACGAATCGCGAGAGCGTATGCGGCGAAATCCCGAGTTTGTGCCGCCCGAGATGCGCTCCATGCTCACGTACGACCTGAGCGCCGGCGTGCAAACGCCCGCGCGAGTAGTGAATGGGCGGCGCTATGAAGTCCATGTCTTTCGTCGCGCCCTGTTCCCGCTTGCCGCGGGATCGCTGGAGATTCCTCCCGCCCGGCTGAACTACGCCCTGCCGCTGTCGTCCTCGTTCTTCAGTCGTGAAGAACTGCATACCGAGCGTACTCAGTCCTCGGCGCTGGAGGTCATGGATCCACCGTCCGTGGGTCGCCCCAGCACCTTTCGTGGAGCGGTTGGACGCCTGGGCTTGGACGCGCGCATCGACAACCGCCGCGGCCGCGTGGGCGACCCGTTGCTACTGACGGTGTCCGTTTCTGGTGTGGGAAACCTCTCGCTGGTCCCTCGACCGGAGCTGACGGTGCAGTGGGGGGACGCCGTGCCGGGGGCGGAACGCATTCGCATCGATACGGCGGGAGTGTTGGTTGGGGGCCGGAAGGAATTCGATTTCCTCATCACTCCGCGTCGCCCGGGCCTCCTGATCGTTCCGGCCATCGAATACGCGTATTTCGATCCGTACCAAGCCACCTACCTGGTCACCAGCTCGCAGCCGATCAGCGTCGTCATCGCATCGGGAAGCACCGTGGCATCCGAACGTTTCGATGCGGACTCCGTCACACTGCTGCCAATCCGTCGCGTGTACCGGGGTGAGGTATCCCCGCCAATACCTGCGTCGCGTTGGTACTGGTTGGTCCTGCTGCTGACGCCGGTGCCAGCGTTGGTGCTGGCGGCGATGCGCAAGCCACGCAGGGTGAAGGTCGAGACGCCGCTGATGCGCATCCAAACCATGGCCGCCCAGGATCGGATTTCCGCGAGCGATCTGCGGCGCGACTTCGCGCTGGCGATGTCACGTCGCGTGCCGGGCACAGCACCAACATTGTCCAACCACGCGCGACTGGCGCGCGCCCTCCGACGGGCCGGCGTCACGCCCGAGGTCGCGGCAGATGCTGGTCGATTGCTCGCGGAACTAGACGGCGCGGTGTTTGGGAATGCGGGTCCTCTTCCTGGCGATACGGCACAACGGGCGGCGCGCCTGCTACAGTCCATCGACGGTGAGGCGTTGCCCCCTGCCGAGATCGCTCATGCGCACCACGGGCTAGCCAAGCTGGCCATCCTGACACTCGTCATCGCCAGCGCTGGCGTTGCGCCACTACTCGCCGTCGCGACGACGAATTTCTCACGTGGCGTCGCGGCGTATGACGCGCGAGACCTGTCGGCGGCTCGCGCCTTGTTTGCGGCGGAGACGCAAGCACATCCTCGGGCGCCCGACGCTTGGGCGAACTATGGCTCCGTCTCTTGGCAGCTCGCCGACACTGCCCAGGCGGCGGTCGGCTGGCAGCGTGCCTTGCGATTGGAGCCGACGGCGGAGGACGTCCGCGACTACCTGGAGTTCATGCCCGGATTCGAAGGGGGGTGGTTCGGCGATGTGCCGCCAATTCCGCTGAGCTGGTTGGCCGTTGGCGGCGCCCTGGCTTGGCTCATCGGGTGCTACCTGTTGGCGCTGGCGGGTGCGAGCAGCGTTAGGCGTCGTCTCGGCGGCGGGTTGATCGTGGGCGCTTTTGTCACCGCCTTGCTTGGTCTGGCGCTCAACGACGTCGCCAGCGGACGCCATGCCGCGATTGTTGCCGTGGGGGGCCAGCTGCGCAGTGCGCCAGTATTGACCGCAGAAAAGGCGGCTGAGGTTCTCCCCGGCGAGTTGGCGCGCACGACCGGCGAGCAGACGGCATGGGCACGCGTCCGATTCCGCGACGGCCGCTCCGGATGGGTGCAGTCGCGAGACGTGATTTCGCTAGAGACCCCGCGGTAAGGGCTCCGAAGTTGAGGTCCACGCCCGACGAGCCACGCGCCGTTGAGGCGGCGTGCGACGGGCCTTAAGGTTCTTCACCCACCTCAAGTCCCCCCGGCGACGTCCTGCCCGTTCCTGATTGAACCATGTCACGCATCGCCGTCCTTGCTCCTGCTGTCGCTGACCAGATTGCCGCTGGAGAAGTGGTGGAGCGCCCGGCCTCCGCGGTGAAGGAATTGGTCGAGAACGCGTTAGACGCTGGCGCGACGACTCTGGAAATCGAAGTGGAGGACGGCGGTCGCACCCTCATTCGTGTCAGCGATGACGGCGGTGGGATGGATCAGGACGATGCGGCGCTTGCCCTCGCGCGGCACGCCACGTCGAAGATTCGGCAATTGGCGGACTTGGTGGGCGTCTCCTCGTTTGGATTTCGTGGCGAGGCCTTGCCGGCCATGGCGTCCGTGGCACGGTTGCAGCTGCTGACCTCCACCAGTGACGGTACCGGCACGTCCATCCGCGCCGAGGGGGGACACATCCAGGAGATTCGGCCGGAACCGCGCCGCCGCGGAACGACGGTGACGGTTGGTCAGCTGTTCTTCAACACACCGGCGCGACGAAAATTCCTGCGCAGTGCACGTTCTGAATGGCGCGCGATTGCCGACACCTTGGTCACCACTGCGTTGGTACGCCGGGACGTGCGGCTGACGGCATCGCACGATGGGCGCAAGGTGCTCTCCCTCAGTCCGGCGGCCACCCTACGTGAGCGCATCGCTGGCATCTGGGGGCCGCAGTATGCGGAGCGCTTCGTCGACGTCGATGCGGTGCAAGGGCCGATTCGCGCGCGCGGCTTAGTCGAGCGACCGGCCGACGTTGGTACCGCGTCGCGGCGAGTCACCCTGCTGGTGAATGGTCGCGCCGTGCGCGATGCCGGCGTGGTGCGCGCCGCGGAGTCGGCGTATCGCACGACGCTGGAGCCAGGGCTACGTCCCTCGCTCTTTCTCGAGGTCACGCTGCCGGGCGGGGACGTCGACGTCAACGTGCATCCGGCGAAAGCCGAAGTGCGATTTCACGATCGATGGACGGTCGAACGTGCGGTGGAGTATGCCGTTCGTCGGGCGTTAGGCACTCCAAGTGCCGCGGCCGCCTATGGCCCCGGTGCGCGGCCGCTGGCCGGAACGCCGTGGACCCCCGGCGTTCCGCTCTTATCGCCGCCCCTGCCGGCTGCCGGCGGCGACGGTCCCCTCTTCAACGCTGATCAATCTACAGCGGATGCCATCGACTTCGAGGTGGCGGTCGACGCGACACCCGCACCCGTCACGATCCCGTCGCTCCGTCAGTTGCGACGCATGTACATCATGTACGAAGCCGACGACGGCGTCGTGCTGATCGACCAACACTCGGCGCACGAGCGGGTCCTGTTCGAGCGATTTCAGCGAGAAATGTCCTCAGGCCAAGCCGCGTCGCAAAGGTTGTTGCTGCCGGAAACCGTTCACCTGAGCGCCGAAGAGGCAGACGCCTACGAGGCCGCCAGCGATGTGCTCGCGCGCTTGGGTTTCGAGATCGAGCCGTTTGGTGGCACCACGCTCCTGGTGCATAGCGTGCCGCTGCCGCACCCGCGCTTTGACGCTCTCCGATGCCTGCGAGAAACACTCGCGGCATGGGCCGGGGATCGATCGCCGACCGCCCATGCGCAACATGAGCGCCTGATCGCCACCATCGCCTGCAAGGCAGCGGTCAAGGCCGGTGACTCGCTGTCCGAGGCAGAGATGGTGTCGTTGGTCCGCGCCCTGACCAGCACCGAACTGCCCGCGCATGATGTCCATGGCCGGTCGAGCGTGGTGCAACTGGCTTGGGACGACCTCGATCGGCGCTTCGGTCGTCGTTAGGCATCGGTGCGCGCAGAACCTGAAGATCGCCCCGTATTGCGCGCGATCGTCGGACCGACCGCCGCCGGCAAGTCTTGGTTAGCAATGGCCTTGGCGGAGGCCGTGGGAGCCACGATCGTCAGCGCGGACTCGCGCCAGGTCTACTGTGGCTTCGACGTAGGGACGGCCAAGCCGACTGCCGACGAGCGGGCGCGCGTCCCTCACGTTGGCGTTGACATCGCTGAGCCGACGCAGCGACTGTCTGCCGACAGCTGGGCACGATGCGTGCCCCAATGGGTGACTGAGATTCACCACCAGCGACGCAACCCCCTGTTGGTTGGCGGAACGGGCTTTTATCTCCGCGCCCTCTTTGAGCCATTCTTCGAGGCACCAGACGTAGACGAGGAGCACCGACGCGCCCTAGTCACCGAGCTGGAAAAGTTGCCTCTGCCTGAATTGCGACGATGGTGTGAACGACTCGACGCGGCGCGCGCGCACTTGGGCCGCACGCAGTTGCTTCGGGCCGTGGAGGTCGCGTTGCTGACCGGGACGCGTCTGTCCACGTTGCACGAAATCGCGCGTCGCGCACCAGCGTACGCGGCGCGCTATCTTCTGGTAGATCCCGGTGGGGCCCTCGCGGGGCAGATCGCGCGGCGAGTAGAACACATGTTGGCGAGCGGGTGGGTGGATGAGGTGCAACGGCTGATCGCGTCGGTCCCCGCCGATGCGCCGGCATGGACCGCGTGCGGATATGGCGCTGTTCGCGAAGCCGTTGTGGGTGAATGGAATCGTGACGCGGTGGTCCAGCGCGTAGTGGTGGAAACCCGTCAGTATGCGAAGCGGCAGCGAACCTGGTTCCGGCACCAGCTGGACCAGGCTCAGGTAACGACTATCAACCCGCTGGACGCGGATGCGCTCACTCGCGCGCTCGCGTGGTGGCACGGAGAGCGTACGTGAAGATCGGCATCACCTGCTACCCGACGTATGGTGGATCCGGGGCGATGGCCACGGAACTTGGGATCGCGCTGGCTCATCGCGGGCATGAAGTGCATTTCATCACGTATCAGCAGCCGTTTCGCCTCCCGAATTTTCTTCCAGGCGTGTACTACCACGAGGTCGACGTCGGGCGATATCCCCTCTTCGAGTATCCACCGTACGACCTGGCCCTCGCGGTTCGCATGCACGAGGTCGCGCAATCTCACAAGCTCGACCTCCTACATGTCCACTACGCGATCCCCCATGCCACGAGTGCGTGGATTGCGCGCCAGATGCTCGTCGATGGTGGAAAGCGTGACATTGCCGTCGTGACCACCCTTCACGGGACGGACATCACGATCGTGGGACAGGATCGTTCGTTCCACGCGATCACGAAATTCTCGATCGAACGCTCGACTCGAATCAGCGCCGTGTCGCGCTTTCTCCGTGAAGAAACGATCTACACGTTCGGCTGCGCGGGCTGCGAAGTTGAAGTCATTCACAATTTCATTGATCCGGAGATCTACGATCGCGCGAAGTACGAACCCGTGCTGCGAGAACGCGTCGGCGATCGGAAGATTCTCATGCACATCTCGAACTTCCGACCCGTCAAGCGCGTGCGCGACGTGGTGCGAGTGTTCGCCGCCGTTCGTGCCGAACTCCCGGCCACACTGGTGATGGTTGGCGACGGCCCAGACCGGTCCGAGGCCGAAGAAGAGGCGCGCTCGTTAGGCGTGGACGCTGATGTGCAATTCCTCGGTCGCATCGAGGCGGTGGCTCCCTTGCTGGCGGGCGCAGATCTTTTCCTTCTGCCGAGTGACCGTGAATCGTTCGGCTTGAGCGCGCTCGAGGCCTTGGCCTGCGGTGTTCCAGTGGTCGGCAGCCGCGCCGGTGGGTTGTCCGAGGTGGTGCGGGATGGCGTAACGGGGGCGCTCCGTGAAGTCGGTGACGTGGACGGCATGGCCGCAGAGGCACTTCGCATCCTGTCCGTGCCAGAGCATCACCGAGCCATGAGCGACCGCGCGGCCGCCGATGCCCGCGAGCGCTTCGCGCAGGATCGCATCGTGCCACAGTACGAAGCCTTGTATCTCGATGCCATGTCCGCGGTCTCCTAGTTTCTTCCTTCCTCGTCATGACCACTTTTCAAGCCTTCGTTCTCGGACTTATTCAGGGCCTTTCTGAGTTCCTTCCGATTTCGAGTTCTGCCCACCTCACACTGACCCCTTGGGCATTTGGCTGGAACGACCCGGGTCTCGCGTTTGACGTGGCGTTGCATCTGGGAACGCTGGTCGCCGTGCTTTGGTACTTCCGGGCTGAATGGGTGGCCCTGACGCAGTCGGGTTTTCGCGTCCTGCGGAAGGGAAGGGCAGAGACGCCAGAAGAGTGGCGTGTGGTCTATCTCGTAATCGCCACGGTGCCGGCGGCGATTGCCGGGTTGGCACTGGAGAAGAAGGCGGAGACGATCTTCCGTGCGCCAACATTGATTGCCGTCATGCTGATCCTGATGGGCGTGTTGCTCTGGGCGGTGGATCGTTATGCGCGCACCGATCGAGGTATCAACGATATGACGTGGCGCGACGCCCTGCTCATCGGCATCGCCCAGTCCTTCGCACTCATCCCGGGTGTGTCTCGGTCAGGTTCAACGATTACCGGAGGGCGCTTTCTGCGTTTGGACCGGCAAAGCGCGGCGGTCTTCTCCTTCTTGCTCAGCATGCCCGTCACCGCCGCCGCGGCCATTCTCAAGGTCCCGGACGCGCTGCGGACGGAGGGCATCAGCGTCAACATCGTGGTCGGTGTACTCACGGCGGCCATCAGCTCGTGGCTTGCCATATCCATCCTGCTCAGGTATGTCTCGCGGCGATCGTACGGCGTCTTTGCGTTGTATCGGCTGGTCGTTGGCGTGGCGGTGTTGATCCTGGCGGGCATGCGTGGGTGATACACCGCGGGTCGCGACCCTGTACGACGGCACAGCCGGCGACGAGTTGGCGCGTCGACTCGACGTGCCACAGGTCGCAGTCTTTGAATCGATCAGTTCAACCCAAGACATCGCCCACGAGATGGCGGCCGCGGGCGCGTCTGCCGGAACCGTGGTGATTGCCAACTCGCAACAGGCCGGCCGTGGTCGCATGGGGCGAGCGTGGACGTCTGATAGCGATCGCGGGATCTGGATGACTCTGGTCGAGCGTCCGACGGATCATTCTGCGCTGCAAGTGCTCTCCCTGCGCGTCGGCCTACGATTGGCCGCCGCGTTGGATCGCTTTGCTGACCACGCCGTGCAGGTCAAGTGGCCCAATGATCTATTGGTGCGCGGCCAAAAGGTCGCCGGCATCTTGATCGAGGTGCGATGGCACGCCGATCGTCCGGCGTGGATTGCGATTGGGGTCGGAATCAATGTGGCCTTGCCTTCCAACGAGCCGGACGCCGGCGCACTCGCACCCACCGCCAAGTCGCGGATCGACATTCTTGAGGAGATCGTCCCCGCGGTACGCGGCGCCGCTGCCGCACGCGGCGCGTTCACGTCGGGCGAACTCACGTCCTTCGCGGCTCGCGATGCGGCGCGCGGTCGAATGGCAGTGGCGCCCGGGCGCGGACGCGTGGAAGGCATCGATGCGGAAGGCCGCCTGCTGATTGTGGGGGAAAATGGCGTGGTGCACTTTGGTAGCGGCTCACTCGTCCTGGAGGACGCGTCTTCATGATCCTCGTCTTTGACGTCGGCAATACCGAGACGACCATCGGCCTCTTCGACGGCGAGCGTCTGCGCCACCACTGGCGGGTCGTGACGGAGGTGTCGCGGACACCCGACGAGCTGGTGCTCCTGCTCCGCGGCTTGTTAGGCGGCGCGGGAATTTCTGCGTCCGACGTCGTGGGAACGGCCATCGGGTCGGTCGTGCCCGCGCTCACTGAATCCTTGGCCGAGGCGTGTCACCAACTCGCTGGCACGCGACCAATCGTGGTGGACGCGCGCTCGCCGCTGCCGATCACGTTGGATGTGTTGGAACCGCTCACCGTCGGTGCCGATCGCATCATCAACACCCTGGCCGCCAGTCGCCTGTTCAAGTGCGACACGATCGTGGTCGACTTAGGGACGGCCACGACCTTCGACTGTATCACGGCGGAGGGAGTCTTTCTGGGGGGCGTGATCGCTCCGGGCCTTCGCACCGCGCTCGAAACGTTGGTGCGCCGTACGTCGAAGCTGCCGGCGACAGAACTCACCGCGCCGGAACGAGTCATCGGTCGGCGGACCGAGGAGTGTATTCGCGCGGGCGTGCTGCTGGGGTCCGCCGAATCGGCGGACGGTCTCGTCAGGCGAATCAAAAAGGAATGGCCGAACGGGCGAACGCCCTTGGTGGTCGCCACCGGTGGGTTGGCTCCCATGCTCGTGCCCCACTGCGATGAGATCGAGCGCATCGAGCCGACGCTCACGCTGCAGGGTTTGCAAATCGCTTACGAGCTGATTCGCACCAATGGGGCGTGAGTCGCGGCGAGAAAAGCTGTAATCCGCCAGCAGCATCTCCACCTCGCGCGAAACGCGCCGCACTGCGACCTCTGTAAAGTGTTTACTCACAACAAATTACAGTGTTTCGGCGCGTAGTCGTCGGTCCCTTGACGGCAGGCCACCGACGCCGTACGTTCACTCGCTGTTAGCACTCATTGTCCGCGAGTGCTAGGCAATCCTTTTTCAACCAACCCAGTGTACGGAGGGGTGAACGCTATGATGGCAAAGAGCGCAGCAGCCACCAAGGTGGCTCCGCTGGCGGATCGCGTCGTCGTGAAGCCGCTCGAAGAAGCGGAAACCATGCGGGGCGGGCTGTATATCCCGGATACGGCGAAGGAAAAGCCACAGCAGGGGGAGATCGTGGCCGTTGGACCTGGCCGCTTCGAAGACGGCAAGCGCGTGCCGATGGACGTCAAGCCGGGCGACAAGGTGCTGTACGGCAAGTACAGCGGCACCGAAGTGACGGTGGAAGGCGAGCAGTACCTGATTCTGCGCGAGAGCGACGTTCTCGCGGTCATCAACTAAGCGCGTCCCAACCATCGGGCCTCGCGCCCGTGCCGTGGTCGCGTGCTCCCCGGGCAACGCCTAACGGCGACCCGCGGTAACTGAATCTCTCAACGGAATCTCACACATATGGCTGCCAAGGAACTTCATTTCAGTCAGGACGCCCGCGCAGCACTCAAGCGCGGCGTCGATCAGCTGGCCGAGGCGGTAAAGGTCACGCTGGGCCCCAAGGGGCGAAACGTTGTCATCGACAAGAAGTTTGGTGCGCCGACGGTCACTAAGGACGGTGTGACGGTCGCGAAGGAAATCGAACTCGGGAATCCGCTCGAGAACATGGGCGCGCAGATGGTGAAGGAAGTCGCGACCAAGACGTCGGACCTGGCGGGCGACGGCACCACCACGGCCACCGTGCTGGCGCAGGCGATCTTCCGCGAAGGGCTCAAGAACGTCACGGCGGGTGCGAACCCCATGGCCCTCAAGCGCGGTATCGACAAGGCGGTGAGCCATGTCGTTGAGGAGCTGAAGAAGATCTCCGTCCCCACGGCCGGTAAGAAGGAAATCGCTCAGGTCGGCGCCATCTCCGCGAACAACGACAAGGAAATCGGCGATCTCATCGCTGAGGCGATGGAAAAGGTGGGCAAGGACGGCGTCATCACTGTGGAAGAGGCGCGCGGCATCGAGACGACGCTGGAAACGGTCGATGGCATGCAGTTCGATCGCGGCTACATCTCTCCGTACTTCGTCACCGATCCGGACAAGATGGAAGCGGTGCTCGAGGACGCGATGATCCTCATCCACGACAAGAAGATCTCGGCGATGAAGGACCTGCTCCCGATCCTCGAGAAGGTGGCCCAGATGGGCCGTCCGATGCTCATCATCGGCGAGGACGTGGAAGGGGAAGCGCTGGCTACGCTGGTCGTGAACAAGCTGCGCGGCACGTTGAAGGTCTGCGCCGTGAAGGCGCCCGGTTTCGGCGACCGTCGCAAGGCCATGCTGCAGGACATCGCGACGCTCACCAACGGTCAGGTTGTATCTGACGAAGTCGGTTTCAAGCTCGAGAACGCGGTCGTGACCGATCTGGGCCGTGCCAAGCGTATCGTCGTGGACAAGGACAACACGACAATCATCGACGGCGCTGGCGAGACCGACAAGATCCAGGGCCGGATCAAGGAGATCCGCGCGGCGATCGACAAGACCACGTCGGACTACGACCGCGAGAAGCTCCAAGAGCGTCTGGCCAAGCTCGCCGGCGGTGTGGCCGTGATCAATGTGGGCGCGGCGACCGAAAGCGAGATGAAGGAAAAGAAGGCCCGCGTCGAGGACGCGTTGCACGCCACGCGTGCCGCGGTTGAAGAGGGCATCGTGCCGGGCGGCGGCGTGGCGCTGGTGCGCGCGCAGCGTTCGCTCAAGGGGTTGAAGCTCGAGGACCACGACGAGCAGGTGGGTATCGACATCATCCGTCGCGCGATTGAAGAACCCCTCCGCATCATCGCGCAGAACGCGGGCGCGGAAGGATCGATCGTGTCGGAGAAGGTTCGCTCCTCCAAGGACGACGCCTTCGGCTACAACGCTCTCACGGACGTGTACGAGAATCTGGTCCAGGCGGGCGTGATTGACCCCACGAAGGTGACGCGGACGGCGCTGCAGAACGCCGCCTCGATCGCCGGGTTGCTCCTCACCACCGAAGCGCTGGTGGTAGAGAAGAAGGAAGAGAAGCCGGCGCCAGCCGGTCCGCCGGGAGGCGGCATGGGCGGGATGTACTAAGCCCGACTGTTCTTGAGAACGCGAAAGGGACCGGACTTGATCCGGTCCCTTTTCGTTTGTGCACGAGCTCGCGGTCAGGCGATCTTGGCCGCGGCGCCAAGCTAGGTGAGCCGGGGACCCTTGCGCCGCATGCGAGGTACGACGCACGACGAGCACTTTGCTCGCCTAACGCGTGGACGTGATCCAGCGCACGTCGTGCAGTCGAGGTCGTGTACGTGTCTCCCCTGACATGACGTGTCGCTTCGCTGCGGAGCCGGGCGATGCATGGCGTCGTCTGAGCGACCACGTCACTCTGACTCGAATGCAATGGAGGCACGATGCATATTCGCACTCCTGCTGGTCTCGCACTGGCCGCGGCCATCTTCGCCATGCCCCTGAGCGCACAACAGCGTCCGGGCCTTGGCTTCGGTGCGTCGCTGGGCGCCAATCTCCCGACCGGCGATTTCGACGCGGCGGCAAAGCCGGGCCTGGTCGCCAATGGCTTTCTTGAACTCCGGCTTCCAGCGGCCGCCTCACTTCGCGGCGAGCTCTTTTACAGCCGCAGTAACATCGACAACCCGTTGATCAAGTCGAACGGCGGTGTGACGCTGCCGCCGGTCGGACCGGGGCAGGTGAGCGGTGACGTCAACATGGTTGGGGCGTCGGCCAACCTGGTGCTTACAGCTGCAACGCCTTTGCTCAAACCGTACGTCATCGGTGGCGTCGGCGTCTTTCGCCATAACGTGTCGCAGAACATCACAGGCACCACGGAAGAGTTTCAGGCTCTGACCAAGGGCCAGACGCGTTTTGGCTGGAATGGTGGTGTTGGTTTGAAGCTCTCGGTGCTGAACGCGGCCATCTTTGTCGAGGGCCGGCTGTACCAGGTGTATACCAAGGACGCGAAGACGAATTTCATCCCGATCACGGCCGGGTTGTCGTTCTAGCTGCGACCGGCGTGACAGGGGCGTGCACGGTGGTGACACCAGCACGGTATTGTCGGTCATCCCCGTGACCCCTGTCACGGCTGGGCTTGGGCGGAAGCGCGAGGGTTGGGGCCACCTCCACTCACCGCCATGCCACGCTCCCTGCGTCCATCCCTTGTCTTCGTCGCCTCCCTCACGGTCTTCAGCGCCTGCGACTCGCACGGTCCCATCGATCCTCCACCTGGAGAGATCGTCTTGAGCCGCGCGACGGCAGCGCTCCCCGTGTGCGCGCAGGCCGTGCACGATCAGTACCGCGTGAAGGGTCCCGATGGGCAGTGGTATCCGACGTGGCACCCACCGGTGGATCCGACCGGGTGCACGTTTGAGCATGAACATGGTCGAGACCCCCGCAGCTCGAACTTGTGGCGCAAGGTGAAGGGCATCCCATTTGGATACGTGAACGCGGTCTTGGATGCGTACGATCCTTCTAATCCGCGGCACGAAGATCACGTCGGGCACAAGATCGAATGGGAGAACGGCGTCGTGTTGCAGCGGACGATCAATGGGACGCGGATCCCGATCGGCGTCAGCTGCGACTTCCTGATGAAAATTCATCAGGGCACGCACTCGCCCGACGCATTCACGAACAACCTGCATGAGCTACAGTACTTCGTGCAGTGCAGTGACGGCACGGAACTACAGGCACGGCTGCTGTCGGCCATCGGGAATCCTGGCGAATTTGTCCGATCCTGCGACAAGACGACGGTCGTGTCAGCGGGGCCGCCATCGCCACCAAACTCCCCGCGCGGCGGCGGCGTTCGGTTCATTCCCGACGTGACGTGCATCGATCAGTACATCCTGGTTCCCGCCGGCCAGTGGTCCCAGTATTCAGCGGGTTTGTACGAGGACTGGATCACGTCGAACTACCTTCGGACGGCGACCGGGCGACAGATTGCCTACTTCGATCCGCACTTTGCCGTCTTTTCGCCGTCGCGGTTCTATGATCCGGCGGCGCCGTTGCGCCTGAGTCGCGTGATCGACCAGTGCTACGTGGAGCGCCCCATCGGCGAGCGCGCACGCGGCGGCGAGTGCGATGCCTCCACCAACTACGGTCAGCGTGCAGTGACGTGGGATGATCCCGCGTCGCTGTTCAACGGGGTCTCGCGCGAGTCATACTTCAATCAGACGGACATCTCCAACGCGGGTGGACCACGCGTGTGGTACACCGATCCCTTTGGTGGTCATGCCTCGCCGTCTCCATTTCCCGGCTCGGTGCAGCAGATCGTGGCCTCGATCGCCAACGGGCGGCCGTTCCCCCTGGAATCGCAGGCCTTTGGCAAGGGGCGCTGGTACGGCGGTACGGGAACGCACGCGCCGAATTGATCCAGCGTCAGACGCTGTCGTAGCGCTTGAACAAGTAGAAGCGTTCGTGACCCGGCGGATAGTTCGGCAGCGTGCCGTACAACGCGAAACCGAACTTTTCGTAGAATCCGCGGGCCTGAAAATCGAGCGTGTCCACGAACGCTCCGACGCAGCGGCGGCGGCGCGCCTCTTCTTCCGCCAGCTGCATTGCCTGGGTGCCAATGTGCCGTCCACGCGTATCGTCGGCCATCCACAGCACGTCGATGTAGAACCATTGCCAGCGCGTCTCACCGAGCAGCCCGCTAGCGATCGACCCATCATCGCGCGTGACGATGACGTTCAGCGGTTCCACCGTGCGTACGCCAATGAACGGGGTGTTGTAGGCCGCCAAACCCGACGCCACGGCCTCGCGAGTTCCCGCGGGAAGTTCTCCTTCGACGCGCAGGCTGAACACTGCCGGACCCTTATAGGTCCAGCGCCAGTTGGCGCGATTGACGACCAGCTCCAACGAAAAACTGGATCGGTCGGTCTTGGTGCGCGGCGCCCAGCCGTCCCCTGAACGCGCTGCCTTGCAAGGCCGTCTTCATGGTCTGCATCGCCACGGCTGGCGTGTTGTTCTGCTCACTCAGATGGGCCAGCACGATCGTGCCAAGGCCGCGATGTACCACGCGACGCGCGAGGCCGCCTGCATCCACGTTACTCAAGTGGCCCTTCGCGCCCGCTACCCGCGCCTTGAGGAACGCTGGATATGGCCCATACTGCAGCATCTCACTGTCATGATTCGACTCCAGGATGATCGCATCAAGTCCCTGCAGTCGCTCCGCCATGGAAGGCGTCCAATGGCCCAGGTCATACACCAGCCCAAGGCGCGCTCCGGACCGGTCGTGCGTGACCAGGAAGGCCACGGACTCGGCGGCATCATGCGGTGTGCGCATGGTCTCGATCGACAGTCCCGCCAGACGCAACACGCGACCGCTGACCAGCTTGTGGGTCAGAGTCGGCGGCTGCGACATTTCGGCGGCGGTGCCGGCCGTTGCAGCCACTGGCCACTTCCACCGGCGAACGGCCTTGTGCAGTCCGGCCACGTGGTCGGCGTGTTCATGCGTCACGATGACGGCCTGCACATCCTGCGGTCGCACGCCTGCGGCCTTCATTCGTCCGGCGAGAATCCGCGGCCCAAACCCGCAATCGACCAACACGCTTCCCTCGCCATCCTGTCCGTCGACGACGATGGCATTCCCTCGGCTGCCACTTCCGAGGACGTCGACCTTCATCCGCGGACCTGCCAGCGCAATTCGTAAGCGCGCTCCAGCGTGCGACGGACGCGCGGTGACAAGACGACACTGCGGCGCACCATGGCTCGCTCGGCGACGGCTAGAAAGCGATCCAAATCGTAGGATTCGCTCCCCGTGCTTCCCCATGAAAATGGCGGCACGACCTTGGACACGGTGGAGTCGCCGAAGACGTTGGCTCCGGTGCCGAGCACACAACCCGTGGTCAGTCTGGTGCCGATCGCCGTCTTCACGTGATCCCCGGCCAGTGTCCCCAAGAACTGTAAACCGCTATCCCGCAGGCCGCTCGGCGTCCATAGCGCCACGGTGCCATATGTGTTCTTAAGATTGCTGGTGACCGTGGACGCTCCAAGGTTCACCCATCGACCGAGAATGGAGTGACCGACAAAGCCGTCATGGGCCTTGTTGGAATGGCCGACCATGATGGTTGTGCTCACCTCGCCGGCTACGCGACAGGCGTCGCCGATGGAAGACGTGGCAATCCGCCCGCCCAGCACCTGCGTCTCGGGTCCGATTGAGCACGGGCCAACCAGGCGCGTGAAGGCGGCAATGGCCGCTCGCCGCCTGACGAGTACTGGTCCGGCCGTACAATCGAAGACGACGAAGGGATCGACGCGCGCGCCGCGCTCCACGTACACGGGGAACCTCCCCAGCTTCGTCAGATGCAACCCCGGCTCCAGGTCCAACGACTCAGCCAGGCATTCGATGTCGTGTTCGAGCAGGGCCGGAAGGTGCCGAATGTAGTCCCAGACTTCGTCGATCCACCAACCGACGACGTCCGCCGTGCGCGCACTCGGCGGCACCAGCGAGGCCAGGTCCAGCGTACCATCGGCCAGGGCGCCACCCGAAATCGGGCTGGCCAGCCGTACTGCGGCAACCCTGCCTTCACAGCGCCAGACGTCCGCCAGCGGCAATTCGTCCATCGTGACGGCGCACCGCGTGTTGGCCAGGACGGTGCCGGCGGGAATGTCACCGGAGAGGATCGGGGGCGTGTCGGCTTCCTCGAACTCGCTGAGGTGCGGCGCGACCACCATGCCGGTGGCTACCGTCTCCAGCGCACGTTCCCATCGTCGCCTAACGAGTACCGACCCCGCACGCATCTCGCCGCCGGGGCGCGTCAGCGCGAACGGCTCAAACGCTCGGGCCCGCGCATCATCATAAAGGACGAGACTCACGGGAGGTCCCGAACGGTTGGGGGGAGTTGGTCCACCAGTTTCTTCAGGTCGTCCGCTCGCTCCACGGTCGTGACCAATGTCATCCCGTCTCGAACCACGATCACCAAATCATTGACGCCGTAGAGCACGACGGTCCCATGTTCTGCGTGCACGACGTTATCACGCGAATCCACGGCGTGCACGGCGCCAAAGGAAGCATTGCCTGCGCCGTCGAGCGCACGCACGCGTCGCAGCGCCGCCCACGTGCCAATGTCATCCCAGCCAAAGTTGCCAGGAATCACCAGTACCCGCTGGCTGCGTTCCAGGACACCCACATCAACGGAAACTGATTGCACGGCGGAAAAGAACGCGTCGCGATTGCCGCCAGCCGATTCCAGCGCCGGCGCGACTTCGGGGGTAAGCGCGCGAACCTCGTCTAGAAAATCCCCAACGCGCCACGCGAAGATGCCGGAGTTCCACAGGCATCCTTCGCGCACCATCTCCGTGGCGCGCGTGCGGTCAGGCTTTTCGACAAACCGGGCAACGCGGCGCGCCTCACCGTCGACCACATCTCCGGGCCGAATGTAGCCGAACCCCGGATCCGGTCGCGACGGCACGACTCCGACCGTCACCAGCGACGCATGCGCGCCGGCAATCTGTCCTGCGCGTGCCAGGGCATCTCGAAACCCGGCAGGGTCTCCGATGGCCCAGTCCGCGTGGACGGACAACATCACCGCGTCCCGTCCATCCCGGCGCAGGATCTCGGCAGCGGCCCAGGTGAGTGCGGCAGCTGTTCCGGCCGGCCGCGGCTCGGCGATGATGTTGTCGTTAGGTAGGTCGGGTACCAACGCGTGGGTGGCGGACACCAGTGAGGCATTGGTCAATACGAGTGTCCGTTCGCTGGGCGTCAGGGGACGCAAGCGCTCCAGTGTCCCGATCAACAGCGGTCGCTCGTCTATCAGCGGCAACAGTTGTTTGGGACGGCGCGGGGTGCTTAAAGGCCAGAATCGGGAACCAACACCGCCGGCAAGGACCACACTCCACACGCTCATGCTTCCCTCATCACGTCGGTGCGCGTCCTGCGGTGATCAGCGAAGTCGCCGCGACGGCGAGCACGCGAAGGCCTGCTCATCAGACAATGGACGCGATGTGTCCGCGATGGCGTCGCAATTCGAACAGCAGCCCCCCCACGTTCGCCGAGGGATGTACGAGCACCAGCAGCATGGCGTCCGGCGTCAACGAGGAGATGAGCGCGATCCCTCGTTCGTATTCCAAGACCGCCGACACCAGGGCTCCTCGGGAACATTCCGCCGAAAACTCGGTAGCGGCGGCAACGATTCCGGGCGCTAGCGCTGCCAAACGTTCAGCGTCCAGCGTGCCTGTCGTGTGCCCGTCGATCAGCAGCCCATCATGCCCGAGTACGACTGCAGCCTCGACGCCATCCCGCTGCCCGATGGCGGCTACCAGCTCGCGAATCGTCGGCATTCAGGCTCCGGTGGAAAAGTCGTGCGAAGCATAACGGGCACTACTATTAAGTCAAGCACAATCGCTTGAAGTCTCATGTGTTACGGGGTACTCTACGCGGTGATTGTCCAGCTCAACAAGACCAGATTTCTCGTGCGATTCCTTGCTCCAATCCTGAGTGCGTCCATCCTCGGATCGGTGCTCGCGTGCAGCGACCCCTTTGCCGCCAAGGCAACGGTCGCCGTGCAAACGGACACGCTCATCGCCTATTCGCTGACCGGCACTCCTCCTGAGTTTCCGTCCGGTCTGAATACGGCATTTCGAAGCGTGGTGCGCGTGGACGCCACGCACAATTACGACGTCGCCTTCGACCTCGACACGCAGGGTCAGGTGCGACTCATCCCGGTGAAATTGATGGGCGGCCTGGTGACGACGGCGCGTCGTGTGGGCGTGCAAAAGGCCACCGCCACGTACGACGCGCTCACCAAGGCGCCGAACACGGGCTACACGTACGACTCGGTGACCGTCATCAAGCCGGGCGATACCGCGGTCCTCGAGGTCACGAGCGCCGACCAGTGTTCGTTCTCGCTTTCGGCCGTCATCTACAGCAAGATTGTCGTGGATAGCGTGAAGAGTTCGACGCGTGAGATCTTCTTCCGCACCACGCACGATCCAAACTGCGGCTTCCGCTCGTTCCTCCCGGGCGTTCCCAAGAACTGACCATGCACGATTTGCGAGTCTTTCGCGAGCAGCTGGATGAGCTGCGCGAAGGGATGCGTCGACGGCAGAAACTCGACGCGACCGCGCCGATCATCGATCGAGGGGCGGCGCTGGATGTCGAGCGCCGGGCTATGATCCAGGCCGTGGAAGAGCGCAAGGCAGCTCGCAACGTGAACTCGCAGGAAGTGGCACGCCGAAAAAAGGCCAAGGAGAGCGCCGACGACCTTATCGCGGCTGGCCGCGCGTTAGGCGAGGAGATTGCGCGACTGGAGTCGGAGCTGGCGACCTCCGAAACTGAACTCCAGCAGATCCTCCTCGACCTGCCGAACATCACCCTGGCGGAACTCCCCGAGGGTGGGGAAGAGGCGAATCGCGTTGAAAGGACGTGGGGCACACCGCGTCCGTCCGAGGGCGTCAAGCCGCACTGGGAAATCGGTGAAGCGCTCGGCATGCTCGATCTCGCCCGCGGTGCAAAAGTCGCCGGCTCGGGGTTCATCGTCTTCCGCGGGCTCGGGGCACGACTCACCCGCGCGATGATGAACCTGTTCATCGACACGCATGTCCGCGAACACGGTTACGAAGAAGTCTGGGTGCCCGTCGTGGCCAATCGCGCGACCATGACCGGTACGTCGCAGCTGCCGAAGTTCGAGGACGACATGTATGCGCTGAAGGACGAAGACATGTTCCTCGTGCCAACAGCCGAAGTCCCAGTCACGAATCTGTACCGCGATGAAATCGTAGACGCGTCATTCCTGCCACACGGCTTTGTTGCCTACACTCCGTGCTTCCGGCGCGAGGCAGGGGCGGCCGGCAAGGACACACGGGGATTGCTCCGAGTGCACGAATTCGACAAGGTCGAAATCGTCCGGTATTGCACACCGGAGTCATCGCCAGAACAGCACGAACTGTTGACCCGCCACGCGGAGACGCTGCTGGAGCGGCTTGGCTTGCCCTATCGGCGCACGCTGCTCGCCGCCGGGGACACCGGATTTGCCTCGGCCAAAACGTGGGACTTGGAGTGCTGGGCCCCCGGGGTGGGGAAGTGGCTGGAAGTCTCGTCGTGCAGCACGTTCACCGACTTTCAGGGCCGACGTGCCAACATCAGATACCGGCCGGCGCCCGGTGAGAAGCCGCGGTTCGTTCACACGTTGAATGGATCCGGACTCGCGTTTCCCCGTGTGATTGCCTGCTTGCTGGAGCACTACCAGCAACCCGATGGCAGCGTGCAGGTGCCGGACGTGCTGAAGCCGTACCTCGGCGTCGACGTCCTTCGTTAGGCGATGCGCCGCGGCGCGGGAGCGGTCGTCGCGGTCGGGGTGCTGACGCTCCTGTTGTCGTACGTCGTGTACACTCAGCGGGTCGTGCGCGAGCTGCGCACCGAAGCGGCCCGGATCGGGCAGATGTATGCACGGGTCTATTCCGCCATCAGTGACTCGACCACCGATCCCGCGGTCGCACTCTTCGATCTGGCGACGAGCATTCGAGGCTCCGGCGTTCCGGTCATCCTGACAGACGTGCGTGGCCAGCCCACAGCTGCCGAAAATCTTCCATTCGCGGTGCCGCTCGAAGACCCACGTGTGCGGTCGTACGTGGCCGTCCTCGATGCGGAGAACGAACCGGTGGTCATGGCAAATATTGGCACCGTCCACTACGGCCATACCGCCTTGATCAAGGGCCTCCGTATCATTCCCGCCGCACAGGTGGCGATCCTGCTGCTTCTGCTCTGGGCTGGCATATACGCGTTACGCGTGCGTGGCACGGCGGAGCGAGAGCGCGTCTGGGCCGGCATGGCCCGAGAGTCGGCGCACCAGCTCGGAACACCACTCTCGTCCTTGAGCGGGTGGATCGAACTCCTTCGCGAACGCGTCGATGATCCCATGTCGCAGCAGGCGACTACGCACATGGAAATGGATCTCCGGCGGTTGGAGCGCGTGGCGCACCGGTTCGAGCGCATTGGCCGGCCGCCGCAACGCGACAACGTCGTGCTCGCGAAAGTGGTGAACGACGTCGCAGGATATTTTCGGGCACGAGTGCCCACGCTGGCGCACACGGTGCGCATCGATACTGAAGTCGTCGGGCTTCCCACGGTGCGTGGTGACGCCGTGTTGCTGGAATGGGCGGTGGAGTCTCTGTTGAAGAACGCCATCGACGCGCTGGCCGGCCGCGGCGGCGTGGTGAAGGTGCGCGCCGTGGAGCTCCCCGAAGGAGACGTGGTGCTCAGTGTGTCGGACGACGGTCCCGGCATCCCACGCGAGTTGCGCAAGCGGGTCTTTGAGCCAGGCTTCAGCACAAAGAAGGGGGGATGGGGAATTGGTCTGGCCCTGACCAAGCGCATCGCCGAGGAGGCCCACGGTGGCAAGCTGGCGCTCCTGCCATCCGACAAGGGCGCGACGTTCCAGATTACCTTTCCTGCATGACAGATGTCCTCAGCGCCGCGCCTCGTTACCTAGACCGACTGAACCCCGCGCAGCGGGAGGCCGTGCTTCACACGGAGGGGCCGCTGCTGGTGCTGGCGGGGGCCGGATCGGGAAAGACACGCGTACTGACGACGCGCATCACGCACTTGGTGCATGGTCATGGGGTTGAACCCCGGCATATCCTGGCCGTCACCTTCACCAACAAGGCCGCGGGGGAAATGCGCGAGCGGATCGCGCAGTTGTTAGGCAGCGAGCCGGCGGGTATGTGGGTTGGCACGTTCCACGCGATCGGCGCGCGCTTGCTTCGGATCCACGCGCCACTCGCCGGCCGGACGTCGGCATACACCATCTACGACGAAGACGACACGCTGGGCGCCGTCAAGCGCTCCATGGAGCGGCTGCGCATCTCGCACAAGGATCACGCCCCGCAGGCTATCCTGTCGTCGATCTCCGCGGCCAAGAACGCTCTGGTGTCCGCCGACGAGTATGAGTCGCTGGCCCGAGATCCGCATAGCCGCATCGTCGCGCCGGTCTATCGTGAGCTCGAACGGACGCTGCGTGAATCGAACGCCGTCACCTTCGACGACTTGCTGACGATTCCCGTCGACTTGCTGACCAACCATCCGGAGTTGCTCCAGCAGTACCAGCGCCGCTTTCGTTACCTGTTGGTTGACGAGTACCAGGATACCAATCGCGCCCAGTACCGCTTCATCTCCCTGCTGGGTGGTGCACACGGCAACGTGGCCGTGGTCGGCGATGACGACCAGTCGATCTACGGTTGGCGTGGAGCAGACATTCGCAACATCCTCGACTTCGAGCACGAATTTCCCGGCGCCGCCATCGTGCGCTTGGAGGAGAACTACCGTTCCTCTCCACAGATCTTGCAGCTGGCGAATGCGGCCATCCTTCCCAATCGCGATCGGCGTGGCAAGACACTGCGGGCGACCCGCACCGGCGGCGAACCCATCGAATCATCGCCGCCTGCCTGGACGAGCGTGATGAAGCGGCTGGAGTGCATCGACGGCGTTCAGACGTAGGTTCTCGGCCGCACGCGACCGCCGTTCAGTCCTCTATCGCACCAATTCCCGACCGTGCGTTGGAAGAGGGCCCTGCGCCATGGCGTCGCCGGCTGATCGGGCAACGCACGATCTGCGCGAGATTCGCGACCTGATCGAACACACCGAAGCTCGTGCGGGAATCCGCGCGACGATGAGGCGTTCCGTCGGGCCATCGCGGTCCCACGCCGGGGTGTGGGTGACACGTCCATCGAGATGTTGGCGAGCCTGGCGACGGCGGCGCAGATCCAGTGCTGAGCGGCCGCGCGAGGACGCCGGTGCCGGCTGCGCCCGGCAGCTCGAAATGCACTCGCCGAATTCAGCACCCTCATCGAACGACTGCGCGCCAAGGCCGCGGACGCCACAGTCGACGCCATTCTGCGCGACGAGCTGATTGCGACCGTACGCTACGACGAGCACTTGAAGTCAGAGGGTCCGGATGCGGCCGATCGACTGGACAACGTGCGCGAATTGGTGGCATCGGCGGCGGAGACCGTGCAGGACGACGGCGGCGAAGTTCGGCCTGACTCCCCTCGATCACTTCCTGCAGCGCGCAACACTGATTGCCGCGGTGGATGCGCTTGGATCCCAACGCGGATGCGGTGCTCCTGTTGACGTGCACAACGCCAAGGGGCTGGAATTCCCTGTGGTGTACCTGACGGGCTTGGAGGAAGGACTCTTCCCGCTTTCTCCAGGCCCGTGACGATGAGTCCCAGCTGGAGGAGGAGCGTCGCTTGTTCTACGTCGGCATCACCCGAGCCGAGGATGCGCTGACGCTCACCGCTTACCCGCACGCGACGGCGCAACGGTGAGGTGCCGTCCCGCCAGCGCATCATTCCTGCGTGATCTCCCACGCGCATTGTATGAGGAGCGCTCCAGTCCACGTCTGCGCGCCAGCGGCCGGGTTCGATCATCCGACCGCCGCCGAACGACGTCCGGGTTCCTTTGTGGATCGTCCGCGTGCCGCAAACTTTGAACCTGAGATGGAGTCGCAGGACACGCCGCGATTCGTGAAGGGGGAACGAGTCAAGCACCCGAAGTTCGGACCAGGCACCATCGCTGAACTCTCCGGCTCCGGTAAGGAGACGAAGGTCACGATCGATTTCGACGACGAAGAAGTGGGTCGCAAGCGCTTGGTCGTAGCGTACGCCGGCCTGCAAAAGGACTGGGACGGATGAGCGTCCGCGATGACGATGTGCGGAAGGTCGCAGCGCTGGCGCGGCTGGGCGTGTCGGACCGCGAGGTGGAAGCGCTCACACGCGAATTGAACGGCATCCTCGCGCACATGGACATCCTGTCGGCCGTTGACACGGGAGACGCCGATCAGCGCGATGAACCCGCGTCGAGCTCACTCCTTCGAGCGGATGAGGGGCCATCGGTTGCCCTGGAGCGGCCCGCCGAGTCCTTCGCGCCGCTCACGCGCGATGGGTTTTTTGTGGTGCCGCGGTTGGATTCTCACGACGACGCGGGTTCCGCCGCATGAGCAACCGCGAGGGCGGGGCATCGACGGCGTTGCAACTGGCTCAGTCGGTACGCGAGGGGCGGATCACTGCGGCCCGCTTGGTCGAGGACGCCTTCGCGACGGCCGACGCTGTTGGCGCAGGGCACGACGGGCTCTTCACGACGCTATGGGAAGATCGGGCATGGTCCCGCGCCGAGGCGCAGGCCATGGATCAGCGGCCGGACCGACGCTCCCGCCAGATGGCCGGTGTACCCGTGATGGTCGAGACAACCTGGCGACGTTGCATCCTGCCGACGACTTGCGGCTCCCGGATTCTCGAGGGGATATGTGAGCCCTTTCAAGGCGACATCCGTCGCGCGCCTGCGGGCCAGCGGCGCTATCCTGATCGGCAAGACCAATATGGACGAGTTTGCGATGGGCTCGTCCACTGAGCACAGCGCCTACGGGCCGACGAGGAATCCTCGTGACCGATCCCGCGTCCCTGGCGGGTCGTCGGGCGGATCGGCGGCAGCGGTGGCGGCTGGCATTGTGCCCATCGCCTTGGGCTCAGAAACGGGCGGTTCCGTTCGACAGCCGGCCGCCTTCTGCGGTGTGGTCGGCCTGAAGCCGACCTACGGCCGGGTGAGCCGCTACGGGTTGGTCGCCTTCGCGTCGTCACTGGATCATGTGGGCATCCTCGGTCGCACGGTGGACGATGCCGCGTTAGGCCTGGAGGTGATCTCAGGCCATGATCCGCTAGACGCCACGAGCGTCAATCGCCCTGTTCCAGACTTCCGCCGAACGGCCGACGGATCGCTGGCCGGCTTGGTGATTGGCCGACCGAAGGAGTACTTCCCGGACGAATTGCACACCGGCATCCGCGAGCGTTGCGACCACGCGTTGGCCACTCTTCGATCGTTAGGCGCTGAAGTGCGCGACGTCTCGTTGCCGCATACCGATCTTGGCATCCCGGTCTACTACATTGTGGCGCCGGCCGAGGCATCGTCGAACCTCTCTCGATTCGACGGCGCGCGCTACGGCGTTCGCCAGGGCGACGCGAACCTTCGTGACATGTACGAACTCACTCGGTCGCGCGGTTTTGGCGCCGAGGTCAAGCGGCGCATCCTGCTCGGGACCTACGTGCTGTCCGCGGGCTACTACGATGCGTACTACCGCAAGGCGATGGCGGTTCGCGCACTCATCCGCGCCGACGTACAGCGCGTCTTCGACAGCGGCGTACACGTCTTGTTTACCCCCACGACACCAACGACGGCCTTCAAGCTTGGCGCCATCTCCGATCCGTATGAGATGTATCTCAGCGACATCTTCACGGTGACAGCGAATCTGACGGGTATTCCGGCGATGTCACTCCCGATCGGTCAGGTGGAGAATCTTCCAGTGGGCGGGCAGCTGATGGCGGCGGCCTTCGATGAACAGCGGATGCTGACGGTGGCATACGCGCTGGAACGCGCGCTGGAGACGGCATGAGTCACGAGGCGTGGGAACTCGTCATCGGACTCGAGGTGCACGTTCAGCTCAAGACACAAACGAAGGCGTTCTGCTCGTGCGCCACGGTCTTTGGCGCCCCTCCCAACGCCCTCACCTGTCCCGTCTGTCTTGGCCTGCCGGGCGCCCTCCCTGTACTGAATGCCCATGCGGTGGAGCTGGCGGCGGCGGCGGCGCTAGCCCTCGGGTGCACCGTGCGCGAGCGCAGCGTCTTCGCCCGCAAGAATTACTTCTATCCCGATCTGCCGAAGGGCTACCAGATCTCGCAGTTCGACCAGCCGTTGGCCGTCGACGGTCTCGTGGTGGTGCAGCTGGGGGACGACCTCCCTCGCCACGTACGCATCCTACGCGTGCATATGGAGGAAGATGCCGGCAAGTCGATCCACGATCGGTTTCCCGGCCAGACGGCGGTCGACCTGAATCGGGCGGGCACCCCGTTGATCGAGATCGTCACCCACCCCGACCTGCGCAGCGCCGCAGAAGCCGGCGTGTTTCTTCGCCAGCTAAAACGAACGATGGAGTATCTGCAGGTCAGCGACGCGAACATGGAAGAAGGCAGCCTGCGCGTGGATGCCAATGTCAGTGTGCGCCGCCACGGAGACGCGGAGCTGGGGACCAAGACCGAGATCAAGAATATGAACTCGTTCTCCAACACCGAACGGGCAATCGAGGTGGAGTTTGCGCGACAGTGCCAGCTGCTCGAGCGCGGGCAGCGCGTGCGTCAGGAGACCTTGCTTTGGGACGCCAACCGTGGCGAGGTCCGCCCCGCCAGGTCCAAAGGAAGAATCGCATGACTATCGCTACTTTCCTGACCCCGACCTTCCGGCGTTGTTGCTGACGACTGAATGGATTGAGCGACAGCGTGCCGCCCTACCGGAACTTCCGGTGGCCCGACGCGACCGTTTCGTCGCGGTCCATGGGTTGTCCGCGTACGATGCGGACGTGCTCACGGCGGATCGCGCGCTCGCGGACTACTTCGAAGCCGTCGCGCAGGCGCACGGCGATGCGAAGGCGGCGGCGCATTGGGTCATGGGTGAAGTGCAGGCGGTGTTGAACCACACGGGGCAGACCATCGACCGGTTCGCCGTCTCGCCGACGTCAGTGAGCGGTCTGCTAGACATGATTCGCGACGGCGTGGTATCGCACAGTGCCGGCAAGAAGATTTTTCTGTTGATGGTGTCCACCGGAGAGGCCCCACGAACGATCGCCGAGCGGGAAGGGCTGCTCCAGGTCCGCGACGACCACGCCCTGCAGGCGCGGGTCGATCAGGTCTGTGCCGAGATCCAGAGGAGGTTCGTCGGCTGCAAGCCGGCGAACAAAAGTTGTTAGGTGCTCTGGTCGGGAAGGTCATGAAGAAGTCCGGCGGGCGGGCGGATCCGCGAAAAGTCTCTGACCTCCTGACCGCGCTCGCGAAGGCTACGAGCTAGTTGGGGATGACGGACCCGGCAGGAACAACGGGGGCGAGATGACCGCTGCGAAGTTCAGCGGACTGACGGGCATGCCAAATCGCTTGTCGGCCTCTCGGCCCGCCAACACCTCTCCGCCCGCTCGCAGCGCAGCCCGTCGCACCGACTTCGCGGCCTTCAGCTGCTCGTCGCCCGCTGGGTCCAGCTGCATCGGCTCCGCGTGTTCCATGCGCGTCAGCAAGTCCACGATGTAGTCGAACGAACGCGCGAGGTAGCGTCCGACCTCAGCATCACCCAAGTCCCAACGCGAGCGCTCGACCGCCATCTGAAAGATGCGCTGCCATGATTCCGAGTCCGTGACCCGCACCATGCCGCGAAAGATCCGGCGATTCGTGGGCGTGCTGAAAATGGTTGGGCTCAGGATGCGGTCCAAGTGCGCGTCACTTCGGGTGTGATCCAGCAGGATCAACTCCTTCGCGCGCCGTGCGGGCGGTTCCCCCAGATGCATCTCGAATCGGCTCTCCCAGTAGCTGTGCCCCAATGCCGTCGTGCTCGAGGTGATCGCCAGCTGCTTGGGCACGAAGAAATTGTGCGCTACGGCGTCGGCGGCGAGATGCGCGAGATACCCCGTGGCGAATGCACGCAGCGGTTCGTCGCGTGCTCGATCGAGGATCTCCATCCCGACCGGCCAGGAATGACAATGCCGACCCGCCGCGGCGTACTTCTTGGCCATGCTGGTATCGGCGGCAATGGAACCGTACAGAAATTCGTAGGGAAAGGCGCGGATCAGCGCCGCGACCGCGTCAGGTAGCAGGTGCGAGGACCGCAGCACGGCCTCCCCGAGGAAAACGTGCGTTCCCGGCGTCCACGCCCATGCATCACGCGGCAGCAGGGCCATCGCGACCAACGCGACAAAGACCCAGCCGATCGTTCGATGCGACGTCACCCGCGGCGTGGCCTCGACTTCAGTCTCGAGCGGAAACGGACGGGGCGCCGTCGCCGCACGGGACGCTCGTCCTCCTCTTCCTCGCCGGCTCCGCCTTCCTCCTGACGATTCCCGGCGGCCCAACGCGCGAGGGCGAAGCCCCGCCGTAACACGGATGCCCCCGTCTTCACGCCGTTGACCGCCGACGCCGCTGAGTCGACTAGTTGCTCCGCCTCGTCTTGTACAACGTCCACCAACTCCCCAAATCGGCGCACACGCTCTTCCGCGCCTTCCACCGCCTCACGAACGCGGCCGTTGACTTCGGTAATCGTATCTCCGATGCGTTCCACATCTTTTCGAAGCGAACGGGTCATGAAACTCACATCGTCCGCCACGTTCCGGACGCTATGAGCGGCCCCCGAGATGTCGCTGAACGACAGTTGGATCAGTTTGGTCAGCTCCTGCACACTCTTCTTGATGGCGACAAGGATCAGGACCAAAACCACCAGCATTCCCAGCATGAACAGGCCAACGATGGCCTGTTCGACGGCCACCATGGTCTCAAGCCATCCACGCTCCGTGATCGTGCGCGTGATGATGGTGTCGGGAAGTGTCGTGGTCTGCTGCAACGCCGCCCAAGCCGGCAGCATGTTCAGTATCGACATTGGAACCTCGAATCGAGGGTGTCTGATCGTACCCAGACGAAAAAACGGAAGTCAAGCGATAGCTTGAACATGCATTCGGGCGCAGGTCATCTTTCGCCAATCTCCAATCGGCTCACCAAATGGCAAGTGTGAAGTATATCGTCGAGGGCGGCGCGACACTCTCGGGCTCGATCGAGCCAGCGGGCAACAAGAACGCAGCGCTCCCGATCATCGCGGCATCGTTGCTCACCGAATACCCGGTGACGCTGACCAACGTGCCACGCATTCGTGACACGGAAACCCTCGTGGAGTTGCTGCGTTCCGTTGGTGCCGATGCGGAATGGACGGACCACAACTCCCTCGCCATTCACGCGCGTGAGTTGAGCACCGACGACCTCGATCCGTTGCTCTGCGCAAAAATTCGCGCGTCGATCTTGCTCGCCGGTCCGCTGCTGGCAAGGCGCGGTCACGTCGTGCTTCCGCCTCCCGGCGGCGACGTCATCGGCCGACGGAGAGTCGACACGCATTTCCTCGCCTTCGAGCAACTCGGAGCGACCGTCTCCGCTTCTGATCGATACGAGTTCCGAGCGTCTCAGCTGACGGGCGCCGACGTGTTCCTCGATGAGCCGAGTGTGACGGCGACCGAGAATGCGTTGATGGCGGCCGTGGCCGCCAAGGGAACGACCGTGCTGCGCAATGCCGCCAGCGAACCACATGTGCAAGACCTGGCGCAGTTTCTGGTCGCGTTAGGCGCACGGATCGAGGGCATCGGCACCAATACCATGACGGTGCATGGCCCATCGGACCTGAAGGGTGCCACGCATCGCATCGGCCCCGATCATATCGAGGTCGGATCGTTCATTGGGTTGGCCGCGGTCACCCGGTCGCCGCTCAGGATCGTGAACGCCGGCGTGCAGCATCTCCGCTCAACGCGCATGGGATTCGAACGACTCGGCATCGTCTGTCAGGTGCAAGGCGACGACCTGATCGTCCCGGCGGAACAGTCGCGTGAGATTCGTTCGGATCTTGGCGGACACGTCCCGAAACTTGAGGACCAGCCATGGCCGGCCTTTCCGGCGGACGTCATGTCCATCGCCATCGTGACGGCGACGCAGTGCTCCGGGCTGATCCTGATGCACGAGAAGATGTTCGAGTCGCGGCTGTTTTTCGTCGACAAGCTCATCGCCATGGGCGCGCGCATCGTGCTGTGCGATCCGCATCGCGCGTTGGTCTCTGGTCCCTGTCAGCTTCGTGGTGCGCGCGTGGAGTCGCCCGACATTCGCGCGGGCATGGCAATGCTCCTGGCGGCTTTGTGCGCCGAAGGTCGGAGCACGATCAACAACGCCGTGCAGATTGAGCGCGGTTACGAACGCATCGATGAGCGACTGAACGCGCTCGGTGCACGCATCACACGCGTCGTCGAGTAGCGCGTTGTCGCACGGATTGATCGAAGAGGTCCCCGGCTTCGCCTCACTAGGCATTGTGGCGTTTACGACGACGCGTGCGGCCGGTGACTTCGGACTGACATCATCCAACGACTCGTCGGCCGAGGTGTTCAACCGATGGTTGTCGGTTGGTGCCCTCGCTGGCATCGGACCGGAGCGGATCGCGTGCGCCCATCAGGTGCATGGCGGAACCGTGCTCGTTCATCGCGGCGGCTGGGGAGGATTTTTGCGGTCACTACGAATGCTGACGGCCATTTCAGCCAGGTCCGCCAGACACTCATGGCAGTCACCCAGCTGACTGCGTTCCGGTGTTTGTTGCGCACGCGTCGGGAGCCTGCGCCGTGTTGCACTCCGGCTGGAAGGGCACCGTCGCAAATATCACACGGGCCGGAATTCAGAACTTTATTGATGCCGGGCTCGCCGCGTCCGACTTGATGGTGCACTGCGGACCGGCGATCTGCGGTCGTTGTTACGAAGTCGGACCGGAGGTCTTCATGCGCCTCACCGGTCGTAGCGTTGAACGACCCACTCCTGTGGACTTGCGCGCGATCATTGCTGACCAGGCGTTCAGCGCTGGCGTCCGCGACGTTTCGGTCAGCGAGAAGTGTTCGCGCTGCCACAATGATCAATTCTTCTCGCATCGTTGTGGCGACTCTGCGCGCATGGTCGGTGCGATCTGCGCACGGTAGGGGCGCGCTGGAGCGCCACTAGCTTTACCCTAACTCCAACCGTAGATTGGTCGTACGCGTAGGCCGTCGGCCGGCGCTTTCGCAAATGTGGGGGAGGGCTCCCCACATTTTTTTGTTCTTGGGGTGTATCTCGACACGGTATGAGCCAAGCGCTGGAAGACTTTGTCAAAGAAGAAGTTGCCGCGCTCGGGTTTGATTTAGTGGAATTTCGGCGCACGGGTACCGCCCGCGTGCCGCTGCTCGACATAAGAATCGATCGAACCGACGGGCAAAAGGTGACGATCGACAACTGTGCGCAGGTGTCTCGGGCGATCGAGCCAAAGCTCGACGCGTCCGGATTGGTAGCGAAGGACTATGTGCTAGAGGTGTCGTCGCCTGGGGTCGAACGTCCGCTGCGGAATACGGCAGACTGGCGTCGCTTCGCGGGACGACGCGCCAAGGTGCGCTCCACGCTTCTTGGCGGGCGGGTCGAGGTTGAAGTGCTTGGTGCTGAAGAATCCGAGGGCGTGGAAGTCGCAGTCTTACGAGATCAGAACGGCGAAGAACGTCGGGTGCCGCTTTCCGAGATCCTGGAAGCGCGCCTGGTGTTTCGCTGGAAACAATAGGGGGTTGGTGCGATGGTCGGTTCCGCCGAGATCCTAACGGCAATTCGAGAGTTGACCAACACGAAGCAGTTGGACCGTTCGGAGCTGCATGGCCTGCTCCAGGACGGTATTCATGCTGCGCTCGCCAAGAAGCACGGACCCAACGTCCAGGCGGAAGTGGAAATCGACGAAGCCAGTGGAAAGATCAACATCGTCCTGTTGAAGACCGTGGCCGAAGAGGTGACGGACCCGGGACGCGAGATCTCACTGGAAGAAGCGCGCTTCGAAGATCCCGACTTTCAGGTCGGCGATCTCATGGAGATTCCAGTCGACTTCGCGGAGTTCGGGCGGAGCGCGGTCCAAGCGGCCAAGCAGCGCATCATTCAGCGGGTTCGCGAAGGCGAACGCACGCGCATTCGCGATGAGTTCGCGGGGCGTGTCGGCGACTTGTTGTCCGGAGAGGTTCAGCAGATCGAGCGCGGAAAGTTGGTCGTCATGCTGAACAAGTTTCGCGAGGCCGAGGCCATCATCCCGTATCGCGAACAGAATCATCGCGAACACTTCCATCAGGGCGACCCAATTCGCGCAGTGCTCAAGCGCGTCGAGGAGACGCCCAAGGGCCCACGCCTGATTCTCAGTCGCTCCGATCCATTCTTCGTGAAGGCCTTGTTCCGGCTCGAAGTGCCGGAAATGCAGCAGGGCATTGTCGATATCAAGGCGGCCGCGCGCGAAGTGGGCAGCCGCACCAAGATCGCCGTGGTCTCGCGCGATGACGCCATTGATCCGGTGGGCGCGTGCGTCGGGCTCAAGGGTTCGCGCGTTCAGGCGGTCGTGAATGAGCTGAATGGCGAGCGTATCGACATCGTGCCCTGGTCGCCGGACCCCGAGCGCTTTGCGAAGCTAGCGCTCGCCCCAGCGCGTGTCGCTCGAGTGTTCCTGGATCCCGAAGGAAAGACGGTGCAAGCCGTGGTGGATGAGGACCAGTTGTCCCTGGCGATTGGACGCAACGGCCAGAACGTGCGGTTGGCGTCTGAGCTGACGGGTTGGAAGATCGACATCTACTCCAGCCGTGAGTGGTTGGAGCGAAGCGAAGGGCCGATGTTCCAGCCACTGCCAGAAGAGTCAGACGTGGCTGCGGATGTGAAGCTCTCCGAAATCGAGGGACTGCCGACAGCGACCGTGGCGGTGCTCGAGGAGGCTGGCTATCGCACCCTGAACGACATCATTGACCTGGAGCGCGATGATTTCCTGCGCCTCCCGGGCATTGCACCTGAAGAAGCGGATCGCATCATGGCGATTCTGAACGAATTGACGGAAGAAGGTGGTGAGGACGCGGACGAGGCCGAGGCCGAAAGTCACGGCGACGGACGCCAACAGAACGGTTGACGTGGATCCGACGATTGAACGCAAGATGCTGGGGCTCGTTGGACTGGGGGTGCGTGCGCGCAACGTCGTGGTTGGCGTAGAGCGCGTGCGCGACGCGGCCAAGCGTGGCACGCTGCGCATGGCCATCGTGGCGCCCGACGCATCGAGGAACAGTCTGGAGAAGGTGGTTCCGATGTTGACCGCCAAGCGAATTCGGACGTTTCAGGGCCCTTCGGCGGCGGCGTTAGGCGGCGCGGTGGGACGTGAGACGACGGCGGCGGTGGGAATCACAAATGGAGCGCTCGCACGCGGCGTACGAGCGTTGTTGGAGCAGGCGGCGACGGACGCGACCCCGCGCCCGTCGACGAAGGACCGCGAGGAGGACGTTTGAGCAAGCTTCGTGTGAACGACATGGCAGGCGAGTTCGGAATCACCGCCGACGAAGTCATTGGACTTCTGCGGCAAATGGACGTGCCTGTCCGCAGCCACCTGACCGTGCTCACCGACGACCAGGTGGCGCGCATTCGTGCACGATGGGAGCGCGAAAAGCGCGCGCGGATCGAGAAACCCGCCGCTGCGCCGGCTCGACGTCGTCGTGGAACCGCTGCCGCCGAAACAACGGAGGCCGCGCCCGCAAAGCCCGTCAAGGCGAGCACGAAGGCCCCGAAGGTCGAAGTCGCCGAACCCGCCGAGCCAGCCGGCACCGCATCAGCCTCGGGCGTGCGGCGTCGACGGCGTCCCGCGGAAGCCCCGGTCGACGCAGAACCCGCGGCGGTGGAAGTAGCCGCCGAGGCGGCGCCTGACGTCATGGACGTCGCAGCGCCGGAACCGGACGTCGTCATCGAGGAGCCCGTCAGCTTCCCCGAAGGCTCGGCGGAAGAAACGATGGTCGAGGAAGTGAGCGCACCGGCGGAGCCCGAAGTGATTCCGCCGCCGCCACCACCGCGTCCAGCTCCAACCACGGCGCACGCCGGCGGCACGTCGTCCACGGCACCAGAACGCCCGCGCCCGCGCCCCATCGTCCCGGGTGCCCCGCGGCCGAAGCCGGCGGCGGGGTCGGGTCCATACTACCCGCCGCGACCCGTCGCGTCGGCGACGCCAAGTGGCGGCGTCGGCATTCCCACGCGCCGGGACGACCGCAAGACACCCGCCGCGGGCATGCCCCAGCAGCAGCAACAGCCGTCGTCCCCGTCCCGGCGGAAGAAGGGAAAGCGTGGTGCCGTGGACAAGGAAGAGGTGAATGCAAACATCTCCCGCGTCATGGGCGCCATGCGCGGTGGTCCCGCGCGCCGCGGCCCGCGCCGGCCAGATGATTCGCGCGAAGAGATGGAGGCGATGCGACGCGAGGTCGCCGAGCGTGAAAAGAAAACGGTGCGCGTGAATGAGTTCATCACGGTCGCCGAGCTGGCAGAGACGTTGAAGGTGCCGGCCACGCAGATCGTGGGATTCGCGTTCAAGAACCTCGGGCTGATGGTCACCATCAACCAGCGCCTCGACTTCGACCAGATCGAGCTTATTGCCGGAGAGTTCGGCTTTCAGGCCGTCCGCGAAGAGGAATATGCGGCCGACATGGGCGAACAGGCGGAGGCCGACAAGCCGACCGACTTGGTGCCGCGGCCGCCGGTCGTCACCATCATGGGTCACGTCGACCACGGGAAGACGTCCCTGCTGGACTACATCCGAAAGGCAAACGTCGTCGCTGGTGAAGCTGGCGGTATAACCCAGCACATCGGCGCCTACCACGTCACCTTGCCCAACGGCAAGCAACTCACCTTCCTGGACACGCCGGGTCACGAGGCGTTCACGGCGATGCGCGCCCGCGGCGCGCAGGTCACGGATATTGTCGTACTGGTGGTGGCGGCGAACGACTCCGTCATGCCGCAGACCGTGGAAGCGATCTCGCACGCGCGCAACGCGGGCGTTCCGTTGATCGTGGCCATCAACAAGACCGATCTTCCCGATGCGAACCCGATGCGGGTGTCGCAGGACCTGCTGCAACACGGCATCGTACTGGAGCAGTTCGGCGGCCAGACATTGTCCACGCCGATTTCAGCAAAGAAGGGAACGAACGTCAACGAATTGCTCGAGCAAGTCTTGCTGCAGGCGGAGATCCTGGACCTGAAGGCCAATCCGGCGAAGAAGGCCACGGGTTCCGTGGTCGAAGCGCAGTTGGACGCCGGGAAGGGTCCGGTCGCGACGGTGCTCGTGCAAGGCGGTACGCTGCATGTCGGCGATGATTTCATCTGCGGCCTGTACTCTGGTCGCGTGCGGGCGCTGCTGGACGAGCGTGGCAAGCACGTGAAAGAGGCCGGCCCGGCCATCCCCGTCCAGGTGTTGGGCCTGACGGGCGTTCCCATGGCGGGCGATCAGTTCCTGGTCGTTGATGACGCCACGCAGGCCCGGGAAATCGCCCAGCGACGCGAACGCCTCGATCGTGAGGCCAAGAGTCGCCGCACCAGCAAGGGCGCGGTGACCCTTGAAGACTTCATGTCGCAAGCCGCCGCGGGCCTCAAGCGCACCCTGCATATCGTGATCAAGGCGGACCAGGGCGGTCCCGCGGAAGCCTTGGCCGATGCACTGTCGCAGCTGTCGAACGCCGAAGTGCAGGTGGATGTGGTGCACCGCGGCGTCGGCGCTATCACAGAGTCGGATATCTTGCTCGCGCGCGCCTCGGGTGCCGTGATCATCGGATTCCACGTGCGCCCCGACAACAACGCACGCAATGCCGCCGAGCGCGAAGGCGTCGATATCAAGCTGTATCGCGTCATTTACGACGCGGTCAACGATGTGCGCGCGGCGCTCGAAGGGTTGTTGCGCCCAGAGGAGCGCGAAGTGATCGTCGGCGAGGCCGAAGTGCGAGAGACCTTCAAGGTGTCCCGTATCGGCACCATCGCGGGATGTTACGTGCGCAGCGGCCTGATCAACCGGCAGGGCCGAGTCCGTGTCGTACGCGATGGCACGGAGGTCTACGATGGCACCATCAACTCGCTGCGTCGATTCAAGGACGACGTCCGCGAGGTGAAAGAAGGGTACGAGTGCGGTATCGGTGTCGAGAACTTCAATGACGTCAAGGTCGGCGACGTGATCGAATGCTACCGCAAGGAAGAAGTGGCACGGACCCTTCAGACTGACGGGTCTTCGTCCTAACGATTGAGGTCTGGGCAGGGCAGGTGAGCCCAGACCCGCTCACGCGCGGTTTAGTGTGCCGCATCGTGCCGCCGATCAGCATGAACGTTGCGGCAGGAAGGGCCAATGACCAGTGATAGCCGACGACCCGATCGAGTAGCAGAAGCGATTCGCGTCGAGGTCGCGACATTTCTTGCAGAGGGCGTAAAGGATCCTCGCATTCGCGGACTCGTGACGGTCACCGGGGTCGAGGTCCCGCGCGACTTGCGGCATGCGCATGTGTACGTGTCGATCCTCGGCTCTGATGAGGAGCGGCAGTCCACCATCGATGGTCTGCGGTCGCTCGCATCGCATCTCCGGTCTCGCCTCGGAAAGTCCCTGCGCTTGCGCCTCGCCCCCGAGATCGATTTTCGCCTCGATACCAGCGTGGCTCGCGCGGCACGGATCGAATCGCTACTGGCCCAGGTGCGGGACGGCACTGCGGTCGACCAAGACGCGAGTGATCTTGACTGAAGGCTTCGTGCTCGTCGACAAGCCGGCAGGAATGACTTCTCACGATGTGGTGGCCGCCGTACGCCGCGTCTGTGGAACGCGACGCGTTGGACACACGGGGACGCTCGATCCGATGGCCTCGGGCCTGCTGGTGGTCTTGGTCGGACGCGCCACGCGATTGGCCAATTTCGTGCCCGGAGACCCCAAGGTGTACGAAGCCGAAATTGCGTTTGGCCGCGAGACCACGACCGACGATGCCACCGGCGAAACGCGTCGAGAATCCAATCATATTCCCGACTACTCCGAAATCGAGCGCGTGATCCCGTCATTGACTGGGCAGCTCGAACAGATTCCCCCTGAGTTTTCCGCAAAGCAGGTGGGAGGAGAGCGGGCGTATGCGGCGGCTCGTCGCGGGGCACCGTTGCAGCTCGAACCGGCCAGGGTCACCGTGGACGGGTGGGAGTTGGGCAGCTACGAGGGGGGAAACCTTCGCGCGCGGATCACCTGTGGCCGCGGAACCTACATCCGCGCTCTGGCCCGTGACCTCGGTCGCGCCACCGGCGGTGCGGCCCACTTGGTGTCCCTGAGACGCACGCATTCCGGTCCGTTCGTCGTGGATGATGCCGTCAGCTTGGAATCGCTAAGCGCGGGGGCCACGTCGATCTTGCCAGCACGGACGCTGGTGGCCGACCTGCCTCAGGTCGAACTCTCCCCCGAACAAGCGAACGCCATTCGTCAGGGACGCTCCATTCCCGCGCACGTGACGGGGCCGCGTGCGGCATTGATCGATCCGTCGGGGGAACTGCTGGCTATTGCCGAACGGGGTGAACCGCCGCATTGGCAGCCACGCGTGGTGCTGAGCGATGCCTAACGCTTCTGGGCTGCCATCCCACGTAGAGCGCACGGCGATCACCGTGGGCTCCTTCGACGGCGTGCACCGTGGCCATCAGGATGTCTTCGCGCGCCTGCTGGCGCGCGCCCGCGCCCTAGGCGTGCCGTCGTTGCTGGTGACCTTCGATCCGCATCCGCTCGAGGTGGTGAACCCGTCGGCGGCGCCGCCGTTGCTGACGGTCGGAGACGAAAAGCTGGAAGTGTTGGCCGAGAGTGGGGTCGAGTACGTGGCCGTGCTGCCGTTCACTCCCGCGCTGGCCCGCCTCGAAGCGGCTGAATTTGTGGACGAGGTCCTCATCGGCCGCTTTCGAATGCACGACCTGCTCATGGGACACGATCACGGCTTCGGTCGAAATCGCACGGGGAACCTCGAAGTCATGCGTGCCCTAGGGCAGGCCAGGGGATTCGCGGTCGACGTCGTTCCTCCTGTCGCCGTCGGCGATGGACCACCGATCAGCTCCACGGCCATCCGGCGATCCATCGCCGGCGGGGACCTGGCACGCGCTCGCTCCGCGCTCGGGCGACCATATGCCATTGGCGGCCGGGTCGTTCATGGGGACCGCCGCGGACGCCTTCTCGGTTACCCGACCATCAACGTCCCGCTCCCGTCGCCGCGGAAGCTGCTCCCACCCCAAGGGGTGTACGCGGTACGCGCACAAACCCCTCGTGGAGCCTTCGACGGAATGCTCAACCTGGGGCCGAGGCCCACATTTGGGGATCAGGAAGTGGTGATCGAGGTACATCTGTTCGGCACTCCGGGCGACCTGTACGGGGCGCGCGTCCGGATCGACCTGATTGGGCGCTTGCGCGATACGATGCGTTTCGACGGCCCCGACGCCCTGATTGCGCAGCTGGGACGCGACGCCGAGGCGGCGCAAACACTATTGGCCGCAAGCGATTGACTGGAGCGATTTTCCGTTGACTGAGGGGGGCTGGCGGCCTAACCTTCATAGCTTCCCAAGAATCCACTTTTCTCATCCGTACCGGCATGACGAACTTGAAGTACCGAGTGGGGCTTATTGTCGCCCTCGTGCTCGCGTCGATCTGGGCGCTGTTTCCCCGCAGCACGATTGAGCGCACCACGGCTGGCGGGGTCGTGAAGTACGACACGCTCCGCCGCGTGCCCCTGAAGCGCGGACTGGACCTCCAGGGCGGCATGCATGTGGCGCTCGAAGTCGACGAGTCTCGTCAGGCCGTGGTCAACAAGAGCGACGCGCTGGACCGCGCACTCAAAGTGGTCAGAACGCGTATTGACCAGTTCGGCGTATCTGAACCGGTGGTGCAGAAGGTCGGGAACGATCGCATCATCGTCGAGCTGCCGGGCGTGGATGACCCAGACCGCGCTGAGAAGGTGCTCAAGCAGTCGGCCTTTCTTCAGTTCATGCTGACGGACAAGACGGGAGCACTCGAGAAATCACTCGCTCGGCTCGATCAGGTCATCAAGGAAACGAGCGGTGACTCCTCTGCGGCCGGGACCGCATCCAAGAGCGGTGCGCAAAATCAGATCGCGGGCCTCCTTGGTCAGGATACGACCAAGAAGGGAGTCGGCGCCGACAGCGCCAAGAAGGACAGCACGACTGTTCCGGGGTTGAACTCGAACGCCGGACCGCTATCCCGCATCGTGCAGCAGGGCCAGATGCCGGGAGAGTACTTCGTCTCGGAGGCCGACTACCCGCGGGCGGAACGCTGGCTGTCATTGCCGCAGGTGCAATCCGCGCTGCCGCCGGGCAAGGTCGTTCGTTGGGGTAGCGACACGGTGTCCCTCGGCACGCAGCCGTACCGACCGTTCTACATCCTGGATGCTCGACCGATCATCACGGGGGAGTACCTGCAGGACGCAAAGCCCAACAACAATCCGATCGAAGGGACGGTGGTCGAGTTCACCTTGAACAACGAAGGTGGACGTCGGTTCCGGCAAGAGACCGCGAAGCACATCGGCGACTACATGCCCATCGTGCTGGACGACAAGGTCATGGGGCGCCCGCCCGTGATTCAGGGAGCGATCGGTACGCGCGGCCAGATCACGATGGGTCGTCGCGACTTGCAAGAGGCGCAGGACCTTGCGTTGGTGTTGCGCGCGGGTTCGCTCCCCGTGCCACTCAAGATCGCCGAGGTTCGGCGCATCGGTGCCTCGTTAGGTGAGGACTCGATCAACAAGGGGCGTGTGGCGATGATTGTCGCCGTGCTCCTCGTTGTCGGGATCATGGTCGGCTACTACCGCTTCTCTGGTATGCTCGCCGTGGCGGCGCTCGCGCTGTACATCCTGTACACCATGGCCATCCTCGCCGGGTTTGATGCGGTGGTCACGCTCCCAGGCCTCGCGGGATTGGTGCTGACGGTCGGCATCGCGGTGGACGCCAACGTGCTGATCTTCGAGCGGATTCGTGAAGAACTCGATCGCGGCAAGACGGTTCGGACGTCGATTGACGAGGGCTTCAAGCACGCGTTAAGCGCCATCGTCGACACCAGCGTCACCACAATCTTGACCGGTGCCGTGCTGTATCAATACGGCACGGGGCCGGTGCGCGGCTTCGCCGTCACCCTCATCGCGGGCATCGCCGCGTCCCTCTTCACCGCCATCTTCGTCGTCCGCACGTTCTACCTCGTCTGGTTGAATCGTGCGCGCAACGTTCAGACGTTGAGCATCTGATGATCCGTATCTTTCACAACACCACCTACGACTTCATCAAGTGGTGGCGTCAGGCAGCCATCGCCACCATCGCCTTCATGGTGCTGGGCCTTGCGTCCTTCGCCATCAAGGGCGGCGTCAACTACAGCATCGAGTTCACCGGCGGAACGCTGATGCAGCTGCGGTTCAAGTCGCCAGCCACGGCCGGGGACATCCGCGGTGTGCTGGATGGCGCTGGCGTGCGAGGAGCTGAGATTCAGCAATTCGGCTCCGACCGCGACTTTACGGTTCGCGCGCAGGACAAGGCGCAGGTGGAAGCCCAGGCGACCGCGGCCGAGGGCATTGCCAAGCAGATTGAAGGCGCGTTGCGCGCCAAGTATGGCGCCGACGGCTTCGTGGTGGATCGAACCGAAGCCGTAGGACCGAAGGTGGGAAGCGAACTGCGTCGTGGCGCCGTCATTGCCATGCTGCTGGCGTCGCTCGTGACACTCGTGTACCTGGCCTTCCGCTTCGAATGGCGCTTTGGCGTGGCTGCCGTGCTGTCCACGGCCCACGACGTTCTGGTGACCCTGAGCTTCATCAAGATCTTCCACATTGAAGTCTCGCTCGTCGTGGTCGGCGCGATCCTGACACTCCTCGGTTACTCCGGCAATGACACGATCATCATCTTCGATCGCGTGCGTGAGAACCTGAAGAAGGCGCGGAAGGAACCGTTGTACGACTTGTTGAATCGTTCGATCAACGAGACGTTGCCTCGCTCTATTCTGACTCACACCACCACGTTGGGAGCCACGCTCGCCCTGTTGTTCTTTGCTGGCGAGGTGCTGCGTCCGTTCGCGTGGGTCATGGCGTTCGGTATTTTCGTCGCCACGTTCTCTTCGATTTACGTCGCGTCCCCAATCCTGCTCTACATCGAGCGCCGCTTCCCGCGAAAGGACGCTGACAAGGCCCAGGTCTCGAGCACAACGGCGCGCGCCAAGTCGACGGCTGAGGTCGAAAGCGAGGTTCCTGCGAAGAAACCTCCCGTCCGCGGTGGCCGGCCAACCACGTCACGGGCCTAACGATTGACGCCGCCGCGGCCAACAGCCGCGGCGGTTTGGTTTCCATGGTCGACAGTCACGCCCATCTGGCCGATCCGGCGTTCGATGCAGACCGGGATGCGACAATTGACCGTGCGCGAGCGGCCGGACTTCACGGCATCGTCTGCATCGGAGAGTCGCTGGCCGCCGCGGAGAGGGCTTTTGACATCGCCACGCGCCATCCCGGCTTCGTCTATCACACCGCAGGGGTTCATCCACACGACGCGGCCACCTTCGAATCCGGTCGTGACCTTGAGGGGATTCGCGCTGAGGTCGCGCGCGGTGCGGTCGCTATCGGCGAGTGCGGTCTCGACAACCACTACGATCACGCGCCAAAGGAACAGCAGCGTCGCGCGTTCGATGCCCAGTTGGCGCTCGCCGCGGAGTTGCGTCTCCCCGTGGTGGTCCATTCGCGGGAAGCCGTAGAGGACACCTCGGCGATGGTGCGCGCGGCGGGCGATGCCGGAGTGCTCGGCGTTATGCACTGCTTTGGCGGACCGGAGTCCCTAGCCGACGTTGCGCTCACCGCCGGATGGTATATCTCATTTGCCGGCGTGATCACGTTCAAGAAGTGGCATGATGACGGATTGCTGCGCGCGATCCCCATGGATCGGCTCTTGGTGGAAACGGACGCTCCCTACTTGGCGCCCGTGCCCTATCGCGGTAAACGCAACGAGCCCGCGTTCGTCTGCGAGACACTGGCGCAACTTGCGCGTGTACGCGGCGACGATGTGGCCGTGTTGGGTACGGCATGCGCGAACAACGCTCGGCGGTTGTTCACTCTAGCGGTTGGCGCGCCACGCGCGTAAGATCCTCGCGCTTTGCGGCGTTTCGGGCGTCGCATGCGGTATGCTTCCAGTCCCTCACTTCACGCGACCTGTGTCTGTTCCTTCCGATATCGAAATCGCGCAACGCGCGACCCTGCGTCCGATTGTCGATGTCGCCGCAGAGTTGGACCTGACGGCGGATGACCTCGACCTGTACGGCAAATACAAAGCCAAGATTCCGCTCGAGGTCACCGCGCGCCCGCCGCGCGGACGCCTGGTCCTGGTCACGGCGATCAACCCGACGGCCGCTGGCGAAGGGAAGACGACGACGTCGGTCGGCCTGGCGCAGGCCTTACGCCGCCTGGGCACGCGGACCGCGCTCTGCATTCGCGAACCGTCGCTGGGTCCGGTGTTCGGCGTCAAAGGCGGTGCAGCTGGCGGCGGCTATTCCCAGGTGCTCCCGATGGAGGACATCAACCTCCATTTCACGGGGGATTTCCACGCCATCTCCAGCGCCCACGCCCTCTTGAGTGCCATGCTGGACAATCATCTCCAGCAGGGGAACGTGCTCGGCATCGATCCGCGACGCATCACCTGGCCGCGCACGATCGACATGAACGATCGCGCCCTTCGCAAGATCGTCATTGGCCTCGGCGGCCCGGCCGAAGGTGTGGTCCGTGAGGAGCGCTTTGTCATCATTCCCGCCAGCGAGATCATGGCCATCGTGGCCCTGTCCTCCAGCGCCCAGGACCTGGAAGAGCGACTCGCGCGAATCATCATCGGGTCCACGGCCGGTGCGTCGCGGAAGCCCGTGCGAGCTGGCGAGCTAAAGGCAGCTGGGGCGATGGCGATGTTGTTGAAGGACGCCATTCGGCCGAACTTGGTCCAGACGCTGGAAGGTGGACCGGCTTTTGTGCACGCCGGTCCGTTTGGCAATATCGCCCACGGCTGCAACTCCGTGCTTGCCACCAAGGCGGGTTTGGCTCTGGCAGATGTCGTCGTGACTGAGGCCGGTTTCGGATCAGACCTGGGCGCCGAGAAGTTCTTCGACATTAAGTGCCGCATGGCTGGTCTCAAGCCGGAGGCCGCGGTCCTCGTGGCAACCGTTCGAGCCCTGAAGATGAATGGCGGCGCGGACAAGAAGTCGCTTGCCGTCGAGAATCTCGATGCATTGCGCAAGGGCATAGTCAACCTCGAGCACCACATCCAGAACGTGAAGCAATTTGGCGTGCCGGTCGTCGTCGCTGTCAATCGCTTTACAAGTGACAGCGACGCCGAGTTGCAGCTGGTGATCGATACGGCCCGTAAGGCTGGCGTACGGGTGGCACTGAATGAGGTTTGGGCCAAGGGTGGGGAAGGGGGCGAGGAGTTGGCGCGCGAGGTCCTCGACATGCTCGCCAAGGGCGGTTCCGCGTACGCGCCGATTTACGACGCTAGTGCGCCAATTCGCCAAAAGGTTTTGGCGGTCGCGACCAAGGTGTATGGGGCTGAGGGCGTGGATTACGCGCCCAAGGCCGATCGTAGCATTGACTATCTCGAGTCGATTGGGATGGGCGCCACGCCGGTATGTATGGCGAAGACTCAATACTCGTTGACGGACGACGCCACGAAGCTCGGTCGACCGACTGGCTTCCGCATCACGGTCAACGACGTATACCCGTCGGCCGGGGCCGGCTTCGTCGTCGCCCAGTGTGGCGACATCATGACCATGCCCGGCTTGCCCAAGGAGCCGGCGGCGGAACGCATGGCCGTTCGACCCGACGGCTCGATCGTCGGGTTGTTCTAGCTGACGACGGAATTGCAACCGCACGACTCTCTTTCACGACGCTAACTCGGAGATTCCGTGGCTGTACAACAGGTCCAAACGGACAACGCCCCCGCCGCAATCGGACCGTATTCTCAAGGTATTGTAGCGGGCGGGTTCCTTTTCACTGCCGGCCAGATCCCCATTGATCCGGCGTCGGGACAGATCGTCGGTGGTGACGTCGTTGCGCAAACCACGCGGGTCCTGGCCAATCTGGAGGCGATTATTCGCCAGGCCGGGCGCTCGTGGAGTGACGTGGTGAAGACGACGGTATTTCTGCACGATATGGCCGATTTCCCACGGGTGAACGAAGTCTATGCCAAGGCGTTAGGCACCGCGCGTCCCGCGCGTTCCACCGTGCAGGTGAGCGCCTTGCCGCGTGGAGTCCTCATCGAGATTGACGCCATCGTTTCCATGGGCTGACCGCATGGGGGCGCTGCCGCCTCGCAGCTCGCAGATATAGAATGGAAGGCACGGACGCCGACACGCGTCCGTGCCTCCTTTGTATCGGGGTTTCCGATGTCCAACTCCAGAGAACAGATCTTTCGGCTCACCGAGTTCGCGCGCTGCGCTGGTTGAGCCGCCAAGATGGGTCCGGGCGACCTGTCGGCGGCGCTGAGTGCGCTTTCTCGTCCCTCTGATTCCCGAATTCTCGTCGGTCATGAGACCTTCGATGACGCGGGGGTCTTTCGGCTGTCCGACGACCTCGCCCTAGTTCAAACCGTCGATTTCTTCGCCCCGATTGTCGATGATCCGTACGACTTCGGCCAGATCGCCGCCGCGAACGCGCTCTCGGACGTGTATGCGATGGGAGGCGAACCGCTCACGGCACTGAGCCTGGTCGCGTTCCCAGTCGGTAAACTGCCGATCGAGGTCCTGGGCCAGATCCTGCGTGGCGGCGAGGATAAGGTGAGGGAGGCCGGCGCTTCGATCATCGGTGGCCACTCGATTACCGACGAGGAAGTAAAGTTTGGCCTGTCGGTCACCGGGACGGTGAACCCCAACCAGATGTTCACCAACGCCGCGGCCCAGGTGGGCGACCAACTGGTCCTGACAAAGCCGATCGGTACCGGAATCCTCAGCACCGCCGGCAAGCGTGGCCAAGCCGCGCTGTCCCAGCTGCAACAGATGCACATCGCCATGAAGACGCTGAATGCCGACGCGGCTCGCCAGGCTCGTGCGGTCGGCGTGCGATGTGCGACCGACGTGACTGGCTTCGGCCTACTGGGGCACGCGTCGCACATTGCGCGGGCCAGCGACCGAACGCTCCTCATTCGCAGCGATTCGGTCCCGGTCTACCCTGGGGCTCGTGAGGCACTCGCGGTTGGAATGCGTACCGGCGGCGCCGAGCGCAACACCGCGTATCTGGAACCCCTCGTGAACTGGGGGGGTACGCCTGCCGACATTCAGGCCCTGCTGGTCGATCCACAGACATCGGGTGGACTGCTGGTGGCCGTCCCCCCCGATCGACTTGCCGAGTATCTTACGCGGGTCCCGGAGGCTGTGGCGATTGGGGAGGTCCTGCAAAAGGGTCGGCAGGCGCTCTCGGTTGTCGCGTAGCCATTGGGGGCGGATGGGGCCTGGTGGCTTCCGTCGTCTTCAAAACGACTGCGACCTGACAACGTCGGGTTGGGTGGGTTCGATTCCCACACGCTCCCGCCAGCGGTGCGTAGTCCGACCTTCAGCGTGGTTCATGCCGATTCAGCGTTGCGCCGCCTAACACTTCTTGCTCTAACGGGCATCGCCCTGGTCTTCGCCAGTGACGCACGGGCGCAGCGAGCCGACAGTGTGCGAGCTGGCGCGCAAAAACCGGTACCGCCTCGCCCTGCGGTTGCACCCGCGAGGGACATTACGAAACCGCCGATCTCGCCGGGACGCGCCTTCCTTTATTCACTGGCGCTGCCTGGCCTCGGGCAATCCAGGCTTCGTCGCTCGGGCGCTGGGGCGGTCTACTTCCTTTTCGAAGGGCTGTCTTTTGCCATGCTGACCAAGTCGATGTATGACTTGCAGCTCGCCAAGGAGCATCGCTACGACTCCATCCCGGCGTTATACCAGCCGCAGGCGGCAGGCGCAACAGGGCCTCCCACGGCGGGCAAGGCGATCCAGAATCGCTATGCTGGCAATCGGGTGAAGGCTCGGCGCACGCACGTCGAAGACTGGGCTGCGGCGATGGCCTTCAACCACCTCTTCTCTGGCGCAGACGCGTACGTGTCCGCGCAGTTGTGGGACCTTCCCATCCAGATCGGCTTCCGCGCCGCACCGGCGATCAGCGTCCTACGAGCGGTCCGTCGCTACTGACGAACGCGAGGCACGGAACGAACCGTCTCCTCGCGATTCGTCCAGCGGCATAAATCAACACGTTCCTCGGAAACGCGCAGGTAGGTGCTGTCGCCAATCCACGTTCCCGCATTCGCGTACACATTGCCGGTGGGCGTACGCTCCAGCGCAGGAACGTGCGAATGTCCGTAGATGAGGAGGTCCAGGCCAGCATCCGCGGCCAAGGTCTCGTGGGCAACGCGCCGCAGCCCCTCGCCGTCATCCTTGGCCTTGTACGTACGGCTCGCCTGCGAACTGCCTAACGCCAAACGTGCGCCCAAGTCTGGGTGTATCCAGCGAAACGCCCGGATCGCCAGCGTGTTGCGAAGCACCACGCGAAGCCCTCGGTACTTCCGATCTTCCACCACGCGAAGGCCGTCTCCGTGGTCCACCCGACAGTTCCATCCCGCCAGTTGCCCGCGCCATCCATCCATGCGGTAGTCCACGCCGGCCTCGGCGCGAAGCATCTCGCCGCCCCAGCAATCGTGGTTGCCCGCGATCCACATTACGGGGATGCCAGCATCGGCAAATTCAGTGACTGAGGCCAACACCCGATAGCCGGCGCGCGGAATGACGTGCTTCCATTCGAACCAGAAATCGTACAGGTCGCCGTTGATGATCAACGCGGCAGCGTCCCGCCGCGCGAAGCGCAGGAACTGCAGAAGCGCGCGTTCGGTTTCAGGGGGCGCGACGCCGAGATGCGCGTCGGAGATGATGTAGCACGGTCCCGGGAGCACGCGCACAGTTTACGCGCGCGGCGGGCTCTTTACAAATCTCGCGGGAGCACCCATCTTCGCGCCCGATGCTACGCCCATAGGAGATCGGATGCCACACAACGCGCTCGGCCTCATTGAGACCAAGGGTCTCGTCGGGGCGATCGAAGCGGCTGATGCCATGGTCAAAGCGGCGAATGTCCGCCTGGTCGGCAAGGAAAAAGTCGGCGGCGGGTACGTCACCGTGATGGTGCGCGGCGACGTTGGTGCGGTGAAGGCTGCGACCGACGCCGGTGCTGCGGCCGCTGAACGCGTGGGAGAACTCGTGTCCGTGCACGTGATCCCGCGTCCGCATGCGGAGCTCGAAGCCCTTCTGCCGCAGGGGCCGGCAGGTGACAGCGCCTGACCATGACTGGTCCGAGGAAGCCCTCGGACTGATTGAAACGCGAGGTCTGGTCGGCGCGATCGAGGCTGCCGACGCCGCGCTCAAGGCTGCCGATGTAAAGCTGATCGGCACGGAGCGTGCCGACGCTGGATTGGTCACGGTCAAGCTGGTTGGCGATGTCGCCGCGGCGAAGGCGGCGGTGGATGCAGGAGCCGCCGCGGCGGAGCGCGTGGGACAACTCGTCGCTGTCCACGTCATTCCACGACCGATCTCCGACTTAGGGCTAGTTGTTGCTGACGACGAAAGCCCCGCGCCTGCGCCGGTTCCCATGGCCGGCGGTCGAGTGGACATGGCGCAGCTCGAGCATGAGAAGGTCGTCACCCTGCGCGCCATGGCGCGCCGCATCGCCACCTTCCCGATCAAAGGGCGCGACATCGCGCGCGCCGGACGCGACGAACTCCTCGCCGCCTTCCGCACCCTCAGCGCCTGATCACAGCGGTCGTGGACGCCGATCTGCGGAGTGTCCAGGAAGCGCGCGACCTTGTGACCCGGGCCGCTCAGGCCCAGCGCGCCTTTGCCGACCGCTCGCAGCATGACGTCGACAGGGTAGTGACCGCGATGGCCGGCGCCGCGTCGCGCGCCGCTGAGCGCCTCGCGCGTCTCGCGATTGACGAAACACGCATGGGTGTCTACGAGCACAAAGTGCTCAAGAACCGATTTGCGTCGGAGTCGCTGCTCGAATATGTCCTGCCGATGAAGACTGTCGGCACGTTGCGTGAGGACGCCGGTCGAAAGGTGCGAGAGCTGGCGGTGCCCATGGGCGTTGTCGGTGCGATCGTGCCCACGACCAACCCGACCTCTACCGCGATCTATAAGGCCATCATTGCGGTGAAGGCTCGTAACGCCATCGTGATGTCCCCGCATCCTCGCGCCACCCAGTGCACGGTGGCTGCGGGACAAGTACTTGAGGCCGCGGCGAGGGACGCTGGGGCGCCCGAAGGCTTGGTGAACGTGATGGCCACCCCAACGCTGGAGGGGACCAACGCCCTCATGCGGCACCGCGACACTGCCGTGATCGTCGCGACCGGCGGGGCGGACATGGTGCGCGCCGTGTATGCCTCGGGAAAGCCAGCGTACGGCGTCGGGCCCGGGAACGTGCCCGCGATCATCGAGCGAACGGCGGTAATCGGCAAGGCTGTGGCTGACGTGGTGGATGGCAAGACGTTCGACGCCGGAGTCCTGTGCTCTGCAGAAAACTCGGTCATCGTGGATGCGCCGATTGAGCTGTCGGTGAGGGAGGCGTTTGTCCGAGAGCGGGGGTACTTCTGCAGCGGCCAGGAGAAGCAACTGCTCGAGCGATACATGATTCCTGCTTCGGGGAAGGGAGTGAACCCCGAGGTGGTGGGTCAGTCGCCCGTGGCTATTGCCGATCGCGCGGGATTTCAGGTCCCGGCAACTACGAAACTCCTCATCGTGGAACTTACGGACGTTGGAGCTGGCGATCCACTCAGTCGCGAAAAGCTGTGCCCCGTGCTTGGCTTCTATGTCGAAGACGGCTGGGAAGCCTGTTGTCAGCGTGCGATTGCGTTGCTGCGTTATGGCGGAATCGGCCACTCGTTAGGGCTTCATTCCCAGGATCCCACCGTCATCGATCGGTTCTTCGCGGAAAAGCCGGCGTTTCGAATTATCGTCAACTCCAACACTGCGCTGGGCGCTGTCGGCTACACCACCGGTTTTGCGCCGGCCATGACCCTCGGCCCGGGATCGTGGGGCGGAAGTATCACGACAGACAACATTACGCCGCTCCATCTGATCAACATCAAACGCCTAGGCGTGGAGATTCGCCCGTACCGTGACCCACTCCGGGCAGTGGACATCGTTGCCGGTGACGCAAACGGAGTTGCCTCGCCACCGTTGGCGCTCGACAGCGTCAACGAAATTGTCGCGACTTTTCTCCGTGAGTTTCGCGCCGGAGCTCCGACGGTATGACTGAGGAAGAACTGGAACGCCTGGCGACTCTGATTGCGGCGGCGATCCGTCGACGCGGCTCCGTCGAGAAGGCGCCTCGCGCTTCGTGGCTCCCTCAGCGTGGCCTCGTGAAGGCGGTGGTGCGTGACGCTGTTGCCCCGGTATGGAGCGGTGCGGCCCAGGCACTCGGCGACATCGCACCGGTTCGCGTGTCCTCGCCCTCCGCCTACCGAACCACGACGGGAGAACTCGTGGTGGCCGCCCGGGCGGCAGCCGCTGGTCAGGTACAACGACCACCCTCCCAGAGTCCAAGGCCAGATCGCGCGCACCAAACGTTGCCGCGCCGCGCGCCACGTCTCCCCGTGTCGGTTCCGCTTGGGATCTCACACCGGCATCTGCATCTCTCGCGCGAGGACGCCCGGGTGCTGTTTGGCACGGACCAACTGTCCGTGCTGCGCGCCATTCGGCAGCCTGACCAGTTCGCCGCGAAGGAGACCGTGCAAGTGGTCGGTCCCAAGGGAAGCCTGACCGATGTTCGAGTGGTGGGTCCACTGCGCGCGCATACGCAGCTTGAGCTGGCGCGTGGTGACGCGCACGCACTGGGCATTAATCCCCCGATCGCGGCAAGTGGTCAACTCGCGCAATCGGCGGGTGGTGTAGCGCTGGTGGGGCCGTATGGTCGCTTAGAGATGACGTCCGGCGTGATCATCGCGGCGCGTCACCTGCACCTGGCCGTCGCCGACGGCGCGCAATGGCGTTTCCGCGACGGAGATCTCGTTGATGTCGTGGCCGGCGCCGGGGCCCGGCAGTGCCGCTACAACGACGTCCTGGTCCGTTGCGGCGAGACCCACGCCACCGAGGTGCACTTGGATAGCGATGAGGCAAACGCCGCCGCCCTCGCAAACGGCGATCTGGTGACGATTGTGGCCCACCGGCCTGCTCGCGGAACGCGTCGCGCGCTCCTGACCGAACGCGACGTGATTGCTGTCGCCAAGTCCGGTGGGAGAATTCCGGAGAACGCGCTGCTGACACCCAGCGCCAGAGATCGGGCCCGCGCCCTGGGCTTGTGAGCGATCCCACAAATACCAGCGAGCGTCGACTCGATATCGAACTGCGAGTCCGTTACGGCGAAACGGACCAGATGGGCGTCGTGTATCACGCCGAATATCTGGTCTGGTGTGAGATGGGACGCACGGAGTTCATCAGGTCACTGGGGCTACCGTACGCGGAAATGGAACGTCGGGGGACGATGTTGGCGGTGGCCGATGCCTCGCTCCGTTATCACGCCCCAGCGCGGTATGATGACCGCATCCGAGTGGAAACGACGTTGAAGTCTGCGGGTTCAAGGGCAATTACCTTCGATTATGTCATTTTCAACGCGGACACCGGCGTCAAGCTCGTCACTGCCCGTACCATGTTGGTGGCGCTCGATCGCCAAGGTCGCGCGGCGAGCATACCGTCCGACATTCGTGAGCTGTTGCAGTCGGGGCCCTTTACCGCTCGTTAGGGCGGCGTTGGTCGTCATGCTTGCGGCCTGCGCGTCGGTGCCGCGTCTGCGCCCCCTGTCAGGTGTGCCCGCGCCCAAGGTGCTACCGCGTACGGCGATTCCGTCGGGCCATCGGCGGCTGGTGTTCGACTGGGAATACCGGGAGAAGATCTTTCACGCCAAGGGGCAGGGCGTGGCCCGTGTCGCCGCGCCAGACAGCGTCCGATTGGACTTCTTTCTCGAAAACGGCACGGCAGGTGGGTACGTGTTGCTGCTGGGAGACTCGACATTTTTCCCGGCAGATGCGGACGCGTCGCGCTACATTCCGTCAGTGCCATTGCTGTGGGCGAGTCTCGGTCGTCTCACACCGACCGGCACCGATACGGTTGTTGCAGTCGACGGCGATTCCCTCCGCGCGGACATAGGTCGCGGGCCCGCGTGGCGGGCCACCTTCGTGGGAAACAGGTTGGTCCAAGTGCAGCGCATCACCGATTCGCGAATTGAGGAATACGTGATCCGTTCGGACACCAGTCGAGTGGTGTACCACCACGCGCGCGCGGGGCGCACCCTTCGCATGGCGATCACGAAACAGTTGGAGGATACTGCGTTCGATGAAGCGATTTGGCGCCGCTAGTCTGATCCTGTTGCTCACTGGCTGCCTGTACAGCCTATCGTCCGGCGGCGGTCTTCCGAGCCACGTCAAAAGCGTGGCCGTGATTCCCTTTGAGAATGAGACCACGAGTTCCGAGCTGACGCTGGAGCTGCAGCAGATCCTGCGCAAGGAGATCGAGGGCCGGCTCGGTCTCAGGGAAGCTCCGGAAGGGCGGGCCACCGCTATCGTGCGAGGAACGATCACCAAGTACGAGGCGGACGTACCCATCGCGTTCAGCGCGGACCCCGCCAAGTCGACAAGTGCGCGCCGAAAGCTACAGATTACTGTGGACGTCGAGATCGTCGATCAGACGACCGGGAAGACCCTGTTTGAGCGTCGTGGGCTACAGGCCGAAGGTGAGTATCCGGATCGTGGTGAAGAAGGGGCCAGGAAGCAAGCGTTGCAGAAGATTGTCAGTGACATCATCGAAGGAGCGCAGTCACAGTGGTGACAAATCGGCGCGGGACGTCCAAGCTCGGATGCCTTGTTTCGTTGTTGTTGCTGGTGACGGTCATTTACTTCGGAGTGAATATCGGCGAAGTGTTCCTCCGGTACTATCGATTCCGCGACGAGATGGCTCAGGAAGCGCGTTTCGGCGCCAAAGCAGACGATGACGACATCAAGCGCCGCCTGGCATCCTTTGCTGACTCGCTCGGGTTGCCCGAAGAAGCGACGCGCTTGACGATCCGACGCCAGCGTGGCGGTATTTCCATCTCATCGCAGTGGACGGAGACGGTCGAACTGCCTTTGTTCGTGCGCCAATTCCATTTTGCTCCCACGGTCGAGCAGGAGCAGTGACTTCGGCGGAGCTTCGCGGCAAGATTCGCGATCGCGCGGACGCGGTGGCGTGGCGCGGACGTCAGTCGGGCACCGTCGTCTTCACCAACGGAGTGTTTGACCTGCTGCACCCCGGGCACGTGGACGTGCTCTTGGCCGCCCGAGCGCACGGCGATGTTCTGGTAGTTGGGCTGAACTCGGACGCTTCCGTCAAACGCCTGAAAGGCCCATCACGCCCGGTGCGCAACGAAGGCGATCGGGCGTACGTGCTGGCCGCGTTGGCGGTCGTGGACGCCGTCGTGGTGTTCGAAGAGGACACGCCATTGGAGCTGATTCGCGCCTTGCAGCCTGATGTGCTGGTTAAGGGCGGGGACTATAGCGAGGAAACCATGGTAGGAGCTGCAGAGGTACGTGCTCGCGGCGGTCGCGTGGTGGTGATCCCACTGACTCCGGGACATTCCACGACTGCAACGGTCGCTCGCGTTGCTGGAGCCACCCATGCGTCATGAAGGACGCGCGGCTAGCGCGCTGCGCCCGGTGGCATTGACCCGGGGAACCGCGCCTAACGCCGAAGGATCGTGTTTGGCCGTTTTCGGCCGGACGCGCGTGCTGTGTACCGCCTCGGTGGAGGACGGCGTGCCGGGATGGCGCAAGGGGAGTGGCGAAGGGTGGCTGACCGCTGAGTACGCGATGCTCCCTCGTGCGACCCGTACGCGAACGCCGCGTGAACGCTCGCAGGTCGGCGGACGCACGCAGGAGATTCAACGCCTCATCGGCCGCAGCGTCCGCGCCATGCTCGACGACTTTCGTTTCGGTGAGTTCACGATCCGGCTGGATTGTGACGTGCTTGAAGCTGACGGAGGCACTCGTACGGCGGCAATCACCGGCGCCTGTGTGGCCGTGCAGGAGGCGTTTTCGTGGATGGTACAAACGGGTCGCGTAAGCGCTTCGCCTGTCCGACGCGGGATTGCCGCCATCAGCGTGGGCGTCGTGGACGGCGCGGTCTTGCTCGATCTCGATTACGATGAAGACGTGCGCGCTGCAGTGGACATGAACGTTGTGATGAGCAGCGAAGGGCGCTTCGTCGAAGTGCAGGGCACCGGTGAACATGGCACGTTCGATCGGCAGGAGCTGAACGCCCTTCTGGACGTCGCGCGACTCGGCATCGATCAGCTATTCGACGCACAGCAGCGTGCGCTCGGGGCATGACGGGCGGTGCCACGCCGTCAACACTGCTGATCGCCACGCGGAGTCCGGGCAAGCTCCGGGAGCTACGTCCCCTCTTGGCCCGTGAAGGCTACGTGGCGGTCGATCTGCAGGAGGTCGGTGTCACGCCGTCGGACCGAGAGGACGCCATTGAAGCGTTCGACACGTTCGAGGCGAATGCGCTGGCCAAGGCAAAATACTTCCACTCGCAGACGGGCATGCCAACGATCGCCGACGACTCCGGGCTCTCGGTGGATGCCTTGGGCGGCGCACCGGGCGTCCGAAGCAAACGTTGGAGCGGACGAACGGACCTGACGGGTCAGCGGTTGGACGACGCGAACAATGCGCGTCTGCTTGAGTCCATGCGAGATTTCACTGATCGTCGTGCGCGCTTTGTGTGTGCGGCGGCGTACGTAGACGCGGAACGGGAAGTGGTCGTACGGGGCGAAACGCTAGGCGAGATCATGCCGGCAGCCCGAGGCGACCAGGGATTCGGATATGATCCGTATTTCTTTTCGGCGGATTTGGGGCGGGGATTTGGGGAGAGTGGAACGGAGGAGAAGGAAGCTGTGAGTCATCGCGGTCGCGCAATGCGGGCGTTGTTGGCGGCGATGCGCGCTGGACGTTGACAACAGGCGAAGCGCGGCTACAATTCCCGGTTCCTTAGCGGGGCGTAGCGTAGCCCGGTATCGCGCCTGCTTTGGGAGCAGGAGGTCGCCGGTTCGAATCCGGCCGCCCCGACCTCAGGGTTCGCACAGGAGCGCGGCCCATCCCGATGCGCCAGTAGCTCAGTTGGATAGAGCAACAGCCTTCTAAGCTGTGGGTCGGGGGTTCGATTCCCTCCTGGCGCACCATTGTGAAGCAACGAGCTCCCTTAGCTCAATTGGTAGAGCAAGCGACTCTTAATCGCTAGGTTGATGGTTCGAGTCCATCAGGGAGCATTTGGAGTCGAAAGGAAGGGAAGGATCGTGGTTCCGAGCCATTGACACAGGTTATTGGCTCGGTTATGGTTGGAGGCTCCCGCTGACCGCGGGACTAGAGCTGATTGATAATCGAAATCGAGCGTTATGGATGTGCGAGGCTGACTCGTTGAACCGGGACGCGATCAGGTCCTGGGGAGAGAAAAAGTCTGACGTACAAACGTGATTCGGACGACTCTGCGGAAAACGCGGAGGACAGTTTCGAAGAGCCATAAAATCGAATTCTCTTGGAGAGTTTGATCCTGGCTCAGGACGAACGCTGGCGGCGTGCTTAACACATGCAAGTCAGGGGGCCCAGCAATGGGTCACCGGCGAACGGGTGCGTAACACGTGAGCGACCTGCCCAAGTGTGGGGGATAGCCGGCCCAACGGCCGGGTAATACCGCATACGCTTCTATGGGGGCATCCCTGTGGAAGGAAACCTTCGGGGCACATGGAGGGGCTCGCGGCCTATCAGCTAGTTGGCGGGGTAATGGCCCACCAAGGCGATGACGGGTAGCTGGTCTGAGAGGATGGCCAGCCACATTGGGACTGAGAAACGGCCCAGACTCCTACGGGAGGCAGCAGTGGGGAATCTTGCGCAATGGTCGAAAGACTGACGCAGCGACGCCGCGTGGGGGAGGAAGGTCTTCGGATCGTAAACCCCTGTTGCCCGGGACGAATGACCCTTTCGAGGGGAGTGACGGTACCGGGTGAGGAAGCACCGGCTAACTCTGTGCCAGCAGCCGCGGTAATACAGAGGGTGCGAGCGTTGTCCGGAATCACTGGGCGTAAAGGGCGCGTAGGCGGCTCGGTAAGCGTGTGGTGAAAGCCCGGGGCTCAACCCCGGGTCGGCCATGCGAACTGTCGAGCTGGAGCACGGTAGAGGCACATGGAATTCCGGGTGTAGCGGTGGAATGCGTAGAGATCCGGAAGAACACCGGTGGCGAAGGCGGTGTGCTGGGCCGTAGCTGACGCTGAGGCGCGACAGCGTGGGGAGCAAACAGGATTAGATACCCTGGTAGTCCACGCCGTAAACGATGGGCACTAGGTCCTTGGGGGAGCGACCCCGTGAGGGCCGGCGCTAACGCATTAAGTGCCCCGCCTGGGGAGTACGGCCGCAAGGCTGAAACTCAAAGGAATTGACGGGGGCCCGCACAAGCGGTGGAGCATGTGGTTTAATTCGACGCAACGCGAAGAACCTTACCTAGGCTTGACATGGCCGGGAAAGCCGGGGGAAACCCTGGCCCCTCTTCGGAGTCCGGTCACAGGTGCTGCATGGCTGTCGTCAGCTCGTGTCGTGAGATGTTGGGTTAAGTCCCGCAACGAGCGCAACCCTTGTCACTAGTTACCAGCGGGTAAAGCCGGGAACTCTAGTGAGACTGCCGGTGCCAAACCGGAGGAAGGTGGGGACGACGTCAAGTCATCATGGTCCTTACGTCCAGGGCTACACACGTGCTACAATGGGCCGGACAGCGGGTAGCAAGACCGCAAGGTAGAGCCAATCCCTTAAACCGGTCCTCAGTTCGGATTGTCGTCTGCAACTCGACGGCATGAAGCTGGAATCGCTAGTAATCGTGGATCAGCGATGCCACGGTGAATACGTTCCCGGGCCTTGTACACACCGCCCGTCACGCCATGGAAGCTGTGAGTGCCCGAAGTCGGTGCCGCAACCGAAAGGAGCAAGCCGCCGAAGGCAAGCGCAGTGACTGGGGCGAAGTCGTAACAAGGTAGCCGTAGGGGAACCTGCGGCTGGATCACCTCCTTAACGGAGCTTCGAGTAAGAGACCTCGGTCTCCGAAAGAACTCTGATGTCGCCAGTCTCGACATCCAACGCTCGAATTCGATTTTCAAATATTCTTGCCTCCTGGCTTGCCAGGGGGCCGCTGTTTGACAACAGATGGAAATGATCGTGGGACAAAGTGCGTTCGGCCGTCAGGTCGAACGGACGATCGAATCATCACAGTGATGCAATCCGCTTTTGGATTTGCTCACTCGTTGAATAGATCGCGCGTGCTCTGCTTGACGATGAATGAGTCAAGCGAGCGAAAGCATGTGGGGGATGCCTTGGCACACAGAGGCGATGAAGGCCGTGGTAAGCTGCGATAAGCTCGGGGGAGTGGCACACACGCGGTGATCCCGAGATTGCCGAATGGGGAAACCCGACGGTCCGTAAGGCCCGTCACGCCGAAAGGCGAGCAAACGCTGGGAACTGAAACATCTAAGTACCGGCTGGAAGAGAAATCAACCGAGATGCCCTGAGTAGCGGCGAGCGAAACGGGTACAGCCCAAACCGTGCTTCTTCGGAAGTGCGGGGTTGTAGGACCCACAGACGTCGCGTGGAATGCGAGCAGAAGTCTCCTGGAACGGAGCGCCAAAGACGGTGACAGCCCGGTACGCAAAGCCTTCGACGCGGCAGTGGTGTTCCTGAGTAACGCCCGACTCGAGTAATCGGGCGTGAATCTGGGGGGACCACCCTCCAAGGCTAAAGACTCCTGTGTGACCGATAGTGGACGAGTACCGTGAGGGACAGGTGAAAAGCACCCCTGTGCGGGGAGTGAAAGAGAGCCTGAAACCACATGCTTACAAGCGGTAGGAGGCTGGCCGGAGCTTCGGCTTCGGTGCGGCTGACTGCGTGCCTTTTGCATTATGATCCGGCGAGTTACTTCTCGGACGCGAGGCTAAGCTGCTCTGCAGCGGAGCCGTAGCGAAAGCGAGTCCTGCAAAGAGGGCGTCGAGTGTCCGGGAGTAGACCCGAAGCCAGGGCGATCTACCCATGAGCAGGGTGAAGCTGGGGTAACACTCAGTGGAGGCCCGAACCGGTACGGGTTGAAAACCGTTCGGATGACTTGTGGGTAGGGGTGAAAGGTCAATCAAGCCTGGAGATAGCTGGTTCTCCCCGAAATCTATTGAGGTAGCGCCTCAGGGCGTATGTCATGGGGGTAGAGCGACTGGATGGGCGCGGGCTGGCGAAGCTGGTACCAACCCCAACCAAACTCCGAATACCATCGACACGGACCCTGGGAGGCAGTCGTTGAGCGATAATGTCCAACGGCGAGAGGGAAAGAACCCAGAGCCACAGCTAAGGTCCCGGAGTGACCACTGAGTATAGCGAAGGATGTGTTTCTACTCTGACAACTGGGAGGTTGGCTTAGAAGCAGCCATTCCTTGAAAGAGTGCGTAATAGCTCACCAGTCCAGTGGGAATGCGCCGAGAATGGTCGGGATTAAGTGGTCCACCGAAGCTTGGCCTTGATGCGTAAGCATCAGGGGTAGGGGAGCGTTCTGGTAGCAGTGAAGGGACCGTGGAAACGTTGTCCTGGAGCGGCCAGAAGTGAGGATGCCGGAATGAGTACGCGCAAACCAAGGTGAAAACCCTTGGCACCGTAAGCCCAAGGATTCCTGCGCCATGGCAATCAGCGCAGGGTGAGGCGGACCCTAAGGCGAGGCCCCAGAGGCGTAGCCGATGGACAGCCGGTCAATATTCCGGCCCCGCCTGCAGAACGGTGATCTGTCAGGGGACCGTGGAACAAAGGGTCAGCGGCTTTGTGGATGGCCGTCTAACCGTGTAGGGGTAACCCGAGACGGGAACGCAAGGGGAAGGGTTCGCCCGGAACCGAGTGATCTGGAGTCGACACGCGAGAAAAGCCTGGCAGGGAGAACTGCAGGTGTCCGTACCGTAAACCGACACAGGTGGGCGAGGCGAGCAGCCTCAGGTGAACGAGTGAGTCGTGGTCAAGGAACTCGGCATAATGACCCCGTAACTTCGGAAGAAGGGGTGCCGAGCTGGGTAACTAGTACATAGAAGCTCCGCTCGGCCGCAGTTAATCGGCCCAAGCGACTGTTTAGCAAAAACACAGGTGCGTGCAAAGCCGCGTAAGGCGCCGTATACGCACTGACGCCTGCCCGGTGCCGGAAGGTTAAGGGGAGAGGTTAGCCGCAAGGCGACGCCTTGAGCCGAAGCCCCGGTAAACGGCGGCCGTAACTATAACGGTCCTAAGGTAGCGAAATTCCTTGTCGGGTAAGTTCCGACCTGCACGAATGGCGTAACGACTTGGGCACTGTCTCGACCACGCGCTCGGCGAAATTGCAGTCTCGGTGAGGATTCCGAGTCCCCGCGACAGGACAAAAAGACCCCATGCACCTTTACTGTAGCTTGCCATTGGACGTTGTTTCGAACTGTGTAGCATAGGTGGGACCCGGTGAGGCCAGGGCGCTAGCTTTGGCGGAGGGGCCAGTGAAATACCACCCTGCTCGACACGACGTCCTCACCAGCCTGCGCACACCGCAGGTGGGACCGTGGCAGGTGGGCAGTTTGACTGGGGCGGTCGCCTCCGAAACAGTAACGGAGGCGCGCGAAGGTTGGCTCAGCGCGGACGGTACTCGCGCTTCTAGAGTGTAACGGCACAAGCCAGCCTGACGGGGAGACCGACGGGTCGACCCGCCACGAAAGTGGGCCGTAGTGATCCGGTAGCCCGGGGTGGAACGGCTATCGCGCAACGGATAAAAGGTACGCTGGGGATAACAGGCTTATCGCGCCCGAGAGTTCACATCGACGGCGCGGTTTGGCACCTCGATGTCGGCTTGTCACATCCTGGGGCTGGAGAAGGTCCCAAGGGTCCGGCTGTTCGCCGGTTAAAGTGGCACATGAGCTGGGTTCAGAACGTCGTGAGACAGTTCGGTCTGTATCCGTCGTGGGCGTTGGAGTGTTGAGGGATGCGGACTCTAGTACGAGAGGACCGAGTCGGACGATCCGCTCGTGTCCCGGCTGTCCTGCCAAGGGCAACGCCGGGTAGCGATGATCGGTAGCGATAACCGCTGAAAGCATCTAAGTGGGAAGCGCATCCCAAGATGAACGTTCCCGGGGCCTTGAGCCCCCTAAAGGGCCGGAGGAGACTACTCCGTCGATAGGCCGCACGTGGACGCGTGGCAACACGTTCCGAGCGCAGCGGTCCTAATTGCCCGTGAGGCTTGACTCTCCTTTTTATTTCTTCGCAGAGCATTGCTCGATCTAGCTCGATTCGATCTGCCACGATCATTTCCGCTGTTGTCACTAATCCAAGGCGTCCGTTGGAGTCTCCTCCATCGGATGCGACGAATCGCTGGCGACCAGAGCGTAGGGGCCACACCCGTTCCCATTCCGAACACGGTCGTTAAGACCTACAGCGCCGATGGTACTCCGCCCGAGAGGGCGCGGGAGAGTAGGCCGTCGCCGGCACCTCATTCCAAACGCCGTCCCTCACGGGGCGGCGTTTGGCGTTCTATCCCCTGTTCTTCCGTCCTCACCCGCCAATGACTCGTGCTGGTATCGTTGCCGTTGTCGGGCTCCCCAATGCCGGCAAATCCACGCTCCTGAACCGGCTCGTCCAACAAAAGCTCGCGATCACCAGTTCGAAACCACAGTCCACGCGTGATCGCGTCGTCGGGATCATCACTGACGATGCGTGTCAGATGGTAGTGGTCGACACTCCTGGGCTTCTCGATCCCTCCTACTCGCTGCAACGCGCGATGCGCGGCTTGGCGCTGGAGGCCCTTTTCGAGGCCGATGTCATCGTTCATCTCGCCGACGCGTCTCGCGGCCCGTCACCGTCCTTGGCCGACGTCGGGCGGCTGGACCGCGTCCCTCGCGGGCAAATCTTGACGGTGTACAACAAGGCCGACGTGCTCTCCGATGCCGAACGTCAGGCGCTGGCGGTGGCAACACCTAACGCGATCTTCGTTTCCGCGGCGACCGGCGAGGGGGTGGCCACCCTGGTCGCCCGCGTGCAAGCGTGCCTCCCGGAGAGCCCCTTTCTCTATTCGGCGGACGACGCCAGTACGCAATCCGTGCGTTTCTTCGTGACAGAAATCGTGCGCGAGGTCGCGTTCGACCTGCTGGAAGAGGAGCTGCCTTATGCCGTAGCGTGTGAGATCGAGGAGTTCCGGGAGGACCGACAGCCCGTGTACATTCGTGCCGTGCTGTATGTCGAACGAGAAAGCCAAAAGCGGATCGTGATCGGATTGAAAGGGGCGAAGATCCGCGACATCGGCCGTGAGGCGCGGGTGAAGGTAGAATCGCTCTTGGAGCAGCCGGTGTACCTTGACCTCTGGGTCAAAGTACTGCAGAACTGGCGTCGAAATCCGCACATGCTCAAGCGACTGGGGTACGTCGTCCCCGAGGAGCCGGAATCGTGAGTCTGTCCCCACAACTATTGGCGATTCTCGTATGCCCACGGTGCAAGGGCGAGCTGGAATACCGAGAGGCCGATCCCAGTCTGATCTGCCACAAGTGCCGTGTGCGATATCCGGTGCGTGACGATATCCCGATCATGCTCGCGGATGAGGCGACGCCGCTCTGAATTGCGTCGGCTAGTGCTGGCGGCGGGGCTCGCGTTGAGTCCCAGCATGCTTCCAGCTCAAGCACCCACCGCCACGGAAGGCGCGATCTTTCTCTTGCTTCCCGTGGGCGCCCGCGCTGCGGCGTTGGGTGAGGCTACGGCCGCCAGTCGGACGCCAAGCGAGGCAATCTGGTGGAACCCCGCAGGAGTGGGAGCAGCGGTGAAGCGGGAGATCGCCATCCATCATTCGAGCAGTTTCGTCGGAACGGGCGATGCGGTGACAATAATTCTTCCGTCGTCGCTGCTTGGGGTGTTAGGCCTGGAGTTCAACCTGATCGACTACGGCGATCAGGACATTGTCGACAACCAGAACAATCCCCTGGGCACGCTGCTTCCACGAAGCATCGTGCTTGGTGCCACATACGGCACGATGATCGGTGCGGCCGCCAGCACGGGTATTTCATTCAAGATGGTGCAGCTGCGCGTGGACTGCTCGGGAACGTGCCAGGCCGTGCCGACTTTTTCGGGGACATCGTACGCGGTCGATATCGGGTTGCAGTATGACTTCGCGAGACATTTTCCGCTGGCGTTAGGCGCGTCGGTGCGTAACCTGGGGCTGCCCTTCCAAATCAACGATGGTCCCCAATCCGATCCCCTCCCGCGCCGCGCGCAGGTTGGGGCGGAGTATCGGTACGTGCCGCCGAGTACAGTGGCGGACAGCGTGGAGCTGCGCGTATCCGTGGATGTACTCTCGCCGGTCGACAAGATTTCGCCGAAGCCTCGAATTGGCGGGGAAGTAGCGTGGCGGCAGCGAGCCTACGCACGCGCCGGATACGTGGTCGCAGCGCGGGGCTCAGAGAGCGGCGGTCCGTCCATCGGGTTTGGTTATGTCTCCGGCGCCGTCAGTGTCGACATCGCCAGGGTGCTCACGGGCTTTTCGGCGGACGCCGGTCAGGCGCCAACATTTCTCACGTTGCGACTGCGGTTCTAGCCATGCGCGCCGCGCTGGTGACCTGGTTCGCGATCGTGGCGCCGGTGGTTCTCTCCGCGCAATCACTGCGGGCGCCGGCGTTCTTGCCGCCGACATCAAAGGTTTGGGACACGCATGGCTCTCCAATGCGCACCGACTCCGGCGTGACACCGTCGCTGCGCTTGCGGGGAGAGAAGCAACCTCGTGGCTCCTATTGGGCCATCGCCGCCTCGGCTCTGATGCCCGGCTCTGGCCAAGCGATGCTGGGTGAGCAGCGGTTTTTGCCGTACGCCGCGTTTGAGGTATTCACGTGGTTCCAATACGCTGCCCACGCGCACGAAAGTCGCGAGCGACGGGACAACTACCGATCCCTCGCGGCGACGGTGGCGAGATCACCGTTTTCCGCTTCGCACCCGTTGGGTGACTTCGATTACTACGAACGTCTCGAGCACTATCTCGAAAGCGGGACCTTCGACGCATTGCCAGGCGGCGAATTGGACCCCGAGCCGGACACCGCCACCTACAACGGATTCGTCTGGTTACTAGCGCGCCGCACCTTTTGGAAGGATGTCAACCGCCCACCGGCGCGAAACACCGAGGAGTGGCAGCTGGCGGAGCGCCTCTATCGTCGGCGGGCCTATACCGACGACTATCGCTGGACGTGGCGGAATGCGCAGCTGGAGTTCGACGAATACCGAAGAGAAATCCGCGGAGCCAATGATGCGAATCGTCAGGCCGTCCAGGCCCTCGGCTTGATGATCGCCAATCACACCTTGAGCATGGTGGACGCCTTTGTGACCATACGGGTCAGGCGTCGTGTGGGGGGGCCGGCCGGTCCGCGAACGGAGCTTTCGGTCTCATTACCGGTCCGCTGACGCGCCCCTAGGCTGTCACGCCGGGGCCGGCAAATCGTCCACCAATGGAGTGGATGCTCGCGCGCAGCCACGAAATTCGCACGACGCCTCAGAGGACGAACGCCCAACGCGGGGATTCTCCCGGTCAGCGGGCCGTTTGCCTTCCCAGTCGGCGCGCCATAATTTCGCTAATCGCAACACTTTGAGCCACATCGAGTGACTCCGCCTTCTGCCGTGCTGTTTTCGCCGAACGGCGCTCCGCCGCCGGAGGCCGTGCGCGTCTGGCTGGAGGGAAAGTCGCTCCCGCTCGTCTCCGCCTCTTCCCCCGCGGAACTGATTGCGATGGCGCTTCGCGGCCGGCCGCGTCTGGTCATTTTCGACGCGCGCGAGAACCCAAGTATCGCCCTCTCCGCTTGTCGCGAGCTCAAGACTGACTCGTATTCAGCAATCGTTCCCACAGTTTGCATAACGGCCGACGACATTTCGACCGGCATGGCCTTCGACGCGGGCGCAGACGAGGTCCTTCACGAAGTGACCCTCGTCATCGAAACGCACCGTCGTCTCGACTTACTGCTTCGCCGCAGCGACCGCGACGTGTACGTGCATCCTTCGACGCGGCTTCCGGGAACCATTGAGATTGAAGCGGAAATCGAACGCCGCCTGCACGCCGCCGGTACCTTTGCCGTGTGCTATGCCGACCTTGACCATTTCAAGGAGTTCAACGACCGGTACTCCTACTACGATGGGGATCGCGTCATCAAGATCCTGGCAAACTTGCTGCACGACGTCGTCAAGGGACTGTGCTTCTCAGAGGGCTTCGTCGGGCATATCGGCGGCGACGATTTCATTTTTATCATTCCAGCGTCCCGTGTGAGCGAGGTCTGCTCGGAAATCGTCTCCGTTTTTGACCTGCTGATCCCGCTCCAGTATTCTGACCAAGACCGGCGCGCGGGTTATTTTTTTGGTAAGGACCGCCGTGGACAGCTGCATCGCGTACCGCTCATGACGCTTTCTATTGGAGTGGTAACCAATGAGCGACGGATGTTTGCGACGGCTTCACAGGTGAGTGAGCTCGCGACCGAAATGAAGGGCTACGCCAAGACCTTGACAGGGTCCGTATTTACCGTGGACCGGCGTCAGGACCTGGTGTCGGGAAGCGAGCCAACGCCACCGCGATCACATCAGTCAATCAGCGTCGTCGAAGACTAATGAACGTAACGTGTCCGGAATGCCGGTCGGTGTTTCGTGTAGACCCCGCCAAAGTGACGAGCGAAAAGCTGCGCGCGCGCTGCTCGGTCTGCGGCGGCATCATCCCGGTTGGTAAGGGAGCGAGTTGGGTCGACGCCTTCTCGGACGTACCAGCCAAGATCGCCACGCCGCGAGCGGTATCACCCGCCTTGGGATCCCGCCCGAGTGCACCCTCGATCCCCGCGGTACTGCCTAACGAGCGTCTGACGCCACTGGGATCTCGCCCCGTGGTCCCGGTGGAGGCCTCCGTTGCCGCCGCACCTCCGCCGGCGCCCGCGATCGTTGAGGAGCCGGTGCCGGCGTCTCCGCCACCCGTCATTCCGTCGCAAGATCACATCGTGACGGCGCCGAGTGGCGTGCCAGTCACTGACGGCGTGCCGGTGCAGGCGACGGCGTCCATTTTTGGAGCGGACTTCGCTCCGCCGCCACTTCCAACGCCTCCGGCGTCCCCGGCGATCGCCGCTGCGCCAGAACCGGCGCCTATTGCAGCGGGACAGGGCGTGCAGGACGCCATCGCCGTGCCGTTCCGGCCGCCGGTGATCGCTCCGCTCGGGATGGACGCGCCGCCAACACCGATCGTCGAACCACCCGCACCGAACCCAAGCGCCGACGTGCAGGCGCCGACCGCGGCGTCGGTCACGGTCGGCACCGGAGCGGCGACCCCCGTTCATCCCGGCCGGTCGACGCCTGCGACACGGGGGCCGCTGACGCCGCGCCGCCTAACGCCAATCGGGGGAAATCCGTCGTATCATCGTGGCCCGACGCGCCCAGCTTCGCCGGCCTTTGGCGCCCCCCTGCCGCCGCCTCCTCGCCCAAGCATACCGACGCCCGTTGCTCCAGCCGCAACGGTACCAGCGGCAGCGAGCGCCGCTGAGCCCACGACGCGACGCCCGATCAACCCGTTCCTCGCGAACGATCCCAACGCGAAGGCCCGCCGCTTGGCGCGCGCGCTGGTGTCGGACATGATCGTGTACCATCCGGCAAAGCGGGAAGAAGGAGTTCGCAATGGAACGCTCAAGCAACTCTTCCGCGAGGAGATCAAGAAGAGTTACGAGGAGTACGTGGAGCAGGTCGGACGAGACTTCGCCGAGGGAACGACACACTTCCAGGACGCGCTGAACGACGTGCTCGCGGGTGGTCGCCGGCTGTTCTGACGGGGTAGTTGGTCACGCGCCAACGCGCTAGATTTCACGAAGACGCAGGTATACACGGCCGAGCCGTTCTCTCACGGGGGCGGCTCGCGTCACATTCGGAGATCGGCACATGGCGGACAGCGAACGCGGGCGCGTATTGAAAGGGTATGAACTGCGGCTCGAGGAGCTGCGGAGGTACCTTTGACCTGGCGGCACTGCGGGACGAATTGACGCGTCACGAGACGCGCATGGCAGACGCCGACTTCTGGTCAGACCAGGAGAAGGCCAAGGAGACGGTGCAGCGCCTGAAGACCCTCAAGGGGTACATTGAGCCTTATGACCGGCTCGCGGCGCGCGTACTGAGTGCGGTCGAGCTGGATGGGTTGCTCGAGGCCGAGCCCGACGACGCGATGGTTGCGGAGCTGAACACCGAGGTCGCGGCGATCGAAGACGACCTTCGCGCGTTTGAGCTGCAAGCGTTGTTGCGCGGCACCGACGACTGGCGGGACGCCCAGATCGAAATCAGTGCCGGCGCTGGCGGAACCGAGGCCATGGATTGGGCGCAAATGCTCATGCGGATGTACACGCGATGGGCGGAGCGCCACGGCTACAGCATCGAAATCCTCGACCTGTCCGAGGGCGAAGAGGCGGGGATCAAGGGAGCGGTGCTGGAGATCAAGGGACAGTACGCGTACGGCTTCCTACGACCGGAGGCTGGTGTCCATCGGTTGGTCCGCATTTCTCCGTTCGACTCCAACGCGCGTCGCCACACCAGCTTCGCGAGTGTCTTCGTGTATCCGGTGGTGAACGAGGAGATCAACATCGACCTGCGGGAAGAAGACATCCGCATGGATGTGTACCGCGCCAGCGGCGCCGGCGGACAGCACGTGAACAAGACCAGTTCGGCGGTCCGCTTGACGCATATGCCCTCGGGCATCGTGGTCGCGTGTCAGCAGGAGCGATCACAGTTCAAGAACAAGGCGGTCGCCATGCAGATGCTCAAGAACCGGCTCTATCAGCGGGAAATTGAGAAACGGGCGGCTGTGAAGGCGGCGCTAGATGCCAACAAGCAGGATGTCACCTTCGGCAGCCAGGCGCGATCCTACGTGTTTCAGCCATACACGATGGTGAACGATCATCGCACCGAGCTGAAGATCCCCGATGTGCAGAAGGTCATGGACGGCGGGATTGACCCATTCATCGAGGCCTACTTGAAGCAATTCGGCGCAGGAACGGCGGAGGCGGCGTGAGCGAGGACCTGAACTTCGTCCTGAAGGCTCGGCGAGACAAGCTTGCCGCCCTTGAGTCGTTAGGCATCGCGCCATTCGCATACGCGTACCAGCCGTCGCACACGTCGTTGCAGGCACTTGCCTTGCTGCCGGCCGGCGTCGACGAGGGCCCCGTGGTGTGCTTGGCCGGCCGTGTCGTGGCGTGGCGACCACATGGCAAGACGATCTTCGGACACATCGGTGATGCTGACGGACGCATCCAGGTGTACTTCCGGAAAGACGATCTGGGCGAAGCCGTGTTCGCCGCGCTCACGTTGTACGACATCGGTGACATTGTTGGCGTGAAAGGTCCGTTGTTCCGCACACGGACCGGAGAGGTCACCGTCAAAGTGGCCGAGGCCACCTTGCTGGCCAAGTCGCTTCGGCCGCTGCCGATGGGAAAGGAAGAAGTGGTGGACGGGGCCGTCGTGCGGCACAGCGGATTTGCCGATCCCGAAATGCGCTATCGCCAGCGTTACGCCGATCTCGCTGTCAACGGAGAGGTCCGTCGCCGATTCGTCGCACGCTCGCGGATGATCACGGAAATGCGGCGATGTCTGGACGCGCTCGGCTATCTGGAGGTGGAGACCCCAATCCTTCAGCCGCAGTATGGCGGCGCATCGGCTCGGCCGTTCTTGACGCACCATCACGCGCTCGACATGCAGCTGTACCTTCGGATTGCCGACGAGTTGTACCTGAAGCGCTTGGTGGTCGGCGGTCTGGATCGCGTGTACGAGGTTGGTCACGACTTCCGAAATGAGGGCATTGACCGGACTCACAATCCGGAGTTCACGATGCTCGAGTTTTACGAAGCGTATGCGGATTACACCGTCATGATGCGCCGAGTCGAGGACTTGCTGGTGCACGCGGCAGAAGCAGTTCGCCGGGTCCTTGATCGCGAGCAACTCAGCGGGGCGGAGCGCGCGTTCCTGCCGGATGAAGCGTTCGCCGATGTACCGGTCTTCGCGCCGCCATTCCCGACGATGGAATGGGTTCCGTCCCTTGTGCAGGCGGCTGGCGCCGATGTCATGACCATGGACGCACCCGCGTTGCGGAACTTCGCCGAGCGTGTAGGAGTTCAAGCAGTGGCCAAGCTGAGCCGTCCCAAATTGCTGGACGAGATGTTCCAAGCTCTCGTAGAATCGCGGATCGTTACGCCGACCTTTGTTATCGACTACCCAGTTGAGCTTTCACCGCTGGCAAAGCCAAAGCGGGGAGTGCCGGGTTTGACGGAGCGCTTCGAATTGTTTGCCAACGGTCGCGAACTGGCGAACGCGTTTAGCGAGCTGAACGACCCATTGGATCAGCGGAGGCGTTTGGAAGCTCAATCGCGGTTGCGGGATGAGGGTGACCAGGAGGCCGTCGGCGTGGACGAGGACTACTTGCGAGCGATGGAATACGGCATGCCACCGATGGGCGGTGTCGGGATTGGCATCGATCGGCTCTTCATGTATCTGAGTGGAGCCGCCAATATTCGAGATGTGATTCTTTTCCCGACGTTGCGCCCCGAATGAAGACTTCGCTGGAAACTTCGATCGCGTGGCGGTACCTGCGCAGTCGCCGCGGCTCGCGCCTGCTGTCGTTCATCAGCGTCATCGCGATTGGCGGCGTGGTAGTTGGTGTGAGCGCGTTGATCGTCGTGATGGCCGTGATGACCGGACTGCAGCGCGACTTGCGCGAAAAGATTCTGGTGGGAAGTCCCGATCTTCGCGTTTTGACGTATGGCGAAGACCTGAAGATGGCGGATTGGAAGAACACCCTTGAGCGTGTGAAGGGAACCACGGGTGTGGTTGCGGCTGCTCCGTTCGTTCTCACGCAGGGCGTTATCAGCGCGGGCCATGACTACGTGACGGGAACGTACATCATGGGGATGGAGCCTCAGGGCCGCGATGTTGTCAACGTCACGACGATTCGCGATCGCGCTATTCAAGGCGACTTCCGCTTCGCCAGCTCCGACGGATCGCAGCGAGGTGTCGTGGTCGGCAAGCTGCTGTCCGAGCGGCTGAACGTGTATCCGGGTGACTCCGTCACCCTGCTCACCCTTGGTGGTGGCAAGGTGAGCCCTGTGACTGGTGCGCCCGTGCCGACGCAGTCGCGCTTCGAGGTCACGGGCATCTTTGAGTCGGGGATGTTCGAGTACGACAACTCCTACGTATACGCGTCACTGCCGGTGGCTCAAGAACTTGCCGGATTCGGGCAGGCCGTCACTGGTATCGAAGTCAAGACAAAGGACCGCTGGACCGCATCGGAAGTGTCTGAACGGTTGGCCGAGGCGCTACGGTATCCATATCGCACCGTGGATTGGCAGGAGCAGAACTCGTCCCTGTTTCAGGCGCTGAAGCTCGAGAAGCTGGGCATGGGTGTGATTCTCCTGCTCATTGTCCTTGTGGCCGCGTTCAACATCGTGAGTAACCTGACGATGGTCGTGGCCGACAAGACGCGCGAGATCGGCATCCTGAAGGCGATGGGCATGACGGCCAAGTCGATTCGCCGAGTGTTCCTCACCCAAGGCCTCGTCATCGGAACGTTCGGTACCGCGTTAGGCGTCGGGCTCGGGCTCGTGCTGTCCACCTTGGTCGGCACGTACAAGCTGATTCGTCTGAACCCGGAGATTTATATGATCGATCATCTCCCGGCGACGACCGAATTGTGGGACGTGGTGGTGACGATTGTGGCCAGCGTGGTGATTGCCGGCTTGGCCACGCTGTACCCCGCGCAGCAAGCAGCCAAGCTGTATCCGCTCGAAGCCATTCGTCATGAATAGGGGCTGGCGTCAACGATGATGGTACTCGACGCACGAGACGTGGTACGCACGTTCCGCGGGGGTGACGGCGGCGTAATCAACGTGCTCAATGGCGTGCACCTCATGGTGGCGCGCGGTGAGATGGTGGCCATCGTTGGAGCGAGCGGCGCCGGCAAGAGCACGCTGCTGCACGTGTGCGGCGCGCTAGATCGTCCCAACCGCGGCGAAGTGCGTGTGGAGGGGGAGTCGCTTTCCAATCGGAGTGATGACGAGCTGGCGGCCATCCGAAACCGACGCATCGGATTTGTCTTTCAGTTCCATCACTTGCTGCGAGAGTTCTCCGCCCTGGAAAACGTCATGATGCCCCTGCGCATTTCGGGGATCATCGAACGAGAGGCACGCAGCCGCGCTGAATTGCTATTGGGCCGCGTGGGTCTGACTGGCCGCATGCACCATCGGCCCTCCGAATTGTCTGGCGGAGAGCAGCAGCGCACTGCGGTCGCGCGCGCACTGGCCATGGACCCAGCGCTGCTGCTGGCCGACGAGCCGTCCGGCAACCTAGACCATGG
>JAXLXV010000012.1:0-268465 GCA_046327745.1 Gemmatimonadaceae bacterium | reverse complement strand
GTCTTCGGACTGGCGGGGGAACGGGTCGCGGAACGCTGGCTCCGTCACCACGGCTGGAGGGTCCTGCAGCGCCGGTTTCGGTCCGGCCACCGGGACATTGACCTGATCGCTGAACGGGACGGGATGGTGGCTTTTGTGGAGGTGAAAGCCCGCAGCGGGGAAGGGTTCGGGGACCCGGTAGAGGCTGTTAACTGGCGCAAGAAGAACGAGTTAGTACGGTCGACCTCCGTTTGGATCGACCGCAATGGTCGCCCCGGTGAGGCGTATCGGTTCGACGTGATTGGGGTGCTGATCCAGGGTGAGCGCGTCCGGGTGCGCCACGTGCCAAACGCCTTTTCGATGGCAAGTCGCGGTTGAAATCGCAGTGGACTTTCGTATTTTGTTCGGGGTATCGTCTCTTGCAGGCCTCGTCGGTAGATTCCGGTCGGTGGCCAGAGCAGTTCAACACCAACTCTCGGGTGAGTAAATGGCGGTTTCCGCTCTCCAGGAAGATCGCAAAAAGGCGCTGACTCTGGCTATCGCGCAGATCGAGAAGAGCTGTGGGAAGGGCTCGATCATGCGGATGGGCGCCGAATCCGGACGCGTGCGTGTCGAGGCAATTCCGACCGGCGCAATCAATCTCGATGCGGCCATCGGCATCGGTGGAATTCCGCGCGGACGAGTCACAGAGATCTACGGTCCGGAATCCAGCGGCAAGACGACGTTGTGTCTCCACGTGGTCGCCAATGCGCAGCGCGCTGGCGGTGTCGCGGCCTTCATCGACGCGGAGCACGCGCTCGATGTGGAGTATGCGCGAAAGCTCGGCGTAGATGTCGACAATCTCCTGGTGTCGCAGCCGGACACCGGTGAGCAGGCGCTGGAAATCTGCGAGATTCTCGTTCGATCGGGCGCTGTGGACATTGTCGTCGTCGACTCCGTCGCCGCGCTCGTGCCGAAGGCTGAAATCGAAGGCGAAATGGGAGACTCCCACGTCGGTTTGCAGGCCCGGCTCATGAGCCAGGCGCTGCGAAAGCTGACGGGATCCATCGCCCGCTCGCGCACCTCGGTGATCTTCATCAACCAGCTGCGTGAGAAGATCGGTGTGATGTTCGGCAATCCAGAGACGACCACCGGCGGCAAGGCGCTGAAATTTTACGCCTCGGTTCGATTGGACATCCGGCGCATCGGTCCGGTGAAGGAAAAGGAAGAAGTCACGGGATCTCAGGTGCGCGTAAAGGTCGTCAAGAACAAAGTCGCGCCGCCCTTCAAGCAGGCGGAGTTCGATATCATGTATGCGGAGGGGATCAGCCATACCTCGCTGCTCGTGGACATCGGCTCCGAGTCGGGTATCATCGAGAAGTCCGGTGCCTGGTATAGCTACAACGGCCAGCGGATCGGTCAGGGACGTGAAAACGCCAAGATGTTCCTGAAGGACAACGCGGCGATGATGGCGGAGATTGAGGAGAAGGTGAAAGGGGTGCTCGGCCTGCGGGCTGGCGCTACCACACCAGAACCCGAAGCAGCGGACGAGTAGTAGCACGCTCCACTCGGCCAAGCGGTTCTTGGGGCCGGAGGGTCGCTCTCTGAGGAAGACGGTGCCCGGTACACCTCTTTTCTCAGAAAGCTTCACTCCGGCCTCTCGCTTTTCTGCTAATTCGTCGCACAACAACTCCGCGCGAGCGCCATGAATCCTTCAGACCCGCCTCCTCGAACCGCGATCTTGGGAGCCGCCGTGAGCAGTTCATTGCACACCATCACGGATATCCGCGAGAAATCGACCGGTTCGGGGCTCTATCTCATTTTCGTCGATGGTGCCGCGTTGGGTGTCGTCGCGGCCGCCGCGATTTCTTCGCTCGGACTACGGCAAGGAGTCACGCTCGACGTGCGGGCCATGGATCGTCTGCGCGACGCCGTCGCTGAGCAGGGAGTGTTCGAGAAGGCGCTGCAACTTCTCGCGGCACGACGACGCTCAACGCAGGAACTGCAGCGGCGACTTATTCGCTCTGGTGCCGGCAAGTCCCATGTCGAGGACGCAGTGAGGCGACTCACGACCCTTGGCTATCTGAACGACACCGCCTTTGCCGATGCACTGGTGCGTACGAAAATGATCGACGGTGGCGCATCGCGCCGACGGGTTCAGCAGGAGCTATTCAAGAAGGGCGTGGCCCGGGACATCGCGGACGCGGCGCTAGCCCAGGTCGCCGAACAGTACGGTGCCGATGAGGCCGCGGCGGCATTGGCGCTGGCGAGGAAGCGCCTCCGATCACTGCGAAACTTGGATGGTCCCACGCGACGTCGGCGATTGTACGGCTTTCTGGCGCGGCGTGGATATGATCCCGGGGCCGTGGCCGCCGTGATGAAAGAGCTGGGAGAGGAGCTGGCGACCGACGAAATTGGTGGCGACTCGATGGACGAACAGGGCAGCAGCGACGAGGAATGAGCGCGCGGTTCTCCCGCGGTAAAGCCTCACCCTTGAGTCCCGAGTGCGCGATGTCTCGTCACAAATGCGAGGCTTCTATATTCCTAGGACAATGCGCGCCTCCGAAATTCGCACCAGCTTTCTGGAATACTTCCGCCGGCACGGCCATGCGGTTCGTCCAAGCTCGTCCCTCGTGCCCGGCGATGACCCCACGTTGCTCTTTACCAACGCGGGCATGGTCCAATTCAAGAAGGTGTTCCTCGGCTTAGAGGACACGGACTTTGGCCGGCGAGCGACCACCTCGCAGAAGTGCGTGCGGGCTGGCGGAAAGCACAATGACTTGGAACAGGTGGGCCACACCGCCCGGCATCACACGTTTTTTGAAATGCTGGGGAACTTCTCCTTTGGAGATTACTTCAAGCGCGATGCGATTCGCTTCGCGTGGGAGTGGGTCACTGGCCCTCGTGCGCAGGGCAACCTGGAGATTGATCCCAAGCACGTGCGCATTTCCGTCTTTCGCGACGATCAAGAGGCGCGCGAGCTGTGGCTTGAGGTGGCTGGGATTCCTGACTCCAGGATCTACGGCCTTGGCGAGAAGGACAACTTCTGGCAGATGGCCGACACCGGTCCGTGCGGACCGTGCTCGGAGCTCTATGTCGACCTGGCGCATTTGGCCAAGGACTGGCAATTCCCGGAGGGTGCCACTGGGGAATGGACCGAGCTGAATCGCTCGGAGTTTTCCGTGGAGGCGTTCGTTGAGGGTGCCGAGGCGGGAAGGTTCCTGGAAATCTGGAACCTCGTTTTCATGCAATTCGATCGTCAGGCAGACGGTACGCTGGTCCCTCTGCCTAAGCCCTCAGTTGACACAGGTGCGGGACTCGAGCGCATTGCAGCCGTCTTGCAGGGGGTCACGAACAACTTCCATACGGACGTGTTCGCGCCGCTCATCACAAGAATCGAGGAAGTCGTAGGCCTGGCGTACGAAGGGCGGGTGCCAGCCGCGTCGCGCCGGCAGTCGGCTGACCCGGCATCGTTCAGGGTGCTCGCTGACCATGCGCGCGCGGTGGCGTTTCTGCTCGCGGACGGCGTCTTTCCCTCGAACGAAGGTCGTGGCTACGTGCTGCGGCGGATTCTTCGTCGTGCGGTGCGTCATGCGTGGCTGCTAGGTCGCCGAGAGCCGACGCTCACGCACGTCGTGCAGGCCGTCATCGCTTCGATGGGTGACGTGTTTCCCGAGCTGGGTCAGCGATCGACGCACATCGTCGAGACCACGCGTGCCGAGGAAGAGCGCTTTCTGGCGACGATCGACGGCGGGATGCGGCGCTTCGAGGAAATTGCCCCGCAGCACACGACGCAGGGGTCGACTGCGGTACGGGGCACCGTCAGCGGCGAAGACGCCTTCCGTCTGTACGACACGTACGGCTTTCCGTTAGACCTGACGGAGCTGATGGCGCGCGAGCGCGGCTACACCGTCGACATTGGCGGCTTCGACTCGGCCCTGGCTGCCCAACGCGCGCAGTCACAGGAGGACCGGCGATCGCGCAAACTAAGCGTCGGAGCTGACGCGGCCGCCGACTGGACGTGGGAGACGGCGTCTGGCGAGCGCGCGACCGGTGATCTGACAGTTCCCCAGTTCGTCGGCTACGAGGGCATCGAGGTGGAGACGTCGGTGACGGGATTTCGTCAGCTGGAGAACGGGCGCGCCGCCGTGCTGCTGGCGCAGACGCCCTTCTACGCGGAGTCCGGTGGCCAGGTGGCCGATCGCGGCGAGATCGTGGGATCTGGCTGGCGTGTGGACGTCGACGACGTACGAAAGATCGACGGGCGCGTGGCGGCGTTAGGCAAGCTGTCGGGGGTTCTCAAGCTCGAAGCGGTGGTGGCTCGCGTGCCCGCCACGCAACGCCGCGACACGGAACGGAATCATACGGCGACGCATCTTCTGCATGCTGCCCTCCGCAACATCCTTGGGGATCACGTGCACCAAGCGGGTTCTCTGGTGGCTCCCGACCGCCTGCGTTTCGACTTCACGCATCACGGACCGGTGAAACCGGAGGCGATCGCCGAAATCGAGGCGCAAGTGAATCGCGGAATCTGGGCAGCGGTTCCGCTGCGGTTCGAGCAGAAAGGCTATAAAGACGCCGTCGCCGAGGGGGCGATGGCGCTCTTTGGCGAGAAGTACGGTGACGTCGTGCGTGTCGTGAAGATTCCTGGCTTGTCGGTGGAGCTCTGTGGAGGCACGCACGTTCGCAACACGTCGGAAATCGCCGTCTTTAAGGTCTTGAGCGAGACTGGGGTCGCGGCCGGCGTGCGTCGCATTGAAGCCGCCACCGGTGGCCGTGCGTTTGAGCTGTTGAGGGACCGTGAGCGGTTGCTGGCGCAGATCGCCGATGTGTTGAAGGCCACACCGGACACGCTGCTGAAGAAGGCGCACGCCATGGTGGACGAACGCCGTGCGCTGGAGAAGAAGCTCGAAGAAGCCATGCGCGGCGGGGGAGACCAAGTCCGTCAGTTGGTCGATGGATCCGCGCAGGTCGATGGGTTCCGCCTGGTGCAGGGCATGGTACAAGCCGCCGACGCGAAGACGCTGCAAGCGATCGGTGACGCCTTGCGCGAGCAACTCGGCAGTGGCGTCGCGGCGTTGGGCGCGTCGTTCGAGGATGGGAAGTCGACCATGCTGGTCGTGGCGACGGATGACGCACGTGATCGAGGACTGCGCGCGGACGCCATCGTCAAGGAATTGGCGACGGCGGCGGGCGGCCGTGGAGGAGGTAAGCCCCACATGGCGCAGGCGGGCATTCCCGATGCGTCGCGACTCCCCGAAGCGCTCGCCCGGTTGGAGCCGACGGTCCGCGCGATGCTCGCGGCTGCTAGTCCCTCGTGACCACTTCGGAGTGGTTAGCGAGTCGACGTCCGGCACCGCCAGCGGCGTTGGCAACGCGAATGGCCGACATCCTGAGCGCGCAGGCTGGTGAGCGCGTGTCTCCCACGCAGCTGATCGACGCGGCGGAGCGCACGCTGCGCTCGTTGATTCGGTCGAACGCCACGCAACGTGATGCCGCCGTGGACTTGTTGGCCGCCGACGCGCTGGTCACCTACGCGTTTGAGTTGGCGGCGGACGAGCCTGAGCGATTGGACGGCGTCGCGACGGAGGCCATGCGGCGGCTTTCCGCCCATGCGTCCGCCCCGCGTGATTGACCTGCACACGCACCTACTACCGGGCGTTGACGACGGATCGCCGACGTTGGAGCACTCGGCGATGGTGCTGAACCGCTTTGCCGTTGACGGCGTGCGCACCGTGGTCTGTACGCCACACTTGGCGGCCTCCGACAGCTCGCAGGCACCGATAGACATCCATCTCGACCTCCTGCGGCAACTGCAGGGCGTGGCACCTGACGGCATGACCCTCGTTCCCGGGTGGGAGATCATGCTCGACATTCCGGGCGCGCTGGCGCGCCGAGCGGGGCTCAGTCTTGGTACGTCGCGCGCCACCCTGGTCGAGTGGCCGCGTGCGACTGTCCCGGCATGGGCCAGCGCTGAACTCCTTCGGCTTCGCGGGCTCGGCTTGGTTCCATTGGTCGCCCATGTCGAGCGATACCGTGGCATCACGCTGGAGTTGGTTCGGGAGTGGCGCGAGCTGGGCGCCGTCATGCAGTCGGACGCCACGATTCTGGTCGCGGGTGGCGCCATGTGTGAGCTGGCGAAGGAGATGTTGGCGCTGGGACTGATCGACGTGCTGGCCAGCGACAACCATGGAGACCGGCGCACGTTGCAGATGGCGCGCTGGTGGTTGACCGAGATCGGCTTTCCCGATCAGGCGGTGTTGTTGACTGAGACCAATCCGATGCGATTGTTGCGCGATGAGGCGATGTTGCCCGTGCATGGGGTGCAATTCGAGCACGGAGCGTTGGCGCGTTTGCGGGCGTGGTGGCGCGGTCGCCGGCAGGACGCTACCCACGAATTGGAGGGATAGATGGCGGAAGACCTTCGGCGCGGGACTGAGGCAGAACGAGTCGCGGAGCGGATGCGCGCACTGGCCGACGTGGCCACGCGTTCCGCTTCACTGCTGGCGGCCGATGTAGGCTCCGTGGCCGCGACCATTCGCCGTGCGCTGCAGGAAGGTCGCAAGCTGCTGTTCTGCGGCAATGGCGGAAGCGCTGCCGACGCCCAGCACATCGCGACCGAATACGTGGTGCGCTACATGCGCAACCGGCGTGCGTGGCCGGCCATCGCCCTCACAACAGACACGTCGCTCCTGACGGCGGCTGGGAATGACCTGGGGTTCGACGAAGTGTTCGCTCGACAGGTCGAGGCGCTGGGTCAACCAGGAGACTGCCTGATCATTCACAGCACGAGCGGCAATTCGCCCAACGTGATCCGAGCGGCGCAGGTCGCGCGGGCTCGCGGGCTGGTGGTCATTGGCTTAAGCGCCCGCGACGGGGGCGCTCTGGTGCCAATGTGCGATCATGCCATTGTGGTGCCCACCGATCGCACCGATCGGGCCCAAGAACTACATCTTTGCATTCAACACGCGATTTGCGAAATCGTGGAGGACGCCTTGGAGTCGACGAATGATTGATCTGACGGGGAAACGCGCGTTGGTCACTGGCGGGTCGCGTGGAATCGGCGCGGCGACGTCGCAGCTGCTCGCCAGCTGTGGGGCCAGTGTTGCCGTGAGTTATCGGCATCGTGCGGCGGAAGCCGAGGCGATGGTGCGTACGCTCACGGGGATGGGGCGTGGCATCCGGAGTTTCGCGCATGCGGCCGAGCTATCGGATCCGGCGGCGGTCGATGCCTTGTTTGCGCGCGTGGAGCGCGAGTGGGGCGGCCTGGATATCTTCGTCGGTAACGCAGGCATCTGGCCGGTTGAAGACGTGCCGGTGTCGGACATGACCGATGTGCGTTGGTCGCGCACCGTGGCGGAGAACATCGACGGCATGTTCTACAGCACCCGCGCCGCCTTGCGGCTCATGGGTCCAGGCGGGCGGATTGTCCTGATCTCCAGCACGGCAGGGCAACGCGGAGAGTCCATGCATGCGGACTACGCGGCGTCGAAAGGGGCGATGATTTCCTTCGTGAAGTCGATCGCCGTAGAGGTGGGATCACGCCAGATCACCTGCAACAGTGTGGCACCAGGGTGGGTGGACACGGAAATGTGCGTCGAGCCATTTGCAGCTGGCGGACGTGACCGCATTGCGGCGGGTATCCCGGTCGGACGGATCGCGACGCCGCACGACATTGCGGCCCCGGTCGTCTTCCTTTGCTCAGCGGAAGCCCGCCATGTGAATGGCGAGATCTTGAACGTGAACGGGGGCAGCGTGCTGTGCGGGTAGTCGCCTGTGTGTTCACGGGCGGCACGATCTCCATGCGCGTGGACGCGGCGATTGGAGGGGCGGTTCCCGCCTTGGGGGCGGCCGAGATCGTGGCGGCGGCACGCGGTATTGAGCACATCGCAGACTTGCGCGTGGAGGAATGGGGCCGCTTTCCAGGACCTCACATGTCGCTGGACCGTATGTGGGACCTCCGGTGTCGGTTGGTGGCGCTGGTGGCGGATCCTTCGGTGAGCGGGGTGGTGGTCACCCACGGTACGGATACCCTGGAAGAGTCGGCGTACCTCATGACCCGCTCGATCGATACGCCAAAGCCGATCGTCTTTACCGGGGCCACGCGCAGTGCCTCGGAGTTGGGATGGGATGGGCCGTCGAACCTGACGGACGCGGTACGTGTGGCGGCGAGCGATCAGGCTCGCGGATTCGGCGCGCTGGTGGTTCTCAATTCGCTGATCTTTGCAGGGGTGGACGTGACCAAGGCGCACACGCACCTGCTGGACGCATTTGAAAGTCCGGGTCTTGGCCCGGTGGGCGTGGTGGACGAAGGGAGTGTGATCTTCCGTCGGGCGTTGCCTTCGTTGCCTCCAATTATTGATCCGCCGACGTTAGGCGCTCCGGTGGACATCGTCTTGACGTTTGCCGGGGCAGATCGCCGTCTGGTGGATGCGAGCGCGCAGACCGCGCGAGGGATTGTCGTCGCGGCGTTGGGTCGGGGTAACGTGCCTCCCAGTGTGGCCGCTGGCATTCGCGACGCGGTGCAGGGCGGCATACCCGTGGTGGTCTCGTCCCGCGCTTGGTGCGGCCGGGTCGCCGGAACGTATGCGTATGAGGGCGGTGGCCATCACCTCGCGTCCCTCGGGGCGTTGCTGACCGGGGCGCGCCGTCCACAGCAAGCCCGTTTGGACCTGGCGCTGGCGTTAGGCGCTGGGTATGGGCGCGAAGCGCTCGCGCGCCTGTTCGCCGACTGACTGACCCACGGCGCATGACGAACGGCACTATTCCCCCATCGCTGCAGCCGCCGCGCGGCGTGCGAGAGATCGCGGAAACCTTGGAGCGGGCCGGCTTCGACACGTGGTGCGTAGGCGGAGCCATTCGTGATGCGCTATTGGGTCACCCGCATTTGGATTGGGACTTTGCCACGGCTGCCACACCGCCGCAGGTGCAGTCACTCTTTCGAAAGACCGTCCCAGTCGGAATCGATCACGGGACCGTAGGCGTTCGTGATCGGTATGGCGTACTGCACGAGGTAACAACTTTTCGGCGCGATGTGCAGACGGATGGTCGCCATGCCGTTGTAGAGTTTGGTGCGTCGCTCGAGGAAGACCTGGCTCGCCGCGATTTCACCATCAACGCGATGGCATACTCGCCGACTCGCCATGAGTTGCGCGATCCGTTCGGCGGGAGAGACGATCTGGCGCAGCGCATTCTCCGTGCAGTCGGCGTCCCCGACGAACGCATGCGCGAGGACCGCCTGCGGGCGTTGCGTGCCCTGCGGTTTGCCGGACGATTCGGTCTGGAGATCGAGCCGGCTACATGGAAGGCTATTCAGACGTCCGCGCCGTTCCTCACGCGATTGTCGCACGAGCGCGTGAAACAGGAGTTGGAAAAGACTATGCAGCAGCTGGCATGTCCAAGCCGCTCGCTGTTGTTATGGCGATCCAGTGGCGCCTTGGATGTGCTATTGCCAGATCTTGCCGAGCAGGATGACCTGCCGCTGCTTGCACCAGACTTCGTGGGGCGGCCCGACGGGACGACGCGACGGGAACGTGCGTCGCTGCGACATTTGGTGCGGCTGGCGGTCTGCTTCATGGGGCTAGAGCCAGTGAAGGCTGCGACTTTGCTCAAGGGACTGCGTTGCGCGAACCGTGATGTGGATGCGATCTCGCACCTGGCGGCATGGCGGCGTGATCTGGAGCCACAGATCCGGGAGTCGTTAGGGGCGAATTCCAGACCTCCTGATGCTGTCTTGCGCCGCTGGGCGTCCGTCACGGGTCGCACTGACCTTCCCCTGCTACTGCGCTCGCTTGCCGCACGTTGGGCGGCGGAACGTGTCCGCGGTACTGGGACAATCTCAGCGCGAGAGGTCGGTTCGTTGTACCGACGAGCCTTGCGCGTCGCCTATCGCGATCCCGTTGGCCTGTCCGACCTGGCGATTCATGGCGGGGACTTGCTTGGCATGGGGATCGCGCCAGGGCCACGACTGGGCGAGATTTTGCGCATCCTGCTTGATCGTGTGCTCGAGGAGCCCGCTGCGAACACGCGCGACCGACTGCTCGGTTGGGCGGCCGAGCTGTCTGCTCAGCGTCTTCCCTTGGTGTAGCGACCATGTTCCTTCGTGGCCGACAACCCGAATCCACAGTCTGGCCGCGCTTTCGCGCGGCGGGAGAGTCGTTTTCGGTTCGGCGTGTCGGTGACTTAGTGGAAGCCGCGGTGCGAACGTCGGCCAGTCGCGCGGTGGACCTGTTCCTCGCGTTGATCGAGGAACTTCCGCCTGCGGTTGCCGTGACGATCGAAGACGTTCGGTCTGACGGAATGTGGTCCGGCGAGGCCCTGGCCCTCCCGGATGTGCTTGAGGTGATGGGTCGCCTAAAGTTGCCCCTGACGACCTTTGCCGGGGCGGAGATCGCCGTGGTCTCGGCGGACGAGCAATTGACACTCACGCGGGAGTTGGGCCTGTATTGTTTCGCCCACACGGAGCGCTGGGTGTACCTGCTGCGGGGGCTCGGACTGACTGAGCGTGCGTCAATTAGCCCGCGCAGCTGGCACTTGCGTCCCGAACAATTTCCTCCAGCACGCGAGCTAACAGGCGCGCTGGCCGTGGCCGCCGATCGCCTCAAGTTGATTCGCGCGTGACTCTGGTACCGTTGGGATACGCGGCGTTGGCCGCTGCTGGCAACATCCTTGGTGCCGCGGCCGTCACTTGGCGAGCGCAATGGAGTTCGCGAGCGCTGGAGGCACTCCTGGCGATTGCCGCTGGGTTCATGGTGAGCGTCGCTATTGTGGAGCTCGTGCCTGAGTCCGTGGCTCGCTCTGGCGTCACTGCAGGGGGATGGATCCTGCTGGGATACCTGCTGGTGCACTTCACGCAGCACACGATTGCCGCGCACTTTCACTTTGGCGAAGAGCGGCACGCCGTCTCATCGTCGGTTAGCGTGTCGGCCCTGGTCGGACTGTTGCTGCATACGTTGGTAGATGGCGTAGCGATCGTCGCCGGATATGACGTGAGTCCCGCCCTTGGCGCGTTGGTGTTCATTGCCGTCGCTCTTCACAAGCTTCCCGAGGGACTGGCGATCGCCTCCATGTTTCTTGCCGCCGGCTCCTCGCGCACACGGGCGCTGCTTGCGGCTTCCGCGTTAGGCGGAATGACCATCGCCGGGGTCGTGCTGACCGAATGGGTGGAGGCGCTCAGTCGTCAAGGCCTGCCGCTGGCCGCCGGCGTGTCCCTGTACGTGGGAGCGTCGAACCTGGTGCCCGAGTTGCAAAAGACGAGGCGATGGCGCAACACAATCATCTTTTTCCTCGGCTGTGGCGGGTTCTTTCTGGCGCGGGCACTGGTGGAGTGATGGCGCGCACCTCGCGGGGCGCCGGGGCCACCAGCGACACACTGTTCAGTCGGCGACATGAGGCTGAGCCGCTGGCGGCGCGAATGCGTCCGACGAGTTTGGACGAAGTCGTGGGGCAGCTGGAGCTGCTCGGTCAGGGTAAGCCGCTACGCGAGGCCATTGAACGCGGCACGCTGACGTCGATCATCCTGTGGGGACCGCCGGGGACGGGGAAGACCACCATTGGGTTCTTGGTCGCACGCTACACCGATCGCGAATTCGTTCCGTTTTCGGCGGTAACGGAAGGTGTGCCGCGCGTTCGAGAGATCATTGCCGAGGCGGAGCGGCGCCTGGCCATGGGCCGCCGCACGGTGCTGTTCGTCGACGAGATCCATCGATTCAACCGCGCCCAGCAGGATGCGTTCTTGGGGGCGGTGGAGAACGGCGTGGTCACGCTCATTGGGGCCACGACAGAGAATCCCTCGTTCGAGTTAAACGGCGCGTTGCTCTCGCGCACTCGCGTGTTTGTGCTGAAGCCGCTGGAGCCGGAGGCGCTGGCGGCGCTGCTTCGCCGCGCGCTTACGGACAGCGATCGCGGACTCGGGAGCTTACGCCTGTCGGCAAGCGATCAAGCCCTGACCTGGCTGGCCGTTCAGGCGGACGGGGATGCACGGCGCGCGCTCACCATCCTAGAGGCGGCGGCGTCGCATGTGGCGGCTGGAACCGAGCTGACGGAGGAGATCCTTCGGGAGGCGCTTCAGTTGCGTGTGGCGCGCTATGACAAGGTGGGTGAGGAGCACTACAACCTGATTTCCGCCTATCACAAGGCGCTGCGGGGGAGTGACCCGAACGGAGCCCTGTACTGGTTGGCCCGCATGATCGAAGGAGGGGAAGATCCCATGTATATCGCCCGGCGGACCGTTCGATTCGCCGCCGAGGATGTGGGGTTGGCGGACCCGCAAGCCCTTCAGATCGCGCTCGCGGCGCGTGACACATATCACGCGTTAGGCTCGCCGGAGGGTGAATTGGCGATCGCGGAGGCCGCTGTGTACCTGGCCGTCGCCCCGAAATCCAACCGCGTATACGAGGCATGGAAGGCAGCCTTGGACCTCGCGCGCGCCACACCGGCCGAGCCGGTGCCCCTGCATATCCGCAACGCACCGACCTCGTTGATGAAGGAACTGGGCTATGGCAAGGGGTACGAATACGCCCATTCGGTGCCCGAGGCCTACACTCCGCAGGAATATCTTCCTGAGCGTTTGCAGGGCTCCGTATTATATGAACCGGGAGCGTTCGGGTTTGAGAAGGACATCGCCAAGCGATTGGCCTGGTGGGCGGAGTTGAAGGAGAAAATGCAGCGTCGTCGAACGGCTGACGCCGCCGAGATCCCTGAAGGAGGAACTACTGATGCGTAAGGCGTTGTTGTGGTGGGGAACCGTGGGATTGGTCCTAACGAGCGCGTGTGCGACCCTCGGGATGGCGCACTTCAAGGAGCCGGTCGTGACGTTCAAGGACGTCAAAGTCACCGGGCTGGGTGTAGCTGGCGGTTCCATGGAAATCGTGCTCGACGTGTACAACCCGAACAACTTCCGTCTCGATGGTAGCCGCCTGACATACAAGCTCATGGTGGATACGGTCACGTTTGGCGTGGGTGCCTACGACAGTCGGTTCCAGGTCGAGAAGGATCAGTCGTCCGAAGTGCGGCTCCCCTTCAACTTCACGTACACGGGGATCGGTGCAGCGGGACGACAGCTGATGCAGACCGGCAGCGTCGAATACCGTGTGATGGGTGACGTCACCGTCAACACGCCTCTTGGGGCCTTCACGCGGCCGTACGACCAGCGTGGCCGCTTCAACTCGATGAGCCGATAGTTGCCTGCAGCGATTGGCCGGCCGGGTTTAGATTGAACTCGGCCGCGCCGATCGGCGCGACTGGCCAATCCTGACTCGCAACGCGAGACGCGTATTTCCAAGGCACTGATCTCACTCGAGCCGCCGGTCGAGCGTACGCTGTTGGTGGGCGCGCCTCGCAAGCGAAGCGGCGCCCGCCATCAGGTCGATGAGCACCTGGAGGAGTTGGAGAGACTCGCGGACACAGCCGGCGCTCGCGTGGTCGGAACGCTCACGCAGATGCTCGATCGCCCAAACTCGGCCACGTATTTGGGTTCCGGCAAGATCGAAGAACTGCGAGCACGCATCGAGTCTGAGGACGTTTCACTCGTCATCTTTGACGACGAGTTGACGCCGAGCCAGGGCAAGAACATCGAGGACGCGATTGGTCGTCGCGTTATGGATCGCGCCGAATTGATCCTCGACATCTTTGCCACCCGAGCGCGCAGTCGCGAGGCGCGACTGCAAGTTGAGTTGGCGCAGCTGGAATACATGCTACCTCGTTTGACGCGCATGTGGACGCACCTGGAGAAATTCCGGGGGGGAATCGGGGTTCGCGGACCGGGTGAAACGCAGCTCGAAACCGACCGCCGCCTTATTTCGCAGCGGATCCGGGTCCTCAAAGAGCGCCTTGCCGACGTTCAGCGTTCCCGAGCGGTTCAGCGCCAGGGGCGAAAGGCAGAGTTCCGCGCTGCCCTCGTCGGCTACACCAACGCTGGGAAGTCATCCATTCTGCGGGCCGTGTCCGGGGACCGGGATGTCTTTGTGGAGGATCGGTTGTTCGCCACGTTGGACACGCTCACTCGAGAAGTCGACGTCGGCGATCGCCAGCATGCTTTGTTGACCGACACCGTCGGGTTCATCCGCAAGCTGCCGCACCACTTGGTGGCGTCATTCCGGGCCACATTGGAAGAGGTGCTCGAGGCGGACTTGCTGCTACACGTGATCGATGCCAGTCACGAGTCGTGGGAAGAGCAGCGCGACGTAGTGGATGAAGTGCTGGCTGAATTGGGCGCCCACGACAAGCCCGTGCTCTACGTATTCAACAAGGTCGACTTGCTCACACCGGAGCAACGACTCGGACTTCAGGACCGACTTCGCGCGCTTCTCCCCGATCACGTGCTTGTGTCTGCTCGAACGCCAGCCGGCGTTGAGCCGTTGCTCGCCGAATTGCGGGCGCGTCGTCTGGCCTTGCGACCACTCACGGAATTGCGCGTGTCGGCCGGCGATGGCCGCCTGCTCGCGGATATCCACCGTTCGGGTGACGTGGTCGAACAGCGGACCGATGGTGATGTCTTGATCCTCACGACGCGGATGGATCCCGCGACACTTGCCCGTCTTCAGCGAGCGGGGGCTGTGGTCGGAACTCCGTAGCCACAGACCTCCGCGTTATCCTTGATCGCATGCGAAAAGCACTGATTACCGGCATTACCGGCCAGGATGGTTCCTACCTGGCCGAATTGCTCCTCACGAAAGGGTACGAAGTCCACGGGGTCGTGCGAAGGTCGTCTCAGTTCAACACTGGGCGCATCGAGCCGATCTATCTGAGTGCGCACCTGCCGGGAGAACGACTCCATCTCCACTACGGTGACTTGCACGACGCCTCGTCGCTGCAGAGAATCCTCGCGAGGGTTGCGCCTGACGAGGTTTACAATTTGGGCGCCCAGAGTCACGTCCGAATCTCGTTCGACATCCCCGAATACACGGTCGACGTCGCTGGCCTCGGTACGTTGCGGCTGCTGGAGGCCATCCGTAACCTCGGCATGTCGCCCCGGTTCTATCAGGCGTCGTCGAGCGAGCAGTATGGCAAGGTCGCGGCCGTACCTCAGAGCGAGTCCACGCCGTTCCACCCGCGGTCGCCGTACGCCTGCGCGAAGGTCTTCGCTCACCACGTGACCGTGAACTACCGCGAGTCCTACGGACTTCACGCATCGTGTGGGATCTTGTTCAATCACGAGAGCCCACGTCGAGGGGAGAACTTCGTCACCCGAAAGATCACGCGTGGCCTCACGCGCATCAAACTCGGTCTGCAGCCGAAGTTGTTTTTAGGCAACCTGGATGCTCAACGCGACTGGGGATTTGCCGGGGACTACGTGGAAGCCATGTGGTTGATGTTGCAGCAGACCGTGCCCGACGACTATGTCATTGCCACCGGGGAAACGCACTCCGTCCGCGAATTTCTCGACGCGGTAAGCGAAGTGCTCGATCTGGACTGGGAACGCTACGTGGAGATCGACCCCAAGTACTATCGCCCGGCGGAAGTCGACCTCCTGCTAGGGGACGCGACCAAGGCAAAACGACAGCTTGGATGGACGGCCCGTACCTCTTTCCGCGAGCTGGTACGCCTGATGACGGAGGCGGACCTGGAGCTTGCTCGGCAGGAGCCCAACGCCACGTAGTCGGGAGCGAGGCACGCAAAACGGGGCGTCATGGCTGCCATGACGCCCCGTTTACACGGATCCAAGAAATGGTCGCGCAGGGACTCGAACCCCGGACCTCTGGTATGTGAGACCAGCGCTCTAACCAGCTGAGCTACGCGACCGTACCCACCCAGGCGATGTGCACCACGGTGGCGGAGAACGTTAATCAGCCGGGACTGGCGTGGGTAGCCCCGCTACCGGAAGGTGAGCGGACCTTCGACGGCATCGTCAGCGCGCGTCCCCAGCAACAGGCGTGACACCATCGACTGGCGAAAGCGAAAGATCTGTCGCAGCTGGCGGCGGACCAGAGGATGCGCCAGGTCGCCGAGGATACCTAACGGGAGCCGGTAACGCACTTCGTCGGTGATGCGTGTTCCCGCGGGGACTTCCTCGAATGTGTGGCGATGCACCCATTCCGCATACGGCCCCCGAAGTTGGACGTCGACGAACTCCTCTGGAGGGTTCCAGGTCGAGATGAGCGTGCGCCACGCCATCGGCACGCCGTGCAGGCCGATCCGGTAGTCGATCAGCGTTCCTTGGCGCATTTCGATCGGGAGCGGTGTTCGGATTGAAAAGCTCAACTCCGGAGGTGTGAGCCGTTCGAGGTTGGCGGCGTCGGCGAAGAAGGCGAAAACGGACTCGCGGGGGAGGGGGATGGTGATCGAGCAGTGCAGGACGTGTTGCGGCATGATGGAATGTGGCCGACGATCCATATCGTGTTCAACGATTGTCCAGCTATACGGATATAGAAACGACCACCGTTGAGCCACTCCTTTCGCCCGTCGAGGCGGCGCGGGAGATTGCCGCGACTACTGAGGGATTTTTCTTGCCCCTTCTTTCCCTGTTGAGATCGCGATCGCACCATCGCGCCGCCGAACTACAATCGGTGGCGTGTACCGCCGGCTGCTCTGGCGATTCATCTGTCGATCGGCCAGGCCTATGCCTTCAGCGTATTCAACCTGCCGCTCTCAACCCTGAAGGGCATTACGGCGCCGGCGCCGGACGATTGGCGCCTGACGACCATCGGCTGGATCTTCAGCGTTGCGATCGTCTTCCTTGGGCTCTCGGCGTTCACCTTTGGGCGCTGGTTAGAGGAGGCCGGGCCCCGGAAGGCGATGTTCGCTTCCGCCGCCTGCTTTGGAGGCGGTTTTCTTGTAGCCGCCGTGGGCGTGTCAGCGCACGCCATCTGGCTGGTGTACCTCGGATATGGCGTGATTGGCGGTATTGGTTTGGGACTGGGCTACATCTCGCCGGTCTCCACCCTGATCAAGTGGTTTCCCGATCGCCCTGGGATGGCCACTGGACTCGCCATCATGGGGTTTGGTGGGGGCGCCATGATTGGTTCTCCGCTGGCCGTAGCGCTCATGGACCACTTCAAGACGCCGACATCCATGGGCGTCGCGCCGGCGTTCTTGGTCATGGGACTGCTGTACTTCGCCTTCATGATGTTCGGGGTATTCACCGTTCGCCTCCCTCCAGCGCAGTGGCGCGCGCCTGAACGAGGCGGTCAGCAGCAACGCCGCGTGCCCGCAGCGCCTGATGTTCTAGTGACCGAGGCCGTTCGTACGCCGCAATTCTGGCTGTTGTGGGGAGTGTTGTGCCTGAACGTCACGGCGGGCATTGGCGTGCTCGGACAGGCGTCGCCGATGATCCAGGAGATGTTTCCGGGAGCGATTACGGCCGGCGCCGCGGCCGGGTTCGTCGGCCTCCTGAGTTTGGCGAACATGGCCGGCCGTTTCGTTTGGTCCTCGCTGTCCGACATCATCGGACGCCGGCGCACGTACATGATCTATTTCGCGTTAGGCGCGGTGCTGTACGCTTCCGTCCCCCAGACGGGGCGTGCCGGCAACGTGGTGTTGTTCGTGCTATTCTATGTGGTGATCATGTCCATGTATGGCGGAGGATTTGCCACCATTCCCGCGTACCTGCGCGACATGTTTGGCGTGCTGCACGTGGGCGCCATCCACGGACGCCTTCTCACCGCTTGGTCCCTCGCTGGCGTCGCTGGCCCGGTGCTAGTGAATTACATCCGGGAGTATCAGCTGTCTCACGGCGTGCCGAAGGCAGAGGCGTATTCGGTGACCATGGAGGTGATGGCCGCGCTGCTGGTCCTCGGATTCCTCTGCAACTGGATGGTTCGGGCGGTAGACGCGAGTCATCGCGCACCGCCGGCTGGCGCCTCGCTCCAGAACCCAGGGGTGAGGACGTGACCGCACAGGAAAAGAATCACCTCGAGCGTCGCGACTCGCAGCGGACGCCGGATGACAGTCGATTGGCGCTGTGGGCGTCGTGGCTGGTGGTCGGCATCCCAGCGGTGTGGGGGGTATCCCAGGTTGTGGTGAAGAGTCTGGCGCTCTTCCGGTAATTTGCCTCATGGATTTTCCGCTATAGTTGGCCATACGTGAGGCGCGGTCGCACCTGAGCGGCTCGGCGACCGGGACGCGGGGTTCGCTGCTGTCACAATCCGGCGAGGGAGCTATGCGAACGTTGCCCATGATGCTACTGGCGTTGCTGCTGCTGGCGCCTTGCCAAGCCGCGCCACAGTCGACCAGCACGACCGCGGTGGCCGTGCTGATCACGCATACAACGATCATCGACGTGCGGTCGGGGGCGCGCCTGCGGGATCGGACGATCGCCATCGCCGGCGACTCCATCGTCGCCATCACCGGGAGCGCCGAGGCGCGACAGTTTTCTGCCGATCGCGTGGTCGATGGCACGGGCACCTTTGCCATCCCAGGCCTTTGGGATATGCACGTCCATTTTGGCGGCGGCGACAGCCTGATTCACGAAAACCGCAACTTGCTGCCGTTGTATGTCGCGCATGGCGTCACGGCGGTGCGTGATGCAGCTGGCGATCTGGCGTCGACGGTGTTGGCGTGGCGTGATTCCATCGCTCGGGGCGAAATGTCGGGGCCACAAATCTTCACGTCTGGCCCAAAGCTCGAGGGCCTGAACTCGATCTGGCCCGGGGATCTGGAGGTCGACAGTCGGCAGGAGGTCGACGCGGCGCTCGATCGGTTGGTGGCGATGCACGTCGATTTTGTGAAGCTGACGGATAACACACTGAAGCCTGACCTCTTCCGTTACGCCTTGGGCGAGATCCGGCGACGCGGGCTCAAATCGTCGGCGCACATTCCGGCCGCTGTGCCCGTCCGAGAGGCAATCCTGCTGGGACTCGGTTCCATCGAACACTTGTCCTACGCCATCCGCGCAGGCGCTGAACGGCCGGGCGGCGCCACTCCGGCAGACCCGATGGCCGCTTTTGACCAGCGCGAGGCGGTCGCAGTGTACCGCCTGATGGCGCAGCATGGCACGGCGATCACACCCACGCTAAACATCAGCCGGACCCTGGCGTGGCTCGACAGCGAGGATCATCGGTCCGACTCATACTTGCAGTACATTGGCCCGGGGCTGCAGCAGACGTATGCATGGCGCGTGCAGCGCGCCGCCAGTGCGGACTCCGCGGCAATCGCGCGGCGTCACGCCAACTATACGTTCACGGCCGCGAAGCTCCCATTGTTGCAGCAGGCGGGTGTGTTGATACTGGCGGGCACAGACGCCGGATTCCTGAATTCCTACGATTACCCTGGCGTCGGCCTGCACGATGAAATGGCACTGATGGTGCGCGCGGGGCTCACACCCTTGCAGGCGCTGCAGGCCGCGACCGTGAATGGCGCGCGCTTTCTGGGTCGTGAAGGCCGGCATGGCACTCTCGAGACAGGACATGTCGCTGATGTCGTGTTGCTGGACGCTGATCCGACGCAGCAGATTGAGGCGACGCGGCGCATCCGCGGCGTCGTGTTGCGTGGTGAGTACCTTGACCGAGGGGCGCTGGATGACCTGCTGGAAGACACGGCGGCCGATGTGAAGGCCATGACGATCGGGAAGCGTCCATGAGATTTTCCAGCCGAGTCTGATGCATGGCTCATCAGCTTCAACGACTGCGTCCCCGCCGGCCACGCACCTCGCGCTCTTGCGCGGTGTCAATCTCGGCTCCTCTCGACGGCTCGCGATGTCCGACCTGCGAGCCGTCATCGCCGGTCTGGGTTTCGCGCGGGTCCAGACCGTACTGCAGAGCGGGAACTTCGTCTTTGCCGGAGGCCGGAAGGCACCGGCATCGTTGGAGCGCTTATTGGAGGTGGAGATGGGCGAGCAGTTGCAGATGCCCATGGAGGTATTCGTGCGGACCGCGTCGGAGTGGGCCGGGGTGATTGAGCGAAACCCGTTTCCTGCCGAGTCGCGTCGCGACCCCAGCCACGTACTCGTGATGGCGCTCAAGGATGCGCCAACAGCGCGGGCAATTCAGCAGCTCACGGAAGCGCACCGGGGGCCAGAGCCCTTTCGCGTCGACGGGCGTGTGGCATATGCCTACTATCCGAGCGGACTGGCGCGGTCCAAGCTGGCGCTGATGATGGACGCGAAGCTCGGAACACGCGGCACCGCGCGCAACTGGAACACGGTGCTCAAGCTGGCGGCGCTCGTGGGATTGTAATGGGCCCTGCAGGGATCGAACCTGCGACCGTCGGATTATGAGTCCGCTGCTCTAACCGGCTGAGCTAAGGGCCCTGACCTCAAGAAAACATACGTCGTGAGCCGAATCCTGCCACCCGGGGCCGGCGATCCTCGTCATCGTTAGGTCCCGTGCGCGTGCACGTGATCGTAGGCCTCGAGTATTTCGGAAGGGGTCACGGTGGCGGCGCCCAGCTTGCCGACCTCGACGCCAGCAGCGTAATTCGCCACCACCGCGGCTTCGTAGGCACTCGCACCGGCCGCCATGGCCGTCGCCAGGTAGGCGGTCACCGTGTCGCCAGCTCCGACGACGTCATAGACTTCGCGAGCCGTGGTCGGTATTCGATGCACGACGCCGCTGGCCGTGACCAGCGCCATGCCGCGCTCGCCCAGCGTCAGCAGCAAGTGATCGACCCCCAATCGGCCAAATACGTCGGGAAGGGCGTCGGGCGCATCCAGCGCGACGGCAGCGCCTAACGCTGACTCCAGCTCGCGCCGGTTCGGCTTGAAGACGGTCGCTCCGCGAAAGCTGAAGAAATTCCTGAACTTCGGATCCACGATGATCGGGATGCCGCGACGCCTGGCCTGAGCGATGGCCCCCTCGATCAGCGACGGTACCAGCACGCCCTTGTTGTAATCCTCAAGGACCAACGCGTCGGCCTCCTGGACCAACGCACTGACTGCGTCGGTCAGTCGCCGCACGTCGTCGGCACTCACGTCGGTGTCGTCCTCTTCATCGAAGCGAACGACCTGCTGGGCGCGGGCCACAATTCGCGTCTTGGTCGTTGTCGGTCGGTCAACATCCAGCAGCGCGCGACCATCGGCCTTGAGCGCCACCAACATATCGCGGAGCCTCGCACCGGCGGCGTCGCGGCCGACGGCACCGACGAGAATCCCCTCGGCGCCGGTCGCCGCCACGTTCTGCGCCACGTTCGCGGCGCCACCGAGTGCATAACGACGTTCTCGCACGCGGACCACTGGAACAGGTGCCTCAGGAGAAATGCGCTCCACGTCGCCGTGCAAATACACGTCAAGCATGGCGTCACCGACGACAACCACGCGACGCCCATGCATCCCGGCCAACAGGGCTTGCAGGCGATCTCGATTCAAGGCGGCTGGGACAGGCATGGACCCGAAGCTAGAGCGTCGCCAGATGGTCGGTCAACGCCCGCACGGCGGCCCAATCCACTTCCAGTCGGTTATCTTTCCAGCCCCCCACGCGATTGGTCAATAATCTCGGTTGCCATGCAGACCTATCAGCTCGATGTCCACGTCACTCGTGGGGAGTGCATCGAATCCGTGCACCGCGTGCACGCTGCCATCGTGGACGCCGATGGCCACGTGCGCGGGAAGGCGCGAGATCCGGGGTATGTCACCGCGTGGCGTTCCTGTGCCAAGCCCTTTCAGGTCATGCCGCTGGTCGAAATTGGTGGTGTGGATGAACTGGGATGGGGTGACGAGGAACTCGCGCTGGCCTGCGCGTCGCACGGCGGTGAACCTGAACACGTCGGTTTGGCCGAAAGCATGCTGAAGGACATCGGCATGGAGGAAGGGGACCTGGCCTGTGGTCCTCACGAGCCGTTGTCCAAGCGTGGGGCTCGGCTGCTTCGGGACTCCGGTGCTGGTCCGACGCGTCTGCACAACAACTGCTCTGGAAAGCACGCCGCCATGCTGGCGCGCGCCCATCTCTCCGGGTGGTCCACGAACGGGTACGAGCGCGATGGTCATCCCGTGCAAGAAGGCTGCGCCCGAAGTGTGGCCCAATGGACAGAGGTGGCCGAACAGGACCTTGGGCGGGGCATCGATGGCTGTGGCGTGGTCGTGTTTTCACTGCCCTTGTTGAACATGGCGGGCTCCTACGCAAGGCTCGCGTCGGCGGTGGCCCGCGGCGATGACGTGCCGTCGCGCGTGATCGCCGCGATGCGTCGACATCCGTTCCTGGTCGGCGGTACCGACCGCATTGACACCGTCTTGATGGAGGAGACGGCTGGCCGCGTGCTGTCGAAGGTAGGGGCGGAGGGTGTGCACACAGCCGTCGCGTTTGACCTTGGACTCGGCGTGGCCATCAAGGTCGAAGACGGTGCCAGCCGCGCACAGTATCCCGCGCTCATGCGCGTGTTGCAGTACATGGGCGCGCTCCCGGATCCACTTCCGCCCAGGTTGCACGAGTATGCTCGCTCGCGCGTCAAGAACACTCGCGGCGAGGTGGTTGGCGAAGTGCGTATCGCGAGCGCATGAGCGGGCAACAGAAGGCACCGCCGCGAAAGGATTCGGTCATGGACCACGAGGGCGTCGCACCCATCGTGTCCCCGTTGGACCCGGCGACGCGCGCGATCGTGCGTCTGGCGGGTGCCATTGCGTCTCGCGACGAAGCCGGAATGCGGCCGTTCGTGAGCGAGGCTGTCGCCGACGCACCGGCGTCCTGGGTGGAGGAGGTCTTGTTGCAATCCTACTTATTTGCCGGGTTCCCTCGCGCCCTCAATGCAATGCGGGAATGGCGTCGGGCCAGTGGTATTGCGGCACCTAGCAGTGACGAGGGCGAGCGTCTGGATGTCGCTGACGAGTGGCAAGCGCGTGGTGAGCAAACGTGTGCGACCGTGTACGGCCGGTTTTACGATCGCTTGCGCCACAACATTCGAGAGCTGCATCCGGCACTGGACGCGTGGATGATCGTGGAAGGGTACGGCAAGGTGCTGTCACGCGCGGCACTGGACCTTGGACGCCGCGAATTGTGCATCGTGGCCGCCTGCGCTGCCTCACGCCAGGATCGGCAGCTCCATTCGCACCTGCACGGGGCGCGGCACGCCGGTGTCCCAGATGCGGCCATTGAAGATGCCCTGCAGCAGATTGGTGATGTGCTCGGGCCCGAAGGCCTGTCGCAGGCGTTGCACCTGTGGGGACGTGTCCGTACCGCCGGTGCAACGAGTCACGGCTCGAACGTTTCTCTCTGAGGTAAGTTCCCTCGATGTTTATTGATCGCGTAGTGGTGAAGGTGGCGGCGGGTACCGGAGGGTCCGGTGCGTCATCGTTTCGTCGTGAAAAGTTCGTGCCCATGGGCGGGCCGGACGGCGGCGATGGCGGGCGCGGCGGCGACGTGTTGGTGCGCGGCGACCGGAATCTCGCGACCCTGCTCGACTATACCTATCGCGACGCGTGGGAAGCCGAGAGAGGCGAGCATGGCATGGGCTCGAACAAGACCGGACGTTCCGGCAAGGATGTCGTGCTTCCCGTGCCACCCGGTACCGTCATCAAGGACGCCGCCACCGGCGAGTTCGTGGGCGAGGTTCTAGCTGACGGCGAAGAGATCCGCGTGGCCAAGGGAGGGCGGGGCGGCAAGGGTAACGCCTTCTTCGTGACATCGACGCACCAATCGCCACGCGAGTGGCAGCCGGGCGAGGAGGGGGAGCAACGCTCGCTAGAGCTCGAGCTGAAGTTGATCGCCGATATCGGACTGGTCGGACAACCGAACGCCGGGAAGAGCACGTTGCTTTCGGTGATTTCAGCCGCTCGCCCGAAGATTGCAGATTACCCGTTTACCACGCTGGCACCAAACCTAGGTGTCGTCTCCCTAACGGACTCTCGCACCTTCGTCGTGGCGGATATTCCCGGCATTATCGAGGGCGCGCACGAGGGCAAGGGACTCGGCCTTCAATTCCTGCGGCACATCGAACGCACGCGCCTGATCGCCATGTTGATCCCCATCGACGCCATGGATTGGCAGGTTGAATACGACCAGTTGCGACGAGAGCTAGCCGCGTATTCCGATGAGTTGGCAGGAAAGCCGCATTGTGTCGTCTTTACAAAGCTCGACTTGTTAGGCGAAGAATTCGTGCCGGAGATCAACACGCCGGGGTCATTCGGCTCCTGGAGTATCAGTGCGGCCGGGCGGACTGGCCTTGATGCGCTCCTGGCCGGCTGGTGGTCGCAGCTGCTGGCCATGCGGAAGGCAGACGCCCTCGCGGCGCAGAACGTCGACGCCATTTGACGCTGTCGATCGGCGACGACCGGGTCGCGGCGTTCCACCTCGCGTGCGCGCGAGGGATGGGTCCGGTCGCCTTCCGAACGGCGGTGGCTCGCGAGGGCGGTGCCGGTGCGGCCCTGGAGCGCTTGACGCAATCGCAGTTGAAAGACGCGCTCACGGCGGCCGAGCGGCTGCAACACGCAGCGAAGGAAGCAGGCGCCCGGATTCTGATGCAGGGAGATGCTGAATACCCCGCGGCGGTGCTGGACCTCCCAGATGCGCCGCCTTTCCTGTTCGCGTTAGGTGACGTCCGCACGTTGCAGGCGCCCATGATCGCCATCGTGGGAACACGACGCGCGTCCAGCTACGGCGAGCGCATGGCGCGACGTTTGGCCGGGGAACTATCGGCCGCGGGAGTCATCGTGGTCAGCGGGCTCGCCCGTGGCATCGACGCCGCGGCGCATGAGGCGGCACTGGCGAGCGGAGGTTCGACCATCGCCGTGGTCGCGGGCGGGGTTGATTGCGCTCATCCGCCGCGTCATCGCGCGTTGCATGAGGCGATCGCTGTGAAGGGGTTGGTGTTGGGGGAGTCACCCTGTGGAACGGCGCCTCGGCCCGGTTCCTTTCCTCGACGTAATCGAATCATCGCTGCGCTGGGGGCGGCGACCGTCGTGGTTGAAGCCGGCGTCCCAAGCGGCGCGCGACTTACCGCTGACTTGGCCATAGACCTGGGGCGGGCAGTTGGAGCAGTGCCGGGTCCGGTGGACTCACCCACCAGCGTCGGTACGAATACCCTGATTCGCGATGGCGCCGCGGTCATCACCAGCGTGGCGGATATACTGATGGCTGCGGGCATTCGGGTTCGACCGCCAGTCGCGAGCGTTGCTTCGACGCCGGCGGAAAACGGGCTGGCCGGTCAGGGCGCGCTGGCGCAGCGAGTGTGGCAACGCCTTCGGCGTGAGCCGGCATCACTCGATGAGTTGGTGGTTGATGCTGGAACGGCGCCGCGTGAAGTCATGCGAGCCCTGACCTCGCTCGAAATGGCGGGATTGGTCGTCGCGGATGCTTCACGATATGTCGCCGTCTGACGGTATCTTGAGGGTGTGACTGCCGACCACGTCTACGTCCACGTTCCATTCTGCGCCCGGCGCTGTGTATACTGCGACTTCGCGATTGCCGTCCGACGGCAGACGCCGGTCGCGGAGTACGTCGACTTGGTGGCGCGCGAAGCGGCGCTACGATTCGGAGACGCCCCGGCGCGCCGGGTCAAGTCGCTGTACTTCGGTGGAGGCACGCCGTCGCGCTTGGGCGGGGAGGGAATAGACGCGCTGGTTCATCGTCTTGCAGCACACTGGACGATTGACCGAGACACCGAGGTCACGCTCGAGGCCAACCCCGAAGATGTGTCGCTGGAGGCCGCCCGCGCTTGGAGTGCCGCGGGAGTGAACCGAGTCTCGTTAGGCGTCCAGAGCTTCTCGCCAGCGGTGCTGCAGTGGATGCACCGCACGCACGATGTCCCGGCGATTTTTCGAGCGGGCGAGCACCTGCGTACGGCGGGGATCAATCGCCTGTCGGTGGACTTGATCTTTGCGCTCCCCGATGGCGTGGAACGGGATTGGGCCGACGATTTGCGACAGGCGATGTCGATGTCGCCGGACCATCTATCGTGCTACGGCCTCACCGTGGAAGAAGGCACACCGTTGGCTCGAACTCGTCAACGCCACGGGGCCGCTGAGATCGACGACGGTTGGTACGCCGAACAGTTTCTCCTGACGGACGCGCTGCTGACAGCCGCCGGCTATGAACATTACGAGGTCTCGAACTTCGCGCGCCCCGGCACCCGCGCCATTCACAACAGCGCCTACTGGCACCGTGTCCCGTACGTGGGCCTGGGTCCATCCGCGCATGAATTCATTGCCGGCACTCGACGCTGGAACGCTCGCGAGTATTCGGCGTGGCGGTCCGCCTTGCTGGCGAACAACGATCCGATGGCGGGTTCGGAGTCTCCCGAACGCGACTCGGCGGCGCTCGAGTCGCTTTTTCTCGACCTCCGGACCGACGGCGGGGCCAAATGGGACCCGCGGGACGCCGAAATCGTCGATTCGTGGGTTCAGGAGGGCTGGGCCGTCGCCGATGCCACCCACTTTCGACTGACCGTGCAAGGGTGGCTTCGCATGAACGCCCTCGTGACCGCCTTGACTCAGCGTCGAAGTCGTTACTAGCTTTGAACTTATGTCACTTCCAGAGCTCAACGATCGGGAGCGCCGCGTTCTTGAAGCGGTGATTCAGAGCTACGTGGAAACCGCGGAACCAGCGGGCTCGCGCGCCCTCACGCGCAAGTTCGGCCTTGGCGTTTCCCCGGCGACGATTCGCAACACCATGAGCGACTTGGAAGCCAAGGGTTACCTGTACCACCCGCATACGTCGGCGGGACGTGTGCCCACGGATCGAGCGTATCGCCTGTACGTCGATTCGCTCATGCGACCGGCCAGCATTCATGGGGCGGAGGCCGATCGTCTGGCGGAGGAAATTGCGTCGGGGGGCAACGCCATCGAAGTCATCCTTCGACGCGCTGCCCAGAGTCTTTCGGTGGTGTCGCAGGAATTGGGGGTGGCGCTGGGCCCGCGATTGGAGCGCGCGGTCCTCGAACGGTTGGAGCTGGTGCGTGTGTCGCAGGAGCGCCTGTTGCTCGTGCTGACATTGGCTGGCGGCGCGGTGCGAACGATCTTTGTCGACGTGCCCAGCCTCGTGGCCGAGAGCGCGCTCGCGGAGGTGATGCGGGTGCTGAATGAGCGGCTGGCTGGGCTGACGTTGCGCGAGATCCGGGCGTCGCTGAGCGAGCGGTTGCGCGATGTGTCGGCGCACCCGAGCACATCGGACCTGCTGAATGTGTTTGTGCAGGAAGGGGATCGGTTCTTCGAGTTACCCCTGGCGGCCGGCGACGACCGCATCGTGCTGGGGCACGCCTCCACGCTCGCCGAACAGCCCGAGTTTGCGTCTGGTGAGAGCATGCGTCGATTGTTGGCGCTCACGGACACCAACGAGCATTTGGCGACCCTGCTGCGCCAGCGAACGGAGTCGCCGGGTATCTCCATTACCATTGGCAACGAGCACGGTGACCCCCGACTCGACAGCTTCACCGTCGTCACGGCGGAATACCGGGTGGGCGCACTCTCCGGTGTCATCGGCGTGATTGGCCCCACGCGCATGCCGTACGACAAGGTCGTGGCGCTCGTCCGGCACACGTCGCTTCTTGTGACCGATATCCTTCACTAGCACTGACCGACCGCATGGCCGACTACTACGCACTGCTTGGCGTCGAGCGTTCTGCCTCTGATGAGGACATCAAGAAGGCTTATCGCAAGCTGGCGATGAAGTGGCACCCGGACAAGAACAACGGGTCCGCCGAAGCCGAAGAGAAATTCAAGGAAGTGACGGAAGCCTACGACGTGCTTCGCGACCCGGACAAGCGGGCCGCGTACGATCGCTATGGTGAAGCGGGCCTGCGCGCGGGCGCGGCGGGGCCCAGCGGCTTCCACCACGTGGACCTGTCCGAAGCGCTGAACATCTTCATGCGCGACTTTGGCGGCTTTGGCGGAGGGCTGGGCGACCTGTTTGCAGCTGGCGGGCGCCGCCAGACGACGGGTCCGCGGCCAGGCCAGGACGTCAAGATCTCCGTGCCGTTGTCGCTGGCGGAAGTCGCCAGCGGGGTGCAAAAGACCTTTACGGTCAAGTTGCTGGATCCCTGTGACAAGTGCGCGGGCAGCGGGGCAGAGCCGGGGACCAAGCCGCAGATCTGCCACACCTGCAACGGCGCTGGCGAAGTGCGTCGCGCGCAGCGCTCGTTCTTCGGGCAGTTCGTTAGCGTGGTACCCTGTCCCATGTGCTCAGGCGAAGGCAGCGTCGTCACCGCACCGTGCAAGAAGTGTCGCGGCGAGGGACGGCTGCGCGGCGAACATACCATCCCCGTGCAGATCCCGGCCGGTGTGGCGACGGGGCAGTACATGACCCTGCGAGGTTTGGGAAATGCCGGCCCGCGCGGCGGCCCACGTGGCGACATCCTGGTGGTGTTCGAAGTTGCCGACGACAATCGCTTTGAGCGCGACGGTGAGGACCTGTACTGCGAGATCCTGGTCGCCTATCCGCAACTGGTCCTTGGCGGAGACATCGACGTACCAACGGTTGGCGGCACCCTCAGCGTGCGGTTGCCGGCTGGCACGCAAAGTGGTCAAGTGTTGCATCTGCGAGGGCGCGGGTTGCCACGCGTGAACGGCAGTGGGGCGGGGGACTTGCACGTGCGTGTGCAGTTATGGACCCCAGACGCCGTGACGCGCGAAGAGGAAGACCTGATCCGTAAGCTCGGCCAGTTGGCCAAGAAGCCGCCGCAGCAGGGACGATCCAAGGGCTTCTGGTCCAAAATGAAAGATGCGTTAGGCGCGTGAGCTGGACCTCGCTCCGCATCCGGTCACCGCAACGTCGCGACGAGGTCATCGCGGTGCTCTTTGCCGCCGGAGCGGAAGGCGTGCACGAAGACGGGCATGACCTCGTCACGCATTTTCCGGACAGCGTTGCCGTGGACGACGTGGTCCAGGCGGTCGAGGCCCTGGTGCCGGATTGCGACTGGGTCACGACGCCGACACCAGACGTCGACTGGTCCTTGGCGTGGCGCGATCGTACCCGCGCATTTTCAGTCGGCGCGATTTCCGTCGCGCCGCCGTGGCTGGCGGAAGGATTCGAAACGCATCGCACCGTTATCATCGATCCGGGAATGGCCTTTGGCACCGGTGATCATGCCTCCACGCGCGGTGCGTTGCGGCTGATGCAGACCTCGTTGAACCCCGGGGTGGTTGTCGCCGACCTTGGAGCCGGGAGTGCGGTTCTGTCCATCGCCGCGGCCAAGCTTGGGGCGTCCAGCGTCTTCGCCATTGAATTGGACCCCGATGCGATCGGCAACGCGCAAGCGAACATCGAGCGCAACGGCGTGCAGGACAGCGTCCACTTGTTCGAAGGAGACGCCGCCACGCTGCTTCCCTTGGTGGCCCCGGTCGACTTGATCCTGGCGAACATCATTTCTTCCGTCCTGGTGGACCTGCTCGCCACCATGGCGCGATGCCTGCCGAGTGGTGGGCGCGCCGTGCTGGCCGGCATCTTGGCGGAGGAACGTGCGTCCATTCTAGAAGTCGCCGAGGCGGATGGTTGGAGCGTGGTCGGCGAAGATCAAGAGGAGGGCTGGTGGAGCGTAGCGCTCGCACGTCCATAGCCACCTTCTATGCCCCGGACGAACCCTTCGTCCCCGGGGCGGCGCTCACGTTAGGCCCTGAAACGGCACAGCACATGATGGTGCGCCGCATGGCGACGGGCGAACCGATCCGTCTGGTGGATGGCGCTGGACACGTCGCCGCGGCGGTGGTCGTGCGTCTGGCGCGTGGCATGGCAACCGTCCAGGTGGACGCCGTCGAGTCCATGGCCCCTCTTCCCGCCGTGCATGTGCTGGCGCCGATCGCCGATCGCGATCGGATGTTGTGGCTGGCGGAGAAGTGCGCCGAGTTCGGGGTCGCTAGCTGGCGGCCGGTGCTGTGGAAGCGCTCGCGCAGCGTAAAGCCTCGCGGCGAGGGTCCCACCTTTAGCGCGCGTCTTCGCGCTCGCATGGCAGCCGCGCTGGAACAGAGTGGGGCGGCGTTCCTTCCCACGATCTTCCCCGACGCGAACTGCGACCGGGCCATCGCCGGCGCCGCGGAGGGGACGCGCTTGGTCCTCGATGGTTCCGGCGAGCCCGTCGCCGTCAGCGCCATCGTTGCGGCGCCGGTCACGATCGCCGTTGGCCCTGAAGGGGGCTTCGAGGCGGCCGAACTCGAGGCACTGGAAGCTGGGCGGTTCCAGCGCGTGAGCCTTGGGCCAAACATCCTACGCTTCGAAACGGCCCTTTTGGCCGGTGTTGCCATCGCCCGCGCCGCGTTGGCCTCACGTCTTCAAGGAGTCTCCGATGTCTGACTGTCTCTTCTGCCGGATCATCAATCGCGAAATCCCAGCAACGATCGTTGCCGAGAATGAGCACGCGTTGGCGTTTCGTGACATTGCGCCGCGCGCTCCGACTCACGTCCTGGTTGTGCCGAAGGCGCACATCGCGACGATGGATGACGCTGTCGATCCCAACATGGTGGGCCACGTTCTGCTGCTGGCCGCGTCTGTTGCGCGGCAAGAAGGGATCGTGGCTGGCGGGTATCGAACCGTTCTGAACACAAACGCGGGTGCGGGACAGACAGTATTTCACTTGCACGCGCACGTGCTCGGCGGCCGCGTTTTCGACTGGCCTCCCGGGTAGCGAGCCGCGCCTTCGCGTCACACCGTGGCTTGTTGTTCCGCTTGACCTCGACTATCCAAGTCTCCTATTTTTCCGCACTTGCGGCATTCTAACGACATGGAAAGGGGGATACGCAGTTTGTCGGAAGTCATCATCCACGAAGACGAGAACTTCGAGCGGGCACTCAAGCGCTTCAAGAAGAAGTGTGAGAAGGCAGGGATTCTGTCAGACCTGCGCAAGCACCGGCACTACGAGAAGCCATCAGAGCGGCGCAAGCGGAAGGAGAATGCGGCTCGGCGAAAGGGACGTCGCCCCCGCCACGCCTAACGAAACACGGACACCGGTGCGACACGCCAGCACCGCCTCCCCTGTGTGTTCCTCCAGACGGTCCTGATGGCACGGACCTCCTGCACCTGACGCGGTTGACGTCTGAAGCTCCGGTAGACCGGACGCCGCACCATTCGCACATTCCGATGCGTCCCGCCATCGTTCTGCGGAACCATCCCGTCGATGATGGCCCCGCGCACCTGGCCACGCTGAGTTGCTTCGCTCGTCCGCGCACCGGTCCCCGATGAATCGCCACGCGTTGCAGGTCCTCGAATTCAATCGTGCGCTTGACGTAGTCAGTGGCTTTGCGTCATCGACGCAGGGCGCAAGCGCCGTTCGCGAGCGATCACCGCACACAGATCCGGCGCAGCTCGATCACGAGCAGTCTCGGGTATTTGCCATGGTTGCGTTGGTGCGACATGACATCGGGTTCGGCATGCCAGCGATTCCGGAGGTCGGTAGCGCGCTCGCGCGTCTGCGCATCGAAGGGACGTTGCTGTCGGGTACGGACATGTTGGGCATCGCGTCGTTGTTGCGAGGATCGCGTCTGGCATCGGACGCGCTGTCCGATACCCGCTATCCCGCGATGTCGTTGGCTTTGTTGGCCGAGTATCGTCAGCCGCTCTTCACGGACCGTCGAACCGAAGAGAGCATCGAGCGTGTTGTGGCCGACGACGGAACCGTTCGCGACGATGCATCCCCCGCGTTGCGTCGGATCCGAAGGGAGCTGCGTGGCGCCGAAGGAGAGTTAATCGCCCTTCTGGAACGCATCATGGGGCGGTTGGAAGCGCATCATCGAGTCGGGGATGCATCCGTGACGGTGCGCAATGGGCGATACGTCATTCCTGTCCGGCGAGAAGCTAGCCGTACCGTCGGCGGTATCGTGCACGATACGTCCTCCACGGGGGCTACTGTCTTTGTCGAACCCCCAGCGGCCATCGACGCGTGCAACCGTATTCGCGAGCTGGAGGGAGATGAGGCGCGAGAGGTCGACCGCATACTGTTGGAGCTGGCAGATCGGTTGCGCCCGCACGCGGAATCTCTGCGCGAATCGCTGAACGGCTTGGTGGCGCTGGATGACTTGTTTGCGCGCGCACGATTCGGTATCGCCTACGAATGCCAGCCCGTGGGTGTGGCCGGGCCGGCGGAGGGCTTCGAGATCCGGCGCGGCCGACACCCGCTGCTGACGGCACAGGGAGTGACCGTAGTCCCGTTTGATCTGACGATGAGGCCCGACGAACGGACTTTGCTCATTTCCGGCCCGAACACCGGTGGAAAGACGGTCCTGTTGAAGACCCTGGGCCTGTTCTCGTCCATGCTCCAGTGCGGAGTGCCGATCCCCGTCGCTGGCGGCAGTCGTGTCGCCGTGTACGATGACGTCTTCGCAGACATAGGGGACGAACAATCCATCGAGGCCTCGCTCTCCACCTTCAGCGCCCATCTTCGGAACCTGGGCGAGGTGTTGGATGCCGCGACGGCACGCACTCTGGTGCTGATCGACGAACTGGGGTCGGGAACGGATCCACTGGAAGGTGCGGCGTTAGGCGGCGCGATCCTCGAGGAGCTAACACGCCGAGGTGCCACCACGATTGCGACCACGCACTTGGGGGCGCTGAAGGAATTGGCCTCGGAAGTGGGGGGAGTCGTCAATGCCTCCCTGCAGTTCGACGAAAAGCTTCTCGCACCGACGTATCACCTGACTAAGGGCATTCCCGGACGATCGTACGGGATCAGCATTGCGCGGCGACTGCGTCTACCCGAACAGGTTCTGACTCGCGCGGAAGAACGCGTGCCACAGGTTGAACGCGATGTCAACGCGCTCTTACGTACGCTCGAAGCACGCGAGACCGACCTCGCGGTGCGGCTCCGTGACGCCGAACAGCGTCAGGAGCATAACGAGGACCTCGCTCAACAACTCGCCGATCGGGAGAGGCACCTGCGCGACCGTGAACGAGCCGTAGAGCGCGAGTCCCGGAAAGAGGCGCGACGTTATCTCCTGGAGGCGCGTGCCGAAGTGGAGCGCGTGATACGGGAGGTGCGAGAGGGTGCCAAGGACGTACAGGACGAGGAAGCCAGGAAAGCGCGCCAGCATGTGGAGCATCTCGCCGCCGAACAAGGAGTGAAGTTATCGGCGCTGGAAGAACGGGCCGCGCCCTCACGGCCCTCTGCGCTCCCCGATACCTCGACGCCGCTGAACGGCGACTGGGTGTCCGTTCGTTCGATGGAAGGGAAGGAAGGACGTCTGGTGGAGGTGCGAGGCGATCATGGCGTCGTGGCATTTGGCACGGTGAAGATGACCTTCCCCACCGCCGACTTGCGCCGCGTAAAGCGTCCCACGTCCGGCCCCGATATCGTGGTCCCGATTCGTGGAGACCTTCCAGATGAAATCGTGCCGAGCGAGATCGACCTTCGCGGGATGCGCGTGGGTGAGGTCGACGACATTGTGCATCAGGCCGTGGACGCCGCCATTCGCGCAGACCTTCGTTCGCTCCGCATCATTCACGGTAAGGGAACGGGCGCACTGCGGGACCGGGTGGCAGAGATGCTGCGCAAGGACACTCGAGTGCGCACATTCCGCCTAGGCGCCTGGAACGAAGGCGGAGCCGGAGTCACCGTAGTGGACCTGTGATCCCAGACGAAGACGTCGAACGCGTTCGTGAGATGGCGGATATCGTGGCCATCATCGGTGAGCATGTCGCCCTGAAGAAAGCGGGGACCGACTTTCGTGGGCCATGCCCCTTTCATCAGGGCACCCACAGGAACTTCTCCGTCTCACCACGTCGTCGCATGTATCACTGCTTTGTGTGTGGTGAAGGCGGAGACGTGTTTGCCTTTCTTCAGAAGCGCTTGGGCGTGGATTGGCCAACTGCTGTGCGCATGGCTGCGCAGAAGAGCGGCATCGAGATTCGCGAGATCCATGCGCGCCGCGAAGGCCCGGACCCACGTGAGCCACTGTGGGAGGTGAACGGCGCCGCGCAGGCGTATTTCGAGAAGGTGCTGTGGGAAGAAGCGCTCGGTCAGCCCGCGCGCGACTACCTCGCGCAGCGCGACGTGTCTCAAGAACTCGCCAAACGGTTTGGCGTCGGCTTTGCCCCGCGGGAGATCGGGCTCATGCGAGCCGCGCTTGGGACCCTTGGATTCGACGATGAACGACTCATCGCCGCCGGACTCATGATTCGGCCCGATGAATCCGACGAACCGCGCCCCCGATTCCGCGGTCGACTGATTTTTCCGATTCACGACGGCGGCGGCCGTGTCGTTGGTTTTGGCGGCCGATTGATCGGCCCCGGTGAGCCAAAGTACCTGAACACGGGTGAGACCACGGTTTTCTCCAAGGGAAAGCTGCTCTACGGGCTTCACATGGCCCGGAATGCGATGCGGAGGGCCGAGCGCGGGCTGGTCGTGGAGGGCTACGTGGATGTGCTTCGCCTAGTCGGTGCCGGCATCGAAGAAGTCGTCGCCCCTCTGGGAACCGCTCTCACGAGCGATCAAGCAGCATTGCTGACGCGCTACACGAAGAACCTCTTTCTCCTGTACGACAGCGATAAGGCGGGGCTCAAGGCGACTTTTCGTGCCGGTGACGCCCTCTTGGCCTGCGGTGCGTCAGTTCGAGTGGTCAGCCTGCCAGAAGGCGAGGATCCCGACACCTTCGTGCAGAAGCATGGGCCGGACGCGCTCGAACGGCACTTGGACGCTGCGATCGATGTGTTTGAGCGAAAGGTGCAGCTGCTTCAGCGGGGCGGGTGGTTTGCTGACCTGCATCGGCGTCGCAAGGCGATTGATCGATTGCTTCCGACCCTTCGCGCCGTGACCGATCCTTTGACCCGCGACATGTATGTGGGGCGTGCGGCCGAGGCCAGCGGATTAGATCGACGTCTCCTATGGACGGAGGTCGTTGACGGCTCACCGGACATGCCTTCCGGCGCGCGGGCTCGACCGTCGCGTCCGGCGTCGGACGAGCCACCGCCGACTGCCACGAGGGCGGCCCCAATCCGACGTGCGCCTCGGGCCGCCACGCGCTCCACACGCGGGCACGGAATCGCCGCCGAGCGCGAATTAGTGCGCGCAATGCTCCAGGTTCGCGCGTATGTTGAACAGGTGGCAGAACGCGTTGGTCCGGAGGAGTTCAGGGATCCTCGTTACCGTGAGATCTTTCAGACGCTTCTCGAGGGCGGCCCGGACCGCATGGCGGATGAATTAGCTACGGCGCTGTCCCCGGAGGCCGTGGAGGAATTGGATGCCCTACTGTCGGAGCCCGAGGCGATTCAAGACTTTGATCGCACGGTTCGTGACTGCCTCACGCAGCTCGAACTTCGGCGGTTGCGGGAGCGAAATGCGGAGATCGATAGGCTCGTGACGGCAGCGACGGCAGTGGAGAAGGATCGGTTGGTTGAGGAGAAGCAGCGTAACAGGAACGAAATGCGCCGGCTGTCCGATGGCGGATCGGCCGCCTGAAGAACCGGACATCTGGCCCACTGGAGGAATGGTGAATTCCGAACTGACATCGCTTTTGGCATTGCAGGCCGACGACGACGAAGTCGACGCCGTACTCGATAAGGTGGCGGCGCTGGAACCACGACGTCGCGCGCTCGAAGCCACGCGCGAGGCTGCACAGCGCAAGCTGAATCAGGCGCGGGCGGCGGTAGAAGAGGACGAGCGCCGTCAGCGTGAACTGGAGGGGCGCATCACGGACCATAAGCAGCGGCAGGAGCGAAATCTCGCTCATCTGGATGCGGTCAAGCGCATGCGCGAGGCCACCGCGGCCATGTTGCAGGTGGAGTCCGGCCGCAAGATCCTGCTGGAAGAGGAAGGCGCTCTGCGGTCCTTGGTTTCCAAGATCGCCGAGCAACACGCTGCCGTGCGGTCCCATGAGGCAGCGCTGGTGGCGATGGACGCCGCGCAGGCAGAGGAGCGCGCGGCGCTCGATGCCGAGAAGGGGGTCCTGGACGAGGAGCTGGCCGCCGCGAACGGCAAGCGCGCGTCGACATCGTCCGGCGTGCGCGCCGCCTTGCTTTCCAAGTACGAACGGATTCGCGGGCGCCGACGCGCGCAGGCGATTTTCGCCTTGGCAGACGGCGCCTGCGCGTCGTGCGACACGGCGGTGCCGGTGCAGCGACGCATCCTGATGACGTCGTCAGGCAGCATTGAGGTGTGCGAAACGTGTGGCGTGTTGCTGTACGCAACGGAATGATGTCGCTGGAGCCGGCGAGGTACGGCACATTTCCGGAATGACGGTAGCAACAGAGATCCCGACGTCGCCGAAGTCGCGCTGGCTTTCACCTCCCGCAGTCGACGACGCGCGCGTCCAGGCGCTCGCCAGCGCCTTGGCCGTGCCAACGGTAGTGGCTCGGCTTCTCGTGGCTCGCGGGTGTGGCCAAGACGAAGTTGCGAAGCACTTCCTTCGTCCGCGTCTGGAACACCTGCACGATCCCGCACTCATGACGGGACTGGACGTGGCGGTGTCGCGCCTGTCCACGGCGATTGCGGCGCGCGAGCCCATTCTGGTCCACGGGGACTACGACGTGGACGGCATGTGCTCGAGCACGATTCTCGTGCGGACGTTGCGGTCGTTAGGCGGTGTGGCGCAGGCCTTCATTCCGCACCGAATGACGGATGGCTACGATCTGGGTGAGGCGGGGGTACGAGCGGCGATTGCCATCGGGGCCAAGGTCGTTGTCACGTGCGACTGCGGAACCAGCGCCCACCGCGCGGTGGAAGCGCTTCAGGCAGAAGGGATCGACGTCATCATCACTGACCACCACCTCCCCAGCGTGGACCCGCCGCGCTGTCTGGCCGTGCTGAACCCACGCGTTCCCGGGAATAGCTATCCAGACAAGGACCTGTGCGCCGCGGGAGTCGTGTTCAAGCTGGCGCTCGGCCTTTTGCGGGCGCACGGACAAAGTCCCAATATCGCGATGCACATGCTGGACCTCGTGGCGTTAGCGACCGTGGCCGACGTGGCGCCGCTCCGCGGGGAAAATCGCGTGCTGGTGCGGTATGGCCTGCGTCTGTTGCACGAAACGTCGAACGTTGGCTTGCGCGCGTTGCTCATGTCGTCGGGGCTGGAAGAGAAGGTCATCACGGCTGGGCGAGTGGGATTCATCCTCGCCCCGCGCTTGAACGCCGTGGGGCGTCTGGACCGTGCGTTGCGCGGCGTGGAGCTGCTGATGTCAGAGGAGAGCAGCCATGCACTCACGATCGCGCGAGATCTTGAGGAGCTGAACAAGGCGCGCCAGGATCTGGATCGCGAGATGCTGGTGGAGGCGCGCGGGCAGGTCGAACGTCAGGTGGCGGAAGGACGCTTCGGCATCGTGCTGGCGTCCGAAGGATGGCATCCGGGGGTGATTGGCATTGTGGCGTCGCGGCTGGTGGAGGAGTTCAATCGACCCACCATGCTCGTGGCGCTTCAGGACGGGGTCGGGAAGGGATCCGGACGCTCGATTCCGGCGTTTGACCTGCACGGCGGACTCACGGCCTGCCGCGACCTGCTGGTGCGATATGGGGGTCACCGGGCGGCGGCCGGTATCACGATCGACCCGGCGCAGATGGATGCCTTTGCCCAACAGTTTGACCGCGTGGCCAAGGAGCGCCTAACGCCGAACGATCTCATTCCCGAGGTTCGTGTCGATCTCGAAGTCAGTATCGATGAGGTGAACCTCGAGCTGGAGCGTCTGCTGCGCCATTTTGAGCCTTATGGCATTGGCAACCCCGCTCCCACACTGGTGTCCCGTGGTGTGCGGTTGGCGACCCCTCCCAAGGTGCTTGCCGATCGCGGCGTGCGATTGCGCTTCGCGACCGCGAGCGGGGATTTGACGGCGATCTGGTGGGGCAATCCCGAACGAGCCGCCGATCTCAAGGCGGGATCGCTGTGCGACATCGCCTATCGGTTGGAGCTGGATACCTACTTCAACGAGCCGCGGCTTACGGCGCGGATCGTCGACCTGCGACGGTAACGTGCGCATCATCGCGGGCGAATGGCGAGGACGCCGCCTTCGAGCCCCCAAGGATGACGTCGTGCGACCGACCGGGGATCGCGCGCGCGAAGCATGGATGAGCATTCTGCAGCCGCGCATTCCGGGGGCGCGTGTCGTCGACCTGTTCGCCGGATCGGGCGCTCTTGGACTGGAAGCCTTGTCGCGTGGTGCGGCTTCGGCGGATTTTGTGGAGCAATCGGCAACAGGGCTTCGCGCCATTCAAGAGAACGGGGACGCACTGGGCGCGACCTCGCGCATGCGCGTGCATCGCGCCGACGCCATGCGGTTCGTGAAGAAGCTCTCGCCCTACGCGTATGACATCGCCTTCGCGGACCCTCCCTATCGGCAGGGGTTTGCGCAGGCCCTTGCCCAGTGCTGGCTCCGCGAACCCTTTGCCCGGGTGCTAAGTGTGGAACACGACGCACATGAAGAGCTTCCGCCGGGGGGCGACCGTCGCACGTATGGTGGGACAGCAATCACCATTTACGATGTGAAAGCGATGCCGGCCGCGGAACCTAACGACTAGCGCCCCTCGCGTTTGATCGTCGTCCCTGCCACATTCTGCAGGCCAACGGCCACCCTCTAATCCCCCTCGCATGTCCACCACCGCCCTGTATGCGGGATCCTTCGATCCAATCACCCGCGGGCACGAAGACCTAATTCGGCGAGCCGTCGGATTTGTCGATCATCTTGTCGTCGCGGTGGCCACGAATGTGTCCAAGACGCCGTTGTTCAGCGTGGATGAGCGCATGGACTTCATCAACCGCGCGGTCGGTGACCTTCCGACCGTGGAGGTGCGACAGTTCGACGGGCTGCTGGTTGATTTTGCCCAGGGCATCGGCGCAAACCTGTTTATTCGCGGCTTACGGGCCGTCAGCGACTTTGAGTACGAGTATCAGATGGCGCTCATGAATCGCCACCTCGCGCCGCGACTGGAGACGGTGTTCATGGTCCCGTCGCTCGAAACCACGTACATCAGCGCGAGCCTCGTCCGCGAGGTCGCACGCTTTGGCGGCGCGTTGGAGGGGTTGGTGCATCCCACTGTTGCCGTGGCCCTGCGCGAGCGATTTGCCACCGCCTCGTGAGTTTCGTCGCGTCCATCCGCGCGCGGGCCGCGCAGCTCCACCGGCGCATTGTTCTTCCTGAGGCCGACGACCCGCGCGTTCTTCAGGCAGCACGGCAACTCGCCGACCTTTCGATCGTACGACCAGTGCTGGTCGGATCCGCACCAGCCGGATCGAGCGCGGACGGACTCGAGTGGATTGATCCACGCACGGATGAGCGTCGTCACGACGTGAGGGACCTCCTCCTGGCGCGGCGGGCTAGCAAGGGACTCTCTGTCGACGACGCGACGACCCTGGCGTCGGACCCCCTCTACTTCAGTGACGGCCTCGTTAGGATCGGCGAGGTGGATGGATGCGTGGCGGGCTGCGTCCTGACGACCGCGGACGTGATGCGGGCGGCGTTCTGGCTAGTTGGGCCTGCCCACGGCGTGCGTTCAGTATCGTCGGCGTTCTACATGTCACTCCCCCCATTTCGAGCGCCCGAGGGGGAAGTACTCACGTTCACGGATTGTGCGGTCCTGCCCTATCCGACCGCTGAACAACTGGCTGACATTGCGATTGCCGCGGCGCGCGACCGTTCCCGCATTGTTGGGGATCGACCGTGCGTTGCGTTTCTCTCCTTCAGCACGCGAGGAAGCGCCGAAGGCGACTCGGTGCTCAGGGTCCGGGAGGCTGTGGCACTGGCACGCGCGCGTGCGCCCGAGATCGCCTTTGACGGGGAGCTGCAAGGTGACGCGGCTCTCATCGAAAGCGTAGCCGCCCGCAAGTCGCCAAACTCGACGGTCGCTGGCAAGGCAAACGTGCTGGTTTTCCCGTCATTGGACGCGGGGAACATCGCGTATAAGCTTGTTGAGCGCCTGGCGCATGCCCAAGCGGTAGGGCCAATCGTCCAAGGATTGGACCGGCCGTGCAACGATCTGTCGCGCGGCGCAACGGTCGATGACATTATGAATGTCGCGGCAGTCACGGCGCTGCAGTCGGCCGCGTCAGCCCGGTAGTCCCAATTCGCACGTGGAGACCCCATGGGTTTTACGATCAAAAAGCAGGGTGAAGTTTGCGTGGTTGACGTCGAAGGACAGCTCATCGTCGGCAACCGACAGGAACTGAAGCAGAAGGTGCTGGATGAAGTCGATCGCGGGGAGCGAAAGTTTCTCGTCGACTTCTCGCGTACCGGGTACATCGACAGTTCCGGACTCGGCGTGCTGGTGTCACTGTCCAAGAAGATTCGCGAGCTGGGCGGCGAGCTTCGCCTGGCAGGCCTGAACGAAGACCTGCAAACCCTGTTTGAACTGACGAAGCTCGATACCCTGTTCCGTATTGCGGCGACGCGCGACATGGGGCTTCAGAGCTTCTAGGCCCTGGAGTCCGTCCCGCGTCGATACGCAAGAGCATCCGGTGGGCGTGACCGGAATCCCCTTCGCGCGTATCACACCAGATGACCGACGCCCAAGCTCCGCTCCCGCTTTCGGCCGATTTTGAGCCCGAAGCGCTGCGATTCCCGATCGACGTCACCATTCCCTCCAACGTGCGCTATATCGAGCACGTGGTGGGCGTGATCATTCGTCGCTGCGCCGAACAGCGCGTGGCCGCGCGCCACTGCTCGTTGAACGTGCCGGTGGCGCTGACCGAGGCATTGTCCAACGCCATGCTGTACGGCAACCGGGCGGATGAATCGAAGTCGGTGCGCCTACGGGCGACGTTGGACGAAGAACAGGTGATTTTTGAAGTTGCCGACCAAGGGTTGGGATTCGACCTGGATGCCTGCACGAATGATCCGACGCTCGATGGGAACGTCGAGCGTGAGGACGGCCGCGGGTTGTACCTGATGCGCTGCCTGATGGACCGCGTGGAGCGCTTTACCGATGGCGGCAATGTGGTGCGCCTGACCCTGCTGCGCTCGTGAACGAACTGGCGCCGCTGTTCCAGAAGTTCAAGGTTGCTACGGGGTGCGATGCGGTGTTGTGGTCGCAGGCCGACCCGCGCAGCCCGATCAGCGTGGTCTGTGGTCAGGTCCCCGCGGACCCGCCGGCCGTCGTCGCTCTGATTGGCCTGGAGAATGGCGCGGCGCAGGTGGAGACTCCCATTGGTCCCCTGTTCGTCGCGGCCGCTCCCGGACCGCGGCGCGCATGGGTGGCTGTCGGACCCTGCCAGGAAAGCGAGGCGAACGCCCGCGGATACGTCCTGTTTCTCGCGGCCTTGGTCGGACACTTCGTTCACACCTCCCTTGAGGTGGAGCACGCCGCCCACGAACTCGCGGAACGGTACGAGGAGATCAACCTCCTCTATTCGACCAGCGAAATTCTCGGACGCACGGTCACGCTGGAGGAAGCGGCCAACCAGATCCTACACGAGATCTCGGAGACGGTCGGTGCGCGCCGCGCCGCCATCCTCACGCACGACCGTGTGACGGACACGCTGCAGGTGGTCACCGCCATTGGCTTTGATCCCCTCCGGGCGGCACCGATCGCGGTGGACGATGGGCAGTGTGTATCGGCGCGCGTCTTTCGCGAACAGCGTGCGGCCATCGTTGAGGCAGGGGAGAGTGAGTGCGCCGCGGAGTTCTATCGTCATGGGGCCATGCTCAGCGTGCCGATTCAGTACACGTATCCCGGCCAGCGCTCCATCCCGTTAGGCGTCGTGAACCTGAGCGAACGACGCACCGGCGAGTCGTTCACCAGTGGCGACGAGAAACTGGTCAGCGCCATTGCCTCGCAGATTGGCACAGCCATCCAGAACGCGCGCTTGGTGCGCGCTTCGTTGAGCCAGCAACGCCTGCAGCACGAGATGCAGCTGGCGCAAGACCTGCAAATGAAGTTGCTTCCCGCGCCATCAATGGTCGCGCCGGAGGCGCAGGTGGCGGCACAGGTCGTTCCCGCCGAGAGTGTCGGTGGTGACTTCTACCACCTGTTTCGACTGGGCGATGGCAAGACCGGACTCATGATCGGCGACGTGTCGTCTCATGGGTATCGGGCCGCGCTGATCATGGCGCTGCTGATGAGTGCCGCGTCAATCCATGCGCAAACCACGGCCGATCCCGTGGAAATGCTGCTGGCCCTCATGACGTCGCTCGCCGATGAGCTCACGGCCACGGAGATGCACGTCAGTGTGTTCTACGCCGTGATCGACAGTCGCAAGGGACGCATGCGGTATGCGAATGCCGGCCACCCACACGCCTTCGTCCTTGCCGAGGGCGGCGGGGTCGATCGCCTGTCCGCGCAGGTGCCACCGCTCGGGTTGGGTGACACCGCCGCCGACACCCTGCGCCGCACCTGGAAACCGGTCGAACGTCCATGGCTCACCGGGCGTGACCTGCTGCTGCTGTTTACCGATGGCGTGAGCGATGCACGCAACCGTAACGACCAACGTCTGGGTGAACGACGATTGGTGGAGCTGGTCAAAGGCGCCCGTCACCTTCAACCGAAGGACATTCTGGAGCGCGCCTTCGTGATGCTGACGGCACATGCCGGTGACGCACCGCGTCGAGACGATCTCACCCTCGTGGTCGCACGCAGTTGAGCCGTCGGCCCGGTGCCTGACGAGTCACACGCGCCGGTTCCACGGCACGCACCGCGTAAGCGCTTCGGTCAGCACTTCCTCACTGACCGCGCGGCCCTGGAAAAGATCGTGGACGCGGTAGCGGACGGATGTTCTGCCGGAGACGTCATCGTTGAAATTGGCCCAGGGCAGGGGGCCCTTACCGATGTATTGCTGGCGCGTGGTCTCCGTGTCGTGGCAGTGGAGATTGATCGCGATCTGGTGCGGCTGCTGCGAGAGCGGTACGCAGCGCAGGCAGCTTTTCGAATCGTGGAAGGCGACGCGCTCGCTATCGACCTGGCACAGGCCGGAGGTCCAGCATATCGCTTGGTTGGCAACCTTCCGTACTACATCACCACCCCGCTCATCTTCCATGCACTCGCGTCGCCGCGCCCCGCGCGCGCCGTGTTCCTGGTGCAACGCGAAGTTGCCGACCGACTCGTCGCGGCGCCCGGCTCACCCGAGTACGGCGCCCTCACCGTGAATGTGCGCAGCGTCGCCACGGTCGAGATGATCGGCAAGGTGAAGGCCGGCGCCTTTCATCCCCCGCCCAAAGTGGACTCGGCGATCGTTAGGCTCGAGCCCCGGCCAGACATCCTCGTCGGTCCGGACGACGAACGTGCCTTTCGTGAATTCGTCATTGCCATGTTCGGTCAACGTCGCAAGCAGGCCGCGCGCGCACTGCGCCACGTCCGACATGTCGAACCTGAGGTCGCGCTGTCGATTCTTCGCCAGGCCGGATTCGACGCGACACGGCGGGCGGAGACACTCACTCCCGACGAGTTCGCGCAGCTCTTTTTTGCGGCCGCGGAACACGACGGCCGACCTAACGAAGCGCCCTAGTCGTGGTCTTTCCCGTTCCGCACGTCTTTGGATGAGAGGGCAAAGCTCAGCCCTTCCAGCTCCATCGCCATGTTCACCGAACGCACCGTGACGTCCTGCGGGACCTGAATCTGGGTGGACGCGAAGTTCAGGATGGCGAGAATTCCGGCGCGCACGAGTCGATCGGCTGCTGCTTGCGCTTCCTCCGCTGGTACGGCGAGCACAGCAATATCGGGCTCTTCCCGCTCCACGTCGCCCTCAAGTGAGGCGATGTCCCGCACGGTGAGCGATTCCCACTGCGAGCCGACCTTTCGCGGATCCCGATCGTAGACCGCGGTAACGATGAATCCGCGTTGCCGAAACCCGCGGTACTGCGCCAAGGCCGTGCCGATCTTGCCCGCGCCTACGATGATGACATTCCACGTTCTGCGAAGGCCCAAAATGTCCCGAAGGCTGGCCGTCAATTCCGGGACGGAGTAGCCAAGGCCACGCTTTCCGAACGAGCCAAAGAACGACAGGTCTTTTCGCACCTGGGCGGACGTGGTGCCACCGCGTCGCGCGAGTTCCTCCGACGAAATTGTCAGCAAGCCGCGCTGCCCCGATTCCTCGAGGAATCGGAGATAAACGGAGAGACGTCGGACCGTGGATTCGGCGATGCGCTTTACGTGCAAATCAATGCTTGTGAATTCATTCACAAGATAGCGCAAGCATTGTGCGGACACTAGTTAGCGCGGCACCGGCGCGGTGGTTTGGCAAGTGCCGACCGCAACGCGAGAGCCCGACGGGAGATACGCGGCGAATGCTGCGCCGCAGACCTAGCCGAAAAGGTTCCGAACCCTGCTAGATTCTGGGCATGCCAGTTCATGTCGGCTCCGAGATAGGGCGCCTGCGCCGAGTCATCGTCCACACGCCAGGGGTCGAACTCCTCGCGGTCACTCCCGACACGCGCGAGGACTACCTCTACGACGACATCATCGATGTCGAGTCCGCGAGAAAAGAGCACCGTCGCTTCGTCGCGATCTTGGAGCGCTTCGCACAGGTGCATGAGGTGCGCGACTTGCTCGTGGACGTGGTCGATCAGCAGTCAGTCAGGGACTTGCTGGTACGAGAGACCTTGGATGTCGTGCCCCTGCAGGCGCTGGAGCGGGAGCTCTCCGAACTTCCGGCAGATGAACTGGTGCGGACCCTCATTGAGGGACGCGAGGATCCCCCCGGCCCACTTGGCTCGGCCCTAAATGAGCGCGGCTATCAACTGCCCCCGCTCCCGAACCTGTACTTCACTCGCGACGTCGCGATGGGGATCAACGAGCACGTCATGATCGGGTCCATGCGCTATGGCGTGCGCTGGAGTGAAGAGCTGATCATGAAGGCATTGTTCGTGTCCCATCCGCTGCTGGCGAATCGCGGGATTCTATACGACGGCTCCAGTGAGCGTCGGCTGGCGTACACGCTCGAAGGCGGAGACGTGCATCCGATTCGCGCGGACACGATCATGATCGGTTTCTCTGAGCGATCGAGCCCGGCGGCGATTGATCACCTGGCGTCGCTGCTCTTTGCCCAGACAACGATCGAGAATGTGATCGTGGTGGTGATGCCGAAGGAAAACACGGCCATTCACCTGGACATGATTTTCACGCAGATCGATCGCGAGTTGTGCGTAGTGTATCCGCCGCACTTCATCGGGCCCGAGCGATTGTCGATCCTGTTGTGGCGTCGGGGCGCGGGACAACTGCGCGAGATGCCTAACGTATTTTCCGCGCTGAAGGAATGCGGTCTGCCCATGGAGCCAGTCTTCTGCGGCGGCACGCGAAGGCTCATGCAGGAGCGAGAGCAGTGGGCGTCGGGGTGCAACTTTGTCGCCTTGCGCCCCGGGCTGCTGACGTCGTACTCCCGCAACGAAGCCACGTTGCACGAGCTCCAACGTACGGGATTCAAGGTCGTCCCGGCCGTGGCCTTTCTGACTGGTGAAACGCGAATCAGCGACAGCGAACGCGCGGTGATCACGTTCGAGGGGAGCGAGTTGGTGCGAGGGGGCGGGGGGCCGCGCTGCATGACCTGTCCGATCGAGCGCGACGATCCGTGGACATGATGACCGCCGTCCGGCCCGGGTGAACGGCGTCTCGCTGGCACGCCCGGACTCGACCCTGGTCGCGCGCGCGCGCGACTACTTGGCACGGGGTCCGGCAACCGCGGTGGAAGTCATAGGGTATGTGTGCAAGCTACCCGGGCCGCCCGAAGCGGTGGCGGTGCACCTGGCGGACGTGTTGCTTGGCTCGGAGCGCGGGTTCGTGAAGGAACCGGGTGGCACTTGGATGCTTACTCCTACGGCAGAACCGATCGCGCCCGCCCGCAAGGTCGAGCACGTCGCCAAGGGACGCGCCACCCGTCAGTCGACACAGAGTGCAACCCTATCAAGCCCTCCCACGGCGGCCATTACAGCGTCGACATCGACTCCACTGTCGCAGCTGTCGTATGCGGTGGTGGACGTAGAGACGACAGGAACACGTGCGGGTTGGGGCGATCGCATTACGGAGATCGCCGCGGTGCGCGTGGAAGGCGGGGAAATCGTGGACGTGTACGAAACGCTCATCAACCCCGAGCGGCCCATTCCGGCGCAGATCACGCAGTTGACACGCATAACGAGTGAGATGGTGCGCCGGGCGCCCCTCTTTGCGGCCGTCGCACGGCGCGTCGCGCAAGCCTTGGACGGACGCATCTTCGTCGCCCACAACGCCACCTTCGACTGGCGCTTTGTCTCCACCGAGTTCATGCGATCGACAGGCGAGCAATTAGTCGGCGAACGCGTGTGTACGGTGCGTCTGACTCGCGCGTTGCTGCCGATGCTCAGACGGCGTTCGCTGGACTCCCTCGCCCGTTATTTTGGCGTGGAGATCACGGCGCGACACCGGGCAGGGGGAGACGCGGTCGCTACGGCGCAGGTGCTGATCGAACTGTTGCGGTTAGCCGAGGATCGTGGAGTGGAGACGCTCGAGGATCTTCGGTTGCTAGGGCGAACGGGACGCAAGGCACGACGTAAGCGACGGGCATTGCCACACTGGATGACGAGGGACGAATCAGCATGATGGCGGAACGTCCGGAAACAGTCACACGCAGCGTCGGCCGCTGGCGAGTGCACGGCATTCAGGCCGGATACCAGCGGCTGGATGGCGGTGCCATGTTCGGCATCGTGCCCAAGCCGCTGTGGGAGCGTCGACTCTCCCCCGATGATCGCAATCGCGTGCCGTTAGGCATGCGCTGTCTCTTGATCGAGCACGATGATGGCTTGGTCTTGGTAGACACGGGATCGGGGAACAAGGAGAACGAGAAGTTCACGGACATGTACGGTATCGAGAACGCGGGTGCCGACGGGCGGACGTGGCTCGAAGACGCGCTCGGGGCGCTCAGTTTCACCCCGGACGATGTCCGCTTGGTCATCAACACCCACCTGCATTTTGATCACGCGGGCGGCAACACGTATCGACGCGCGGACGGCGCGGTGCTGCCGTCCTTTCCCAACGCTCGTTACGTGGTGCAGCGGGCGGAATTCGAGTACGCCACGCACACGAACGAGCGCACGGCGGGGAGCTATTTCCCACGCAACTGGGACGCAGTCGTGGCAACGGGCCAACTCGACTTGATCGACGGCGAGTCGGAACTGCTGCCTGGGATATCTGTCCGCAGGACTCCGGGGCACGTGCCCCACCATCAGAGCGTCCTGGTGGATGGTGGCGGCGGAGAACTCGCCTTCTTCATGGCGGACATGTGCCCGACCGTGAACCACCTTCCCCTGCCGTGGATCATGGGCTACGACGTGGAGCCGCTGGTCACGTTGGAGACCAAGCGCCGTATCTTCCGCGAGGCTCTAGAAGGAGGCTGGCTGCTGGTATTCGAACACGATGCGACGGTCCCTTGGGGGCGGTTGGCCCACGATGGCAAGTCATACGCCTTGGCGGCCGGCGACCGGTAAGCGGGTTTACGAGGTGCCTTGCCTTCTAAGTTGAAGCCGGGTATTTTGTTACCACAATTTGCTGAAGCAGAGCGTTACGGCTCTCACCCTCTGGCCCTCTTGTAGAGGCGCTGCAGGCGTCCGAAGAATGCACACCGTCGTGTGAAACGACGGGCGTGTTGTGTCGCGGACTCCGGGTTGGGTCCGCGTTCTTGTTTGGTGGCGTGCCGAACTCACTCGGCAGTCACCGTCATTTCTCTGGAGGAATCGTCTTTATTCAGGACAACACGAAGCGCGTCCGCGTGAACCGACAGATTCGAATCAGCCCGGTCCGGGTGATTGGAGCCGACGGTAGCCAGCTTGGCATCCTTGAAGTCGACAGGGCCATGGCGCTGGCAGAAGAGGCAGGTCTAGACCTCGTCGAGGTTGCACCGATGGCGCGGCCGCCGGTGGTCCGGGTCATGGACTACGGCAAGTTCAAGTTCGAACAGGCCAAGCAGGCGCGCATCGCAAAGAAGAAGCAGCACGTGATCCATCTCAAGGAAGTGAAATACCGTCCGGGGATTGAGGATCACGATTTTGAGACGAAGACCCGGCACGCACGCCGCTTTCTGCAAGAAGGCGACAAAGTGAAGGTCACGCTCATGTTCCGCGGGCGACAGATCGCCCACCCAGAACTTGGGCAGGCAGTGGTTGAACGTGTCGCTGTTGATCTAGCCGACGTGGCGAAGATCGAGAGTCCGGCGCGGATGGAAGGGAAGTCCCTCACGATGATCCTGGCACCGAAATAAGCGAGTAAAGAACGATGCCGAAGATGAAAACGCATAAGGGCGCGAAGAAACGCTTCTCTGTCACAGGGACGGGGAAGGTGCGTCGCCTTAAGGCATACAAGAGCCACATCCTCACCAAGAAGACCGCCAAGCGAAAGCGGAATCTTCGACGGGCCGCTGTGGTGGCTCGGAATGGTGAAGCGCGGAACATCAAACGCCTGCTGCAGGCCTAAGGAGCAACCATGCCAAGAGTCAAATCGAATGTGGTGCGCCTCAAGCGAAAGAAGCAGGTGATGAAGGCGGCCCGCGGCTACTACGGCGCGCGCAGCAAGCTGTGGGGCCCGGCCAAAGAATCAGTGGAACGCGCCTGGCGATACGCCTATCGGGATCGTCGCAACAAGAAGCGCGACTTCCGTCGCCTATGGATCGTGCGTATCAACGCGGCCGCCCATCAGAACGAGATGAACTACAGCTCGTTCATGAACGGGCTGCGTCAGGCAGGCATCGAAGTGGACCGGAAGATCCTCGCGGATCTTGCTGTTCACGATGCGGCGGCCTTTACCGCGCTCGCCGAGAAGGCCCGGGCGGCGCTGGCGTAGGCGGAACAGACCTGATTCTCGTGCGCCGGGCCTCGGCCGCGGCGATCCGAAACCGAAAGACTGTTCAGCGGCAGCGCGACGCTCGCGTCGCAGCTGCCGCTTTTCCATTTTGTTGTGCCACTTATTGACTGTCGTTAGGGACAGCGCTTTCACACCGGCTCTATACCTTGCATGACTCTTTCTGAATTTCTCGAGACGGTTCAGCGGCTTCGCGACCGCGCCCCGGCGGGCATCGACGGCGCCCAGACAGTCGACGAGTGGACTGAGCAGCGCAATCACCTGGTCGGACGCAAGAGTGGAGCGCTGGCGGAACTGATGGCGGCCCTTCCCACGCTACCGCACGAGGACCGGCGTGGGGCGGGGGCAGCTTTGAACGCCCTCAAGCAAGACATCGAGGCGTGGTTAGAGGCAAAACACGTTGCCCTGTCTCAGGCGGCAGGCGGCGGCCCATCGTTGGACCTGACGATGCCCGGTCGCTCGTCGTGGGCGGGGTCGCTGCACCCCGTGACGCTCGTGATCGACGAGATCGTGGAGATCTTCCGCGAGATGGGCTTCACGATCGCGCTGGGCCCCGAGGCGGAGTCGGAGTGGTACAACTTTGGCGCGCTGAACTTCCCAGCCAATCACCCGGCGATGGACCTTCACGATACGTTGTATCTGGAGGGCGGTGCGTTGCTGCGCACCCATACCTCGCCGGTTCAAGTGCGCACGATGCAGCAGTATCCGCCTCCCATTCGGATTCTCGCGCCAGGTCGCGTCTATCGGCGGGATTTCTTCGACGCCACGCATGCCCCCGCGTTCGAGCAGATCGAGGGCTTGGCGATCGATGAGGGCATTTCGTTTGCCGACCTGAAGGCAACTCTGTCCCACTTTGCCCGACGGTTCTACGGACAGACGACACGGACGCGGTTCGGTCCGTCGTATTTCCCGTTCACGGAGCCCTCAGCGCAGATGGACGTGGAGGTGGATTTGGGTGATGGGCGCGGTCGGCGCTGGATTGAGATCATGGGCACTGGGCTGGTGCACCCGGCGGTAATCGAGTCGGCTGGGCTGGATAGCGAGAAGTACTCCGGATGGGCCTTCGGCATGGGGCCCGGCCGCATTGCCATGTCGCGCTACGGACTGCCCGATATTCGCTTGCTATACGATTCGGACGTGCGATTCCTGGAGCAATTCGCCGCATGTTGATTTCGCATGATTGGCTGCGCGCCTTTGTGCCGCACGGTCGGGGTTCGGATGAGATCCGTGACCTCATTTCGGCGCACGTGGCCACGGTCGACTCCGTCGAGCGGCTGCGAGATGACCTGCGCCCGATCGTGATTGCTCGCGTCCTCACGGCCGGTCATCACCCGAACTCCGATCACCTGTGGGTCACCACCGTGGACGACGGGACAGGGGCGCCGGTCGACGTTGTCTGCGGCGCGCCTAACGTCACGGTGGGTGCCCTGTATCCCTTTGCCCGCGTGGGCACGGTCATGCCGTCCGGTAACAAGGGGGGCACCCTGATCGAGCGGCGAAAGATCCGCGGTGCGGTGTCAGCCGGGATGCTGTGTTCTGCGAAGGAACTTGGATTGGGCGAGGACCACGACGGCATCCTGGCGTTGGAGCTGGAGGCGGCCCCGGGCACCCCTCTCTTGGACGTGATGCAGGTGGGCGATATCCGGTACGACATCGACGTGCTGCCGAATCGTCCGGACCTGCTCTCGCACCAAGGCATGGCACGGGAGATTGCAGCGATCACGGGAGCGCCATGTGCGCTCCCAGCTGAGCTGGGCGTAGAGCCTGAGCTCGTGGCGGCGGCGTCCGGTGTTGAAGAGGCCACGTCAGCGGGTGCAACCATTCGGATCGAGTATGCCGCGGGATGTCCACGCTTCATGGGCGTGACCATTCGCGGCGTTCGCGTGGGCCCCAGTCCCGAATGGTTGGTGGCGCGACTGGCCAGCGTTGGTGTGCGTTCCATTTCCAACATCGTGGACGTGACCAACTACATGGTGCACGGGCTGGGGCAGCCCATGCACGCGTACGACCTGGCGAAGGTGGCTGGACGTACACTGGTGGCCCGGTTGGCCACAGCGGGTGAGCGGCTGACCACGCTCGATGGCGTGGAACGTTCTCTCGACGAACGCATGACCGTGATCGCTGACCTGAATGGTCCGGTCGGCGTGGCGGGTGTGATGGGCGGCCTCGCGAGCGAAGTGACGGATGGGACGACGGACCTGTTTTTGGAAGCAGCGTACTTCGACCCGGCGCGCACGCGCGTAACACGCCGCGCCCTTGGACTGTCGACTGACGCCAGCTACCGGTTTGAACGGGGCATTGATCCTGAGGGCACACCGCGCGCCATCGCGATCGCGGCGCAGCTCATATGCTCGCTCAGTGGCGGCCGAATCGACGGGGTGCCGATCGACGTCGGCGCTCCGCCCCCGCACCAGCCGCCCGTGCACTTGCGGCCAGCGCGACTTTCTCGCTTGCTGGGTGCAACCGTTGGTGCTGACGAAATCGCCACGCGCCTCACCTCCGTTGGCTTCAAGGTCACTCCGGTGGCTGACGGTGCCATGCACGTGCTGCCTCCGAGCTGGCGGCACGATGTGAGCCGGGATGCCGACCTGGTTGAGGAGGTGGCGAGGCTTCGCGGGTATGACACGCTCTCGGACGAGCTGACGCCGTTTCGTCCGGGTACCGTGCCCGATCACCCGCTGCACACGTTAGGTCGCCGGCTGCGTGACTGCCTGGTGGGCCGCGGCCTGTCCGAGGTCCGTCCGTTGCCGTTTGTGAAGGGCGCGGACGACACGCACATCCGCGTCGTGAATCCCTTGGCCGACGATGAGCCGCATTTGCGCACACGGGTGCTCGACACGCTCGCCAAGCGGGCCGAGTACAACCTGACGCGCATGGAGGGGAACGTTCGACTCTTCGAAATCGGATCAGTGTTTGAGAAGAGCGGGGCCGCGCTGCCGAGGGAGTCGGTGCGCGTCGGTGTGTTGGTCATGGGGGCACGTCAGCCGGCACACTTCACCGACACGCGACCGGCACCGTTCGACGCCTGGGATGTACGCGCGTTAGGCGAGGCTGTGGCGCGTATCATTGACCCGGTCCATCCTGCCGTGCTCGTTCCGGTTGACGGTGACGAGCGGATACTCTGGCGTGTGGTCTCGGCCGGCGGCGCGACGGTGGGGAGCGTGGAGCGCGTGGCACTGGACCGGCCCGTCTGGGCGGCCGAGGCGTTTGGGATTGAGTGGGAGCTCGGCGTCCTTTCCAACGCCCCCGTTGCCCCGCCCGGTACGCACGTTGCACCGGGTGCGTTGCCGGCGTTGCAGCTCCAGAATCAGCGCGACCTTCACCAACAGTTCCGGCCGTTGCCGACCACGCCCCCGGCGGTGTTTGACGTGGCCCTGCTGGTGCCAGGTCCCCTTTCCGCTGAGGCGGTGGAGCGCGTCATTCGCGAGTCTGCGGGTGAACTGCTCGAAAAACTGACACTTTTCGACGACTATCGTGGGCAGGGTCTGCCAGATGGGTATCGTTCAGTCGCATGGCGGTTGACCTTCCGTGACCCGGTTCGCACACTTCGCGACAAGGAGATCGAAGGCCGTCGTCTGAAGATCCTGAAGGCACTCGAAGGAGAGCTAGGTGTCCGACCGCGATCCGTCTGACCTGTCCGCCTTTCGCCAGCTCGAACAGGTCGTGCGCCATTTGAGTGAGGATCTGGCGGCGTTTCGTCGTCGCGCCCTGCAAGCAGAGGCGCGCGTGAAATCGCTGGAGTTGGCCGCCAAGCCAGGCACGCTGTACACAGAGGAGCGCGTTCGGGCGCTCGAAGCGGAGTTGGATGACGCTCGCGCCCGTCTGCGATTCGCCACGGAACGGACCAGTTCGGTGCTAGAGCAGGTGCGCTTCCTCCGACAACAGGAATTCTCGGGCGCTCGGAACGGCGGGGGCGACAAGTGAGCGATCGCCGGAATGTCGTGCGGGTACAGATTGTGGGCGAGGAATACACCATTCGCTCGGACGCGACGGCCGAGCACACTCGCGCGGTTGCCCAGCACGTCGATCAAGCAATAAAACGTGTGCTGCACAGCGGCAGCGTGGTTGAGACGCACAAAGCGGCGATCCTCGCCGCGCTGCAAATCACCGATGAGCTGTTCCGAGAGCGAGACGCACGTTTGACGTTGGATGAGGAGATGCATGTGCTGGCCACGGACCTCGTGCGTCTGCTACCGCCGGCCAAGCGTGTTGGAGAGGGGGAGGCGACCTCTGCCGGCTGATTGCCTTTCCGTGGCAATCGGGCTAGCTTGACGGGGTCAGCCGCTGGGGCGTAGGTCAAAGCCCATGCTTGAGTTAGCTCCCCCCCGCCCGCTCCCCTCGTCGGAGCCGGCCCGGTGGCGCTCCTTACATGTGTCAGCCCGGTCCCAGCCGCGTTATCTCTCTCGTTGGCCGTCGTGGCCACGCTGGGGCATAGATGCAAATTTCCGTTGGAATACTCGCGACTGCGTTAGGCGCATTGGCCATTCTTGCGTCCGCAGTCTTTTTTGTTTTCGGGCGCCGCGCAGGCGTGACCGCCGAGCTGGAACGGCAGAAGGCGGCGAAGTCCTCCTCCGAGGAAATCTCAAAGCGGATCGTCTCGGAAGCTGAACGCGAGGCGGAGTCGATGAAAAAGTCCGCCGTCGTCTCCGGGAAGGAGGAGATGATTCGGCTGCGTGAAGATTGGGAGCACGAGGCTCGACACCGGCGTGAAGAGGTCGAGCGTGAAGAACGCCGAGTCGAGGAGCGCCAATCGCAGTTGGACAAGAAGTTCGACCTTCTGGATCAGCGTGATCGGGAATTGGGACGACGCGCGAGCGACCTGGGCCGCCGCGAAAAGTCAGTTGCCGAGCGAGAGGGTGAACTTGAGAAAATGATCGGCGATGAGCGCAGGCGCCTGGAAGCCTTGGCTGGCATGTCGGCCAATGAAGCGAAACTGGAGCTCATGCAGCGCCTCGAGCAGGAAGCGGAGGCGGACGCGGCCAACCGGATCCGTGAGATTCGTGAGAGCGCCAAGCGAAACGCCGAGCGCGAGGCCAAGAAGATTGTGGCGCTGGCGGTGCAACGGATCGGCGCTGAGCACACCACGGAGATTTCGGTGGCGGCGGTGTCGTTGCCGAACGACGAGATGAAGGGCCGCATCATCGGACGCGAGGGCCGGAACATCCGCGCGTTTGAACTGGCGACTGGAGTCGACGTGATCATCGATGACACCCCCGACACGGTGGTGGTGTCGTGCTTCGACCCCGTCCGGCGCGAAGTCGCTCGGCTGTCCTTGGAGAAACTCGTCGCCGACGGGCGCATCCATCCAGGACGCATCGAAGAAGTCGTTGCCAAGTCCCGCGCCGAAGTAGATCGCTCGATTATCGAGACGGGTGAGCGCGCCGCATATGAGACCGGGGTGCATGGGCTGCACCCGGAACTCATCAAGCTGGTGGGGCGGATGCGCTATCGCACCTCGTACGGGCAGAACATCCTGGACCATTCCAAGGAAGTCGCACATCTCGCGGGCATCATGGCCGCCGAGCTGGGACTGGACGTCGGCATGGCCAAGCGTGGCGCACTCCTTCATGACGTTGGCAAGGTGTTGACCCACGAGCACGAGGGCACGCACGTGCAGTTGGGGGTCGAGGTCGCGACGAAGTACGGCGAGAGTCCGTTGGTGGTGAACTGTATCGCCGCACACCACGATGACGTGCCGCATGAATCGGAGGTGTCCGTGCTGGTTCAGGCGGCCGATGCGATCTCTGGTTCACGGCCGGGTGCGCGACGCGAGGCCTTCGAGACCTACGTCAAGCGATTAGAGGGCCTCGAGCGCATCGCGTCCAGCTACCGCGGCGTAGAAAAGGTGTTCGCCATCCAGGCGGGGCGTGAAATTCGTGTGACGGTCACTCCTGATCATGTGGATGACGCTCGAATGGTGACCTTGGCCGAGGAGATCGCGCGACGCGTCGAAGCAGAACTCCAATATCCCGGACAGATCAAAGTCGTAGTCATTCGAGAAACGAGGGCGGTGGACTTTGCACGATAGCCTCACGGCGCCGGCCAGCGGCGCCCAACTGATCGATGGCGTCGCCGTCGCCAAGGCGGTGCGGGCCGACGTGGCCCGCGACACCGCGGCACTGCGCGAGCGCGGCATCGTACCGGGTCTGACGGTGGTGATCGTCGGCGAAGATCCTGCCAGCGTCACCTACGTGCGATCGAAGGAGAAGGCGAGTGTTGAAGCTGGGATGCGCGGCGAGACGTTGCGCCTGCCAGCGTCGGTGTCGCAGGCAGAGCTCGAAGCTGTCATCGACAGGTTGAACGCTGATCCCCAGGTGCACGGTATCCTGGTGCAGAGCCCACTGCCAAAACACATCGACGCCAACACGGTCGTTCGGCGTATCTCGCCGGCCAAGGACGTTGACGGGTTTCATCCGGTCAACGTCGGAAAATTGTTGATCGGCGAGAAGGATGGCTTTGCGCCGTGTACGCCGGCCGGGGTGCAGGAGCTGCTGGTCCGCTACGGCGTCGACACGTCAGGCAAGGATGTGGTGATCATCGGGCGCAGCAACATCGTGGGCAAGCCGATGGCGGCGTTGCTGGTGCAGAATGGTCGCGGGGCCGATTGTACCGTGACTGTCTGTCACTCGCGGACGCGCGACCTGGCTGCGCACACGCGCCGCGCCGACATTGTGATTGCCGCGATTGGCAAGCCCGAAGCAGTGACCGGTGACATGGTCCGCCCAGGCGCCGTGGTGATCGACGTGGGGATCAACCGCGTCCCCGATCCGGGGAACGCGAAGGGGTACCGCTTGGTCGGAGACGTTCATTTCGAGAGCGTGAGCCGCGTGGCGTCCCTGATCACGCCAGTGCCAGGGGGTGTTGGGCCGATGACGATTGCGATGCTCTTGGCGAACACGGTGCGTGCCGCGAGGCAGGCCAGCGGGTGACCGGTCGGCGGGAGGTCCCTCGTCAGCGCAGCCCAGGTGGCGACGCGGAGGGGTTGGAGCTGCCTCTCCCGCTCCCCCCGGATCGTCCGCGCCAGGACGTAGCGCGCGGGCTGCCGGGAGAAACCGCGGGGAACCCCATGCCGGTGTCGGACTTCACCACCATCACGAAGGAGATCCTGGAGGGCGGTGTCCCGCCTCAGTGGCTCCGCGGTGAAATCAGCGGGTTCAAAATCCACCGCAATGGCCACTGGTACTTTTCGCTGCGGGATGCGTCCGCCCAGTTGCGATGCGTCGTTTGGGCGTCCGACACCAGGCGCATGCTGGCGCCACCCGATGAGGGGATGGAAGTGGTCGTGCGAGGGCGCATTACCATGTTCGCGGCACGAGCGGAGTTGCAGCTGCAGGTGGTGGCCATCCGCGGCGTCGGCGACGGCTTGTGGCGCAAGGCGTTTGAGCTGACGCGTGCGCGACTCCAGGCGGACGGCCTGCTCGATCCGTCCAGAAAGCGGGACCTGCCATTCCTGCCGCGCCGCGTGGCGGTAGTCACCAGTTTGGATGGAGCCGTCTTGCACGACGTGATGGTCGTGCTCAAACGCCGCTGCCCCATCGTGCAGTTGGTCGTGATCCCGGCGGCGGTGCAGGGTGAAGGCGCCGAGGACTCCCTCTGCCGCGCTCTCGAACGACTTGGCCGATGGCGAAAGGCGGACGTGGCAATTGTCGGTCGAGGAGGCGGGTCACGCGACGACCTATGGACCTTCAACAGCGAGCGGGTCGCACGCGCGTTGGCGGCGCTGCCGATGCCAACCATTTCCGCCGTCGGTCACGAAGTGGACGTCACCATCTGCGACCTGGTGGCCGATGTCAGAGCACCGACGCCGTCGGCCGCGGCGGAACGCGCGGTGCCGGTACTCGCCGATCTTGTGAGCGAAGTCCGCGAGACCGGCTACGCCCTGCAGCGTGGGGCCCGGTTGGTGCTGCAACGCGCGCAGGCACGCATGCAAGCAGCGTCGCGGCACGCTGCCCTGGCATCGCATCGGGTGGTGGACCGGGGGCGACTGCGCGTCGAAACGTTAGGCGGCCGGCTGCACGCGTTGAGTCCGCTGGCCACCTTGGGGCGCGGCTACACGCTCACCACGAACGCCAATGATCAACTCGTGACGCGTGCTGCCGGCGTGGAGCCGGGGGATGCGATTCGCGTGCAGTTCGTGGACGGGCACATCGAAGCCCGAACGGAACGAGTAGTCGCCCGGGAGGAGACGGCATGAGCTTCGAAACCTCATTGCAGCGTCTGGAAGGCATTGTCCGCGAGCTGGAAGGTGGCGACCTCACCCTGGAACGCGCCTTGGTCCTGTTCGAGGAAGGGGTCAAGGAACTGCGTGTGGCGTCTGAGGCACTGTCTGCCGCCGATGCCACCGTAAAGGTGTTGGCGGAGAAGGCAGATGGCGCGTTGACGCTGACGGACTTCCGTGGTTAGCCCAATCGCCGAGGACGTAACCGCGGTTCGCTCCCGCATCAGCGAGGCATTGCGACGCCTGTGCCTGGCGGACATTGGCGACGTGCACCCAGCGGTGGCGGAGGCGATCGGGTATGCGCTCAGCGGCGAAGGGAAGCGGCTGCGCGGCCTACTCGTCGTCTACTCGTTCCTCACCTGTCGAGGCGAGGGCGATGTGACGGAGCTGGCGGCGGCGGTGGAAATCGTCCACGCGTATTCGCTCGTGCATGACGACCTGCCCTGCATGGACGATGATGATCTCCGCCGCGGCCGCCCCACGGTGCATCGGGCGAAAGGCGTTGAGGCCGCGACAGCCGCCGGACTCACGATGGTGCCAATGGCAGCGCGGGCGGCTTTCCGGGCTTCCCTGACGCTTGGACTCTCCCCGCACGAGAGTGGGGCAATCGTCCGCGAGTTGATGCGCGCATCGGGGGCGGGAGGGATGATCGGAGGGCAACTGCTCGATCTCGAAGCCGAAGGTCGCCAGCTGTCACTCTCGGAGCTCGAGCAGGTGCATAGGGCCAAGACGGGAGCGCTGATTGCAGCGGCAGTTCGCGTTGGAGCCATGGCGGCGCGCGCGAACGTCGAGCAGGTGGCGGCACTGGGCGAGTTTGGCGATGCCCTGGGGCTCGCTTTCCAAATCGCCGACGATGTGCTCGATGTGACGGGCACCTCGGACCAGTTGGGCAAGACGGCGGGCCGGGATGTGGCACTGCAGAAGAGCACTTACCCCAGCGTACTGGGCGTTGACGGGGCGGTAGCGCGGGCCAACAGCTTGGCTTCTGACGCCTGCGGCGCTCTGTCGCGGGCAGGGCTTTTGACCCCGGATCTTGAAGGCTTGGCGCGATATGTTGTCGAGCGCCAGTCGTAGATGAAGCGATAGATTACGGCACGGAGGGATAGCACTCGTTATGGGCGTTCTGGACCAGATTGCATCACCAGCGGACCTGCGTTCGCGCACGCGCGAGGAGCTGCCCGCGCTGGCCGGCGAAGTGCGGGCCCGACTCATTGACGTCTGTTCGCGAACGGGCGGGCACATCGGTGCCGGCCTCGGCGTCGTGGAGCTGACGGTTGCCCTCCATTACGTGTTCGATACGCCGCGCGATCAGCTGGTGTGGGACGTGGGCCACCAGGGGTATCCCCATAAAGTCCTGACGGGTCGAAACAACGCCATGGAAACTCTGCGTCAGGAGAACGGCGTGTCCGGCTTCCTGAAGCGGAGTGAAAGTCCATATGACGCATTTGGCGCGGGACACGCTGCCACCGCGATTTCGGCCGCGCTTGGGATGGCGGCGGCGCGAGACGTACGCGGCGAAGACTTTAAGGTGGTCGCTATCCTCGGCGATGGCGCGCTGACGTCTGGTCTCGCGTACGAAGGCCTCAACAACGCGGGCCACTCGGACCGCGACGTCATTGTCGTCTTGAATGACAACGAGATGTCGATCGCGCCTAACGTTGGCGCGATATCGAAATACTTGAACCAGGTACAACGGAACCCGCTGTACAATCGGGTCCGAACGGCGATTGCGTCGGTGGTCGAGGGACACACCAGTATCAAGATGCTGGTGCAGAAGTGGGAAGAGAGCGTGAAGGGCTTTCTCACACCTGGCATGCTGTTCGAGGAACTGGGTTTTCGCTATTTCGGACCGATCGACGGGCACGACATGGATGCGTTGGTGAACACGTTCGCCGCCGTTCGCGCCATGACCGGTCCGCGGTTCGTCCACGTGATCACCCAGAAGGGGAAAGGTTTCCCAGCTGGGGAGCACGTGGAGAAGTGGCACGCCCTCCCGCCCGGGCACGACCCCGCCACGGGGAAGCAGCTCAAAACGTCGACGGCGAACCCCGCGTACACGGCCCAATTCGGCAAAGGCCTCGCGGAGCTCATGACGGAGCGCCAGGACCTCGTGACCATCACGGCGGCGATGCCCAGCGGGACAGGGACGGGGCAGGTCGCCAAAGCGCACCCCAAGCGTTTCTTTGACGTAGGCATTGCCGAGGGGCATGCCGTGACCTTCGCGGCTGGCATGGCCACGCGCGGCGTTCATCCGGTGGTCGCGATCTACTCAACGTTCCTGCAACGCGCATATGACAATGTCATTCACGACGTCGCGTTGCAGCACCTACCGGTGACCTTCTGCATGGATCGCGCAGGCCTGGTTGGTGAAGATGGCGAAACGCACATGGGGCTGTATGACATTGCGTATATGCTGGCGGTGCCAAACATGACCCTGATGGCTCCACGCAATGCCACGGAAATGCTTGGCCTTCTGCGAACGGCCACCGAGCACCGTGCCGGCCCGACGGCACTCCGCTACCCGCGTGACGTGGCCCCGGACGTTGCGCCGGCCATGTCAGAGATTCGCGCCGTGCCGTACGGTACGTGGGATGTGGTCCGACGCGGCAAGGAGTTCGCGATTCTCGCCGTGGGGCCACTGGTCGACCAGTCGTTACGGGCTGCTGAAACGCTGGCTGGCGAAGGGTATGACCTGACGGTGGTGAATTGCCGCTTCCTGAAGCCATACGATGAACTCACGCTGGCTGCGTTGCTTCACGACCACCGAATCCTGCTAGTGGTTGAGGAAGGCACCGTCGTGAACGGATTTGGCGCGTATCTGTCGACCGTTGTGGAGCGTGCCGATCCTGCCGTTCGTGTGATTGCGCATGGCGTCCCCGATCGAGTCGTGTATGCGGCGTCCCGCGCTCGTCAGCTGTCACTCTGCGGTTTGGACGCGGAGGGGATCGCGACACGTGTTCGCGCCCTACATGAGAGCGAGGCGATCGCCGGGTGACTCAGATCGGCGTGGTGGGCAATCGCGGGTACGCCGACCTGGCCGGCGTACTGGAGAGCTTGCGCCTAGCTGGTGCGGAGCTGGACATCGAGTTCCAGTACGAGTCCGAACTGTGCGCGATTTCCGGTGGAGAGTTGCTCACCAGTCCACAACGCATCGACGGCCTGCTCACACTGGGTGGTGACGGCACACTCCTGCGAGGCGCTCGTTGGCTGCGGGGCCATCAAGTCCCGATTCTCGGCGTCAATCTCGGCCGGCTTGGCTTCTTGACTGCCTGTGGACGTGACGAACTCGGGGCGTCCCTGGAACGCTTCGTCAGGCGAGACTTCGTTCCTGATCGGCGGATGGCGTTAGAAGCGACGGCCGGGTTCGAGGCCAGCGCCAAGACCTGGCAAGCCCTCAACGATGTGGTTGTCCACAAGAGCGGCAAGGCCCGAGTGATGCGCATGCACGTCGTGGTCGATGGCGAGGAGATCGCCGAGCTCGCCGCTGATGGGTTGGTTGTGGCTACTCCGACAGGTTCCACCGCGTACAGCCTTTCTGCCGGGGGCCCGATCGTCGCCCCCAACCATGACTCGCTGCTGCTCACGCCAATTTCCGCCCATACCTTGGCAATTCGCCCGATCCTACTCTCGCCAAATTCTGACGTGGTGGTGCGCGTAGAAGATGAGGACCGCGATTGTTTGGTAACGGTCGACGGTCAAGTCGGGGGTACCTTGGATGACACTGGCGAGGTTCGCATCGCACGCGCCGGGTACTCTGTGATACTCGCCCGGTTCGCGGAGTCGACGTTTTTCTCGCGAATGCGGCGGAAGCTTGGGTGGGGGACAGGGTCGTCGAGTGACGACGATCTCAACTCGGCATGCTGATCGAACTGAGAATCCGGAACGTAGCGATCATCGACAATGTGACCCTGACCATCGCCCCCGGCTTCAACGTCTTGAGCGGCGAGACTGGGGCGGGCAAGTCGATCATCGTCGGTGCGCTTGGGCTGCTTCTGGGCGAGCGAGGGCACGGCGACTCGGTTCGTGGCGGTCAGGATCGTGCCTCAGTGGAAGGCATCTTCGATGTGTCGGGTGAAGGGGGCAGCGTGCTCGCGCTCCTGGATGAGCGCGGCATTGAACGCGACGGTACGCAGGTTGTACTGCGGCGTGAACTCACCGCTGGTGGACGAAGCCGAGCGTGGGTGAACGGTTCCACCGTCACCGCCTCTCAGTTGGCCGAGATCGGATCGCGATTGGTTGACCTGCACGGCCAGCATGAGTCGCAGGCCTTGTTGGTTCCCGAAGCGCAATTGCGACTGCTCGACGAGTACTCGAACTGCACCTCATTGTCCGAGCGCGTCCGCACGGCACACGCAGACTTGCAGCGCATCGCAAACGAGCGTCGCTCGCTCGCGGAACGGCGCGCCGAGGCCGAGCGTCGCTCCGACTACCTACGTCACGTGGTGCGCGAGATCGAGGAGGCCAAGCCGCTACCGGACGAAGACTTACGTATTGAAGATGAAGTACGACGTCTGGCACACGTGCAGGATCTGCGACAGCACGCGGCCTCTTCTGCTGAGGCGCTCGACGGTGAAGAAGATGCCATACTCAGGCGGCTTGCGGGGGTTCGGAAGTCCCTCTCCACCGCCGAGCGAATGGATCCGAGCCTGACCCGACTCGGCGATCTGGTGGATAGCGCCATGGACTCGCTGACTGACCTCTCACGCGAGATTCGGGAATACGAAGCCGGTCTTGATGCGGACCCAGAACGCCTGGGCCGGTTGGAGCGACGTCGAGACGTCCTGTACCGGCTCACCTCGAAGTACGGCGGTTCAACCCAGGCCGTCCTCGACACGTTGCGTTCAAGTCGCTCGGAATTGGACCTCGTGGACTCGGCAACGATCGACCTCCGGACGCTGGCCGACGAGGAGACGAAAGCAAAGACCGCGCTGGCCAAGGTTGCTGGCGAACTCACGACCGCTCGGAAGAAGGGAGCCGCAGGCTTGTCCAGGGATGTCTCAAAGACCTTACCTGGCCTGGGAATGGACGACGGGCACTTCGAAGTCACGCTCTCGCCTACCACAACGATCGAGCCCACTGGCGCCGAAGTCATTGAGTTTCGTGTCACTCTGAACATCGGGCACGAGTCACGCCCCTTGGCGCGCGTGGCGTCCGGTGGCGAGTTGTCTCGCGTTATGCTGGCGCTGAAAGGCGTACTCGCGCAGCTGGACCGCACACCGACGCTGGTCTTCGACGAAGTGGATGCGGGCATTGGTGGTCGTGTGGCGCTGCAGGTCGGTGACGCGATGCGAGACCTGGCTGCTCACCATCAGGTGGTGGCCATCACGCACCTGGCGCAGATCGCGGCCCGCGCCCATCGGCAGGTTGTCGTACGCAAGGACGCTCGCGCAGGAGTGACCACGGCCGACTTGTCGGCGGTCGAGGGCGCGGAGCGGGTCGAGGAGATCGCTCGGATGCTCGGTGGCGACCCTGCGAGTGAGGCGAGTCGAGCGCACGCCCGGGAACTGTTGCAAACCGCCGCAGGGGGCAGTGGACCGGAGACCGGGCGAAGCGGATCGGCTGCGCGGACGGCCAAACGATCGACCCGAACCCGTTAGATCCAGCCTAACGCGTGGCTGGTTTCGCGGGCTGCGTTGTAGCCTTTCGGGCCGGCGGTGGTCGAAGAGGGGCGCCAAACACGCGAGCGTAATAGCGAAGACCGAACGACGTGGTGGTGGCCTTCACTAACGCGTTGGTCCCGGCGATGGTCTGTTGCCGCGTCACCGTGACCTCAAGTGGCCACCGGGCCTGGCCACGTTGCCATGACGCCAGGGTGGAGTACGTAATGCCGCCACCTACGCGCTGTTCTCGTTGCGCGCTGTTGGTGTTGAGGATGGAGGCATCGATGCTCTGGGTGGCTCCCGCCAGGTCCGTGATGGAGAAGGTGCCGGCATACGCGTCCGCCGACTTGGTCGCAAATCGGTACCAACCGGCGAACGTCAGAATTTCGTTAGGCGAGAAGCGCGGGAAGACATCGATGGAGAGGATGTCCCCGAGGTCACGGCTGACGTCCTGTTGGCGATATAGGGCAGGGAACGGCGTGCCCGGCGTGGCTACGCGGATCGGGAGTCGGTCAGCCTGCTGCAGGGCATAGCGAGCTACGACAGATGCCCAGAGCCGCTTGCTAAACATCGCGTCGACGTACGCAGCTCCCTCGATATCGGGACTGCGATCACCGGTGCCGACATCCGCGAAATTGTCTGGGGCGTCTTGCTGGGCCCCTGGAAGCCGATAGGCTCCCGACACCGCCACGCGTATTCCCGGGCGATCATCGGAGGGAGCGACCGCGCGCGCTGGATGCGTGGTGTCCAGCAGCAGAAACTTGGCACCGACGGTGATATCGCCCAGATGGCTGCGCCTAACGCTTTCCAGAGGAACGGCAGCAATACCGAGGGCCGAGTCGGCGAGCACGGTTTGGAGGTCGTTAAACGCCATGAGCGCTGAGCCAACCGGCCTGGCGTCGACCCACGTCGTTTGGCCCGTTGGCGCGCCCAGGAACGTCGTGAAGTCGGTAGCGATCCCGGTGAGGAGTTGCAGCACGGAGGCCTGTAACGCCGAATTTCCTAACGGGGCAAAGGCGTTGCCGCGCACCGTCGGGGTTCCGTAGATCTTTCCCACCGAGCTGGCCACACGCCCCGCTAGGGTCACCAGCGCCGCGGCACCCGTGCGGTCAGCGTTGATAGCGGAGCAGGAAGCGTCCGTGAGCCCGCTGCAGCGCGTCAGCTCGGACGACAACCGACCCGCCGCCGTATTGAGCTGCGCGACGACCTGTGCATTCACGGCCATGGTGGCCGCGGTCACGGCACCCGGGTTCAACCCGACGTTAGCCGACGCCACGGGGACGTTGGGGTAGATCGTCAGGTCATTCAAGGTCTTCACGTACGGGACGAGCACGGACAGCATCAACCGATTGGTCAGTCCCAGGTCGATGGAAAACGGCGTGGTGTACACACCCAGGTCCATCGTCGTTCGTAGCGTTCCGGCGGATAAGGCATCGACCGGCGTGCTCAGGATGGATTGGAGCTCTGTGCGAAGGGGAATGAGGTGCTCGAACATGCTCGAGCCCATCGAGCCCGAGAAGTCAGTACCTAACGGTTCCGGTTGGCCTGCCGTCGGCGTGCCGTCACGACCAAAACGCTCATTGGCAAACGACCAATCAGAGCGGACCCCGACGCGTAATTGTCCTGCGCGCAGTACAGTCGCGTCTTCGCCCGGTCCCCGCGCACGCTGCGCTCCAACGGAGATCCAAGGCACACAAGTCCAAAGCGCAGTCAGCATCCACGCGCGCTGCGCGCGTTTCAGAATTGTCTGTGGCACGGTAAGTTGCAGGAGACCGTCACCGAGGGGCCCGCGGCGGTCATTGGGATGAGCCTTCCCTCGGGTATCCGACGCACGAAACCTAACACATGGTAGTATCAACGCCGATTCCGCAGGTTCCGTGGCAGATCACGGGCAATCATTGGTTGGCCCTCCCGTGCATCCACCCGGGGGACGGGGGCGTGTATGCGCTCGGGGTGCTGCACCGCGGCTCTCGGGCCGCCGTGGAGTTTGCCGGCAGCCCCGACTTTCTCTCGGGGAAAGGAGCGGCGCTGGCTCGGCCCGTCTTTGAAATCGATGGGCAACGCATCGCGCTGGACAGCACGTCGTTGGCATGGGAGCGCGCCTTCGGATGGTTGCCGACCTTTACCTGCACCATCGCCGGTGTGCTTGTCCGTGCGACCGTCTTTGCGCCGTATGGTCGTGACGCTGACACCGCCGGCGCCGTCTACGCCTTTGCCTTCGAAAGCCGGCGCGACGATGAATGCCGCCTGACGATTCTCTTGGAGGGCGAACTCGGTCACCGGCAGCTGCGCGTACGCACGGCGCGTCCATTTGCCGATGACCATCTCGTGTCCCGCGCCGATGATGACACCATCGTGCTGCGTGGCGCGGCCTTGCCGGGCGTGGCCGCCGTTGCCATCGGGTCGGATGGAGACGCGACCGTCGAGGTCCCTAACGAGGGACCTGCGCGCTACGTGATGCGACGGGGCGTCCGGGTGCCGCCGCAGGGTCATGCCGACGCGGCCTTCTTCTTTGCCGTGGGCCCGGAAGGCGACGGGGCAGTCTCCACCGTGGGCGTGATGCGTCGGCGCGGCTGGCGGTCGCTTCTCAGTGCGACGCGCGATGCACTGCGCGCACTGGAGCAGAGCACCGGCCACGAGGCGGTGGACGGGCTGGTCAATCGGAACTTGCTGCTCTGCTACTTCTACTCGGTTGCCCGAGGCCTGGATGATGCCCATTTCTATCTGGTGCGGACCCGGGCGCCTTGGCACAGCCGAGGGGTCACCGTGCGCGAGTGGGAGGCCCTGACGTGGACCATCCCCGCGGTGCAGCTGGCGGATGCGCCCCTCGCGCGCGAGCTGTTACTGCGGGCGTGCGAAGTGCACGGATACGCGCCGGGGATCGGCGTGCGCTACCTGGATGGCACGCTTTTCGAGCCCGGCTTCTGCCTGGAGGGGGCAGCCGCCTATGCGCTGGCCGCCGATCGTTATATCCGCGAAACCGGCGACGACCAAGTGGTTGAAGAACCCGTGTTGGCGGACACGCTGTACGCGTCGCACGAGGACATCGCGACGCGCCGCCACGCCGAGGTCCCGTTGTACAGCACGGAAGTCACGCCCAGCGGTAGGACGGCCGCGTTCCCGTATACCCTGCATGCGAATGCGGTCACGGCGCAGGCGCTCGATGTCTTCCGTCGCACGTTGGACGAGGAGACGGCCCGCGGCGTGCAGGATCCCGAGGCGGTGCGCGCGTCCGTGCGCCGTCACTTTGCGACGGAGCGCGAAGGGAAGACCGTGTTCCGTTCCGCGGTGAACCTGACGGGAGAAGCAGTAGCCGACGATGATCCCATGGTCTCGGTACTCTGGCTGCCGCTCTACGACCTGCTGGATCGCTCGGACTCGGCGTACCGACGAACGGTGAAGGAACTGGATGTCTCGCCGCAGTTCCTGGTGCAGCAATGCGCGCGACTGATGGGGCCTGACGCCAAGGAGGTCCTGCAGTGGCTTCGCCGGGCCCCGCTGCACTTGGGTCTCGCCGCCGAGGAGGTGGACGCCGACGGGCGCGCCATGGGCAACGGGGGAGACGCCGCCTTGGGCGGGCTGCTGGCGTACACCTGCTGGTACACGGTCCACGCGTTAGGCGTGACGCCATGACGGTGGTGCAGCGCGCTCACGATCTATTTCAGAGCACGTATGGTGAAGTTCCCACGGTCATCGCCTCTGCACCTGGCCGCGTGAACATCATCGGCGAGCACACGGACTACAATGGCGGCGACGTCCTTCCCATCGCCCTCCGGCTGCGGACCGCTGTGGCCGTCCGGACATGCGCCGGCGATGAGTCGGTGGTGGTGTCGGAGCAAGAGTCCGGCGTGGGACGCTTTGTGGCTGGCACTCCGTCGCGTCAAGGCGCCTGGTGGGATTACGTCGCCGGTGCGGTCTGGGCTACGTCTGCCGTCGCCGATCAGCAAGCGGTGCAGCTGGCGGTTGCCAGCGACGTGCCTGTTGGCGCGGGTCTCAGTTCGTCCGCAGCGGTGGAGGTGGCCACGGCGACTGCCCTGATGGGGCTCGACCAACCCCGAGCGCCCGACTTGAGCAAGGTAGCGCGTATCGCGCATCGAGCAGAAACGGAGTATGTCGGCGTTCCGTGTGGAATCATGGACCAATTCGCCAGCGCACTGTGCCAGGAAGGGCAGGCCCTATGGCTGGCATGCGATCGCGAAGAGGTGCGACTGGTTCCCTTCGGGAGCGCTGTGTTGGTGTTTGACACCGTGGTGCCTCGTCAGCTCCGCACGTCGGCCTACAGCACGCGCCGCGCCGAATGTGACGCGGGATTGGCGGCGGTGCAGCGTCTGGATCCCGACATCCGTTTCCTGGCCCGCGCACCCATGGACCTGATCGACCAGGCAGCGATGTCGCCGACGGTCAGGAAACGCGCCGTTCACGTGGTGAGCGAAACGCGGCGGGTGGCGCAGCTTGTACAGGACCTCAGGAATCAGGTAGCCAGCGGCGCGATCGGACGGCTGCTGTTCGCGTCGCACGAATCGCTACGTGACGACTACGAGTGTTCGTCCGCCGAGCTGGATTGGTTCGTCGGCCAGGCGCATGCTGCGCAGGGTGTTGATGGGGCACGCCTAACGGGTGCGGGGTGGGGCGGATGCGCGATCGCAGTCGGCGGCGAGGCCGGGCTGCGAGCGTTCGCGGAACGCGCCACGGTGGATTTTCAAGCGAAGTTCGGACGGACACCGCGTTGGTGGATCAGTCACGCCGCCTCGGGCGCGTCGCTTCACGCAGCGACAGCGGTCGAGCGCATCTCCGAGTGATGCGGCTTGCGGCTTGTCGGTGTGACGCGGCCCGCGCTATCTTCCGCTTACGCGGGAATAGCTCAGTTGGTAGAGCACAACCTTGCCAAGGTTGGGGTCGCGGGTTCGAGTCCCGTTTCCCGCTCTGAAAGGAAAGAGGGAGCGCCGTGTGGCGCTCCCTCTTCTTCATTCCTTTGATGAAGCGTCCAGCGTCTAGCGGACGAGCGGCAGGACTGGATTCGCCGAAGGCGCCGGAAGGTCGCTTACGGGTCCTGGATCGACCGCAATCGGCTGAGGAATGGGCTGGATCATCACGGGACTTGGGTCCACGGAGATCGGATCAGGCACAGGAAGGATCGTAACTGGGTCCGGATGATCCGGTTCCTTGCCATGATGCTCGACGTGGCCGTGGAACTCGGCTCGCAACTTGGCGAGGGCCGTCTTCGCGGCGTCGGCATCCCCATCCTGAACGGCCTGCGCTAGCGCGCGCAGGTCGCTTGTGACCTTCTTGAACGGCTGCGCAATCTGCGCGCGCGAATACGTCGCCGCACGTTCAGACGTCATCGAAGACAACGCTGATTGCGCGGCAGTCATATCGCCAGCATCAACGGCTTGAACCAATTGCTTGAACTCGCTGCGAAAGCCCGGCTTCTCCGAGCCCTTCGCTTCGGCGTTCTTCGCGTTCTTCATGATCTTCGCAAACGACTCGCGCGCCGCGTCGACGTCTCCTGACGCCAGCGCTTCTCGCAACTTCTTCACGTTGGGTCGGCGCACCTGTAGTGGTGCGGATTCGGATCCCGCCCCTGATCCAACTCCCGACACTGCCATCGTAACCTCCTGTTAGCCTCGTCACCTTCGTGGGCTCCAATCGGAGTCGACCACGGGTCCCCGACTTGACACTCCCTGAGTATCGGCTTGACCGGGAAAAACAGGAGCGACATGAGGGATATGAGGGCTTTCAGGGGCCGTGTGATGCTTCACACGATAGGGCCACGGCGAGTTGCGCTGCCGCCGTGCCAGCCTAACGCACGTACTTTGACGGGGTTAGATTGCCACCGACCGGCCCCCTCGGGGGATTCGTTCACCGGTGATACTTTCAGCGGGTCGTCGGCGCGGGTGGCGAAATGGTAGACGCGAGGGACTTAAAATCCCTTTCCCGTAAGGGAGTGCGGGTTCGAGTCCCGCCCCGCGCACTCCGACGCTGCGTTTCTTGACTGCGTCCTTCGCACCCCCCACGTACGCGACAACATGTTGAACCGGTTCTTCCGCATAACGGGGCGCTGCGCGTCCCTCGCCTTGTTGGCGGCCTGCGCACATCGAACGGTCGTCACCGGGTCAGCACCTCGAGGCCCGGTTCTGCCGCATGCGATCGTCCCGGCGCCGGAGTCTGTTCAGCTGACGACGGCACAGACCTTCGCGGTCGATTCCGCCACCGAGGTTGTCATCGACGCGACGGTGGACGCCGACGTTCAACGGATAGCGAATGAGTTCGCGTCTTTGATACGCGTTCATCCCATCTTTGCACCGCTTGGCACCCCCGCGGTCAGTGGTCGTCGTGAAATTGTGGCCCGGCGTCTTTCGCCCGGGGCCCCCGTTCCCGGTCACGCCGTTCAATTGGTGGTCGACGCGAATCGGCCGGGGCTTGGGCCAGAAGGGTACGAGCTGACGGTGACCACGGATCGCATCACGGTCATCGCGGCTACGGCGGCGGGGATGTTCTATGGCGTGCAGACATTGCGACAACTGCTCCCAGCCTCGGTCGAGCATCGCGACGCGGTGTCACGTGGTTGGCGCATTCCGACCGGTCGCATCACAGACCATCCGCGTTTTGGCTGGCGTGGCGCGATGCTCGATGTGTCGCGTCATTTTCTGGATCCCGACGACGTGAAGCACTTCATCGACGTCATGTCGCTCTACAAGTTGAACCGGTTGCACCTGCATTTGTCCGATGATCAGGGATGGCGCATTGAGATCAAGTCGCGCCCCCGGCTGGCCTCAATTGGAAGCCTCAGCGAAGTCGGTGGCGGCGCCGGCGGCTTCTACACGCAGGAGCAGTTTGTCGACCTCGTCGCCTATGCGCGCCGCCACTTCATCGACATTGTGCCCGAGATCGAGATGCCGGCGCACAGCAACGCCGCGCTGTCCAGCTACGCGGAGCTGAACTGCGATAGCGTGGCTCCGCCTGCGTACAGCGGCATCAACGTCTCCTTCAGCGCCATGTGCGTCCAACGCGAGGACGTCTATCGGTTTGTCGACGACGTGGTCCGGGAAATTGGCGCACTCGTACCTTCGCCCTGGTTTCACATTGGTGGCGACGAGGTCCCACGCCTGACACATGACGAGTTCGCTCGATTCATCGAGCGTGTGGAGCAGATCGTGAAGTCGCATGGCAAGACTATGGTCGGATGGGGCGAGATTGCGACGACCAACGTGTCTTCCGCGGTGATTGTCCAGCACTGGAACCCTGATTCTGTGGCACGACACGTTGCTCGCGGCGGCCACGTGATCCTTTCCCCCAGCAAGCACACGTATCTCGACATGAAATACGACAGCGCGACCGTGTTGGGGCTGACGTGGGCCGGGCTGATCAGTGTTCAGCAGGCGTACGATTGGGAGCCCGCCGCCCTCCTCCCAGGCGTTCCCGAGTCTTCCATCTTGGGTGTTGAAGGCCCGCTGTGGGCCGAGACGCTGGAAAAGCGAAGCGACTATGAGTACCTCGCGTTCCCACGCTTAGTGGCATTGGCCGAGGTTGGGTGGTCCGCGCCGACCGTCCGCGGCTGGACAGGTTTTCGGTCGCGCTTAGCGGAGCAGGGTCCGCGGTTGCAGGCGCTCGGTGTGAATTTCTATCGCGCTCCCGAGGTGCCTTGGGCGCGCTAACGTGCCGAAAGCGTTCGTATCTCCCTGCCGACGGTCGCCAGCTCGGCTAGTGGCGCCAGCACGTCATGTAGGGCGACCAGAAGATCACTCACATCGGTAGCAGTGGTCGCGGTGGAAATCGCGAACATGCCGCGCGACGCGCAGGCAAAGCCGCGATTGAGCAATCCCAGGTGCATCACGCGCGTGACCGAGCGGTCGGCGCGAAGAGCGTCCCGGTAATTCTCAATTGGCCCGTCGCAGAAGTGTATGTGTGCCAGCGAGCCGAGTCCGGTCACCGTGGCGCTGATGCGCAAGTCGGCGATCACGCGCTGCAGTCCTGCGCGCAGGGCAGCTCCCGTCGCCTCCAACTCCATGATAGCGGCAGGAGTCAGCAAGGCCATGGATGCGAGACCGGCCGCCATAGTCATCGCATTGCCATTGAAGGTGCCTGAGTGGGCGATGGTGCCTTTGGCGCGCGGATCGTACACAGCCATGATATCCGCGCGACCGCCAAAGGCGCCCACCGGCAACCCGCCGCCGATGATCTTGCCAAGGGTCGTGAGGTCGGGACGAATACCGAACAACCCCTGTCCGCCTCCAAAGCCCAGCCGGAGCGTGATGATCTCATCCAGAATCACCAGCACCCCAGCCTGATGTGCGGCGTGAATAAGCCCGGTCAGGAAACCCTCGTTCGGTGGTATGACGCCAGCGGCCGTCATCGCCGGCTCCAACAGGACGGCGGCCAGTTCATGCGCGTGGGCCTTAATCAGGCGTGCCGCGGCTCCTAGGTCATTGAACGGCGCCACCAGGACTTCGGCGAGCATGCCAGGCGACACTCCGGGGCCGCTCGGCGCCCCCCTCGGAAAATCGAGGAGTGGCTCGGTGGGTGCCACGCTCACCTGTGCCGCATCATAGCTCCCGTGGTAGCCACCCTCGAACTTGAGGATGCGAGGACGTCCCGTGAATGCGCGGGCCGCGCGTATCGCACCTAACACCGCCTCTGTGCCGGAGTTGCAGAAACGCAGCCGTTCGATAGAAGGAACCCGACCCCGAATGACGTCCGCCAGCTCCACCTGCAACGCATGGGCGAAGGGAAAGGCGGTTCCCAGTGGAGCACGCTCGACCATCGCGCGAGTGATCTCTGGATGTGCATGGCCGTGGATCAGGGCGGTGAAGTTCCCCAAGAAGTCTCGGTACGAGTTGCCGTCGACATCCCACATGGTCACGCCGCGTCCGTGCGACATGAACGTTGGGTACGGCGCGACGAAGGTACCTGTCCGTGTATCCCCACCCGGCATGGCACCCAGCGCTCGAGCATAGAGCTCCGCTGAACGCGGGGTGCGCGCGAGGTAGTGCTGCTCTTCTCGGTTCAGATGTGATGACAACATTCCTTTCACTCCGGGAGCCGACGGACGTCCTACGCGGGGCCAAGCCCTCGCCTGTGCCGATTAGCCAAGCGGATGTTCCGCCGCTCGCACCCAAACGGTGCGCGTTCCACCCGATTTGGACAAGCCTCTCGGGCCTCCTTGGTTAGGCGCGCTGGACTGCCACGGGACCGGTGGATACGTTCGGCGCATGAGGCGACCGCGCGCTCCCGGAAGGGATGTGATCCTTTGCCTGGCCATGGCGGTCGCGGCGCATTCCACGCGGGCCCAGGATTCGCACGTCTTGCGCTTGGACGCGCAAAATGCCGATCGCGCCGTGCTGGCGGTGGACCGAGGGGCGAGCGGCGTCCGTCAACGGTTGTTGGAATTGGGGACCGTTGCCAGCGTCATGGAAACCACCGCCCACCCAGACGACGAACAGGCAGGGCTGCTCACCTTCCTTTCGCGAGGTACCGGCGCACGGACGTCGCTACTGGTCTTGAATCGCGGAGAGGGCGGCGCAAATGCGACGGGCGACGAGTTGTTCGATGCATTGGGCCTGGTCCGGACGCGGGAGTTGTTGCTGGCGGGACAGTACTATGGATTGGACGATCTGTACTTCACGTCGGCCGCTGACTACGGCTACTCGAAGACCCTCGCAGAGGCCACCCGCAGTTGGGACACCAGTGCCGTCTTGTCTGACATGGTGCGAGCCATCCGCCAGAACCGCCCACTGGTGGTCATTTCTCGGTGGTCCGGCACCGTCCGCGATGGCCACGGACACCACCAACTATCAGGTGTCTTGACGCCCCTGGCCGTTGCTGCTGCCGCCGACTCCACGCGATTTCCGGAGCAGATCCAGAAAGAGGGTTTGCGTCCCTGGCGGGTGAGCCGGCTCTTTCGTTCCAACATTGGCCAGAGTAGCCCTACGAATGTCGTCATCGATGCCAACCACCATGACCCGTGGTTTGGCATGTCCTATGAAGATCTGGGACAGGAGGGCTATGTCCGTCAGGCATCACAAACCGGCGGACGACGATTCGGAGAGCTTGCCAGGGTTCATCGATTGGAGCTGGTGAGTGGATCGGCCCCTTCATCATCGAACGACATCTTCGCTGGACTGGATCTGTCCATTGCCCGAGTGTTCGCCCTGACGGGGGAGCATGTACCGGCCGGTATAGCCCAAGACCTGTCGTTGGTCCAGCGCGCGGCTAACACGTCCTTGAGCTCCTTTGATCCTTCCGCGCCGTGGCGCTCGGTAGCGAACCTGCGGACTGGCCTTCACGCCCTACGCCGCGCGATATCGCACCTGGGGACAAGCGCGCCGAATGCCCGCTTCATGCTCTCGGTCAAGGAACAACAGTTTGAACGGGCGCTGGTGGCGGCCTTGGGGCTCGAAGCGACGGCGTACGCGTCCGATGGCACGGGTGATGGGCGCGCCGTGACGCCCGGCGAGTCACTCTCGGTAGAGCTGACGGTGCGTCATGCCGCTCCGGTACCGTTGACGCTGCGGCGCGTAGCCATTCGCTCGTCCCAGGGCTGGCCGATGCCGGACGCGATGGCGGCGGTCCAGGTGGCCGCCGGCGCAGTCTGGCGCGATAGCATTCGTCTGGTCGTGCCGAACCAGGCGCAGCCAGGCCGACCCGACTTCGTGCGCCCGAGTCTGGCCAGTAATCGCTACATGTGGCGGCGAGGGATTCCTGTCCCAGACGCTGCGCCGATGCCACCGCTGACTTGTGAGATCACCGTCGATGTGCAAGGAGACACGGTGACGATGTCGCGAACCGTGCGTAGCCGGCAGTCGTACGCATTGAACGAGGCGCCGCCGCCAGCCGTCGAGGTGGTTCCACCGATTTCGCTCCGCATCGTGCCTGAAGTCCGAATTGTCACCGGGCCCGGCGAGCGAGAGACAAACGTCGCCGTAGAGGTCACCGGAAATGACCCGCATGGGGTCGACGCGGAGGTCGCACTACCGCCGACGTCCATCCGGGCCAGCCTCCACGTTCATTTATCGTTAGGTGAACGACAGACCTGGTCGTTCCCGGCCGCCCTGCCAGCGAGTGCGGATTCTCTACGCCTTCACGCCACGGCAAGCGTCGGGGGCCGGGTGTGGAGTGATCAAGTCCGTGTGATCGCACACGCCGGGTTGGAGCCGTCGTATCTGTACGCGGACCCCTCCGCCCTCATTCGGCGGGTCGACGTTCGTCTGGCCGCAGGCCTAACGGTCGGCTACGTGATGGGCGTCGGTGACCTTGTGCCGGATGCTATCGCCGAACTGGGGTCGCGTGTGATACTGCTGGATGCGGCGACGGTCGCCGCCGGTGATTTCTCGCGGTTCGATGCCATCGTCATCGGTACGCGGGCGTATTCGGTGCGCCCCGAATTGCACGGCGCATCGGCGGCGCTCCGTCGGTATGCGATGGCAGGAGGGCAGGTGGTGGTGTTGTACCAAACGCCGGACGCAGATCTGGCGAGTGCTGCGCCGTTCGCGCTCACGCTGCCGCCGGACGCGGAAGAGATTTCGGAGCAGGATGCGCCAGTCCACCTGCTGAATACGTCGCATGCGCTGCTCACCACGCCTAACCGCATCACGACGGCTGACTTCGACGGGTGGATCGAACAGCGAGGCTCGAAGTTCCTGCGGACGTGGGGCCATGAATTCTTGCCCCTCATGGAGAGCCACGACACCGGGCAGCCGCCGCAAGAAGGGATCTGGGTGTCCGCGGATGTTGGAGCTGGTCGTTGGACGTACGTCGCTCTGGCTCTGCACCGGCAGCTTCCATTCGGTGTGCCCGGAGCGTATCGCATCCTGGCAAACCTGCTGACAAAGCGATAGTCGTCGGAGTTGAAACAAAAAAAATGCGGGGGATGGCCGGTCGGGCCATCCCCCGCACGTCGTCAGCTGAGCTACTGCGCGACCGGCTTTACGGTCGGATACTTGATGCCTAACTGCTCGAGGTACGTCTTGTACTTGGTGGGATCGTAATAGTACTTCCGCATCTCGGGTCGGTACTTCTCCATGATGTCGGCGTTGAGCCACGTCGGCGGGCCGTCGTTCGGTCCCAGGAACGACTTGTACTTCATGGTCTTCGTCTGAACGTCGTTGAAGTACGTCCACGCGTCCGTGACGACTTGCGGCTTGAGCAAGATGTCGAGCAGAGTCAGTGCTTGTACCTTGGCGCCGGCCACGCCGCCCTTGTGGGCAATCGGTGTCGCCATGGAGATACCGTTGGCCCAATTGTGCCCAGGCATCCCAGGAATGTTCGAGGGATAACGCAACGTGACCGTCGGGACGTTCCACGAGACGTCGCCGATGTCGTCCGAGCCACCACCTAACGAGCGGCTCATGTCCACCGGCCCTGAGAGCGAGTCGACGACGGTTTCCAATCCTTGTTCCTTCACGCCGAGTTCGTGCTGGATGCCCTTGGCCAAGGCAATGTCGTTGGCGTCCCACGTGGGAAGGCCCACACGCTTGATGTTTTCGTAGGTTTGTTCGGCGATCACCTTGTTGAAGTGACCGGACCAGGCGGACCCCAGAATCATCACCGTGTCCAGCTGCGTGTCCGTCATCAGCGCCGCCCCTTGGGCAATGCGCTTCGCGGCCGAGAACATGGTCTGCACCCGATCGTAGTCACGCTCGCGCAAATAGAACCAGATCGATGCGGTTTGCGGCACCACGTTCGGCTGGTCTCCGCCGTCTTTGATCACGTAGTGCGAACGCTGCGCCGGCTCCATGTGTTCGCGGTGGAACTCCCATCCTTGCCCCATGAGCATGACGGCGTCCAACGCGGAGCGACCACGCCACGGCGCGCCAGCTGCATGCGCCGTTGCTCCCTTGAACTTGAACATGACGGAAACAATCGCATTGGAGCCGGACTGGCCCCACGAGACGCCGAGGTTGTTTCCCACATGCGTGAACAAGCAGATGTCGACGTCCTTGAAGACGCCAGCTCGAACAAGATGTGCCTTGCCCGCCACGGCCTCTTCGGCTACACCAGGCCAGATCTTGAGCGTGCCCTGGATGTGCTCACGCTCCATGATTTCCTTGACCACCAACGCCGCCGCAATGTTCACGGCCTGACCCGAGTTGTGACCCTCACCATGCCCGGGCGCGCCTGGGATCAGCCACTCCTTGTAGCCGTATGCCGGCTTCTGGTTGGATTGGGGAATTCCATCGATGTCGGAGCCTAACGCGATGACCGGCTTGCCGGCGCCCCAGGTGGCCACGAAGGCGGTGGGCATGCCCGCCACGCCGCGCTCAACCTTGAATCCGTTTTGCTCCAGGAGGTTCGTGAGATACTTGGACGTTTCGAACTCCTGCATACCGAGTTCGCCAAAGGAGTAGATCTGGTCGATCATCTGCTGCACGAGCGTGGCACGCTCGTCGACCTTCTGCAACGCTTCGGCTTTGAGCTTTTCGAGACGCGAATCGACCTTGGCGGCCGCCGGCTTCTTGCCACCTTGCGCCACAGCGGCGGTGGTGCAGGTGACGGAGAGTACAGCCGCCGTGGTGAACCTGAGGAAACTGCGTGTCATGGTGTGGAGGGAAGGGGACGGGAGGGAAGTAAGTAGTGCGAAGCGATGGCCAAGCTATTGAACGGCCTTGACGGTGGGATAGGTAATGCCCAATTGCTCCAAGTAGGTCTTGTACTTGGTGGGGTCGTAGTAGTACTTGCGCATCTCCGGGCGATACTTGGCCATGATGTCGGCGTTCAGCCAGGTGGGCGGTCCGTCGTTAGGCCCGAGGAATGACTTGTACTTGATCGTTTTGGTCTGGACGTTCGTGAAGTAGTCCCAGGCATCCGCCACCAGCTTTGGTGTCAACATCAGGTCCAGGAGCGTAAGGGCCTGTACCTTCGCTCCCGCAAGCGCGCCCTTGTGCGCGATCGGCGTGGCCATGGAAATCCCATTCGCCCAGTTGTGACCTGGGAGCCCAGGGATGTTCGACGGATAGCCCAGTGTTACGGTGGGAACGTTCCACGACACGTCGCCGATATCGTCTGACGCTCCAAAGGTCACGCTCTCGGGCAGGGGCGTGCCAAGAGGAGAGAGCTCGGTAGACAAGCCCGTCGTCGGCATGCCTAACTCCTTCTGGAGCGCGCGCGCCAGCGTTTGGTCGTTCGCATCCCACGTTGGGAGTCCAACCCGAGTGACGTTGCGGTAGGTCGCTTCGGCAACCGCCTTGTTCATGTGAGGGTTCCACGCCGATCCCAGAATCATCACCGTGTCCAGTTGCGTGTCCGTCATGAGGGCCGCACCCTGTGCGATGCGCTTGGCCGCGGCGAACATTTCCTGTACGCGGTCATAGTCGCGCTCGCGCAGGTAGAACCAGATACTGGCGGTCTGCGGCACCACGTTAGGCTGATCGCCGCCGTCCTTGATCACGTAGTGAGAGCGCTGCTGGGGTTCCATGTGCTCGCGATGGAATTCCCAACCCTGACCCATCAGCATCACCGCATCCAGTGCGGACTTGCCACGCCACGGGGCCGCTGCGGCGTGGGCGGTTGCCCCTTTGAACCGGAACATCACCGAGAGATTCGCGGTGAGCGGCATGCGACCCCACGACACTCCCAAGTTGTCGCCGACGTGCGTGAACAGGTTCACATCCACGTCCTTGAACACACCGGCGCGGACCAGATGCGCCTTTCCAGCGATGGCTTCCTCAGCGACTCCGGGCCACAGCTTCAGCGTACCTGGGATCTTCTCGCGCTCCATGAGTTCCTTCACCGCGATCGCGGCGACGATGTTCACCGCTTGTCCCGAGTTATGCCCCTCACCATGCCCCGGTGCAGAGGCCACGATCGGGTCTCGATAGCCGGTACCTGGCTTCTGGTTGGATTGCGGGATCCCATCGATGTCCGAACCAAGGGCAATCACCGGCTTGCCCGAACCCCAGGTGGCTACCCACGCCGTTGGCATGCCGGCCACACCTCGCTCCACATGGAAGCCATTCTGCTCAAGGATGCCCGTCAGGTACTTCGATGTCTCGAATTCCTGCATTCCGAGTTCACCAAAAGAAAACACCTGATCGACAATCTCCTGCACCATCTTGGCGCGATTGTCGACGGACTTGAGCGCTTCCACTTTCAAGCGCTCTAGTCGCGGATCTTCGGCCGGGCCGGCGCTCTTTTTCTGAGCGCTGACCGCGTGGTGGGGCAGCATGAGCACGGCAAGACCCGCCACGATCGCGGCGTGTCGCACGACGGACATCTGCATGATCGATCCTCGCAGGAACGAGAGAGAATGGGGGCGCGGCGTGGGATCAAGCCAAGGCCAATCTCGATACGAACACGCGCGAGCGTTTCGCGCAACCACCACGTTGCCGGGCGGCCCCCGATGCCCCGCCAACCGCTGACGGGTTACGTCTTCCGCTCGCCCGTCGTTGAGTGTTCGGAATCGCTTGTTGTGACTGGCGGGGATTGTGTCAGCAACTGGGAGCGCGAGCGCCCGGGCAGTCGCTGACCAAGTCGGGCGGACGCCTGCTGTTCTGGAGGCACCGAAGCGCGCACATCCACGGGCCGTCGCATGAAGGGCCTAGGCGCGTGCGGCGTCGACGACGCTGCTGCCTCCGCTTGCGAAGCACCTGCGGTGCCGCCAGCCTCGGCACGCACTCGCGTTCGCGCAGGTGGGAGTCGGGGTACACGAGGCCTCGCGTCTCGTGCAGCGCCGGATGCATCGGTTCGCTCCGTTCCTGAACTGTCGGGAAGGATCGTCAGGCGCGGCGGGTCGAAGGGTGGGCGACTTCCTTCCCGCGGCTCGAGCGAGTGTTCAGGCGGCGGTGTGGGAACGCCGCCCGACAGTGCCTCACTCGGCCACCACGCCGACGGTGTGGCGTCGGATGGGCTGGCGCCGAGGGTTGCGCCTGACGATTGGGGAGCGACGGGATCGTCGAACACCCAGTAGGCTGCCGCATCGTCAGCTGCATCGACTCCGGCCGGTGTCGCCCCTGCCGGTCCGCTCGGTCCCGGTTGATTCATCTGGGCGCGGGGCTCGGATTGGGGCGGCGAAGCGAGCGGCGCGAGGTCAACGGCCAGCTCCGTGCTAACCACCGGCGAGGAGGCGCGCGCGGGCTCCAGGCGTTGCACGGCCGCCGCCTCGTGGGCGCACCGACACCCAGCGGCGTCGGCCAGGTCCAGCAGGTATCGCTCGTCAGGACCAACGGCCCGTGCCACCGTGACGGCCGTCTCCGGCGCTACGTCACGAAGGATTGCGTTGGCACGTGCCAGCAACCATTCGGGGTTTGGGGCTCCTCCAGGCTTGGACGCAAAGCGGCTGCGGTCCGCCGGAAGAATGTCGTCAAAATGGTCAGGCTCAAGCAGCGGCGAGTGCCCAGCCTTGTGCAGCCGGGAGACGAACGCCTCCGGTGTAACCTGTTCGTCGATTTCCTCGCTACGTCCGCCGGGACATGCGCCGACGTATGTCACCGAGATCTCATGCGGTGCAAAGCCGGCGCGTACATAGCGCGCCGCGGCAACTGGCGGAGATACGCTCAGGCATCGGCGCATGGCCGGGCTGTTCTCTGCGGCAGTGCTCGACAAGACATACGGGCAATGGAGCAGCAAGGACGCGCCGGAGGGCGAGGCAGCCATATGGTCGCCGGCGTGTTGGGCAATCAGCTCATCGCCCCAACTGCTCGGTGCGACAAACGCGAAGCCAGCGGCCATGCACGCGCGAGCCAGTTGGATCGGCGTCGCCGGACGAGCCGCAATCAACGCGTCATTCCCGAGAATGACGACGCGACTCCGTTCGGTCGAAGGCTGAGGGCTCTGCATGTCGATAGGCGCAGGTCCAAAGACGAAAGAGCTGGAGCGAACGTCTCACGAGGCCCCACGCCCGAGCCTCTCCACTGCTGCTCCCAGAAGCTACTCTCCGCCGCCGATCCCGGCAGGTGTGGTGCAGGCCTGACACCGGCGCGGGAGCACCGCTACAATTGGGAACTATGATCGACGTCGTCGCGCTCGCAGCGGAGTTGCTCGCCATCGAATCGCCCACGGGCGGTGAAGGAAAGGCTGTCGACTACGTATCGCGGTGGTTGGTATCCCGCGGGTGGAACGTGACCGTGCAGGAGGTGTCGCCCGGACGCGGCAACGTGTGGGCGTCCCGTGCCGGTGGCGGTGTCGCGCTATCGAGCCACCTGGACACGGTCCCGCCGTACATCCCACCTCGACTCGCCGCAGAACGTCTGTACGGGCGCGGCGCCTGCGACGCCAAAGGCATAGTGGCGGCCATGCTCGCTGCGTCCGAGGTGCTCGTCGCCGAAGGGGAGGAGCGCGTAGACCTGCTGTTCGTTGTCGGCGAAGAAAAAGGCTCCGACGGCGCACGTGCTGCCAATCGACTACCGGCTACGTCCCGCTTTCTCATCAATGGCGAACCCACGGAGAGCAAGCTGGCGGTCGGCGCCAAGGGCTCCCTGCGCGTCCACCTGCGCACGCGTGGAAAGGAAGCCCATTCTGCCTATCCGCATCTGGGGCAATCAGCCATCGAGCCGATGCTGAAGCTCCTGCCCACCATCCATGGCGTGCAATGGCCGACGGACGCCAAGTTGGGCGAGACCACGGTGAACATCGGGACCATTCGCGGCGGCACGGAGGCGAACATCATTCCCGGCGCGTGCGAGGTTGAGCTGATGTTCCGACTGGTCGGCGATGTGCGCGAGGTGAAGGAACGCCTGGAGGCATGGGTGGGGGATCGCGCCGAGTTGTCCTACGGCTCGCACATCCCGGCGCAGAATTTTCACACGATCTCTGGGTTCGATGCGGGGCCCGTGGCATACACCTCGGACATTCCCCTCCTTGATCGATGGGGAACGCCGCTCTTGTTCGGGCCGGGATCGATCCACGTGGCGCATACACCTGACGAGTACATCGACGTCGGTGAACTGCGGGCGGCCGTCAACGCCTACGCGCGAATGATTCGCGCCTTGCTCGCTTCCGGATGATGATGCCAGCGCGTCGTACCAAGTGGCCCGTTGCCATCCTGGGTGCCACGGGAGCCGTAGGTCAGACCTTCGTTAGGCGGCTCGCGAACCACCCATGGTTCGAGATCGCGGAGTTGGCGGCCTCGGAGCGATCGGCAGGGAAACGATACGCCGACGCCTGCAACTGGATCGAAGGCGAGATGCCCGCCGATTTGGCGGGGCGCACGGTCGTGCTGTGCGAGCCCGGCGCGATTCGTTCTCGCATCGTCTTTTCCGCGCTGGACAGCGCCGTGGCCGGCGATATGGAGCCGGCGTTCGCGCGCGCAGGCGCTTTCGTGTTGAGCAACGCCAAGAACTTCCGGATGGACGACGACGTCCCGCTCGTGATTCCGGAAGTCAATGCGTCGCACCTTGAGGTGCTCGTTCGGCAGCGTCGCCAGCGAGGTTGGGGCGGAGCGATCGTGACGAACGCCAACTGCGCGGCGACCATGGCCACCATGGCCTTGGCGCCGCTCCACGAGGCGTTTGGTGTGCGCGCCGTCGTTGCCGTCACCTTCCAGAGTATCTCGGGCGCTGGATATCCTGGCGTGCCGTCGCTGGACATCTTGGGCAACGTCATCCCATACATCGGTGACGAAGAGCCGAAGATCGAGCGCGAGATCAACAAGATGCTCGGGCGCTTGGTCGGCGACATGGTGGAGCTGGCGGAATTCACCGTGTCGGCGCACGCCAATCGCGTCCCCACGCAGCATGGCCATCTGGTGAACCTGTCGATCGGATTCGAGCGCCGGGTGCCAGTGGACGAGGTTACACGGGTCTTGCACGAGTGGCGCGGCTGCCCAGAGGCGCTGGCGTTGCCTAGCTCTCCCGAGCGGGCCCTCACCGTGGCCACCCTCCCTGATCGCCCCCAGACTCGGCGCGACGTGGACGCGGGCAATGGCATGACCGTCACCGTGGGCCGCATTCGTCCCGACCCCATCTTCGACGTGAAGCTCGTGTCGTTAGGCCACAACACCATTCGGGGGGCGGCAGGCGGTTCCGTATTGAATGCTGAGCTGCTGGCGGCGCGCGGCGCCTTCGATACGTGATCGTCATCAAGTTCGGTGGCACGTCGGTTGGCGATGCCGCGGCAATCACGCGGGCGGCCGAGATCGTACAGGCAAGGCGTGGGCGTCGACCCGTGGTGGTGGTGTCTGCGTTGGGTGGAGCGACGAACGCGCTGCTGGCGATTGCGACGCAGGCCACGGAGGGACACCTCATCAGCGCCTTGAGCGGTGTTGAGACCCTTCGCGAGCGCCACCTCGAGGCCGCCGAAGCGTTGTTAGGGTCGTGGCACGAGGCGACGGAGGTCATTTCTGACCTGAGCGCGACGTTTGATGAGCTGGCGAGCCTGGCCGAAGCCCTCTCGGTGCTCGGACACGCGACGCCGCGGAGCCGGGATGCGATCGCGGCCAAAGGGGAGATGCTGAGTTCGGAACTGGTCGCCGCGGCGTTTCGAATGCGCGGCGTACCGGCTGTTCACGTCGACGCCACGCACGTGATGATCACGTCGGACCAGTACGAAAAGGCAGAACCGCTACCTGACAAGATCGCCTCGGCGGCGCGGACCGTGGTCCGGCCCATCGTGGAGCGGGGGGCGGTTCCGGTCCTCGGCGGCTACATCGGTGCGTCCGAGAAGGGCATAGTCACGACCCTCGGCCGCGGCGGGTCTGACTACAGCGCATCGCTCATCGGGGCAGCGTTAGGTGTTGAGGCGATCGAGATCTGGACGGATGTCGACGGTATGCTCACCGCCGATCCTCGCGTGGTCCCCAATGCTCAACTCATTGACCGCATTCGGTTCGATGAGGCCAGTGAACTCGCGTCATTCGGGGCGAAGGTGCTGCACCCGAACACCATCGCCCCAGCCGTGCGCCTGGGAATTCCGGTGTACATCTTCAACTCCCGACGACCCGAGGGGCGGGGAACGGAGATCACCTTCGACGCTCCGCTGCGCGAGGTGCGAGCCATTGCCGGCAAGCAGGCAGTGACCGTCATCAAAGTGCGCTCGCCCCGCATGCTCCTTGTCCATGGTTTCCTCCGAACGATCTTTGAGATCTTCGACCGACATCGCACCTCGGTAGACGTGGTGGCTACATCCGAGGTCTCCGTCAGCTTGACCGTGGACGACGCATCGCACCTGGACGGCCTGCTGGTTGAGCTGGCGCAGCTGGGTGATGTCTCGGTGGAGCGAAATCGCGGCATTGTGGCGTTGGTTGGAGCCGGACTCGGGGCGAGCAGTGCGGCGATGTCGCGGGCATTGGGCGCCTTGGGCGAGTTGCGCATCCACATGCTCAGCTTGTCCGCCAGCGGCATCAATTTGACCATGCTCGTGGATGGCGATCAGGTCGCCCCGGCGATGCGAGCGTTGCATGACGCGTTCTTCGGGGCCGCGACATGACGCCGATTCGGATTGCCTGCATCGGTTACGGCAAGATGGGGCGATCGGTGGAGGCGCTCGCGCTGGAGCGTGGACATCGCGTGGTGGCACGGATCCAACGGCCGACGGCTGGTGCGGAGCGTCCGCTGTCCCGCGAAATGCTGGGGGATGCTGACGTCGCGATTGAGTTTTCTGTACCGCAATCGGCGGTGGCCAACGCGTTGGCTTGTGTGGACGCCGGTGTCCCCGTCGTCGTCGGCACGACAGGATGGTACGAGGAGCTTCCGCGCGTGCGCGACGCGGTACGCCAGGGCCAAGGCGCACTGTTCTATGCCCCAAACTTCTCACCGGGCGTTGCGGTGTTTGCCGCGATTGCCGCGCGCGCCGCGGCCATCCTGGCGGAGGACACGGAGTTCGACGCGCATCTGGTGGAAACGCACCATGCCGCCAAACGCGACGCGCCCTCTGGAACGGCTCGCATGCTACGAGATGCCATGACGGCGCAACGCCCTGGCGAGATTCCCGTCACGAGTGTGCGTGTGGGGTCCGTGCCGGGCACGCATGAGATCATCTTCGACGCGCCATTCGAGCAGATTCGCTTGGTGCATGAGGCGAGGGACCGTCGCCTGTTTGCAGCGGGCGCTTTGCGAGCGGCTGCCTGGCTGATCGGACGCGTCGGCATATTCACCATGGACGACATGTTGCAACTGACCGGAGGGCCTCGCACATGAGTCAGATGCTCCTGAGTGGCTGTGGAACCGCCCTGGTGACCCCATTCACGCGCCAAGGCGCGGTGGATGAGAGGGCGATGCGTGCGCTCGTCCAGTGGCAGCTGGAGGAAGGGGTGCACTTCCTGGTACCATGTGGCTCGACCGGTGAAGCGGTCACGCTCACGCCGGCCGAACACCGACGGGTGGTTGAGCTGACGGTCGACGTCGTCGGTGGTCGTGTGCCCGTGGTGGCCGGTGCCGGCTCGAACGACACCGCCAAAGCGATCGCGCTGTCCAAGGAGATGGCGGCCGCTGGCGCCACGCACCTGCTGCATGTCTCGCCGATGTACAACAAGCCGCCGCAACGCGGTCTGGTGGCGCATTTTCGCGCGATTGCGGAGGCGGTCAACCTTCCGATCGTCGTCTACAACGTCCCGGGTCGAACCGCCAGCAACATCGAAGCCCGGACCACGATTGAACTGGCCTCCGTTCCAGGCATCGTGGCCGTGAAGGAAGCGTCGGGAAACGTCGGACAGGTTGCCGACATCCTGCGCGAGTGCCCGCCCAATTTCAGCGTGCTCTCTGGCGACGATAGCCTCACCCTGCCGCTCATGGCCCTCGGCGCGCTCGGCGTCATCTCGGTGGTGAGCAACGCGACTCCACGTCTCATGGCGCAGCTGGTGAATGCCTGTGCCGCCGGTGACTTTGCCAAGGGGCGGACCCTTCATCAACAGCTGCAACCGTGGATGGCCGCGGCGTTCGTGGAAAGCAATCCCATTCCCGTGAAGGCGGCCCTCTCGATGATGGGGCGGATGGAAAATGTCGTGCGCCTTCCGTTGGTACCGCTGAGTGAGACGCATACTGCAGCGGTGCGTCGCGCACTCCAGACTGCCGGAGCCCTGGCATCGTGAGCCTGTCACTCGCGCAGCTGGAGTCTCGGATCCAGGAGCTGGCGGCGTGGCCAGCCGGGGAATCCCTGCCGGCAGACGCTGAGGCCGTGGTCGCTCAGTTGATCGACGGACTCGAGCTCGGCGACATCCGTTCGGCGCGGCGGGACGACAACAACGTCTGGCACGCCGTACCATGGGTCAAACGAGGGATTCTGCTTGCCTTCCGAGCGGGACACACGGTCGCGTGGACGGACGAAGGGTCGACCCTGACGTTCTTGGACAAACACACGTTGCCGGTCCGTCGCTTCGGTCTCGCCGACGGCGTGCGGGTGGTCCCGGGAGGGTCCAGCGTGCGGCGCGGGGCGTATGTGGCGCCTAACGTCGTTTGCATGCCGCCGATGTACATCAACGTCGGGGCGTGGGTCGGTCGCGGCACCATGGTCGACTCTCACGCGTTGGTCGGGTCGTGCGCACAGATCGGCGAGCGCGTTCACCTGAGTGCGGCGGCACAGATTGGCGGTGTGCTCGAGCCCGTGAATGCCGCACCGGTGATTGTCGAAGACGACGTCATTGTCGGCGGCAACTGTGGGGTGTACGAGGGGACCGTCGTGCGCCAGCGGGCCGTGCTGGCCGCCGGTACCATCCTCACGCGAGGGACCGCAGTGTTTGACCTGGTGCAGGAAAGGGTCTATCGCGGGACGGCCGAATCACCGTTGGAAATTCCGGCGGGGGCGGTGGTGGTGCCGGGTGCGCGGCAGGTGGCATCGGGATGGGGCGCGGAGAGGCATCTCTCGTTACAGACGCCGGTGATCGTCAAGTATCGGGACGACAAGACCGATCTTTCCACGGCCCTCGAAACCTGGCTGCGTTAGGCATGCGGGCCCTTCGCGTGGCCGGCACCATTCGCGTGCCTGGTGACAAGTCCATCTCTCACCGCGCGCTCATGCTGGGAGCGCTGGCCGATGGACGCTCGACTATACGCGGGATACTCCAGAGCGACGATGTGGCGAGCACGGCGCGCGTGCTCCGCGCCCTTGGAGCCGAGATCCCCGCGTTGTCGGACGATATGTCGTTTCTGGGAACCGGGCGTGCCGGATTGCGCTCACCGAACCAAACGCTCGATTGCGGCAACAGCGGTACCACCGCGCGGCTGATTGCCGGTATCGTCGCAGGGGCGTGCGTGGACGCCACATTGATCGGTGACGCCAGCTTGAGCACCAGACCCATGGCACGTGTCGCCCGCCCCCTGCAACAAATGGGTGCGGACGTCTCATTCCCAGCAACTCCCGATCGCCTGCCCATGCATATCGCCGGCCGCGCGTTGCATGGTGTTCATTATGCCTCTCCGACGGCGAGCGCCCAGATCAAGAGCGCGGTGCTGCTGGCGGCCGTCACCGCTCGCATCACCGCATCCGTGGAGGAACCGCAGCGATCGCGTGATCACTCGGAGCGCATGCTGCGGGCGATGGGGGTCGAAATGACAATAGGGGACGTGGAAGTCGCGATCACGCACGTGCCTGAACGACTGAAGCCGTTGGAGATCGACGTCGCCGGCGATCCATCGTCAGCCGCATACTTTCTTGCCCTCGGTTCGCTGGCGCAGGCCGGCCAATTGCGCCTGACGAACGTCCTGCTCAATCCCACCCGTATTGGGTTCATGGACGCACTCCGACGCATGGGTGCTCGCCTGCATGTTTTGGATGAGCGCCTGCAAGCCGGGGAGCCGGTGGGTGACGTAGTCGTCGACAGTGGGCACGCGCTCGTGGCGACCGAGGTAAACGCGCCCGAGGTGCCGTCCATGATCGACGAACTGCCATTGCTGGCCTGCGTCGCCAGCCAAGCGCAAGGCGAAACGGTCATTCGAGGCGCTCGCGAAATGCGCGTGAAGGAGTCGGACCGCATTGCCGTGACAGTTGCGAACCTATCCGCGATCGGCGTGCAATCGTCGGAGCTGCCGGACGGCCTGAGGGTTACAGGCCGCCAAGCGCCACTACGCGGCCCGGTGGCCACGCACGATGACCACCGCATCGCCATGTCATTCGGTATCCTCGGTGCGCTGCCCGGGAATGAGGTGGTCGTCGACAACCCCGGGTGCGTGACCATCTCGTACCCTGACTTCTGGCGCGATCTGGAGCGGGCCCGTGCCGAGTAAGTTCATGGTCGTGGCGATCGATGGACCGGCCGCCTCGGGGAAATCCTCGACGGCCCAGTGGGTCGCTCAAGTTCTTGGCTTCCGGCATGTGGACTCCGGCGCTCTATATCGGGCCGCGGCGGCGGCAGCCCTCCGCGCCGGCACCGCGGTAGACGACCTTCAGGAAGAAGACGTCCTGCGCGTTGTGTCATCCGTGGACCTGTCCCCAAAGGCCACGTCCTTCACGCCGCTGCTCGATGGCCAAGACGCCTCAGACGAGATCCGGAGCGAGGGGGTGACCCGTGCCGTCTCCGTTGTCGCCCAGATGCCTCGCATACGCGCGTGGGTGAATCAGCGCGTCCAGCAAGTCGCGGCGAACCACGATGTGGTCGTCGATGGTCGTGACATGGGCACGGCGGTGTTTCCACAGGCGGCACTCAAGATCTTCCTGGTAGCCGATCCCTGGGAGCGCGCCCGCCGGCGGCTCATCCAGGTCCTAGGTCGCCACCCAACGGATCCAGAGATCGCCGAAGAAACTGAGCGATTGGTCCGTCGTGACGCCGCCGATGCCACTCAAACGGCTCAGGCCCGCGACGCCGTCCTCATCGACACGACCTACCTGACCCAGGAACAGCAGGTCGAGCGAATTGTCGCCCTCACACAGGCGGCTCGTCCACGCGCCTAGCGTTGGCTGGCGTTCGAGTGGCTCAGCATTCCTCGTAAAGCCGTCCAAGTGTGACTCCCGCGGGGCAGTCACATATGGTCTGTGGCCGTTGAGAAAACGTGCCGGCCCCCATAGCTTTAGCGGCTTCCCGCAAATCCAACCCGCACTCGGTGTCGGTATTTGCACGCCCCTTCACCCTAACCGGAAAGCTCGAGCCCGTACGACGAGCTTTTCACCACTTTGGAGCTATGTCCGAACTCGAATCCACCCCAACCGGCACGGTCGAAAAGCGCAAAGCCCAAAAGGGCGAGCTGCGTCCGCTTGCCAACCGTCGCCCTGAGCTCTACGACGAGGACGAATACTCGTCCGCCGAGTATGAGCGGATGATGGAGATGTACAACGGAACGCTCGCATCGATCGACGAAGGCGAAATCGTCAAGTCGAAGGTGCTCGAGATCCGTGAGAACATGGTTGTCCTCGACATCGGCTTTAAGTCCGAAGGGACGATCCCGCTCGAAGAATTCAAGGACATGCCCGACCTCAAGCCGGGCGATGAAGTTGAAGTTCTTCTTGAGCACCTGGAAGACCAGGAAGGATCGGTCGTCCTCTCGAAGAAGAAAGCCGATTTCATGCGGGTGTGGGAACGCATTCGTGTGGCATACGAAACGGACCAGCCGGTCGAAGGCACGCTCGTCAAGAAGATCAAGGGCGGTGTCGTGGTGGACCTCATGGGCGTGGACGCGTTCCTGCCCGGTTCGCAGATCGCCCTACGACGTGTCCCCAACATCGACGAACTGCTGGGGCAGAAGTACGAATTCAAGATCATCAAGCTCAACAAGCGCCGCCGGAACATCGTCGTATCGCGCCGCGTGATCCTCGAAGCCGAACGCGCTGGCAAGCGCGAGAAGCTCATGAAGGAGCTGCAGAAGGATCAGGTGCGAAAGGGCGTGGTCAAGAACATCACCGACTTCGGGGCGTTCATCGACCTGGGTGGCGTGGACGGTCTGCTCCACATCACCGACATGTCGTGGGGACGCATTTCGCATCCTAACGAGATGGTGCATATCGGCCAGGAGCTGGAGATCAAGGTTCTGGACATCGATTGGGACCGCGAACGCATCTCACTCGGTCTCAAGCAGCTGCAACCGTATCCGTGGAAGGACGTCATCGCCAAGTACCCGGTCGGTACGCGCGTCACGGGGAAGGTCGTATCCATCACGAACTACGGCGCGTTCATCGAACTGGAGCCGGGCATCGAAGGATTGGTGCACATCTCGGAAATGAGCTGGACGCGAAATGTGCGGCACCCGTCCAAGATCGTCTCGATCGGTGAGACCATCGAGGCGGTGGTCCTGAAGGTGGATCCGAACGAGGAAAAGATCTCGCTCGGCATGAAGCAGACGGAACAGGATCCGTGGATGGTCCTGCCACTGAAGTACCCGGTGGGCACGAGACTCTCTGGCAAGGTCCGCAACCTCACCAGCTTCGGCGCCTTCGTGGAGATCGAGCCGGGCATCGACGGGTTGATCCACATCTCCGACATGAGCTGGACCAAGCGGGTACAGCATCCGTCGGAAGTGGTGAAGAAGGGCGACACCGTGGACGTCGTGATCCTGAACATCGACAGCGACAACAAGCGTATCTCGTTAGGCCTCAAGCAGGCCACCGACGATCCGTGGCTCTCCATCGGCGAGACCTACCCGGTCGGCACCGAATTGCGTGGGCATGTCGTACGGTTGATGGAGAAGGGCGTCGTGGTGGATATCGGCAACGATATCGAGGGCTTTGTGCCGCTCAGCCACATCCCATCGACCAAGCAGATCAACTCGCCGGCCGATGTGTGTTGGGAAGGGATGATTCTTGACCTGCGCATTGTGGAGGTCGACCCGATTCACCGCCGCATCGTCCTCACGGTCACGGATATCCCCGCCGAGCAGCCGCCAAAGCCGGAAGGCCCGGTCAAGATTCACACGGACGACGAAGTGCCGGTGATTGAAGACGTCACCGACATGAACGAGTAGTCGACCCGGTATCCGACAGTTCACGCGCCCCGCGAGCATGGCCTCGCGGGGCGCGTTCTTTCTCCCACGACGGTTCCTAGTCGGGGGGCAGGAGCGCCACTAGCTTTCGGCGCCATGAGCATGCGCGAGAACCTGGAACTCCTCGAGCGACGACGCGCCGAGTCAGAGCAGGGCGGTGGCCCCACCCGCATCCAAGCCCAGCATGACAAGGGGAAGCTGACGGCCCGCGAGCGCCTGGACCTGTTGCTGGACGACGGCAGCTTTGTCGAATACGATCGATTCGTCACCCATCGATCCACGGATTTCGGCCTGGAGTCACAGAAGACCTACGGCGACGGCGTCGTCACGGGGCATGGCCGGATCAACGGTCGCCTGGTCTATGTGTTCTCGCAGGACTTCACGGTCTTTGGTGGTTCGCTGTCCGAGACCTTTGCCGAGAAGATCTGCAAGGTGATGGACCTGGCCGTTCGGAACGGAGCGCCGGTCATTGGACTGAACGACTCGGGCGGTGCCCGCATTCAGGAGGGCGTCGTTTCGTTAGGCGGGTACGCCGACATCTTCCTGCGCAATACGCTCGCATCGGGCGTCGTGCCGCAGATTTCCGCCATCCTCGGTCCCTGCGCCGGCGGCGCGGTGTACTCGCCGGCGATTACGGATTTCATCTTCATGGTGCGCGGGACGTCGTACATGTTCGTCACCGGTCCCAATGTCGTGAAGACCGTCACGCATGAAGACGTGACCATGGAAGCACTCGGCGGTGCCGACACCCACGCCGCCACCTCGGGTGTCGCGCACTTTGCGTGTGATTCGGAGCTGCAGTGCCTGCAGATGATTCGCGACGTCTTTCGCTTCATTCCGCAGAACAACTTGGCGGATCCGCCCCGAGGGGCCGGCACCGATCCCCGCGACCGACGCGACGAAGCGCTGCTCGATATCGTCCCCGACAGCCCGAACAAGCCGTACGACATGCACGACGTCATCGCACGCGTGTTTGATGACGGCGAGTTCTATGAAGTGCACAAGATGTTTGCCGAAAACATCCTTTGTGGCTTCGCTCACTTGGGTGGACATTCGGTCGGGATCATCGCCAATCAGCCAGCCGTCCTGGCCGGCGTGCTGGACATCAACGCCTCAATCAAGGGCGCGCGGTTTGTCCGTTTCTGCGACGCGTTCAACATTCCCATCATCACGTTTGAAGACGTCCCCGGATTTCTTCCCGGCGTGGCGCAGGAGCACGGAGGCATCATCCGACATGGGGCCAAGCTCCTGTACGCGTACTGCGAGGCGACGGTACCAAAACTGACCGTAATCACCCGCAAGGCGTACGGCGGCGCCTACGACGTGATGAACTCCAAGCACATTCGCGGTGACATGAACCTGGCCTGGCCGACCGCCGAAATCGCCGTCATGGGCCCAAAGGGCGCTGTGGAAATCCTCTTCCGGAAGGAGATCGCCGACGCCAAGGATCCCCAAGCCGCGATGGACGAGCGTGTGGCTGAGTACACGGCGAAATTCGCCAATCCATATGTCGCCGCCAGTCGCGGATTCGTCGATGATATCATCGACCCTCGCGATACGCGCATGCGGCTGATCGATGCCCTCGATACGCTGGTTGCCAAGCGCGATCGCAATCCGCCAAAGAAGCACGGCAACATTCCGCTCTGATGTTCTCCAAAGTTCTGGTCGCGAATCGCGGCGAGATTGCCCTGCGCGTCATCCGTGCCTGCCGCGAATTGGGCGTGGGTTCCGTCGCGGTGTATTCAGATGCCGATATCCAGGCACCGCATGTGCGCGAAGCCGATGAGGCAGTGCATATCGGCGCCGCGGCATCCACCGAGAGCTACCTGAAGGGCGACCGAATCGTGGAGGCGGCACTGAAATCCGGTGCCGAAGCCATTCATCCGGGCTACGGTTTTCTTTCTGAGCGCGAGTGGTTCGCGCGTCTAGTCCGTGATTCCGGCCTAACGTTCATTGGCCCGCCGGCAGAGGCCATCGCGGCCATGGGCAGCAAAACGGCAGCGCGGCAGCTGGCGATCGCTGCGGGCGTGCCTGTGGTCCCGGGCACGACCACCGGACTGCGCGACGCGGAAGACGCGTTGGACGTGGCGGAGCGATTTGGCTATCCCGTGTTGCTCAAGGCGGCCGCGGGTGGCGGGGGAAAAGGGATGCGCGTGGTGCGCGATCCCCAGGACATGAGTTCGTTGCTGGACGCGGCTCGGCGTGAGGCACGAAACGCCTTTGGCGACGACGCGGTGTACGTGGAGAAGTACATCGAAGGCCCACGTCACATCGAAATCCAGATTCTCGCTGACCGGCACGGAACCGTACTGTCGTTAGGTGAACGCGAGTGCTCCGTGCAACGCCGGCACCAGAAGATGATCGAGGAGGCGCCAAGCGTCGCGGTCAATGCCGATTTGCGACGACGCATGGGAGCCACCGCCGTGGCCGCGGCGCGCGCCGCCGGCTACGAGAACGCCGGAACGTGCGAGTTCCTCGTGGACCGCGATGGGAACTTCTACTTCCTGGAGATGAACACGCGCCTCCAGGTGGAACACCCAGTGACCGAGCTGGTCACGGGCATCGACATCGTCCAATGGCAGCTGCGCATCGCGGCCGGTGAGAAGCTGCCGTTCCCAGAGGAGATGACCCCGCGGGGCTGGGCGATCGAGTGTCGGATCACAAGTGAAGATCCGGCCAACGGATTTTTCCCCTCGACGGGACGCATTCACTACCTGAAGGTGCCTGCGGGACCGGGCGTGCGCTGGGATGGCGGTGTGGAAACGGGGAGTGTCGTCGGACTGCACTACGATCCGATGCTCGCCAAACTCATTGTGTGGGGGGCGACCCGGGACCAGGCGATCCAGCGCATGCATCGCGCCTTGGATGAACTGGTGGTGTTAGGCGTTGAGACGTCGCGGGAGTTCCACCTGCGTGTGATGGAAGACGACGACTTCCAGCAGGGCAATATTGAGATCCAATGGCTGGAGCGAAAACTCCCGGCCCTCTTGGCTGTCCGCGCGCCAGAGGCTGGACGCATGGCAGCTGCCGTGGCCGCAGCGCTGATGGCCGATCGGGACCGCGGCGCACGCGCCGCATCCGGTGCTCCAACCACCACGACGGCCGTGCATGATGCCTGGCGCGATGCCGCTCGACGCGAAGGCCTTCGTTAGGGCGATGGACGACGTCGCCACGCTCACAGTCGATTCCATTGGGGCTGGCGGTGATGGGGTGGCGCGAATGGACGGGATGGTTGTCTTCATCCCGCGGAGCGCCCCCGGTGACGTTCTCCGTGCCCGCATGCGACGCGAGAGCGGATTTGCGCGAGGGCGGGTGGTCGACATTCTCACGCCAGGTCCCCAGCGCGTCGCCGCCGAGTGTCGTCACTACGATGCCGATCAGTGTGGAGGCTGTCAGCTGCAGCACCTGACCCTCGAGGCGCAACAGGCGGCGAAGCGCAGCGTGATCAACGATGCGATGGCGCGCATAGCGCGCCGTGAGGCGCGCGTGGAACGCATGATTTCGGGCGGCCACCCCTGGGCCTACCGATCCAAGCTCACGCTGACCATCCGCGAGCAGCAGGGGCGCCGCACACGCACGATCGGTTTGCGCCGACTTGGTGAGCCTGACGCCGTGTTTGAATTGACGGAGTGCCCCATCACCGATCCGCGAATCGTCGCCGCGTGGCGCGAAGTGGGTTCGGCCCGGGCGCTCCTTCCCTCGGCACGTACGCTGTCAGCGTCGATCCGTATCGAAGGGAACGAGCTTCTCTTCGTGTTGAATGGTGGTGTCACATGGAAGGACGCCAAGGCCTTTGCTGCGGAGTGTCCATCACTGGCGATCGTGCGGTGGCACCCACACCGTGGTGGCGTTCACGTGGTCGTGGACCGGCGACCTTCGGGCAGCCCCGCCGCGTCGTTTCAACAGGTAAATCCCTATGTCGCGCCGGAGCTCCGCCGACAGGTGCTACAGCAGGCCCTGAGCTATACGCCGTCGACAGCAATCGATGCGTATGCGGGAACGGGCGAGGTGACCGTAGCACTGCACGATGCGGGCGTGCGCGTGACCGCGATTGAGGCTGACGAAGAGGCGGTGCGCTTTTGCTCGTCGCGATTGTCGCCTCCCTCACGTGCCGTAGCCGCTCGAGTGGAGACCGTGATTCCTTCCCTCGATCCGGCAGACGTCGTCATCCTGAATCCGCCCCGTAATGGCGTCGAGCCAGCGGTCACCACGGCGCTGGACGCCCAGCGGCACATCGTTCGGGCCATCCTGTATGTCAGCTGCAATCCTGCCACTTTGGCGCGCGATCTTCAGCGTCTTCCATCGTATCAGGTGCGCACGCTGACGGCGTTCGACATGTTTCCGCAGACGGCGCACGTAGAAACTCTTTGTGAACTCGTACCGGAGCGCGTGTGAAGTACATCGTGGATGTAGATGGTGAGCGATTCACGGTCGATCTGGATGCTGACGGTGTGCGGGTCGGCGGACAGCGCATTCAGGCGCACCTCGCGGACATCGAGGGCACGCCGATTCATCTGGTGCAAATCGACAACACGGTGCATCGCGTCGCCGCGCGGCGCGGAGATACCCGGGGCCAGTATGTGCTGTGGATGAACGGCTATCGGTACGAATGCGAGGCGCTCGACGAACGTTCTCGCGCCATCCAGGAAATGACCGCTGAGCATGCGGTGCCGCACGGACCGGGGCGCATCATCGCGCCCATGCCAGGGCTGGTCAGCAAGATTCACGTGCGCGAGGGCGATCAGGTTGCCGCCGGGCAGGCGATCGTAGTGATCGAGGCGATGAAGATGGAAAACGAACTCCGCGCCGTGTCGGCCGGCATCGTGACGCGTGTGCTGGCGGTGCAGGGCACCGCGGTGGAAAAGGGCGCGGTGTTAGTGGAACTCTGACGCTCTATCCCAGATCTACGCGGCTGGTCGAGCAATACTACGCGGTTTGCGGCACGGTGTGGCAAAAAATTGCTGGCACACCGTACGGGCGTTTCCTACATTGGCGGGGCCACCCCTATGCGACAGCCCCACTGTCGCACTCCCCCTTTTTTAGGAGCACCCTATGAGTCAACTGCGTTTGCGCAGGTGGTGCATGGGCGCCGTGGCGGCGTTCATCGGACTCCCCGCGATCGGCATGGGACAAGCCGCGACCACAGGCACGGTCACCGGCACCATCGTCGACAAAGAGTCCCGTACGCCCGTCGAAGGTGCCCGCGTGTCGATTCTTGGCACGGCGCTGGAAACAGCATCGAATACTCGCGGTGAGTATCGAATCGTCGGTGTTCGACCCGGCAGGTTTCAGCTCAGCATCCTGAAAATTGGCTTTCGCGCGGCTGGCGACACGATGCGCGTGGCCGCCGGCAACACGGTGACCCACAACTTCGAGCTGGTCCGAACGGTCACGACGCTGCAGGAATTGGTCGTCACAGGCACGGTCGGGAATCAGGAGCGACGGGCGCAGGCCGCGACGGTGGCCTCGGTAGGGGCAAGTGAAATCAAGATGAACGCCGTCATCACCAACGTGAACGAGATGTTGCAGTCGCGGGTGGCCGGCATCGCCGTGAATGCGGCGTCCGGCACCGCCGGCACCAGCCGCAACATTCGCATCCGCGGCGCCTCGTCCATCTCTCTCTCCAATCAACCGATCGTGTTCATCGACGGGGTCCGGTTCAATGAAGGAACCGTGAACCTGGGCCTGAACGGCCAGCTGACCGATCGAATGAATGACCTGAATCCCGACGACGTCGAGAGCATCGAGGTCGTGAAGGGGCCGTCAGCTGCCACCCTCTATGGTGCGGATGCCTCTGCCGGCGTCATTCAGATCATCACCAAGCGCGGCCGCACGGGAGCCAACTCGTTCCAGCAGACGTTGCGCGCCGAATACGGTCGACTGAACCAGGACTGGACCCCGCCCGACAACTATGGCCTGTGCTCGGCCGCCGCGGTGGCGTCCACCAGCCCGAATCCGCTGTGCCGAGGGCAGGCGGTCGGCGCTCTGGTGCACGACAATCCGCTGGCTCGTGAGTCCGGCTTCCGCACGGGCGCGGACCAGCTGTTCGGGTGGACCGGTCGGGGCGGTGGTCAGAACTACGGCTACTTCTTGTCGGCGTCCGCTGACCGAACGATCGGCACGCTGCCGAACAACGATTTCCGGCGTTACTCCTGGCGCACCAATTTCAACTGGATTCCAAACTCCAAGCTCACACTCGAGGCCGGGTTCACGTCGTTGCTGACGAAGGCAGTCCTTCCAGATAACGACAACAACATCTATGGCTTCCTGGGCGGGGCGGAACTCGGTTCACCGACCACGCGGCGCGATGACGGCGTTGCCAGCCAGAACGGGTGGTTTGGGTTCAACCGCGGAGTCCTTGCCATCTCAGCGATCGAAAATGAACTCGACACACGCCGCAGCATCCTGAATGCGACGGCCAGCTACGTGCCGGTGTCGTGGCTGAAGAGTCGCTTCACTCTCGGTGGCGACCTCCTGAACGACGAGGGTACGCGATTCTTCCCGAAGAATCCTGATGGTTGGTACGCTGGCCTGCTGAACACCGGCCAGAATACCCAGACGCGCAATGGGATTTCGCGCTATACCATCGACTGGATCAACGACGTCAACCACAAGTACGGCGAATTTGACGTCAATGCGTCCGCAGGCTTCCAAGCCATTGCCACTCGGAACGACCAGCTGACCGCTACAGGCATCGGATTTACCACCAACTCGTCGAACGTCATCACCTCGGCATCGACGACCACGGGCACAGGCCAGCGGACAGACGTTCGTCAGTACGGTTACCTTGGACAGGTGCAGGTCGGCTACAAAGATCGCTTGTTCCTGACGGGCGGAGCGCGATTGGACGACTTCTCGGCGTTCGGTTCCGAAACCCCGGCGATCCTGCTGCCAAAGGCCGGTCTGTCGTGGGTGTTGTCCGACGAGAAGTTCTTCCAGCCACTCACGAAGATCTTCCCGTCCTTCCGCGCGCGCGTTGCCTACGGAACCACGGGTCGTGCTCCTGGTGCCGGTGCATCGCTCACCACGTTGCAGGCCGCACCGTCAGCTATCACCACGGGCAGCACCACGACCGTTGAAGCTGGCGCCATTCCGCTGAACCCCGGCAACTTCGATCTCAAGCCGGAAAAGGGCGTGGAAGTCGAGGCCGGCGTGGACGCGTCGTTCTTCTCGGACCGCGCCCGCATTGAGCTGACGTACTTTAACAAGAAGACGAACGACCTCATTCTGCAACGCCCGCTGTCGCCGTCGCTCGGGTATCAACAAAATCCCTTTGTGAACATCGGCCAAGTGGTCAACAGTGGATTCGAGGTGTCGTTGAATGGCGAGTTGCTACGCATGCGCAACTTCTCCTGGGACACTCGGCTCAACTTCAACACTCTGCATAACGAATTGACCGACCTTGGCGGCATCGCCCCCTTCGGCACGCTGAATCGGTTCACCGAAGGCTATCAGCTGGGTTCCTTTGTTTCCAAGCGTATTCGGAGCATCGACGAGGCGAACAGCCGCGTCACCGTCGCAGACACGTTCGAGGTCGTGGGGAACGCCCTCCCGACGCTGGAAGCGGCGTGGAGCAACTCGTTCACCATCATGAAGAACCTCCGCGTCTCGGCCTTGATCGATACCAAGCAGGACTTCTTGATCTACAACCTCACGGACTATTTCCGCGAAACGCAGCTGGTTCGCAGCAACCGGCGCCTCGATCCGACCGTGCTCTCCAAGCGTGAATTCCTGCGGCGCTATGGTGACCAGACGGCTGGGCGTCCGGCGTTCGTCCAGCAGAATGGGACGGGTACCACGGTCGACCAGGCGCGCGACGCATTCTTGCAGCCTGGCGATTTTGTTCGCTTCCGTGAGCTGGCATTCACCTACGACGTGCCCGCGAAGTATCTCGGATTCATTCGCACGCACGGAGCCACCATTGGCCTGGCGTTCCAGAACCTGGCGCTGTGGACGGACTACCAGGGGCCGGACCCCGAGGTGGTCTCCAACCCGACCGAGTCATTCGGCGTTGGGCGAACGGACTTCTTGACGCTGCCCAATCCGAAGCGGGCGCTGCTTCGCGTGAACCTGAGCTTCTGACCGAGGATCCCATGACGACATACACTCGCGCCACAGGGCGCCTGCTGACTGCCGCCGCGCTCCTCCTAGGCGTCGGCTGCACCGACTTCCTGACCGTCGATAACCCGAACGTGATCGACATCAATGCGGTCGATCCGGTGAAGGATGCGGCAACACTCGCTAACTCCGCTCAACAGAACTACTCGGCGGCGTTAGGCTGGTTGATCATGTACTCATCGTGGTACGATGGTGAATCGATCGTCGCTGAAACGTTCCCGACGCGCAATGAGTTCGGGCGACGCGACGTGTCAGAGTCGAACGGCTCGTTGTCCACGGACGTCTGGGCGACGTTGTCCCTGGCGGCCGCGTCCACCAAGATTGTGCTCGACCTGACGTTGCCGAACCCCACCACGAACTTGAACTATGCCCGGTCGTCCCTCTGGCGTGGGTACTCGTTCGTGCTGATGGCCGAGAACTTCTGCGATGGCACGGTGAGCAATGGGCCAAAGCTCAACACCGCTGCCATGCTCGACTCTGCGGTCACCAACCTCACCAAGGCGATCTCGGTGGGCAACGCCGAAGGGACGACCACGGGTAAGGCCCTCGCCAACGCGGCCTTGGTCGGACGCGCTCGCGCCCAGTTGCAGGCTGGACGAAAGAGCCAGGCCGCGGCGGACGCCGCTGCGGTACCGGCAGGGTTCGTCTTCAACTTTGGTTATGTGGACGACGCCGCCAACCGGAATCGCCTCGCCAACCGCATGTGGCAGTTCACGCTGGACCGCGGTTCCATCGGCGTCTCCGAGGCCTTCCGGGTCACTGACCCACGCGTGCCGTTCAAGGCGCCTGGGCAGCACACGTTGTCGCCACAGGATGCGTCGACTGGTGCGTTCTACATCCAGAACAAGTTCCCGGCGTTCAACTCTCCAATCCGCGTCGCCTCAAAGCTCGAGGCGGATTACATCGCGGCAGAAGCCGGCGATATCGCGGCGCAGACCGCGTTGATTGCCGCACGGCGCGCCGCGAACTCGCAACCGGCGTATAGCGGACCGACAGATGCCGCGTCTATCCTGTCTGAGCTGCTCTGGCAGAAGTCTCTCGACTTCTACCTGGAAGGCCAGCGCATGGGCGATTTCCGTCGCAATCCTACTGCCGTGCGCGCGTTGCCGGTTCCTGGGGCTGCGTACTTCAAGCCAGGATTCCCATCGATCGGCAACGGAACGTGCTTCCCGATTCCGCTGACCGAGAAGGACAACAACCCGAACCTGCGCGGCACGTAGCGCTAATCGGCCCGTGGAATGTCGAAGCGCCGCCGGGACGTCTCCGGCGGCGCTTTCTGCTTGCAGCTGTCGGTCAGGCGCTGGCGAGCACCCGTCGGACCGTGGCCCCCAGCTCGTCCAGCGCAAAGGGCTTGGAGATGAAGGGAAGGTCCGGATTCGTGTCGCCGAATGTGTCGTCGTAGTCGGCGTAGCCCGACATGCAGATGATCTTGGCGTCAGGATTCGCGATGCGGAGGTAGTGTACGAGCTGGCGGCCGTTCATCCCCGGCATTGCCAAGTCCGTCAGGACCAGATCCACTGGCCCATCCTGCGACAATGACGCCAGCGCCTGCCTGCCGTGGGCCGCGACACGCACGTGATACCCAAGGCGCGTGAAATACGTGCGCAGCGTGCTGGCGATTGCCTCATCGTCATCAACGACCAGGATCTTTTCCCCCCCTCCGACACCTGGCCGCAGGTGGGTGGCGGGGATCACAGAGGGCTCCAGGCCCGCTTGCTGCGGGAAGGCGACCGCAAATGAAGTCCCAACGCCCGATTCGGTGTCGACCTCGATGCGTCCGTGCAGATCTTCGACGATGGCAGCGACCATCGCCAGTCCAAGACCGCTCCCAGCGCCTAACGCCTTAGTGGTGAAGAATGGCTCGAAAATCCTCGATCGGATCTCCGGGGCAATACCGGTGCCCGTGTCTTTCACGACCAGGCGAATCTCCCGCGCCGGCTGGTCCACCTGGACGCGGACCTCCATCACGCCACCGTCCGGCATGGCGTCGCGCGCATTCAACGCCAAGTTAAGCACGATCTGCTCCACATAGCCCGCATCAGCGTCAACCCACGCCTCGGCGTTCCCGATGCATAGGCGCAGCGTAACCTCCTTGGCTACGATGCGTCGCAGCATCGACTCCATCTCGGCGACCACGACGTTCAGGTCGAGCCGCTCGAGTTGGGGCTCACGGTTGCGGCTAAATGCCAGGATTCGGCGCGTGAGATCGGCTGCACGCTCCACGGCCCGGTCGATCTCATCCAATTCGGCGTTTAACGGCGCGGGATTGTCGCGGCGCCCTCGTGCCAACCCGGCAAAGCCACGAATCACCGTCAACACGTTGTTGAAGTCGTGCGCAATACCTCCGGCCAGACGGCCCACGACCTCCATCTTCTGCGCGTGGCGCGCCTGTTCTTCCAGCGCCACCTGAGCCGTGACATCGCGTCCGTTGATGACGAAACCGTCGATCACGCTGTCGCCAAGGCGATCCTGCACCAGGGCGTCGATGGTCACCCAACTGGAATCCGCACGGTGCATCCGCCATCGCACCGGTTGTCCCGCACGACGTGCCAGCACCGCCAGCGGCTGCGCCTCGAGTGCGTGTCGATCGTCGGGGTGCAGGTACAACGAAAAGTTCGTCCCGACGATCTCTTGCTCCGTGCCGCCAAGTGTGCGGCAAACCGAGGGCGTAATGAACGTCATTTGCCCCCGGCTATCCACAACGAACACTAGATCGGAGGAATGTTCGATGAGCGCGGCAAAGCGAGCCTCCTGACTCTTTCGCTCGCGCACCGCACGTTCCGTGTCGCGGAAGGCGACCGCGGGGAGTACTACCAATAGGCCGGTCAGGGTGGCCGCGACCAGCAAATAACCGCCAGCTGGTGTCGCCAACACGGAGGCACTGGCGCGCAGCATGACGGCGTAGGCGACGATGATCGATCCGTAGACGAGCCCGCGGAGCACCAGCAGTGATTCCAGGGACCGCTCCGGGTGTGCATCGTTCGCGTCGCGCTCCAGCACCGCTTGGTACGCGCCAGCCACCGCCATCAACAGAGAAGCCGCATACCATACGGCATCGAGCGGCGATGACGTCTGGTACTGGCCGCGCAGGGCAAGTTCCGTCGTTAGGAGATCTCCGCACGCGGAGATCAGCTGGGCGGCCGTCACAATGAAGATCGCGCTGCGGTGCACCGGGAGCGTTCCACGAAGCAACAACACCGTCAGCGCGGCCAGCGGGAAAAGATCCCCGATCGACGACCACGCGACCTCGAGATACGTCGCCGTGCCACCGGCCGGCATGGCCAACAACGGCCGCAACACGAAGAACCACCCGAGCGCGAGCCCAACCACCAGGACCACTGCGCCAAGGATCTGACTTCTTGTGAAGGGACTTCGTTCCCGCGTTGCAACAGGGAAGGTGAGTAGCCCAGCCACGAACGGTGGATACGACAACACGCCGATGTACCAGATCCAACTTTGTTGCTGCTTCGGAAGCCCAACGGCGTGTACGATCGCGCTCGCCAGCACCACCACGATCATCACCACTTCCGACAGCTGAAAGAGTCTCCACGCGCGCGCCGCGCGTCGGTTCAATCGCGTTGCAGATGCGGCACGCCCGAGGAGAATCGCGGCCGCCAAATGCAGGGGCAGGTAGGTCAGCCAGTCGAACGCGAGCGACCATTCGGAAGTCGCCGCCCACCATTGCTTGAGCAGGACGAGCGCGACCATGAACCCACCCGCCACCAAACTGAGTCGGGTTTCTGGGGAGGCGAGTGTGGCGCTAATTCGCTGGCGCGCGGCGAGCTGCGGGGTCATTCGGCAACCGAAGGCTGTGGACGACGTGCGTCCATCATAAGGCGGACCCGCAAAGCGGCTGACAATAGAGACTTACGCATTGACACATGAACTGTGGACGGCTACGTTCACAGTCTTGCCAAAAATTTCCTGAATTTCACCAGTCGAATGCGGCGATCGCGACCGCGCGACCGTTAGTTCACAAGTAAAATGAAGACTTTCACCGCCAAACCGAAAGAGATCGACAAACATTGGTTTGTCGTCGACGCCGATGGCATGGTGCTAGGCCGGTTGGCCTCCGAGGTGGCGAAGATCATCCGCGGTAAGCACAAGCCGATTTTCACGCCCCATATCGACACCGGGGACGGGGTCATTGTGATCAATGCCGCCAAGGTGCGGATGACGGGTCGCAAGGTTGAGCAGAAGCAGTACTTCCGGCACACGGGCTACATGGGGCACGAGCTCTATACGCCCGCTTCCACCATGCTCGCCAAGCACCCCGAACGTGTGATTGAGAAGGCGGTGTACGGTATGCTCCCCAAGTCGACCCTGTCTCGGCAGGTGTTGCGCCGTAAGCTGCGCGTCTACGCCACGTCGGAGCATCCGCACGCGGCGCAGCAGCCCAAGGTGCTGACCTTCAGCGCGAAGAGTGAGTAGGCATGTCTGAGTCATTTCACAGCGTCGGTCGTCGCAAAGAGGCGGTCTGCCGCTTGTACCTCACGCCGGGTTCCGGCAAGTGGGACGTCAACGGCCGCACGTTGGGGGACTATTTCCCGCGACCAGCCCTTGTGTCAGCCATCCAGCAGCCCTTCACCGCGACCGACACGCTTGGTCGGTTCGACGTGAAGTGCCACTTGGTGGGTGGGGGCCAAACAGGGCAGGCCGGCGCGCTGCGCTTGGCTGCCGCTCGCGCCCTTGTGCAGGTAGACGAGACCCATCGGCGCAAGCTGCGTGATCTCGGACTGCTGACGCGCGACGCGCGCGCCGTCGAACGCAAGAAGCCCGGACGTCCGGGCGCACGAAAGCGGTTCCAGTTCTCGAAGCGTTAGTCCGGCTTGGGTGGCGTCGCAGGACGCCGCCGGCCGCAACGTTTCACACCACGCACGTGTTCTGAGCTGTCCAGGGTGCCGGCCCAGCCGGTCGAGGAGAGCGACGACGAACGCGGACGATCCAACCCAACACAGGTACAACACCACATGTCAGTGACCCTGGAGCAGTTACTCGAAGCCGGCGTTCACTTCGGCCACCAGACCCGTCGGTGGAACCCGAAGATGCGCCGGTTCATTTTTGCCGAGCGCAACGGCATTCACATCATCGACCTGCAGAAGACCCTTCGGCAGATCGAACTCGCGCAGAAGTTGGTGCGCGACGTGCTCATGCGCGGCGACAACGTCCTCTTTGTCTGCACAAAGCGCCAATTGGCGGCGATCGTTCAGGGCGAAGCGTCACGCAGTGGCGCCATGTACGTCACCGAGCGCTGGTTAGGCGGTTTGCTCACCAACTTCCAGACCATCAAGCGCCAGACCAAGCGCCTGAAGGAGCTCGAAGCGGGGAGTGAGGCTGGCGGTGAGTTCGAGAACTACACGAAGAAGGAGCAGCTGCTGTTGTCGCGGCAGCGCGATAAGCTCTCCAAGAACCTGCAGGGCATCAAGAACATGACGCGCCTGCCGGGTCTCCTCTTCATCGTGGATGCGCGCAAGGAGCGCATCGCCGTTAGTGAGGCCAACAAGCTGGGCATTCCCATCGTGGCCATTTGCGACACGAATTCGGATCCAGACCTCATCACGGTGCCCATCGCCGGCAACGACGACGCGATTCGGTCCGTTGAACTGATCACGCACGTGTTGGCGGAGTCCATCATGGAAGCGCGGCGTGAAGCGCCGGTCCGCACGCACGAAGAGGAAGGAGAGGAGAGCACCTACAGCTCCGATCGCGGACTCGAACCCGCGGCCGCGAGTGATGAGGATCGCAAGCGTCGTCGGCGTCCTCGCCGTCGTCGTGCAAAGCCCGAAGCCATTGCCAAGCGCCTCAAGACGGGCGAAGAGGGCGGTGAGGGCGATGCAGAAGGAACCGAGGGAGGCGAAGAGGGCGGCGAGTGAGTACGTCGAAGGTGCGACGCCCTTTCCTGATCGGTTGACAGACGCGCGCCGCCGGTGTCCCACTGGCGGCGTTCGCACAAGCCACTACGAGTAGAGCCCAATGTCCAACGTGACTATTAGTGCCAAGGAAGTCGCTGAGCTCCGTGCCCGCACCGGAGCCGGTATCGGAGACTGCAAGAATGCCCTGGTCGAGGCCAATGGCGATATGAACCGCGCCGTCGAGCTCCTAAGGACCAAGGGAATTGCCAAGGCAGAAAAGCGAGCGGGTCGCGCGGCGTCTGAAGGACGCATCGCCTGCTTGACCTCTGCGGACCATAAGACCGCCATTCTGCTCGAGCTGAATTCGGAGACGGACTTTGTCTCGCGCAATGAGGAGTTTGGCGCGGTGACTCAGGCGTTAGGCGAGCAGTTGCTCGCGGACTCGTCGTTTGACGGGGTGGTTGCCAACGCCGCCGATGGCGCGTTCATGAACCAGCCGTCGTCGAGTGATGCGTCCAAGAACATCGCCGACGTCGTGAAGGCGGCCTCCGCAAAGACCGGAGAGAACGTCGTCCTGCGTCGTTATGCGCGATTCACCACGGATGGTGTCATCGGCACCTACCTGCACCACAACGGCAAGGTCGCTGTTCTGGTGGACGTCACCGGTGGCAGTGGTGATGCCGTCCTGACCGTGGCGAAGCAGATCGCCGAACATGTCGCGGCTGGGGTGCCGGTGGTGGCGCTCGCGGTGTCGCGCAATGATGTTCCGACCGACGCGGTCGACCGCGAACGTCGCATTTTTGAGGAGCAGGCGAAGCAAAGTGGAAAGCCGGACAACATCGTGCAAAAGATGGTCGAAGGACGCGTCAACAAGTTCTTTGCTGAGGTCGCCTTGATCGAACAGCCCTGGGTACGTGACGAGGCCAAGACGATCAAGCAGCTGCTGGAAGAGGCGTCCAAGCAGTCCGGCGCAACGCTTTCCGTACGACGTTTTGTACGCTACAAGATGGGCGAGGAGTAAGTCGCGTGACGTCCACCCCCTCAGTGGCATATCGACGAATCCTGCTGAAAATCTCTGGCGAGGCATTGGCCGGAGACAAGGGATTCGGGTTTGACTTCGAACGCGTCGCGCAGTTTTGCGACGAGATCAAACGCGTAGTCGAATGTGGCGTGGGGGTTGGACTGGTCATCGGCGGCGGCAACATCGTGCGTGGTACCCAGCTGGCCACGATGGGAATGGACCGCGTCGCGGCGGACTACATGGGCATGTTGGGAACGGTAATCAACGCCCTGGCCCTTCAGGATGTGCTGGAGAAGCGCGGCCTCGACACGCGCGTGATGACCGCGATTCGCATGGAGGAGCTGGCGGAGCCGTACATCCGTCGCCGTGCGCTTCGACACTTGGAAAACGGTCGCATCGTGATCTTTGCCGCCGGTACGGGCAATCCGTACTTTTCCACGGACACGGCGGCCGCCTTGCGCGCCATCCAGATCAAGGCCGAGGTCATCATCAAGGCGACCAGCGTGGATGGCGTATACTCGGCCGATCCGAAGAAGGACCCGAACGCCAAACGCTACGAGCAGATCAGCTATCGCGACGTTATGGTGGAAGAGCTGGGCGTTATGGATCAGACAGCCGTGACGCTTTGCAAGGAAAACAACCTGCCGCTCATTGTCCTCAACATTCACCGCTCGGGTGACGTGTTGAGCGCCGTGCGCGGCGCACGCGTGGGGACGATCGTTTCATGAGCTCCATCCAGAACATCCTCAAGGACGCACGAGCGCATATGGAGAAGGCGCTCGACGGCACCAAGCACGAATTCTCGTCCATCCGGTCCGGGAAGGCGTCGCCAAACATGCTGGACACGGTGCGCGTGGAAATCTACGGCACCCAGATGACGTTGAATCAGGTCGCCACCGTCTCGTCGCCCGAACCGCGCGTGCTGATTGTGACGCCGTTCGACAAGAGTCAGATCAAGATCATCGAAAAGGCGATCCGCGAAGCGGAGCTTGGCCTGGAGCCTTCGGCACAGGGGGCCATCATTCGGGTTCCGCTGCCGGCCATGAACGAGCAACGTCGCAAAGAGCTCGTGAAGGTGGTGCACAAGCTGGCGGAGGAAGGTCGCATCTCGGTGCGCCACTGGCGAACGGAAGGCCGCGAACGCCTCAAGAAGCTGGATGGCGTGAGTGAGGATGACGTCAAGCACGCCGAAAAGGACCTGCAAAAGGTCCACGACGACTTCATGGCCAAGATCGACCAGGCGCTCAAGGCCAAAGAAGCCGAGATCATGGAAGTGTGACCCGGGTGCCTAACGGGTCACAGGAAACACCCGCGCCGGAACTGCTGGCGCGAATTCGGGCCCACGGCGTCGTTCCCCGGCACGTGGCCATCATCATGGATGGCAATGGACGCTGGGCCCGGGAACGGTTCATGCCGCGCTCCTTCGGACATCGCGCCGGGATGAAGTCGGTTCGCGAAGTGATCGAGGGCGCCATCGAAGTGGGCCTGGAGTATCTCTCCCTGTTCGCGTTTTCCCGCGAGAACTGGGATCGACCGGCGGATGAGGTCGGAGCCCTGATGTCGCTACTCGAGGAGTACGTCCAAAGCGAGGCCGACGAGTTGGATCGTGCGGGCGTGCAGGTACGAGTCCTTGGCGACTTGACGCGCCTAACGCCGGCGGCGGCCCAGGCGGTCGGCCGCGTGACGACTCGCACGGCGCATAACGAGCGGTTGATCCTCAACCTGTTCATCTCGTACGGGTCGCGCGATGAAATCGTCCACGCGGCGCGTGCCGTGGCTCGCGACGTGGCGGCCGGGATCCTGCGCCCCGAGGATATCGACGCCGACCGCCTGCAGTCGCATTTCTACACCGCCGACTGCCCGGATCCCGATCTGCTGATCCGCACCTCGGGTGAACTGCGGCTCTCCAACTTCTTGCTGTGGCAGGTCGCGTACGCCGAGCTGTTTATTACGCCGGTGCGATGGCCCGACTTTACGCGCCGCAACCTGTATCAAGCAATCGTCGACTTCACATCCCGCGATCGTCGGTTCGGTCGCGTTGGCGCCTAGTTCTTCTCGCTGGCGTGCCGTGAGCAACCTGACCCAACGCGTGCTGACGGCGATCGTTGCCATCCCGATCGCAGGGTGGGCCATCTACGCCGGTGACGCTCCATTCGCGTTGCTCCTGGCGGTCTTGGCAGGTGTCGGCGCATGGGAACTGTACCGTATTGCTCGAGGGGCGGGGGTCGACCCCTTGGATGGCATCGGCATCGCCATAGCGGCAGCCATCCCGCTGGCCGTTCACGCCACGCGGCTCGGCTGGCTTGATCGTCCGCTGGCCATGGTCAGCGTCGTGTTCGTGGCGCTCATCGGAGTGGTTCTCTTTGGGCGCGGGCCGGGCGAACACCCACTGGAGACCGTGTCCGTCACACTCTTCGGGGCCCTGTACGCTGGCGGCCCGCTGTCGTGCGCGTACATGCTGCGCCACCACCCATGGGTGGTCGGTGACGTGGCCGGCACCGTCCTCCTGGGCTTCCCAATCCTGATCACTTGGGCGACGGACATTGGGGCGTACACGTTCGGCCGCCTGTTCGGCCGCGCCAAGTTGATGCCACAGGTCAGCCCCGGAAAGACGCGCGCTGGCGCCTATGGCGGATTGGCGTTAGGCATAGCCGTGGCACTCATGTACAACCTGATGGTACTGAAGCCACAAGCCCATGTTGCCCTGACCTGGTCAACCGCCGTGATCTTTGGCGTCGTCACCGCGGCGGCCGTTCAGGTCGGGGACCTTGCCGAGTCACTGTTCAAGCGACAGGGCGGGGTTAAGGACAGCTCCAACTTCTTCCCCGGGCACGGCGGCGTGCTGGACCGTCTGGACAGTCTCTACTTCTCCCTGCCCGTGGCCTACCTGGTCCTCGGTCGTTTGCTCCTCCCCGTTCCGTCATGACCGTCGGAGTGGCCATCCTCGGGTCAACCGGCTCGATTGGACAGAGTGCCATTCGCGTGCTGCAACGGCATTCGGATCGATTTCGGATCGTGGCGCTGACCGCGCATGCAAATGCCGAACGGTTGGCCGAGCAAGCTGCTCAGACGGGCGCCACCTTCGTGGGTCTGGCGTCGAATGGTGTGCAGGTGCCGACGTCGTGGCGAATCGGGCCCGATTGCATGTGCGAGGCGGCGTCACTCCCTGACGTTGGCATTGTGTTGAATGCCGTCGTCGGCGCGGCGGGTCTCGATGCCACACTCGCCGCGCTCAGATCCGGCAAGCGCGTCGCCCTCGCCAACAAGGAATCCCTCGTGGTCGGGGGACATCTCGTCCTGCAGGCAGCGCTCGAGGGTGGTGGCGAGATTGTTCCGGTCGACAGCGAACACTCGGCCATCTTTCAATGCCTTCGCGGACGTGGCGCAGCGGACGTGAAGCGCTTGGTGCTGACGGCGTCAGGGGGACCATTTCGTGACTGGTCCCACGAGCGGGTCCAGCGAGCGACGCTAGCCGATGCTTTGCGCCATCCGACGTGGCGAATGGGACAGAAGATCACCGTGGACAGCGCCACCCTCGCAAACAAGGCACTCGAGGTGATCGAAGCGCACTACCTGTTCGGCGTGTCTTACGATGCGATCGAGGTAGTCGTCCATCCGCAGAGCGTCGTGCACTCCATGGTGGAATTCGTTGACGGCAGTGTTTTGGCCCAGGTTGGCGTGCCCACCATGGAACTTCCAATCCTATACGCGTTGACCTATCCTGAACGATTGGCGGACTCTGGTGTAGCGCCCTTCGATCCGGTGGCCGCCTCACCGCTCACGTTCGAGCAAGTACGTGGCGACGTTTTCCCTGCGTTAGGTTTGGGAGTGCAGGCTGGGCGACTTGGTGGAGCTGCTCCCGCGGTTTTCAATGCCGCGAATGAGCGGGCAGTTGAACTGTTCGTCGATGGCAAGATTGGGTTCGTGGACATTGCGCAGGCGATCGCGTCCAGCCTCGAGCACCTGAGTGCACGACCCGGACGCACGCGCGATGAGCTAATCGCCGCTGATGCAGCGGCGCGGGCACACGTGACGGGACGTTTCCTATGCTGAGTTGGCTTGCACCGATTCTTGTATTTGGGCTCGTGCTCATGGTGCACGAGCTTGGCCATTTCATGGCCGCCAAGCTGGTTGGCGTGTACGCGCCGCGGTTCTCTATCGGATTTGGAAAGCCGATTTGGCGGCACCGCCGTGGCGAGACGGAGTATGTGCTGGGGTGGCTCGTGCCACTGGGCGGCTACGTGCGAATGGCGTCGCGCGAAGACGAAACCATGGCCATGATCGAAGGGGGCGGGGAGGAGCCAGCCGAGCGTCCCGCCGACTGGGACCCGAATGCGATGATGCCGTTTGGCCCCAAACCCGTTCCGCCGAACCGTTGGTTCGAATCCAAGCCCCTGCCGGCTCGCCTGTTGATCATGATCGCCGGCGTGACCATGAACGTGCTGCTCTCGCTGGTGATCAACATTGCGGTGGTTGGTGGATCGCCGCGCATGCGCGCCGTCACGTCGATTGACTCTGTTGTAGCTGGACGGCCGGCCGCGGTGGGCGGGCTGCAGCGCGGCGACAGCATCCTGTCCATCAACGGCAAGGCGACGCCGGAGTGGTCGGATGTTCAGGAGGTCATTCGCTCTTCGGGCGGCCAGGTCCTGAACTTCCGTGTGCAACGCGGCCGAGATGCACAGGACGTCGCGGTGACGCCCGTGCAGGTACGTGACACGGCGGACGGAGGGGTCGGGAGGGCGGTGTGGCAGATCGGTGTGTTGCCACGGGCCGTGGAAGAACCCCGTACCGTGGCCTCGACCTTCGGCGACGGATGGCGCCTGACGTGGCGCATGGGCGGCGCGGTCGTGGGCGTCGTCCGCGGGCTTCTGACGGGAAAAGTTTCCGTGGCCCAGTTAGGCGGACCCATCGCCATCGCCAAGTCGTCTGTCCAGGCGGCCCAGAGCGGCGCCGAGGTCTTGTTTGAGCTGATAGCCTTCCTGAGTATCAATGTGGCCGTCCTGAACATGCTCCCCATCCCGATTCTCGACGGTGGGCAGATCCTGCTGAACGTGATCGAGTCGGTGAAGGGGCGTGCGTTCAGCGCCCGGACCCGCGAGTACATCCTGCGCGCTGGCCTGCTGGCCATCGCCTTGCTGTTTGCGCTCGTGATGTTCAACGACCTTGGCCTTCGCAAACTCTTCGGATGACCGGACGGCACCTGGCACTCCTCACGCTGGCGATGGTCGCGCTACCGGTGGTGGCGCAATCGCAGTATCGCGGTGTGCGGTTCGAAATCACGCGTGTCGGCGATTCTACGTTCGCTTTTTCGGTCGGCGCTGAGAAGTGGATCAAGGCGGGGCAGACCGGAATTGCCGTGGACCCAAAGCGGCGTGACGCGCTCGTCGCGCGATTCACGGTGGCTCGGATTGCCGGTGGCGAGGCCAGCGTGTTAGTGGTCGGTCAAACGACGAATGTGCGCACGGACCACGTGGCGATTCTCGAGGAGCCGCGTCGCGCGTGGTACAAGCAGCGGTCGTTTTGGGTTGGTGTACTCGCCGGCTCGGCGCTGGGGGCGGGAGTCGGTTTCGCTCGTTAGGGCGATTCGCAGATCATCCGGAACGGAATGCGCATCGCCTCGCCGGCGCTCAGCGAAAACTCCTGTTCGTAGGCCGCGCAGCGCGGCTTGAGCGCGGTGAACTTGTAGGGGCCGACTGGGAGTACCAAGGCTCGGCTCAACGGCAAGGTCCCTTCATGCCGAATCGCGCCGTCGGCTGAAACCACCGTGTAGTTGGCACCGGCCGGCTGACCCTCGATCGCCACAGTGCCGCAGGGACGTGGGGTCAGCGGCACTTCACGAAGGGCTCCCGCGCGCAAACGCACGCTCTGTTCCACGCGGGCCGTCTCACATCCCTCGATGGCGTCGATGGCAGCGGTCACGACCACATCTCCAGGCCTCAGCGTATCGGCCCGCCACCGACCCTCTCCCACCGCGCCCCCGTTGACCATCAAGTGAGCTTCCGGCGGAGCCGTAATCGACAGCCGCGCCAGCGTTGCAGTGGCCTTGGGAACGGAATCTCGCTTCGGAACAAGCGCCGCCGTCCGGACGCTTTCCGGGGTGACGGTTGGGACGCTGTCCGCTTTCAGGGCGCTGTCGGGGGGAGGGGTCATGACGACCACGCCGGTGTCACGGCCAATGGGTGGCGGCGTGTCGGCTCCCTCACGCCAGCGCCCCAGCAGTGGAACCGCTGCCGCACCTAACGCCGCGACGGCCAGGACACTGATGGCAAAGACACGGACCGGAACCTTTGGCGACCGTACCGCGTCGACAGGGGAAATGATCGTGTCCGCGTGCGACGGCGACACCGCCATCGTCCGCGAGCGTACCGTTCCCGTCCGGCGCTGATCCAGGATCGCCGTCAGCTCATCCGCCAATTCCTCACCGGTGAGCGGCCGATCGTCCGGATGCTTTGCCATGCAGCGCAACAGCAGCCGCTCGAACTCGGGCGAAATCGCCGGATTGATCTTGCGGGGCGGGGGCGGTGCTTCCTCCACGTGCTGCCGGGCGATTTCATACCAGTCGTCCCCCTCGAACGGGAGACGGCCCGTAATCGCACGGTATAGGGTAACGCCTAACGAATAGATGTCGGCGCGACCGTCCAGTGGCTTGGCACGCGCCTGTTCCGGCGCAAAGTACTGTGGCGTGCCGACCACCATGTTCGTGCCGGTCTGCTGCGTATATCCGGACACCGCGCGGGCGATCCCGAAGTCCGCGACCACGGCGTTGCCGTGGATGTCGAACATGATGTTGTCGATTTTGATGTCGCGGTGGATCACCCCCTCGCGGTGGGCAAATCCAAGGGCTCGGGCGACGTCGACGCCTACCCGAATCACCATTTCTTCGGGAAGGGTGGCCGTACTTTCGAGCTTGTCGGCCAGTCCGGACGCCAGAAAGTCCATGACGAAGTAGACCGCGTCTCCGTCGCGACCTACCGCATAAATCTTGATGATGTTTGGATGGCGAAGCTTCGCGGCCGTCGAGGCCTCGCGCCGGAACCGCTCCTCAAAGGCGGGGTCACCGGCGAACTGCGGCTTCAGGACCTTGATCGCAACCGGGATCTCGAGCTCCGGGTCGTATCCGCGGTATACCCACGCGAACCCCCCCGTGCCGATGAGCTCCTCGACGCGGTACTTGCCCAACGTTCGGCCGAGGAATCGTTCAGGCACTCCACGACGCCTTTACAGGGGGGTGAGAGACCAGTAAATTGCTGTGTTCCAAAGGACTTAGCTGACGAGCGCAGCGGGATGCGCGGGGAATATACACAATGGCTTTTGAAAAAGCAGCGACGATTGCGAAGTACAAGGCACACGACACGGACAGTGGCTCGACCCGTGTGCAGATTGCGCTCCTCACGGAGCGGATCAATTACCTCACGGCTCACTTCCGTGGGCACTCAAAGGATCACCACAGCCGACGCGGCCTCCTGAAAATGGTTGGCAAGCGGAAGCGGCTCCTGGAATACCTCAAGCGTACGGACGTTGAGAGCTACCGCCAGATCATCGGCGATCTTGGCCTCCGTCACTAAATCCATCTGGTTCTCTGCAATCGCGCGGGCGCACCGAACGGGCCCGCGCGTTTTGTGTTGTATCCTGCAGTTCTAAACCGCTCCGGGGGCACAGGGTGCTGCACCCGCTCGCAGCGAACGAGGTTCGCACGCAATGACGCATCGTATTGAAAAGACATTCGCCGGCCGCAAACTCATCCTTGAGACGGGCCGTATGGCGAAGCAGGCCGCGGGTTCCGCCATGGTGCAGTTCGGCGACACCATGGTCCTCGCCGCCGTCACCCTCAGCGAAAAGAAGAGCGCGCTCGACTTCTTCCCGCTCACCGTCGAGTACCGCGAAAAGACCTACGCGGCCGGCAAGATCCCCGGCGGGTTCATCAAGCGGGAAGGCCGACCGCACGATCATGAAATCCTCGCCGCGCGCATCATCGATCGCTCGATTCGACCGCTCTTCCCGGAAGGCTTCAAGAACGAAGTTCAGGTCTTCGTCAACGTGATTTCCGCTGACCAGGAAAACGACGCGGACGTCCTTGGCCTGGTGGCGGTGTCGCTGGCGCTCTCGGTCTCGAAGATCCCGTTCTCGGGTCCGATTGCCGGCGTCCGCGTCGGCCGCGTCGCCGAGAAGTGGGTGCTGAACCCAACGTTCCAGCAGCTGCAATACTCGGACATGGAAATCGTCGTCGCTGGCTCGCGCGACTCGATTGTCATGGTGGAGGGTGGTTCACTGGAAGTGTCCGAGGCGGACATGCTCGATGCCCTCACCGTCGGCCACACGGGCATCAAGGAACTGATCGGTGTGCAGCAAGAAGTTGTAGCTGCCGCCGGCCCGATCGCGAAGCTGCAGTGGAGCAAGGCCGCTGTTCCCGACGACATCCATGCCAGCGTGGTAGCTGAGGCGGAATCGAAGATCGTCGCCGCCATCAACCAAAAGGAAAAGCACACTCGCATTCAGGCCGTCGAGCAGGTGAAGCAAGCGGTCGCTGAGAAATTCGCGGCGGAGCGTCCCGAAGTGTCGCCCTTCGTTGGCGGCATCCTCGGGGACCTCGAGTACAACGCGCTGCGAGCCCAGGTGCTTTCCACAGGAAAGCGTGTCGATGGCCGGTCGCCAACCGAAGTTCGGCCGATCACCATCGAGACAGGGGTGTTACCGCGAGCCCACGGATCCGCGCTCTTCACGCGTGGCCAGACGCAGGCGCTGGTCGCCTGTACATTAGGTACCGCCGAAGACGTCCAGCGGTTGGACACCATTGATTCGGCGACGGAAACGACGAAGTCGTTCATGCTCCACTACAACTTCCCGTCGTTCTCCACCGGCGAAGTGCGTCCCATTCGTTCCACCAGCCGCCGCGAGATCGGGCACGGCAACTTGGCCGAGCGTGCACTCCAAGGGGTGCTGCCGCCGTTTGAGGAGTTTCCATACACGCTGCGGATCGTGTCCGACATCCTGGAGTCAAATGGATCGTCGTCCATGGCCTCGGTCTGCGGTGGTTCGTTGGCGTTGTTCGACGCCGGCGTCCCAACGCGCGCGGCCGTTGCCGGCGTGGCGATGGGACTCATCAAAGAGGGTGAGAAGTACGCGATTCTCACCGACATCCTGGGCACGGAAGACCACTTGGGCGACATGGACTTCAAGGTCGCTGGCACCGAAGCCGGGATCACCTCGATCCAGATGGACATCAAGATCGAGGGGCTCGACCTCAAGATCATGAAGGAAGCGCTGGCGCAGGCCCGCGAGGGCCGGCTGCACATCCTCGGCGAGATGCAGAAGGCGCTGCCGACGCATCGTGGCGACCTGTCGCCCTATGCGCCGCGCATTGTCACGATCAACATCAATCCCGAGAAGATCGGTGATCTCATCGGTCCCAAGGGCAAGACGATCCGCGGCATCCAGGACGAAACCGGCGCGGAGATCACGGTGGACGATTCCGGCTTGGTGACGATTGCAGCTGTCGGCGGCGACTCGATGGAGCGCGCCCGGCAAATGGTGCAAGCGATTACCGCCGAGCCCGTGGTCGGCGAGACGTACGAGGGCACCGTCAAGAGCACGACGGCGTTCGGTGCGTTTATCGAGATCATTCCGGGAACTGAAGGACTGCTCCACATCTCCGAAATGCAGCACGCCCGCACGGAGCGCACCGAGGACGTGGTCAAGAAGGGTGACCGCGTGAAGGTGAAGTTGATCGACCGCGACGAGCGGGGCCGGTTGCGGCTGTCGATGAAGGCCTTGGTTCCCAAGCCCGAGGGCATGGTTGACGAGCCGGCGCCAGAAGGCGGTGAGGGGGCATCAGGTGAGGGGGGCGAGTCTGGACAGCGCTCCGAAAGACGCGGAGACCGGGGCGACCGCGGCGGGCGTGGCGGCCGCGGAGGTCGAGGCGGAGGGCGCCGCGGCGGCGAGCGGTAGCCTGGTGGCAGTCGCCGGTCCGGTGGGCGTCGAGGCCTACCAAAGAACAGAACTCCCGAACGGACTCACGGTCATCTCCGAGTTCGTTCCGGGAGTTCGCTCGGTAGCACTGGGTGCGTGGGTGCGCTCGGCGTCGATCCACGAAAGCGCAGCGCGCATGGGCGTATCCCACCTGCTTGAGCACATGGTGTTCAAGGGGACCGAGCGGCGAACGGCGCATCAAATAGCACTGGCGTTGGAAACGCTGGGCGGCTCGCTCGACGCGTTCACGGCCCGCGAGCATACCTCGTTTCAAGCCCGCGTTTTGGATGAGCACCTAGAGCAGGCGGCCGACGTGATCGGTGACCTGCTCTTTGCTCCTGCCCTGCGCGACGGGGATCTGCAGCTCGAGCGTCGGGTGGTGCTCGAGGAGATTTCCATGGTCGAGGACACGCCGGACGACCTGGTGTTCGAGCTGCATAACGAGGCGATGTGGGGCGCGCACCCGTACGGGTATTCCATTTTGGGGACGCGCGAGACGGTTGCCGAGATGCCCGTGGAGGTTCTGCGCGAGACGCACGCCGCAGGCTATCAACCGCAGCACATCGTGGTGGCCTGCGCCGGGCGTTTAGAACACGCTCAGCTCCTGGACGTTCTTGGACGCACCGGCTGGACGGAGCGCCCGCGGGGATCCTCCGTGTTGGCGTCGCCATCGGCGCCCGTCGCGCTGCCTCCCGGCATCCAGCATGTGGAGCGCGAGGGAGTGCAAACGCATCTCGTCCTCGGAACCCCGACGTTTGCGTACAGCCATCCCGATCGTTACGCGGTCACACTCATGAACATGTTGTTGGGCGGCGGGATGTCTTCACGACTATTTCAGCGCATTCGCGAGGAAATGGGACTGGCGTATTCTGTCTATGCCTTCCAGAGCTTCCACGCCGATGCGGGGATCGCCGGGACGTACGTTGGCACCTCCCCGGACACTGCCCTAAAGGCACTGGACGCGGTGCGCCGGGAGCTGGGTATCCTGGCAGCGGGAGGTTTTAGCGCGTCAGAGGTGGAGATGGGGAAGGAACAACTCAAAGGGCAGGTGATGCTGTCCTTGGAGGGGGCGTCGTCGCGAATGTACCGGTTGGCTGCCGAGGAGCTGTACGGGCAGCCGCATCGGACCCTCGATGACGCACTGGCGGAGATCGATCGCATCACCCACGATGTGGTAGTGCAATTGTGCGCGACTTTTCTGGCACCAGATCGCCAGACGATCCTGAGTCTGGGACCTGGCAGCTCGTTGACCTGACACCGGGTGTACACACGGACCTAACGACCATGTTCATCGGCGTACCCAAAGAGATCAAGACGAACGAGAATCGCATCGCTCTGGTGCCGGCAGGCGCCGAGGCCCTTGTGGCTGCGGGGCATCAGGTAGCCATCGAGAAGGGAGCTGGCGAGGGCAGTGGCTTCGAAGATCGGCAGTACACGGAGGTCGGCTGCCAGATCTTGCCTGACGCCGACAGCGTGTGGGCCAAGGCGGAAATGATCATGAAGGTGAAGGAGCCGATCGAGCCGGAGTGGAAGCGCATGAAGCGCGGCCAGGTGATCTTCACCTACTTCCACTTTGCAGCGGATGAGAAGCTGACGCGGGCGCACATGGCCGCGGGCCCGACCTGCATCGCCTACGAGACGGTGGAGCTTCCCTCGCGAGAGCTGCCCCTGCTGACGCCGATGTCCGAAGTTGCCGGCCGCATGGCGGTGCAAGAGGGCGCGAAGTACCTCGAGAAGCTTTACGGCGGACGAGGCGTGCTACTCGGCGGCGTTCCGGGCGTTCCTCCCGCCAAGGTCGTCATCCTTGGTGGTGGCGTGGTTGGCACGAATGCGGCGAAGATGGCGGCCGGGATGGGGGCGAAGGTGGTCATCCTCGACATTTCCCTCGAGCGGCTGCGCTACTTGTCTGACGTTATGCCCGCGAACGTGCAGCTGATTCACTCCAACCGCCACAACATCCTGGAGCAGGTTGAAACGGCGGATCTGGTGGTGGGCGGTGTGCTGGTGACCGGAGCCAAGGCGCCCAAGCTTCTCCGCAAGGAGGACCTGAAGCGCATGCGACCGGGATCGGTGATCGTCGACGTCGCCATTGACCAGGGCGGATGCGTGGAAACGATTCACGCGACCACGCACGAGAACCCGACGTACGTGGTGGATGGCGTCATCCACTATGGGGTGGCGAACATGCCCGGTGGCGTGCCGCGCACGTCGACGCTGGCACTCACCAACGCCACGCTGCCGTATGCGTTGCAGCTGGCAAACAAGGGTTGGCAGAAAGCGTTGCGTGACAATGCCGCGCTGCGCCTTGGTTTGAACATGATCGACGGCAAGGTGACGTATCCGGGCGTGGCCGAGGCGTTTGGGCTGCCGAACCACGACCCGCAGTCGTTCCTGTAGGAACTGACGGGAGATCGGCATGACGGTGTCGTGGTCCGGCCGCGTGCACATCCAGCGCTTGCCGCACAATGCCGATCTCCCGCTGCCCGCCCGGCAAACGGCGGGCTCCGCCGGCTACGACGTGGCATCGGCGGAACCAGACTTTGTCCTCGCCCCCGGTGAGCGAAAGGCCGTGGCCACCGGACTGGTGTTTGAGCTGCCGGATGGACTCGAGATGCAGGTGCGTCCTCGTTCCGGACTCGCGTTGAAACACGGACTCACGCTGCCTAACGCGCCCGGCACCATCGACAGCGACTATCGTGGCGAGCTCAAGATCATCATGCAAAATGGTGGCGCGGAGCCAGTCGCGATCCGTCGCGGCGATCGCATCGCACAACTCGTCTTTGCGCGCTATGAAGCGCCGCAAATTATTGCGCAGAACACGCTGAACGAGACCGCGCGCGGGACCGGAGGCTTCGGCAGCACAGGGGCCCAGTAAAGGCTGAGCTTGCTAGGATTTTGTGCTCCGCGGCACGTGAGCAGGCGGTAGCTAGGTGTCGGCGCGCCAATGCCTTGCACGCTTCCGAGAGCATCCTTAGGTTTCGCCCTGTCCCCCGAAATACCGCAATTCGCTGACCAACGCGCACCGCGCGTCATTGCTATTCATACATGCGCTGGCCGTTTCTGAAACCCGGAGCCCTTTTCCCCGCGAACGCGATCGCGGTCGACCTGGGCACCGCCAACACCCTGATCTACGTCAAAGGCGAGGGCATCGTCCTCAACGAGCCCTCCGTGGTCGCCATTGACCGGGAAAGCAAACGGGTCAAAGGGGTCGGACTCGAGGCCAAACGCATGCTTGGGCGTACCCCCGATGGCGTGATCGCCGTGCGGCCCATGAAGGACGGGGTGATCGCCGACTTCGATGTCACCGAGAAGATGCTCCGCTACTTTCTCGAGCTGATCATCAAGAACCGGATGTTCAAGATCAAGCCGCGCGTTATCGTCTGCGTCCCCTCCGGAATTACCGAGGTGGAGAAGCGCGCGGTCCGTGACTCCGCGTTAGGTGCCGGCGCCAAGGAAGTCTTCATGGTCGCTGAGCCCATGGCGGCGGCGATCGGTGTTGGACTCCCCATCGAGACCCCCACGGGGAACATGGTGATCGACATCGGGGGCGGCACGACCGAAATCGCGGTCATCGCTCTCTCCGGCATCGTCAGTGACACGTCCATCCGCACGGGCGGCGATGAGCTGGACACCGCGATCGTCCAGTTCATGCGGAAGAACTACAACTTGCTCATTGGCGAGCCGACGGCCGAACTGATCAAGGTGCAGGTCGGCTCCGCCGCGCCGGTCGGCGAGGAACGCGAAATGGAAGTGAAGGGTCGCGACCTCGTTTCGGGTATTCCAAAGACCGTGCGCGTGCACTCGCTCGAGATCCGGGAAGCCATCCAGGAACCGATCCAGCAGATCGTGGATGCCGTGCGCCGGGCGTTGGAAATCACTCCCCCCGAACTCGCCAGTGATATCGTCGATCGTGGCATCGTCATGACGGGAGGCGGCGCCTTGATCCGCGGCCTCGACGTCGTGTTGCACCAGGAGACGGGGCTCCCCATTCACGTGGATGAAGACCCCCTGACCTGCGTGGTGCGCGGCACAGGACGAATCCTCGACGACGAGGCGAAGTACTGGTCAGTGTTGAGCACCTGAGGGGTCAGCCATCGTGGCTCGCGCCGTCCGCTCCGACTCGCGCGTCGATACCGCGCTGCTCGCGGTCTGCGCGATCCTCGCGCTCTTTACGCTGGTCTTACCAACCACTGCCCGAGACTCCGTTGCCGCGGTTCTGCGGCGCACCGTCCTGTCGCCGCTGCTTAGCCTGCAGGAGCAAGCCGAGCGAGCGCGAGGAGCGTTCCTTGAACGCGACAAGGTCAACGCGCGCATCGATTCGTTGGCCATGCGTGGTGCCCGCGTTCCGCAACTCGTAGACGAAAATGAACGCCTGCGACGACTCCTGGGCTTAGCACACCAGCTCCAGTGGGGATTTCTCCCCGCCGAAGCCCTTCATGCCACGACCGGGGCGTCCAACGACGAAGATGTCGTGCTACTGACCGTAGGCGCAGAAGCTGGCGTGCGTCCGCGTGCACCCGTGGTTGCTCCTGACGGGCTGGTCGGCGTCGTCACGTCCACCGACCCGAAGACCAGCCAGGCCATTCTGTGGACGCACGCGGACTTCCGCGTGAGTGCCATGGCCGCCGACGGCTCCGCCTTTGGCATTGTGCAGCCACACCGCGGCCCAGAGCCGGATCGCTACATGCTCGAGATGCGCGGCGTGGCGTTTCGCGATGCCCTGAAGAATGGCACGCTGATCACCAGTTCCGGACTCGGCGGGGTCTTCCCGCGGGGCATCCCGATCGGCGTGGTGGTCGGGGAGATCCGTACGCTGGAAGGATGGGCGCGAACGTACTTGCTGCGTCCATCCGTCCGCCCACAGGACATTGCGCACGTGATGGTCCTGACCGCCGATCGTGTCTCGAGCGACGTTTCCACCGTCTGGCAATCCGCGTCGTCCGTGGATTCCGCACAGCGACGGATCGTCGCAGCTGGCGACTCGTTGGACCGTCAGGAAGCGGAGGTGCGAGCCGCACGCCAACGCATGCTCGACTCCGCGGCCGCCATGCTGAGCGGCGTCAACGTGGCGCCAAATGTCACAGCCAGCGACTCGTTGCGCGCGCGATTGAAAGTGTCCGGCCTGAAGCGAGATTCGGTGCGACGCGACAGCGTCAAGCGGCCACCGCCATGAGGCTGGCTCCGTTTCTTCGCGGCGTGCTGGCGTTCGCCATTCTGGTCACGCTGCACTACTCCATTCGTCCGCTGTTGGGGTGGCGCGTCGGTATGGACTTCCTGGTGATTGCGGTCCTGCTGACTGCGGTGCGCGTGCGTCCTGGCGTGGCAGCGGTCCTTGGCTTTCTCACTGGACTGGTCGCCGACTCTCTCTCTCCGAGTGCGTTCGGGGCTGGGGCCCTCGCGATGACAGGCATTGCCTTCACCGCGTCGTGGCTCAAAGCCGTGTTCTTTGCCGACAACGTCGTCCTGCATGCCTTCTTCTTCTTTGTGGGCAAGTGGGCGTACGATATCGTCTACGTCCTTGCTGAACGACGGATGGGGGTGACAGAGGCAGCCATCCAGTTGCTGCTCTGGTCTCCACTGTCCGCTGCTCTCACGGCGATGGTGGGCCTTCTCCTGCTCGTGACCTTTCGATCGGTGCTGGAACCGCAGTCTGCATGAGCTTTCACCCGAACGAAGTCCAGCGGCGCGGACAGTTTGCGCGCGTGCTGGTCGGCGGCACACTGTTGGTGCTGGCGGGAGCCTTCTTTCGGACGCAGGTGCTGGAGAACACCACCTACGCCTTGCAGTCCGAAGAGAATCGCCTGCGCGAAGTTCCGTTGCCGGCGCCCCGGGGCATCATCTACGACCGTCACGGCCTGATCGTCGCCGAGAATATCCCAGGGTACACGGTCTCTATCCTGAGTCCGGGACCAGATTCGCTGCGGGCATCCCTTCGCGCCTTAAGTGCCATTGTACCGTTCACTGACGACGCGATCGAGTCTGCCGTACGCCGGTTGCGACGCGATCCCAATCGGCCCACGGTCGTCTTGGCGGATGCGTCCTTCGATCAGGTGTCCGTTCTGGAAGAACACCGTAGTGAATTCCCGAGTCTCATCATCCAGACCGCGCCCAAGCGATACTATCCGGATGGCCCCGCGGTGTCTGCGCTTGTTGGGTACACGAGTGAAATCGCTGAGTCCGAACTCAATTCTTCAGCGTACGTGGGCTACAAGTCCGGGCAACAGATCGGGCGCGCGGGACTGGAGAAGCAGTACGAACGGCAGCTTCGAGGGAAAGAGGGGTCGCGCTTTGTGGAGGTTGACGCGCGAGGGCGTGTGGTGCGCGAGTCCGGCGCACGACCGGACCTTCCACCAGTGCCGGCTGCCGCGCTGACCACGCATCTGGACCTGGACCTGCAGCGGTTCGTTGCGTCGTATTTCGGCGATTCACTGCAGGGCGGTGTCGTGGCGATGGAGCCGACGGGAGAAGTGCTGGCGATCCATTCGGCGCCGACCTTCGATCCCAATCGGTTCATCGGTGGCATTCCGCGCGACTACTGGGCCGAACTGAATAACGATCCCCGCCGCCCCTTGTACAACAAGGCGATTCAAGGGCGCTATCCGCCAGGATCAACGTTCAAGTTGGCCATGGCGGCGCTGGCGCTGGAAAGTGGCGTTGCGACCTTGAATGACCGGATGCCGGCCCCGTGCACGGGAGGCTACACGTTCGGTACACGGCGGTTCAAGTGCTGGGATCACCGAGGGCACGGATCGCTCACGCTCGCCGAGGCCATCGAAAAGTCCTGCGACGTGTACTTCTACCAGCTCGGGCTCAAGATGGGCCTACCGAAGCTCATTGCTGGGGGCGTGGACTTGAAGTTCAGGGAGCGCAGCGGGATCGATCTGCCCAATGAGTCCGCGCCACTCTGGCCGTACGCGGTCGACTACTACAATCGGCTCTTCGGGCCGCGTGGGTGGACGCAAGCCGTCGCGTTGAACCTGTCGATCGGGCAGGGCGAGAACTCGCAGACGATCGTCAGCATGGCGCGCTTCTATACCGCACTGGCCACTGATGGCCAGGCGTCTAATCCGACGATCGGCAACTCGAAGATCGCCCGGAACAAGTTGTTCGAACTGCCGCCCGAGCAGCTGACTGGCCTGCGTGACGCGCTCGCCGGCGTGGTGTCCGGACGTGGCACGGCCGGATCGGCGGTCATTCAGGGAGTGACGATCGCCGGCAAGACGGGGACGGCGCAAAACTCGCACGGCGCGGACCATGCCTGGTTCGTCGGCTTCGCACCCAAAGAGGACCCCAAGATCGTGATCGCGGTGATGTTGGAATTCGGGGGGCACGGTACGCGCGCTGCCCGAACAGCGTCCAAGATCATCGAGCATTACCTCAAGCGGCCGGCGATCCAGCCGGTGAACACCGAGGGCGAGTGATCCGCCGCGCGTTTGCGGACTATCCGCTCGTCCTGATCGCGTTGCTGCTGTCGGCATATGGCGTAGCGGTCGTTTACTCCGCCGGCCAGACGGATGTCCCCGTGCCGTACGTGGAAGGCGCGTGGAAGCGTCAGTTGGTGTGGCTGGGTATCTCCATCGTGGCCGCGTGGACCGTGAGCCGGGCCTCAGTGCGTTTTCTCGATTGGGTGGCCACGCCGGCGTACGTGCTTGGGATCGTGCTGCTGGCCGTGACGCTCGTCATCGGTAGCGGTGCCGGCACAGCGGCCAGCATGAAGGGGTGGATCACTATCGGCGGCATGCGCATTGGTCAGCCTGCCGAGCTGGCGAAGGTGTGCGTCGTGTTGATGCTGGCGAAGGTACTGTCCGCCAGCCGCAATGCCCCAAAGTCCCTATTAGAACTCTGGAAGCCGGCAGTGGTGGTATTGGTGCCGTGGATCCTGGTGATGGCCCAGCCCGATTTGGGGACGGGGATGGTCTTTATCGGGATCTTCTTTGCCATGCTGTTCTGGTCGGGAGTGTCGGCGCGATTGCTCCTGCTGGTGGCCAGCCCGGCGATCAGCCTCGTGCTGGCCTTTTCCACAGGCCTTTGGGGCGCCTGGTTCCTGTTGCTGCTGGCCGTGGTGATCCTGTACAAGCCGTATATCGTGGAAGGCGTGGTGCTGGTGGTGGCGAATGTGCTCATGGGGGTGGCCGCGCCATTGCTGTGGGAGCGTCTCGAACCGCACCAGCAGGCGCGGTTGCTCGTCTTCCTCGATCCGTCGCAGGACCCCAAGGCCACGGGATACCACGTCATCCAATCCAAGATCGCCATTGGCTCCGGCGGCTGGGTCGGCAAAGGCTTCACCCTAGGAAGCCAGAAGCGCCTCGCCTTCCTCCCGGCGCAGCACACGGACTTCATTTTTTCGGTCGTTGGGGAAGAACTTGGGTTTGTCGGCGTTACCGTCGCATTGTTCTTCTTCCTCATGCTGTTTCTCCGCGCGATCCGCGTGTCGACGCGCGCGAGCGATTCCTTCTCCTCACTCGTTGCGTTCGGGATCATCGGCAGCTGGTTTGTCCACGTGGCCGAAAACGTTGGCATGACCCTGAGCCTCATGCCAGTCACGGGGATCCCATTGCCGTTCTTTTCGTATGGGGGCTCCTTCCTGCTGGCCTGCTGGATCTCGGTCGGCATCCTGGTGCGCATCTCCAGCGAAGGGCGTGGGATGGCGGACGCCTTCTAGGGAAGGCCGGGCCACGCCCGGGCGGGCAAGGGCCTTTATTGTCAACGCCTTGTCCCGCGCTGCTTTAGCGGGCACATTTGCAGCCTATGGCTTGGTTCCGGAAGGAGAAGAAGCCGCGAGCGCCGCGCACCCAGCGCCTGGACATTCCCCCTGATGTTTGGGAGAAGTGTGAGGCATGCGGGCACACGGACATCCGGGAAAAGTTCGTCCGAAATCACAACGTCTGCCCAACATGCGATTACCATCGTCGCATTCGGGGCCCGGACTACGTGAACATCCTTTTGGACGAGGGCTCCTGGGAGGAAGTGCTGACGGATATCCGCTCCGTCGATCCGCTGAGCTTCCCGGATTATCAGGGACGCCTGAAGAAAGCACGAGCCAACGCCGGGGACTTTGACGCAATCTTTACCGCGGCGGGCACGCTCGGCGAAATGCCGGTGAACGTCGGGGCGATGGACTTTGCGTTCATGGGCGGATCGATGGGCTCGGTGGTCGGCGAGAAGATCGCGCGGCTTGGCCAGCGGTCTCTCGAACGAAAGCATCCATTGATCATCATCTCGGCATCCGGTGGGGCGCGCATGCAAGAGGGGGTACTCTCCCTCATGCAGATGGCGAAGGTCAGTGCCGTGCTGTCTCAGCTGGCGGAGCGACGGATTCCGTACATTTCGATCCTCACCAATCCGACGACCGGCGGCGTCAGCGCGAGCTATGCCATGCTGGGCGACGCGATTATTGCGGAGCCAGGTGCCGTGATCGGCTTTGCCGGACCGCGGGTCATCAAGCAGACGTTAGGCCAGGATCTCCCGGAGGGGTTTCAGACGGCGGAGTTCCTTCTGGATCACGGAATGCTGGATAGCGTGGTCCATCGGAAAGATCTCAAGCAGACCGCTGGTCGGCTGCTTCGGCACATGAGCGGTAAGCCCGCGGCGGCCGGGTGGGCAACGACCTGAGCGACTACCGCGACGCGCTGGACTTTCTGTTCGCGCGCACGACGGGGAAGAACAAGTTCGGTCTTGAGCGGGTGGATGCCCTGCTGCACCACTTGGGCAATCCGCATCGAACGTTGCGAGCCTTCCACGTTGCCGGCACAAACGGGAAGGGCAGCGTATGCGCCACGCTCGAGGCGCTCATGCGCTGGCGCGGCCTGCGCGTCGGGAAATACACGTCCCCCCATCTGGTGGATTTTCGAGAGCGTTTTCTCGTCAACGGAACGCCCATCGAGCCTTCGTTTGTCGTGGACTTTATCCAGCGGCACGTGCAGGTGGTGGAGGAGCTCGGCGCGACATTCTTTGAGGCGACCACCGCCATGGCGTTCGAGTGGTTTGTTAGGCAGCAGGTGGATGTGTTGATCCTCGAAACGGGATTGGGCGGGCGCCTAGACGCGACAAACGTCATCCAGCCGCTGGTGGCGGGTGTCTCCTCGATCGGCATTGATCACGTGGAGTACCTCGGGAACACGCGCGAAGAGATCGCTCGGGAAAAGGCGGGGATCTTCAAGCGCGGCGCGGCCGCCGTGATCGGTGAACCCGACGCCGAGATTGGCGCGTTGCTCCGAGACGCCGCCGTCGCGGCAGGCGCGAACCCCGTGGTGGATGTGTGGCGCCAACGTCCACCCGTGCATGTGGCGGTTGCAGCCGAAGGGACACGCTTTGACCTGGAGTTGGATGGCTCGCTGGTCCCGATGGTCACCCCGTTGCTTGGGGAGCATCAGGCGTCGAACGCGGCGCTCGCGATCGCCATGATGCAATCTGCAGGACCGGACTTTGCCCTGACGGCAGGCGATCTACAATCGGCACTGCGCACGGTACGCCTGCCCGGTCGATTTCATCGTGTGGGCAACTACATCTTTGACGTCGCGCACAATGCGGACGGTGCAACCGTCCTGACCCGAACGCTGCGTGCACTCGGTGTCGATCGACCGTTGGTGGGCATCGTCTGCGTGCTGGCCGACAAGGACTGGCAGAGCATTCTGGACGCGCTCTCGCCAGCGGTTGACGAGTTTGTGCTGGTCAACGCGCCAACCGCGCCAACCAGTCGCATGTGGCGCCTGAGCGAGGCCTACGCGTATGCGCGGTCGCGAGGCTGGTCGGCACGCATGGACGAGGACTTCGATCACGCGCTCGACTCCGCGAGCAAAGGTGGTGGGACGGTGCTCATTACCGGGTCGTTTCACACGGTCGGAGACGCGATGGCTCGCTTGCAGGTCGATCCGTTGGCCCGATAGCTTTCCCTGATGTCGACCGCGGCGCTTCCCGGATTTCGTGACTTCTATCCCGACGAGTTCGCACAGCGTTCGTGGCTGTTCGAGCGCTGGCGGAGCGTGGCGCGTCGCTTCGGGTTTCAGGAGTATGACGGCCCCCCTTTAGAGCCACTGGAGCTCTACACCAGGAAGAGCGGGGACGAGATCGTCGGACAGCTTTACAACTTCGAGGACAAGGGGGGCCGTGCCGTGGCCCTCCGGCCCGAGATGACGCCTACCGTGTCCCGCATGGTGGCGGCGCGCGCCAACGCGCTGCGCAAACCTGTCCGGTGGTTCTCCATCCCCCAGCTCTTCCGATACGAGCGACAGCAAAAGGGTCGGCTGCGCGAACATTTCCAGCTCAACGTCGACATCTTTGGCGAGGACAACGTCGCCGCGGATGCCGAGCTGCTGGCTGTTGCGTGCGAAATCATGCGAGCTTGCGGGCTAGGTCCCGATGCCGTGCAAGCGCGGGTCAGCGACCGCCGCCTTCTCACGGCGATCCTTGAGGCGCTCGGAGTTCCTACCTCGTGCCTGTCGGTGGCCTTTGGGGCCATCGACAAGATCGACCGGGATCCCGTGGACGTGCTGGTGCAGCGCATGGTCAGCGGTGGGATTCCCGAACACGCCGCCGCTGAGAGCTTGCGTGTAGCTCGCGATTCGTCGTTGTCGGACATTCGCGCCTCCTTAGCGCACGACGCGCGCGTTGGAGAGGCGCTCGACCGCTTTGACCGGTATGCGGCCTTGCTGCAAGCGCACGGCGTCCATGAATACCTGTCGTTCGACCTGCGTATCGTCCGCGGCCTGGCGTACTACACCGGGATCGTGTTTGAGCTGTTCGATACACAGGGCGAGTTCCGTGCGATCTGTGGTGGCGGGCGCTACGACAACCTACTGAAGGACCTGGGGGGCGTGGACCTTCCCGCGTTAGGCTTCGGCATGGGCGACGTGGTGCTTGGCGAGCTGCTGAAGGCCCGTGGCAAGATGCCAGCGGCAGAAGCCGGCGTCGACGTGTGGGTCGTGCCAGAGGAAGGGGTGCACGCCGAACGAGTGGTTGCGGCCGCCGCCGCCCTTCGGCGGTTGGGGCTGAGCAGTGACTATGTGCTGAATACCGAAAAGCTCGCGTCACAGAAGTCATCCAAGCAGATGGACGCGGCGCGAAAGGCCGGTGCCCGGTATGCGCTGTTATTGCAACAAGGCGACGTGGCGCCCTTGCGCGACCTGCGTGGCGGTGGTGAACCACTGGCCACGCCTGTTTCGGCGTGGCTGGACGCAACCAGTGCTGGTGCGTACCTCGCGCATCGTCCCGCCGATGCGTTGGATGCCCTGCAGGAGATCGTGCGACTCCGCATGGGAGCTGCAACGGATCGACCGTGAGCGGACTGACTGTCATTTGCAATCCCGACACTCGTCCGACTCACCTTTTGACACGCGGTTACTCACATGGCTGACGACAAGAAACTGACAACCCGCGCGCAGGACTTCAGCGCGTGGTACAACGAAGTCGTACTCCGCGCCGAGCTGGCGGACTACTCACCTGTCCGCGGCTGCATGGTCATCCGGCCCAATGGTTACGGTATCTGGGAGCGGATGCAGCGCGCGCTCGACGACATGTTCAAGGCGACGGGACATCGTAACGCCTACTTCCCCCTGTTCATTCCTGAAAGCTTCCTGCACAAGGAAGCCGAGCACGTGGAGGGATTCGCGCCCGAGGCGGCCGTGGTGACGCATGGAGGTGGCAAGAAACTCGAAGAGCCCCTCGTGGTCCGTCCCACATCGGAGACGATCATCTACTCGATGTACGCGAAGTGGGTACAGAGCTATCGCGATCTCCCCATCCTCATCAACCAATGGGCGAACGTCGTCCGGTGGGAAATGCGAACGCGACTGTTCTTGCGCACGCTGGAGTTCCTGTGGCAGGAAGGTCATACGGCGCACGCGACGCATGACGAGGCAGAAACGGAAACGCGCCTCATCCTCGGCGTCTACCGGCAATTCATGGAAGAATGGATGGCGATGCCCGTGCTGACGGGCCTCAAGACACAGTCTGAGAAGTTTGCGGGTGCCCTGCGAACGTATGCGTGCGAAGCGATGATGCAGGACAACAAGGCGTTGCAGGCGGGTACGTCGCACAATCTTGGGCAGAACTTTGCCAAAGCGTTTGAGCTGAAGTTCCAGGCAGAGTCTGGGGGCATTGAGTACGCCTGGAACACATCGTGGGGCGTGTCCACTCGTATGGTGGGTGGATTAGTCATGACCCACGGCGATGACAATGGACTGCGCACCCCTCCCAAGCTCGCACCCATTGAGGTGGTGGTGGTTCCCATTTGGAAGAGCGACGAAGAGCGTGCCCGCGTGTTTGAGGCGGCGGACCGCATCAAGGGAGAGCTGTCGTCGTGGGGCGGCCGCGGTGAGGATCGGCTGCGGGTGCACGTCGACCGGCGCGAAGGGGTGAAGCCCGGAGCGAAATACTATGAGTGGGAGCTGCAGGGCGTTCCCTTGCGTATCGAGCTGGGTCCCCGCGACTTGGACAAGGGATCGTGCCTGTCCGCGCGACGCGATACGCGCGAGAAGGCGGCGCTTTCGCTCGATGGACTTCCCGCGGCGGTGGCGGAAATCCTGACGCGTGTGCAAGCAGACATGCTGGCGGCCGCGCGCGAACGCCGCGAGGCCCACAGTATTCGCGAACCCATGACGTACGACGCGTTCCGTCAGCTGATGGAGGGCGAAGGAGCGTTTGTGTACGCTGGATGGAACGGCGACCCAGCGGTTGAGGCACGCGTTAAGGAAGAGACGAAGGCGACGATCCGCGTGATTCCCGACGCCGAGTTTCGGAGTTCAACGGCACCTAGGACGTGTATGGTGACCGGGGAACCGGCGAGGCACGAGGTGGTATGGGCCAAGGCGTACTAACCGCTCCGTATTCTCGCGTTGGTGGCACGCTCTCATGTGAGGGCGTGCCACTCGATGCACTAGCAAATGCGGTGGGCACCCCCGCCTACGTGTATTCCTCCTCATCGATCCGCTCGCAATATCAGCGGCTTCACGAGGCCCTGGCCGACGTACCGCACCGCATTCACTACGCCTGCAAGGCGAACGGCAACCTGGCGATTTTGTCCTTGCTTCGTTCGTTAGGCAGCGCGGTCGACGTGGTGTCCGGCGGGGAACTGCATCGCGTGCGGAAAGCGGGGTTCGCGCCGGAGGAGATCATTTTCGGCGGTGTAGGGAAGGGACCGAGCGAGATCGCCGAGGCCTTGGATGCCGGCGTCCACATTCTGAGCCTCGAGAGTGAGGAGGAACTGCATCTCGTCAATCGATTGGCAGGAGAACGTGGCGTCCGCCCCCGGATCGGTCTTCGCGTGAATCCGGAGATCACCGTCGAGTCGGTGCACTCGTACATCAAGACGGGGCAGAAGGGCGACAAGTTTGGCGTGCCGCACGATCAGGCCATGGCCGTGGCCCTTCGCGCGGCCGCGCTGCCGCATGTTCAGCTCGTTGCGATTGGCATGCACATCGGATCGCAGGTCACGGACTTGCAAGCCTATGGTGCGGGCCTCGCGAAGTTGGAAGCTTTGGTCCAAGCGCTCCGCTCGGCCGGAATCTCCACGCTGGAGTATGTCGACGTCGGGGGCGGGTTGTTCGTGCCTTATGCGGACGAGGCGCCCATCGACTTGTCCGCGTACGCCGCGTTGGTCGCTCCGGTGACGCGGCGGCTCGGCCTAACGCTGGTGATTGAGCCCGGTCGTTTTCTCGTGGCGGAAGCCGGCATCCTGCTTACGCGCGTCCTCTATCGCAAGCGGAGCGGCGGCAAGTCCCTGCTGATTACCGACGCCGGCATGACCGACCTCCTGCGGCCGTCGCACTATCAGGCCTATCATCGAATCGAAGGGGTGAGCCCGTCGGCCTCACAAGCGACGTTCGATGTCGTCGGACCGATCTGCGAAAGCGGCGACTTCCTGGCCATCGATCGTGCGATGGATGATGTGTCGACCGGGGCCTTGCTTTGCATCCACACGGCCGGCGCGTACGGCTTCTGCATGGCGTCCAACTACAACGCCCGCCCGCGTCCGGTGGAAGTGCTGGTGGACGGCGATCGCTGGGCCGTTGTGACGCAGCGCGAACGCTACGACGACCTGACTCGGCTTGAAACGACCACCCCTGCCTGGAGCGACCTCTGATGCGCGTGGGCCTGATGTCCGATACGCACGATCGCCTGCCAGCCATTGACGCGCTGCTTCGTCAGATGCAATCGCGAGGCATTTCGCTGGTGCTGCACTGCGGCGACTACTGCGCCCCGTTCTCGTTGCAGCCGTTCCTGGACCACAACATGACACTGGCCGGCGTGTTCGGCCGCAACGATGGTGATCACGAAGGCTTGCGCGCCATTGCCGCTCGCGGGCTGGGCATCGAGCTCTTTGAATCGCCGCACAGCATGGAGGTCGCTGGACAGCGACTGATGCTGGTGCACGACCTGGCGGACCTGAGCCAGCACTCCGTGGATCAGCACTCGATCGTCGTGCACGGGTTCACACATCGTGAGGAGATGAAGGAGCGCGGCGACACCCTGATCGTGAATCCTGGTGAGGCGTGTGGGTGGCTGCACGGCTCGCCGTCTGCTGCAATCCTCGACCTCGATACTAAGGCCGTAGAGTTTATCACCTTGCCGGAGACCGCGTGACCGACCCGACGGCGGGCAACCGCATCCTGATCCTTGACTGTGGCTCGCAGTTCACCCAGCTGATCGCACGCCGCGTTCGTGAGGCACGCGTCTACTGCGAGATTCACCCGCCGACGCGCTCGCTGGAATGGATCAAGGCGTGGAAGCCCAGCGGCATCATCCTGTCGGGTGGTCCTGCGTCCGTCACAGATGAAGGAGCCCCCACCTTCGAGCGCGGAATCCTGGACATGGGCCCATTGCTCGGTGTGTGTTACGGGATGCAGTGGATCGCCCACTCAGAGGGCGTGCCCGTCGTGGGAGGAGGACGCCGCGAGTATGGACGCGCGGAAGTGGTTGTGCGCGAGCCATCGTCGGTGTTCAGCGGCTTCGATGCGGGAGAGCGAACGCAGGTGTGGATGTCCCATGGGGATCACGTGGAGCACGTGCCCGCTGGATACGTGCTGACTGCGTCCAGCGCCGACAATCCGGTGGTGGGCATGCGTCACACGACCAAGCCGATTCACGCGATCCAGTTCCACGCCGAGGTTGCCCACACCACTCGTGGCGCGGACATCATCTCGAATTTCCTGTTTGATGTCTGCGGCTGCCAGCCAACCTGGACCCCTGGTGCTTTCATCGCCGACGAGATCGAGAAGATCCGGGCCTTGGTTGGTTCAGCCCGCGTCATCTGCGGGTTGTCGGGCGGCGTGGACTCCGCAGTGGCTGCGGCCCTCGTCCATCGCGCGATCGGCGATCAGTTGACGTGCATTTTTGTTGACACGGGTTTGTTGCGGCTGCACGAGCGCGAGCAAGTGGAGCGGACCTTCCGCGCCCACTTGGGTATCGACCTCGTTACGGTGCGTGCGGAGCAGCGGTTTCTGGACGGCCTGGCAGGTGTGGACGAACCGGAGAAGAAGCGCACGATCATTGGTCATACCTTCATCGATGTCTTCGAAGACGCGGCGCACGGCGTCGGCCCGAACGTAGAGTTCCTGGTGCAGGGCACGCTGTACCCTGATGTAATCGAGAGTTTCTCGCCGCGCGGTGGCCCAAGCGTCACCATCAAGACGCACCACAATGTCGGCGGCCTGAAGCCGGGGATGAAGTTCAAGCTGATCGAACCGCTGCGCGAACTGTTCAAGGATGAAGTGCGCAATGTCGGCCGTGAGTTGGGGCTGCCGGAAGAAATGGTTGGGCGCCACCCCTTTCCGGGCCCGGGCCTCGCTATCCGCGTACTCAGCGACGTGACGCGGGACAAACTGGACGTGCTTCGACAGGCAGACGCGATCTACCTCGATGAGATACGCTCCGCGGGCTTGTACAACGACATCTGGCAGGCCTTTGCGGTGCTGCTGCCCGTGCGCTCCGTGGGTGTGATGGGCGACTACCGCACCTACGAAAATGTGGTCGGCCTTCGCGCAGTCACCAGCACCGACGGCATGACGGCGGACTGGTTTCCGTTTCCCCACGAAGTCCTCGCGCGGATGTCCAGTCGCATCATCAATGAAGTCAAGGGCGTCAATCGCGTGGTTTATGACGTCAGCTCAAAGCCACCCGCCACGATCGAGTGGGAATAGCACCGACGGCGAACGCGTGGTGAGGTAGCGGCGCAGGCGGAACGTTGCATATCGTTCGGCGTGACTCTGCAACACTCAGATTCCGAGACTCCTGTGCGTGCCCTCCGCGTTCCGACGCGAAGGGAAATTCGCGACGTTGCTCGTCTGGCCGCCCCCATTGTGCTGGTGCAGGTGGGGATGATGCTGATGGGCGTCGTGGACACGGCCATTGTGGGTCACGTCAATGAAGTTGGCCTTGCCGGCGTGGCCTTGGGCAACCTCTTCTGGTTCTTTGTCACGACGCTTGGGCAGGGAACCATCATGGCCCTTGACCCGATCGTGGCGCAGGCGGTCGGGGCACGGGATCACGTGGCCATCGCCCGCGGGCTGCAACGGGGGCTGATCCTCGCGACCGCGATTGCGTGCGTTTCAAGCCTCGCGCTAGTGCCCGCCGAGTCCTTCTTTGCGCTGGCACGCCAACCGGCGGAGGTGCGGCCGCTCGCAGCGAGCTACGCCAGAATCTGCATCATCGGGCAGCTTCCGTTCTTTGTCTTCGTGGTGCTTCGGCAAACCATGCAAGCGTTCTCCCGCGTACGTCCGATCGTGGTGGCCGTGGCCGTGGCGAATCTTGCCAACGCGCTGCTCGACTGGATGCTGGTTTTCGGTAAGTGGGGAGCGCCGCGGTTCGGTCCGATCGGCAGCGCTTACGCCACCGTGGGCAGCCGTTGGGTCATGTGCCTGGTGTTGGCGTGGATGGGTCGCGATCTCTTTCGTGGATACATACAGCCCTGGCGACGAGATGCGTTTAACTTGACGGCGTTCCGTCGTATGCTGCGACTGGGGGTCCCGATTGGTATCCACCAATGGATCGAGGCGACTGCCTTCAGTGTGGGGTTGATCCTGGTCGGCTGGATGGGAACCACGGCGGTGGCCGCTCACCAGATTACGATCACCCTGGCTGCCCTGACCTACATGGTGCCTTTGGGTGTTGCGGCTGCCGCCGCCGTGCTCGTAGGGCACGCCATCGGTCGCGAGGAGCCTGATGCAGCGCGGCGCGAGGCGGGTGCCGCCCTCGCTTGTGGCGTGGGGTTCATGTCGGTGACGGCCATCATCCTGATCGCGCTTCCCGGTGCACTGGCGCGGTCTTTCACGTCGGATCCCGGAGTGATCGGTATCGCGCTGACGCTGATTCCCCTGGCAGGGATCTTTCAGGTCTTCGATGGCATTCAGGGTGTGTCCAGCGGCATCCTACGTGGCGCCGGCGATACGCATGTCCCCGCATTGTTGAATCTGACGGGATACGCCGTTGGCCTGCCCATCGGCGGCTGGCTGGCCTTTTCACGCGGCATGGGGCCCGCCGGCATTTGGTGGGGACTTGTCCTCGGCTTGGCCGTGGTTGGTGCGGCCCTCGGATGGCGCGTGCACTACCGCCTTGGGCGGGAACTGCAGCGCATTGACCTGGACATGCCAGGCCACGGCGCGCGGCATCACCTGTCGGACGCTGCGCCGACCGTGGTGGCGGATACGGCGTCGCCTTAGACCGCCTTCTCTTCGAGGAGGGACATGAACTCGGGCGGCGTCGTCAGCTGCAGCAGTCGCTCGGGAACGTCAGGCTCCTTGGAGAACTGCGCAATCTTGCCCAGCACGGGCAAGTACTGATTCGACACTTCCAGCGGCGGCGCGACGATCAGGAAAAAGAACTTCACGGGCTTTTCGTCGATCGCCTTGAAGTCGAGTCCATCCGGTTTGCGACCGAAGGCGACGCGCAGCTTGTTCACCACGAGCGACCGGCAGTGCGGGATCGCGATGTTCCGGCCGATCCCTGTCGAACCGAGGTTCTCGCGGCGCTTCAACATCTTGAAGAGCATGGCCTCGGACTTCTCGTCTAATTTGAGCAGACCGATGAGCTCCTTAAGGATCTCATCCTTGGTCGTGCCCTCGAGGTTCAGCTTGATCGCGTCCTCTGAGAAAAACTCGCGCAGTTCCATCCGGTCCCCTTCGATGCAGTGACGCGACCCTGCCCACCGTGGCCGCCGTCTCGCGGCGAGCGCCGCGCATGATTGGAAAGTGAACCGCGCAACTTACCGCGCAAGGCAAGTCGTGTCAAATCTTCATGTTGCGAGCTTTCTCGATGGTGGCTAGCTTGCGAATTCATGCGCTTTCCCTACCCGGTTGCCCACGACGTTCCGGTGATTCTCGCGCCCATGGCTGGCGTATCAGAGTCGCCCTTTCGTCGTATCTGCCGGCGATTCGGCGCCGATGTTGTCGTCACCGAATTCCTCTCGGCTGAAGGAATCCGTCGTGAGAATCCCGCGACGCTGAGCAAGCTGCGATTTGGTGCTGACGAACGCACGATAGGCGTGCAGATCTTCGGAGCCGACCCCGAGGCGATGCGTGACGCGGCCGAACTGGTCACCGAGGTGTTCGATCCGGAATTCATCGACATCAACTTCGGTTGTCCGGTCAAGAAGGTTGTGCGGCGCAACGGTGGCTCCGGGTGCCTTCGAGATCTCGACCTCGTGCAGCGGGTGATTCGCGCCGTCTCCTCGGGAACGCACCTGCCGGTCACAGTGAAAATCCGGAGCGGCTGGAACGAAGAGATGCGCTCTCCCGTGGACATTGCCCTTCGATGTCAGGATGCGGGAGCCAGAGCCCTAACGCTGCACCCGCGCACCCGCACGCAGATGTACACCGGTGCAGCCAACTGGGACGAGATCGCCGCGGTGAAAGCGGCCCTCTCCATTCCGGTGATCGGCAACGGCGACATCAAGACCTCGGCGGACGCGGCGCGAATGCGCGCACACACCAGCTGCGACGCGATCATGATCGCCCGCGGTTCCTTTGGCCAGCCGTGGATCTTCCGGGAAACGCGCGCCTTGTTGGACGGAACGGCCGTGCCTCCGGTACCAAGCATGATGGAGCGATTCCAGATCGCGCTCGATCATGCACGAATGGCCGATGCGTATGAGCCCGACCGACGTGGCGCAGCCATCGAGTTTCGTAAGCATCTGGGATGGTACGTGAAGGGCCTACCAGGGAGCGCCGATCTGCGCCGCCGATTACACGCCATCGAATCGTTAGGTGAAATCGAGGGCATCTTTGACGACTACCTGCGTCAGGCGACGGATCTCGAAGACGCGCACGCCCCCTCAGACTCGGCGGCGCTGACCGCGTGAATCGCGATCGCGCGTTACGGTTGCTTCAAGATGTGGCCAACGGGACGGTCAATCCTCGCGCCGCCCTTGACGAGCTTTCGTTGGCGCCGACGGAGTCCCTGCCATTTGCCACGGTCGATCATCACCGCGCGCTCCGCCAAGGCTACCCCGAGGTCATCTTTGGAGCCGGCAAGTCACCCGAGCAGTGCGTGATGATCGCACAACATATCGCTGAGCGTGGGAATGGCTTTCTGGTCACGCGGGCGTCAGCCGAGTCGAGGGCCGCACTCATCGAGCATTTCCCAAGCGCGCGCGTGAACCACACCGCGCGAACCGTGACCCTGACCGGCAACGAGGCGCAGCACCCGATCGACGGCACCGTCTTGGTCATCACCGCCGGTACCAGTGACCTTGCCGTGGCTGAGGAGGCGCTGGAGACCCTGCGGGCGCTGGGTTGCGAAGGGCGGCAACTCACCGACGTCGGAGTCGCGGGGATCCACCGACTCTTGGCAAAGGGGGATGAACTCCTGAAGGCCAAGGTGGTGATTGTGGTGGCCGGCATGGACGGCGCGCTGCCGTCCGTCGTTGGCGGTTTGGTCGCTGCGCCGGTCATCGCTGTGCCAACGAGCGTGGGTTACGGCGCCGCGTTCGAGGGACTGGCGCCTCTGCTCACGATGCTGAACAGTTGTGCGGCCGGCGTGACCGTGGTGAACATCGACAACGGGTTCGGCGCGGCAGCAGCGGCCTCGCGGATTCTGCGAGGGGCGTAAGGCGCGACAGAGCTCATCGCAGGCCTGGGGCGTGCGTGCGTTCGTCGTAGATGATTGGACGCGTTAGTCGGCCGCAGCCTAGACGCTGCTTGTCAGCAACGCTGGACCTCGCAGTGACCCAAAGCTCGGCTCCGTGCGTCTTCGCCGTTTCGGCGCCGTCGCGACCACCAGAGGGCACGTCCGGCATCCTCGCCACCACCAACGCTCTCGCTACCACCAATGGGCCGCCGGTGTCTCGCAGTACGTCGCCGTCACAATCACCAATGAGCGGACCGGTATCCTCGCTACCCCAACGCTTTGCAACGATCTTCGAAGATTGTTGATATGGTTGAGCGATACACACTATGATCGTTGGGACGCGCTATCTGACAACGACTTGCGAGTTTCCTCTCGAGTAGAATCTAGATTCCAGGCGGGTTGAACTCCTGCTGCGGTGCCACTAACTTCACTCCGTTGTCACGGGGGCGACCTGGTTTCGACGGGGTCGGTGAAACTGTGGCTGCGTGCCCAGGTCCTTGGCCCTGGTTAAACACCTTGGAAATCATAACTGCCAACACTGAATTGGCCCTGGCTGCGTAACGCTCCGCGTTATGCGCCTTGCTCATGAGGAAGCCCGCCCGAGGCGGCTTCATGAGTATCGCAATATCGGGATAGCTGGGCGTAGCGCCTTCATGCGCTCGGCGAAAATTTCGAAGGCTTGTTCGGAAATGGGCCGCTCGCTGGCCAGTTTTCGGAGACCTTAATCGGCGAGCTACGCACGTAGTGGCTGTGGTGGATCTTATCTCGGACCGGGGTTCAAATCCCCGCGCCTCCACTTCTCAGAGCGTCCGACGGACACAGTCCAACGGGCGCTCTGCGTTTTCTGCGGTCCACGCGCGACGCCACCACTGGCCAGTCGGAATTGAGTGCCTGTGTTGGGCTGAGAAGGGATCTAGCACCATGGGCTCGATTTCGCCGGTGCTCACCTAAGGTCCGCCCAGCCTCACTCGACAAGTGCGAATTGCACCTTCGACCTGAGCCGGCCTGAACTAAGACGCCAATGCGGCCTGTCCCGCGGCCAGCCTCGCAATCGGAACGCGGAACGGGCTGCAGGACACGTAATCCAGACCCGTAGCGTGGCAGAACGCTATCGAACGAGGGTCGCCCCCATGCTCGCCACAGATGCCGGTCTTGAGACCCGGCCGAACAGAGCGGCCATCCTTCACGGCCATCGCGATGAGCTTTCCCACGCCGGCGACATCGAGCACCTGGAACGGATCCTCGGGAAGCAACCCGCGCTCCACGTAGTTCGGCAAGAAGCGACCGGCGTCGTCACGGCTTAAACCCAAGGTGGTTTGCGTAAGGTCGTTCGTCCCGAAAGAGAAGAACTCCGCTTCCTTCGCGATCTCACCCGCCGTGAGGGCAGCCCGCGGTAGTTCGATCATGGTTCCGATCTGATACGAGATGTCGTAGCCCATCGCCGCGGCGATCTGCCGATGACATTCCTCCAAGATGTTTCGCTGATGCTCGAACTCTTTATGCGTCGCAACCAGCGGGACCATGATCTCCACGTGAACGTCGATGTTCCGACGCTTCGCGCGCACCGCCGCCTCGAAGATGGCGCGGCCCTGCATCTCGGTGATTTCGGGATACGTGATTCCCAGCCGGCACCCGCGATGGCCCAGCATGGGGTTGGACTCTCGCAGTGATTCCACAATGCGATTGAGCTCGTGCCGCGTGAGTCGGAGCTGGCGCGCGAGCAGCTTGCTCTCCTCGCCACCGTGCGGCAAGAACTCGTGCAGCGGCGGATCCAACAGACGGATGTTGACGGGATAGCCGTCCATCGCCTCGAAGATCGCTTCGAAGTCGGCGCGCTGCATCGGCTGCAACCGCGCGAGTGCGCGACGGCGCCCGCCTTCGTCACGCGCCACGATCATCTCGCGCATGGCGTGAATGCGATCGCCTTCAAAGAACATGTGCTCCGTGCGGCACAATCCGATCCCCTCGGCGCCGAATCCACGGGCGGCGCGCGCATCCTTCGGCGTGTCGGCGTTGGCGCGGACCTTCAAACGCCGGCATTCGTCAGCCCAACCGAGGAGGGACGAGAACGACTGGTAGACGGGGGCCTGCGAGGGTTGCAGCTGACCGGCGGTCACTCGAACGACTTCACTGGGAATGGTTGGCAGGTCGCCGGCAAAGACCCGTCCGCTCGCGCCGTCCAGCGTGATCCAGTCACCCTCATTCACAACGCGCTCACCAACCGTAAACTGCCGCTTCTGGTTGTCCACGACCACGTCTCGACAGCCCACCACAGCGCATTTTCCCATCCCGCGCGCCACCACGGCCGCATGGCTGGTCATGCCCCCTCGCGTCGTGAGGACCGCGCGTGCCGCCACCATGCCGTGGAAGTCTTCGGGCGTCGTTTCCTCACGAACCAGGATCACCGCTTCACCACGTGCGCCGTGCTGCTCGGCCACGTCGGGATCAAATACGGCAATGCCGCTGGCAGCGCCCGGTGATGCCGGCAGTCCGGTTGCCATGGGAATCGCGCGGGCGCCGGGATCGATCACGGGGTGAAGGAGCTGGTCCAGCTGCGACGGATTGACGCGGTTGACCGCTTCGGATGAACTGATCAGCCCCTCGGCCACCATGTCCCGCGCGATCCGAATGGCCGCCGCGGCCGTTCGCTTTCCCGTACGGGTCTGTAGCAGGTACAACGTGCCGCGTTCGACCGTGAACTCCAGATCCTGCATCTCGCGAAAGTGGCGCTCCAGAAGGTCCTGGACCTTGAGCAGCTCAGCGTAGGCGGCCGGCAGTCGCTGCGCCATCTCGGCGATTTCCAGCGGCGTACGGATGCCAGCCACCACGTCTTCGCCCTGGGCATTCACCAGGAACTCACCGTAGAACGCGCGTTCCCCAGTCGACGGGTTTCGTGTAAAGGCCACACCCGTTCCGGAGTCTTCGCCCATGTTCCCGAAGACCATCGCCACGATGTTGACCGCCGTGCCTAACGTCTCGGAGATCGCATTCACACGCCGGTAGTCCACGGCCTTCTTCAGCATCCACGACTTCCACACGGCTTCCACGGCTCCCCATAGCTGTTCATGCGGATCCATGGGGAAATCGTGGCCGGTGCGATTGCGGACGAGCGCCTTGTATTCCTCCACCAAGTTGCGGAGCGACGTTTCATCGAGTTCGGCATCCGTGCGCGCCCCCGCTGTCATCCGCTTGGCGGACAGCAAGTGCTCGAAGGCGCTCGCCGGCACGTTCAACACGACGTCCCCGTACATCTGCAGGAAACGCCGATAGGAGTCGTACGCGAACCTCGGGTTGCCGCTCTCCTGCGCCAATCCGAGAACCGTGCGGTCGTTCAGGCCGAGGTTCAGGATGGTTTCCATCATGCCAGGCATGGAAACGGGACCGCCGCTTCGCACGGAGACGAGCAAGGGACGGCGCGGATCCCCGAAACTCCGCTGCGCGGCGTCCTCTAGCCGCTTGAGGTTGGCGTCGACCTCAGTCCTGAGCGCGTCGGCGATCTGGCCATCCTTCAAGTACGAAATGCACACATCGCAGGCGATGGTGAACCCCGGCGGAACGGGAATTCCCAGATTCACCATCTCTGCTAAGTTCGCGCCCTTTCCTCCAAGAACGGCTTTCATGTCCCGCGTGCCGTCAGCCTTGCCATTGCCAAAGAAATAGACGGATTGGGACATGTGCCTTACGGAAAAGGAGGGTCGAGAGAGCGGAATGGGGCTACGCCGTGGCGCCGACGGCAAACCTCAACTTATCGGTATCGGACGGCGGCGCCGTGGGGTAATCGCCGGAGAAGCATGCATGGCAAAAACCGTGCGGGCCTCCCGGCACGGCACCAAGCATCCCCTGTAGTGACAGATAGCCGAGGGAATCGACACCGATCTGTTTCGCGATCTCCTCAATCGTGTGGCTCGACGCAATGAGTTCCTCGCGCCGGGGGGTGTCTATGCCGTAGAAGCACGGCCATTTGATGGGGGGAGAGGAAACTCGCATATGGACCTCACGAGCCCCGGCGCCACGCACCAAGGCCACCAGTCCCTTGGTGGTCGTTCCTCGAACGATGGAGTCGTCGACCATGACAACGCTCCGGCCGGCGAGCACCTCACGCACCGGGTTGTATTTCACCTTCACTTTCGCGTCCCGGTCGCCCTGTGTTGGCTGAATGAATGTGCGGCCGATGTAGTGGTTCCGAATGAGCGCCAGCTCCAGTGGCAAGCCGGATTTTTCAGCGAATCCGAGCGCCGCCGAGTTGGACGAGTCGGGCACGGCGAAGACGAGATCCGCACCAAGCGCTGGCTGTTCGATGGCCAACCGCCGGCCGAGGGCTCGCCGCGCACGGTCAACGGATCCCCCAAACACATAACTGTCGGGGCGCGCGAAGTAGACGTGTTCAAACACGCAGCGCTTGAGCTCCGCGCGGGGCAGGGCCATGAGCGACCGCATGCCGCGGTGGTCCAGACTGACGATCTCGCCAGGTTCAACTTCGCGGACCAGGGTAGCCCCGCAGATGTCGATGGCGCAGGTCTCACTCGCGACAATGTACGCTTCGCCAAGACGACCAATGACGAGGGGTCGCCATCCCCGCGGGTCGCGGGCCGCCAGCAGGGTGTCGCCGATTACAACGAGCAAGGAATAAGCGCCTTCTACGCCCAGCAGGGCCTGGGCGAGCTTCTCCTCCGGCGCGCGTGCCGACGCCTTGGCCAAGCGGTGCACGATCACCTCGGAGTCCATCGTGGAATTGAAGATGGACCCCTGATCTTCGAGCTCACGGCGAATTTCTGTGGCGTTGGTGAGATTGCCGTTGTGTGCGAGCGCGATGTGCCCGCCCTTGAAGCGCGCCAGCGACGGCTGCGCGTTGTCGATGCTGGAGCTGCCGGCCGTGCTGTACCGGGTATGTCCAATCGCCAGTTGGCCCGTCAGCAGGTGCAACTCACCTTCGGTAAGCCCTTCGGAGACAAGCCCCATCTTCCGAACTGAGTGCGCGCCCTGTTCCTCATCCACCGCGACAATACCAGCGGATTCCTGACCACGATGCTGTAGAGAATACAGCCCGAGGTGCACGAGCTCGGCCGCGTGTTCGTGCCCATACACCCCAAAAATGCCACACATACGTTAGGCTCCAGCAGGGAGAAGTTCGTCGTCCATGGTCGCCGATGCCACGCGTGTCATGATCCGCGGAATCGACTCGTGATAGGCGTCGGAGAGGGAGGCGATGTCACTATGCGCCACGAACGCCCCGACCCGCAGGCGTAATCCGTCGCCGGCCGACTGCACACGTCCAATCACCATCGCCGGTACGCCGTGACGTCGGGCAATGGCAAGAACACGCTCCGCGTTCCCCGTCGACAGGACGACGCGTCCCTGTGCCTCACCAAAGAGCAAGGCCCGGAGCGGCAGGGAACTCCACGGCGATAGGTCCACTTCAGCACCGACCGGCGATTCGCGCACCATCATGCAGCATTCAGCGATGGCCACCGCCAGTCCACCATCGGAGCAGTCGTGCGCCGAGCGCACTTCGCCCGCCGTGATCGCTTCGTGCAGTGCATCGAGCAATCGTCGCTCGGCCGCCAGGTCGCATGCAGGCGGTGCGCCGGCGGTGAGACCATGGATGTGCGCGAAGTACTCCGAGGCTCCAAGCTCGGACGTCGGCTCACCCAACAGCACGATCGCCTCGCCGCTGGTACGGAAGAAAGCACGCGTGACGTGATCCACGTCGTCAACCAATCCGACCATGCCGATCATTGGCGTGGGATGCACCGCTCCCGCCGGACTCTCGTTGTAGAACGAGACGTTGCCACCAGTCACTGGCGTGCCTAACGCTGAGCACGCATCCCCCATTCCGCCAACGCCTTCGCGGAATTGAAAGAACACTTCGGGGCGCTTCGGGTTCCCGAAGTTCAGACAGTTCGTAATGGCCATGGGTCGGGCTCCAGCACACGCCACGTTGCGGGCCGCTTCTGCTACCGCAATGCGCCCTCCGACACGCGGATTCAGGAACACGTAGCGACCGTTACAGTCCGTCTTGAGCGCCAGTGCCTTGCGAGTGCCGTGCAAGTGGATGACGGCCGCGTCCGACGGGCCTGGGCCAACGATCGTTGCATGGCGGACTGACTGGTCGTACTGACGGTACACCCAGCGCTTGTTGGCGATGGTCGGCGCGGCGAGGAGCGTGCGCAGCGTCCACATCGGATCCGCTTCCTCGGGACGTTCGGCCACCTGATGGACGTCCATGTCCCGCAACCGTCGCACGTCATCTGATTCACGCGCTTCTGGCGAGTAAACCGGACAGTCGGTCACCAGCCGCGATCCCGGGAACTCGGCCACCACGTGGTCGCCTTCCGTCACCCGGTACACGGGCTCGGCGATCACCTGACCAATGACTTCGGCGCTGAGATCCCACTTGGACAAGATGTCACGAACGAAGCGCTCGTGACCTTTGTGGGCGACGACCAACATGCGCTCCTGCGACTCGCTCAGGAGAATTTCGTAGGGCGTCATCCCTTCTTCGCGGACTGGCATCTTTGCCACGTCGATGGTGACGCCTACATCACCGCGCGCCGCCATCTCGGCGGACGAACTCGTCAGGCCAGCGGCTCCCATGTCCTGAATGGCCACGATATGCCCGGACCGAATCAGCTCCAACGACGCCTCGAGTAACAGCTTCTCGGTAAACGGGTCTCCGACCTGAACGCGTGGACGCTTTGCGTCGCTCTCATGCGAGAGGTCTTCAGACGCGAACGATGCGCCGTGGATCCCGTCTCGCCCGGTGCGCGCTCCGACGGCCATGATGGGGTTTCCCACGCCTTCGGCCTTGGCGGTGATCAGTTCCTCCACCTTCATCACGCCCACGCACATCGCGTTGACAAGCGGATTGCCTTCGTACGACGGATCGAACACCACATCGCCAGCGACGGTGGGCACGCCCACGCAGTTACCGTAATCGCCAATGCCTTTCACCACGCCCGCAAACAGGTAGCGCACGCGAGCGTGCTCGAGCGAGCCAAAGCGCAGGGAGTTCAGCAGGGCAATTGGTCGCGCTCCCATGGTGAACACATCGCGCAGAATTCCACCAACGCCTGTTGCGGCACCCTGATACGGCTCCACCGCGGAGGGGTGGTTGTGCGATTCGATCTTAAACGCCACCGCCAGCCCGTCACCGACCCCAATGACACCGGCGTTCTCTCCAGGGCCCTGCAACACATGCTCGGCCTTGGTTGGCAACGTCCGCAGAATTGGGCGCGAATGCTTGTACGAGCAGTGTTCGCTCCACAGCGCAGACACGATGCCGAGTTCGGTAAAGGTCGGAGTACGGCCAAGCATCGTGACCAGCCGGTCGAACTCGTCAGGCGTCAGGCCATGCTCGGCGACCAGCGCCGGGGTGATGGCCGGATCACCCGGCCGGGGAGTTGCACCCATTACCACTTAAGCCCGAAGAGTGAGCGAACGAAGGCGCGAACGCGACTCTGGTCAACGTGTTCGATCATTTCCATTTCACCGCGATCCAACCACACACCTCCGCACTCGTCGCACTTGTCGATCTTCATATGGTGAAAGTCCGTCTCCACCAAGTTTGCCCCGCACTTGGGGCACTTCATGAAGTGCGCACTGCGCTCCATGCGGGCACGGTCGGAGTCCAGCTTGGCGCGTTGCGACTTGATCAGCTCCGCGTCGAGCTTCACAAAGTATTCGTCTTCGTTCCGGGAAGGCTTGTTGTCAGTCATTGCGTGACGAGGGATTCAAAAGTGAAAGCCGGGCAGCCGTTCAGACGGCCACCCGCGCCAGAAGGGATTCGAATACGCCCAGACCGTCGCGGCCACCCAGCAACGCGTTGACTACACGCTCAGGGTGCGGCATCAGGCCCATGACGTTGCCGCGTTCATTGATGATGCCGGCGATGTTATCCATGGCGCCGTTGGGGCTGGCGGCAGGCGTCGACTGACCATTGGCGTCGACGTACCGGAAGAGGATGCGATTGGCGTCTTGCAGCCGGGCGAGTCCATCGGCGTCGATGGTGAACCGCCCGTCACCATGCGCGACTGGGATATGGAGAATCTGACCCACGCGATATTGGTTCGTGAATGCGGTGTCGGCGTTCTCCACTCGCAAGGCCACGCGATCATGAACGAACTGCAGATGCGCGTTGCGCAGGAGCGCACCGGGGAGCAAGTGTGATTCGCAGAGGATCTGGAACCCGTTGCAAATACCGAGCACCATTCCGCCGCGTTTGGCATGCTCTACGACTTCCTGCATGATCGGGGAGAACCTGGCGATTCCTCCCGCGCGCAAGTAGTCGCCGTATGAGAAACCACCGGGCAAAACGACGATGTCGGCGCCCTGCAGGTCATGATCCTTGTGCCAGAGCCTTACCGCCTGCGCGCCTAGCGCCTCGGTGATGGCCACATACGTGTCGTCATCACAGTTGGATCCCGGGAACGTGACGATGCCGAACTTCATACGGTGGCGACCTCCGCGATCTCGAAGTCTTCCGTGACGGGGTTAGCGAGCAGCTTGTCGCACATCGCTCGCACCTGCGCGGCCGCGGCGTCCTGCGATTCAGCCTCGGATTCCACCACCACGTGGCGTCCTACACGCACGTCGCGCACGCTGGGGAATCCCAACGAGTGCAGGGCGTCGGCCACGGCCTTGCCTTGTGGATCCAGAACGCCCCGGCGGGGCACGATATGCACAGCAATCCGGTATCGGGTCATCCGGAAGCATCCTCGGGTGAAGTAGTTGGTGCTGTCGGGTTGGAATGAACGCTGAACTTTGCTCGGCCACGTCGCTTGCGCCTACGGCGTCGACCAAGACGCTCCACGCCTTCCGTGGACTCATCGAAGGGGCGACGATCGTCCTCGCCGTCGTCCTCGGCACCCGGGAGTCGGTCGAGAAGACCGAGAAACGCTGTGGCGCCCAAGCCGTAGACGACGTAGCCCATGAGGGCGGGGAAGAAGAACTCTTTGGGGAGGAACGCCACGCCGACGATGGTGCCGAGCACCAGCAGCGACCCTAGGATCTCGCGTACGGAGCGGTACCCAATCGTGGGCACGGCCGCGTAGGACACGTTCGAGATCATCAGGAAGCTCAGCCCGAACATGATGTACCGCAGCATCACGTGCCACGGCAGGTCGCCGATCATGGTTTGATTGTAGAGCGGCGTCTGGCTGAACCAATAGTAGGTGGCCAGGGTCAGGCCAGCCGCAGGGCTGGGCAGACCGTGAAAATGTGTCTTGGCGCGCCCGGCTTGCTCGACGTTGAATCTGGCGAGTCGAATCACCGCGCAGGCGGTGAACCAGAAGCAGAGTAACCAATCCCATCCTTCGCGATTCAAGACGGCGAAGAACATGATGAGGGATGGCGCGAGCCCAAAGGAGATCGCGTCTACCAGAGAGTCCAGCTCGCTCCCGAAACGCGAGCCGGTGCGCGTGGCCCGGGCGATGCGACCATCGAGCGCGTCGGCCACGCCGCCGAAGACCACGAACTTTCCCGCATCGTCGAACTGGCCGCGAGAAGCCGCCACGATCGCGAAGACTCCAAAGAACAGGTTCGCAAGCGTGAACCCGTTAGGCAGCAACACCACCGTACGTCGGAGTTCGGGTCGCGGCATGGTCGTCACCCCTTGGGTACGCGGGCCAGGACGGTGGTACCAGCGGTCGTGATCTGTCCGTTCTTCACCAGCACTTGACTGCTCGTTGGCAGGAAGACGTCGACGCGTGAGCCAAAACGAATGATCCCCATTCGCTCGCCCTGCTCAACACGCTCGCCTTCGCGGCTGTATGTCACAATCCGGCGAGCGATCAGTCCCGCAATCTGGCGTACCAGAATCCGTCGGCCGTTGCTCTCGATGCCCACCGAGCTTTGCTCATTCTCCAAGCTCGACTTTTCAGTTGCCGCATTGAGGAACTTGCCGGGATTGTAATGGACAAAGCGCACGGTGCCCGACATCGGGTAACGATTCACGTGTACGTTAAAGACATTCATGAAGATGGAGATGCGGGTCGCGCGACCGTGCACGAACGCGGGTTCATCCACTTCGGTGATCATGACGATCTTTCCGTCGGCGGGGGCCACGGCCAAGTCGTCCCCACGCTCTCCCGTGCGCTCCGGATCGCGGAAGAAGTACACGACCCACAGCGCAATGATGGTGAGCGCAAAGGCCAAGAGCCACAGCGGCCACGAACGCCGCTGCAAGGCGAGTGCGTACGTGCCGACCGCCAGCAACGCCGCAATGACAATGAAGACGAATCCTTCGCGGGCGACGTTCACGAGAGGTTCCTGGTGTCGAGCGTGGTGTTCGTGATACGACGGAAGGCGTCCAGGTATCGCTCACTGGTGGCAGTGACCACGTGTGGTGGCAAGGGCGGCGGTGGCGCGTCGCCATTCCACCGTCCCGCGCGCCGCTCTCCGTCCAGATAGTCTCGCAACGGCTGTTTGTCGAAGGACGGCTGCGGTCCGCCAGGCGCATAACGATCAGCGGGCCAGAAGCGCGACGAATCCGGCGTCATGACCTCGTCGACCAACAAGATCTCATTACCCGCCGTCCCGAATTCAAACTTCGTATCGGCGAGCAAAATGCCCCGCGGCTCCGCCACTGACTGACCGAAAGCGAAAATGGTCCGCGTTAATCGCTCGAGCTCTCGCGCTGCATCGGCACCAACAATGGACGACATCCGCGCGATGGTAATGTTCTCGTCGTGGCCCGACTCCGCCTTTGTGGCTGGGCTGAAGATCGGCGGCGTGAGTCGATCGCTTTCTCGGAGCCCCGCCGCCAAGTGCTCACCGGCCAACGTGCCCGACGCTTGGTACTCTTTCCATGCCGATCCAGCAATGAATCCTCGGATGACGCACTCGACGGGAAAGACGGTTGTGCGTTTACAGAGCATGGAGCGTCCGCGGAGCATGGCCACATGGGGCGACAGCACCGGGACCTGACGAACAATTTCCTCGGCATCCGCGGTCAGGAGGTGATGGGCGACCCGGCCTTCGAGCTGACGGAGCCACCATGCCGTCATCTGAGTGAGCACCGCTCCCTTGAATGGCACCGTCTCTGCCATGACCACGTCGAACGCAGAGACGCGATCGGTGGCCACGATCAACAGCCGATGCTCGTCCACCTCGTACACGTCGCGCACCTTGCCTCGTCGATGGAGCGGCAAGGGCAGGGACGTCGTGGACATGCCGGTCATACGCGCACCTCGTCGCTGCTGGCGATGGCTGGTGCGGACGCCAGCAACGGCCCAATCACGTCAGCCAGAAATTCGTCGACCTGCTCGGGCGCGCGGCCCACAAAACGCGAAGGCTGCAGGGTGGTGCGAAGTTCTTCCATATCGGTGGGAAATTCGGGATCGGCGGCGAGTCGTTCTAACATGTCGTTGCTCGCGCCATCGTTCTTCATCGCCTGGGCCGCCGCGATGCTGTGCCGGCGAATGACCTCGTGTGCAACCTGACGGTCGCCGCCCTTTTGCACCGCGCGCACGATAAGCGCTTCGGTGGCCATGAACGGCAGTTCGTCGGCGATGCGCTGCCGGATCCGCGCCCGGTGGACTTCCAGTCCCTTCGTGATGTTCAACATCAGCAGGAGAATGGCATCCATCGCCAGGAACGCGTCGGGGATCACGAGACGTCGATTGGCGCTGTCGTCGAGCGTGCGCTCGAAATACTGGACCGAATGCGTCTGGTTGGCATTTGGAACCAGCGACGCAACGAACCGGGCCAGGGAGTTGATGCGCTCGGATCGCATTGGATTGCGTTTGTACGCCATGGCCGACGAACCGATCTGCTCCGACTCGAACGGCTCACTCATTTCCCCGAACGACTGCAGCATGCGCATGTCGCTGGCGAACTTTGCGGCGGACGCCGCCAAGCCTCCCAACACGTCCAACACCTGCGCGTCGAGCTTTCGCGTGTATGTCTGCCCCGTCACGCGGAGAGCCTGCGAAAATCCCATGGCCCGCGTGACTCGGTCGTCCAGCTCACGCACCTTGGCATGATCGCCGCCAAACAGCTCCAGGAAGGACGCTTGTGTCCCGGTCGTCCCCTTGACTCCGCGCAAGGGTAACGTGGCGATCCGATGTTCGATGTCCGCCAGATCCAACACCAGGTCCTGCATCCAGAGCGTGGCGCGCTTGCCGACAGTCGTCAGCTGAGCGGCCTGCAGGTGCGTGTAGCCGAGGGTGGCCTCCTGGCGCCATTGCGCGGCAAAGGTGGCCAAGGCGCGGAGCACGTCGTACACCTTGGCGCGCAGGATCGCCAAGCCGTCGCGCATCAAGATCAGGTCTGCATTATCCGTGACGTAGGCACTGGTGGCACCCAAATGGATAATTCCCCGCGCCGCCGGCGCGGCATCGCCAAAGGCGTGCACATGCGCCATGACGTCGTGCCGAAAGCGCTTCTCATAAGCCGCCACGGCATCGAAGTCGATGTCGTCGAGGTTCTGGCGCATCTGCTGCAGGGCGTCAGCGGGGATCGGGACGCCCAGTTGTTGCTCCTGCTCGGCGAGGGTAAGCCAAAGGCGCCGCCACAGGCCATATCGGCGGCTGGGCGACCACAGGGACAACATCGCGGTCGATGCGTAGCGTTCGGCGAGCGGTGAGCTGTAAGAGTCCTGGCGTTTCAAGGTCAACGAATGACGAAGTCGGTAGTGTAAAAGAGGCCGCCGCGCTCAAAGAGCATGCGAATGGCGGCGCGGCCGCGGGAGGTCTCGAGTGCGCGCGACACGTCGCTGGCCGCCGTGATCTCGACCTGATTGATCTGTACGATGACGTCCCCTTCCTGCAGGCCGATCTCATCGCGCACGCGATCCGTAACGCTCACGACGAGCGCACCGCGATTGGCGCGCAACTGCCTTTCCTGGCGAATGGCAGGTGTCACGGTGACGATCTGCAGCTCACGAAGGACCGTCACCTTCGGTGCGCTGACTTCCGGCAGGTCGGCGACTGTGACATCCAAGGTGACCTCGCGGCCGTTGCGCTTTACCACCAGCGGGACCGTTTCGCCCACGCGCAGGTTCAACCGCTGCGCCTCCCATTCGAAGACGTTACGCAGCGTGCGACCGCCAGCCTTCACGATTTGATCACCGGGCTCCAACCCCGCCTTGTCCCCGGGAGAGCCGGGCACCACGCTGCGGACGACCACCCCAGCGGTGACTACGTCGCGCGGGTTGTCGCTGGTGCTGACGCGCAGCTTCTCTCCGACCCAGGGGCGTCGGATTTCCCCATGATCGATCAAATCGTCGGCGACTCTTCGCGCGCGATTGATCGGGATGGCAAATCCGAGACCGATGGAGCCACCACTCGGGGTATAGATCGACGAGTTCACGCCAATGACTTCCCCGAGGGCGTTCACCAACGGCCCACCCGAATTCCCGGGATTGATTGACGCATCGGTCTGGATCATGTCCAAGTACACGCCGCCACCTTCCACCTGCCCAATCAAGTTGCGGCCGATGGCGCTGATGACGCCGGCGGTGACGCTCGGCTCCGTATTGCCTAACACAAATCCGTACGGATTCCCGATGGCCAGCGCCCATTCACCAATAAGCAGCGAATCCGAGTTGCCTAACGGTGCGGTGGGCAAGTTGCGCGCGTCGATCTTCAGCACGGCCAAATCGTTCTGCTCATCGACGCCCAGCACCTTGGCTGGATACGTCATGCCGTCGCGCAACATCACGCTCACCTTCGTGGCACCACTGACCACGTGAGCGTTCGTCAGGATCACGCCATTCGTTCGCGTGATGAACCCAGAGCCGAGGCCAGGCGATACACGCTGCCCAGAACGTCCACCGAAGAACTGCTCGAACACGTCCTGAGGGACACGTTCCACCGTCTCTGTTTGTACCGTCACCACGGCCGCCGCAACCTTGGCCGCAGCCTCCGTAATCGCCGTGCGACGTGACGACTGCAGTCCCTGACTCACCGCCTCGCGCTGTTGCACCGGAGCAGCCTGGGCCATCGAGTCGGAAGACGCAGATCCTCCGCACGCCGCCATCCACGCAATAATCGCCGAGCCAAGCACCTTCATCATGACGTCGCACTCCGCTGCCGTACGCGCGGCGCACCAATCAGCAACGCATCGAGTGTTCGGTCATCGAGCGGATGCAACAGCAGATCGCGCAGCACCGAATTCTCCAACACCACGGCATCCACACCGGCGGCGGCGCACATGCCAACCTGTCCTGCGGACGTTGGAGTCACCGCGAAGATCTCGCACTCAATCCGATGCGCGTCGAAAATGGCGCGCATGTCTCGCAGCGTGGCGGCGGCGTTCAGGCCCTGCGCCTCAAGTGCATTGACGTGCACGAGAACCGCGGCCGCCCCGGCCTTCGCGGCGAGGATGGCCTGCGCCGTCGTGAAGATCATGCTCGCGGCGATCTTTGCGCCGTCTCCCACCGCCCGATGCAGCTGCTCCACCGTGTCGATGGCCAGCGGGAACTCGAAGACCAGCTGATCGCTCGTCCGAGCGCATTCACGGGCCTCGCGATACAGCTCATCGGCATCGCGCGCGCCGGAGGAAATGAACACAGGGCAGGGAAACAAGCGCGCGAGTTCAGCGGCGTGCACCCGTGCGTTCGCGCCGGGGTAGTCCGCTTCCAAGTGCGACGCCGACACCAGGACGCCGTCCACCAACCCGCAATTCATGGCCCATCGGACGTCGTCAAACGATGCACTCGCGAGAAAGATCTTCATTCCTGCGGAAGGTAGAGGTGAGCAGGATATTCCACGCGCTCAAGAAACAGGGCGTGGGCAGGCGCTGGAGGAGCCACGTCGTCGTTGGTCGTGGCAGTCAGCAACTCCATCATCGAGTGCTCCGGTCGTTTGCCGCCCGCAATCTCGACCATGGTGCCGACGAGAAATCGCACCATGTGGTGAAGGAATCGATTGGCCTGCACATGGTACGTGAGTCGCTCGTCATGCACATCCCATTGGGACATGGTGACGTCGCAGCGGTGATCATCGGTTTCTGGAGCGGTGCCACGGACGGCGAAGGCGAGGAACTGATGCGAGCCGAGGACCGCATGGGCCGCGCGCTGCAGCGCGCCGACATCAAGCGGTCGACTGTGAGCCCATTCGGTTCGTCGCCGAAAAGGCGAATACGCATCTTCATCTGTGCCGACGCGATAGGCATAACGACGCGATGTAGCGCTGAATCGTGCATGGAATTCGGGGCGCATCTCGTACGCCGCCGCGACCCACACGTCTTCCGGGAGGAGCGCGTTCAGTGCGCGCCGCAACTTCGCGGTCGTCCACGTAGACGCGACCCGTACACCAACCGCCTGTCCGCGAGCGTGAACGCCCGCGTCGGTACGGCCAGCCCCTTGTGCCACAACTCGCTGTCCGCAGAGATCGGCGAGCACACGCTCCAATTCGCCCTGCACGGTCCGCTGCTTTGGCTGAATTTGCCACCCGGCAAATGCGGAACCGTCATAGTGCAGCACGAGCTGCACGTGGCGCGCCGTCATGGAGGAAACGTAGCGTACCAGCAGGGCGCGTTCAAGCAAACCGGCGCAGTCGGAAGCGATTGACACGGCTTGACGTACGCGGCCACATTGCACGTCCGCTCGGGCAGCGTTCCGCGGCGGACCTGCCCACACATGTCCACACGCGCTCTCCCCTCGCTCGCGCACGCGCTCAACGTCGCACCGGACCTCGACGCCGCCTTGATTGCACTCGGCGAGGCCCTCGCCGACGGTGACCGGTCGGCGATCCTGGGGCTGATTCGCTACGATGGGCGGCGCACGCTGTTCCGAGACCGGGCGTCGCCTCAAAACGGAGCAGTTGTCCGCACCGAGGTCAACACGACCTTCGACCATCTTCCGCCAGCCCTGCGCACGCAAATCGCCGCCGGCGGGCAGTTCGTGGACATCGGAGATCGCTCGGCAGAATACGCGCGGCTCTTTGCGCTGTCGCCCTTTGCTGACGGCGGCATCCTTTCCCTTCGCGGCCTAACGACAGACGGCGCGTTGACCGCCGTACTGGCGCTGTACGAGCAGCGCAAGATGTTCGGAACGCGGACAAACGAGCGATTCGCCCCGTGCGTGGCGTTGTTTGACCTCGCCTACCAGCGCTTTGCCGACCGCGAGGCCCGCGACGAGGCGGTCACCACGCTCGAAGACGTCACGGAGCGCGTGCATGGTGAGTACCTTCGCAAACTCTCGTCGCTTGAGGAGGAACTGGGACGTGCGCGCGGCGCCGCCGTGTCGTCAGGAGCCCACGATGCCGCCCGAGTGGTGCACCTGGAGCACGAGCTGGCTGCGAGGGAAGAGGAAGCGCGTCGCGCCGGCAGAAAGTCGCAGTCCCTGGAGCAACAGCTCATGGCTGCGGTGGCTCAACTGGAGCAGGCGCACATCGAACTCCATCGGCGGAGCGAGGCCCTGCGGCAGAAGACCCGAACGCAGTACTTGATCGAACGCGCCTTGCGCCTGGACAGCGCGACCTCCGACGCGCGACAGCTGGTGGACGGCTTGCTCGCGCTCGTTGGCGATGACATGCAGGCGCAGCGCTGCTCCCTCATGCTTCGCGTCCCTGGTCAGAACGCCCTCTATTTGGCCGCCACGAGAGGTCTTGCCCCCCAGATCGTTGAAGGTTCGCGTATTCCGTTCGGCCATGGCGTCGCTGGGATCGTTGCGCAGTCCAGGGAGCCACTTCTGGTGCAGGACGCCACGGAGGCGCACGCTCACCCCCTCCTGGCCGATCAGTTTCTCACGACGGGGTCGTTCATCTCATTTCCGCTTATCTATCGCGACGAGCTGGTCGGAGTCGTGAACCTGACGAACCGCGCCAAGCGTGGCGTCTTTGTCGAAGAGGACATGGAGCGCGTCAAGTTGCTGACGTTGGTTATCTCGCTGATCGCGACGAACGGTTCGCTCGCCGAGCGCCTGATTGACGTCGGGAATGGATAGCAGCCCAGTCAGCTCCGCGATTCGGAAGCTGGCGTTCGGTGAAGCGCTGACCGAGGAGCAATCGGTCGCCGCGTTCACGACGATCATGCAGGGCGAGTCCACGCCCGTGCAGGTGTCATCGCTGCTCACCGCACTTCGCGTCAAAGGCGAAACGCCCGCCGAAGTGGCGGGAGCGGCTCGCGCGCTCCGTGGCGCAATGCTCACCGTTCCGTCCAGTGATCCCGACTCCCTGGTAGATACGTGCGGCACCGGGGGCGGTGCCGTGACGACATTCAACATCTCGACGGCAGCGGGGCTCCTCGCGGCGGGAATCGGTGTGCGGGTCGCCAAGCACGGAAACCGATCATTCACCTCGCAATCCGGGAGCGCCGATGTACTCGAGGCGCTAGGTGTGCCGTTAGATGCCCCGGTCGATCGCCTCGCACACGTCCTGGAGCGCTCGGGCGTTGTGTTCATGTTCGCGCCCACGATGCACCCGGCGATGCGTCACGTGGGTCCCGTGCGCCGCGAACTGGGAATTCCGACGGTCATGAACATCGTCGGTCCACTCGCCAACCCCGCGCACGCTGGTCGACAGGTGGTCGGTGTGGCCGACCGCGGACGTCTGATGCTGCTGGCTGGCGCCCTGGCGACGCTAGGCAGTCGTCACGCCTTGGTGGTGTACGGCGACCCCGGACTTGATGAAATGTCCCCTCTGGGTATTTCCCACATCGCTGAGGTTCGGCACGGCAACATCAAGGAGTGGCAAGTCGATCCGTCCGAGTTCGGGCTACACTGCAAGAGCTCAGACGACATTCGCGGTGGCACCCCTGCGGAAAATGCGGCGCTGATTCTCGACCTCCTTAGCGGAGGAGGGAGCGACGGCGCACGGTCGGCGGTGATCCTGAACGCTGCTGCGGCGCTCTATGTGGCCGAGCGCTGTCCAACGTATGCCGCCTGCGTAGAAGTCGCGCGCATTGCGTTGGCCACAGGCATTGGTCGTGAGGCGCTGGAGCGAATGCTCGCAGCGTACCGCGACTAATACCGCCGAATCACGCCAACGACGACCCCCTGGATGGCAATGTCGTTCTCGTGAACGTAAATCGGGGTCATGGTGTCATTCGCTGGCTGCAGCCGAATGCGACCATCCCGTTCGCGGTAGAAGCGCTTGAGTGTTGCAGCTGTGCGGTTCACGAGGGCAATCACCATCTCACCGTTGTCGGCGGCCCGTCGTTCATTCACGATCACAAAATCCCCGTCGCGGATCTGCTCTTCGATCATGGAGTTCCCGCGAACCTTCAGCACAAAGTGATCGCCCGAACGGCGCACAAAATCGTCGGGAACGGCGATTGTCTCCGGCGTGGAAACCGCCTCAATGGGCACGCCAGCGGCTACGGCGCCCAACAGAGGTAGCTCAACCGCCTTGGCAAACATGTCAGACGGCAAGATTTCGATCGCCCGACTCTCGTTGTACGAGCGCTTGATGTATCCCTTTCTTTCCAGGTTGCTCAGGTGCTCGTGCACCGTGGCCAACGAGTTATAGTTGAAATGCGCCGCGATCTCTTCGAAGCTCGGAGCATAGCCGTTGTCCTCGGCATAGCCCTGAAGGAACGTGAGGATCTCGCGCTGCCGTTTTGTTAGCGACATCTGTGACTCCGCGAAGTGGGCTCTCGGGATCGAGAAACCGCTCACCGAACAACTGCCGAAGGCCTACAATAGCCGAACAGGACCCGAAGTGCAAGGATCCTCATGGAGTCCACCTGGCGGAGTGCTCGGGCGACTGTGCGCAAGCGCGCGCAAGCGAGCACGACTCCTGAATCGCGATGCGATCCTGGCCGCGATTGGGGACATTGAGCATGCGGCCCCGGCTCCGTCGTTGATCGCCGCCTTGGGAGCCGGAAGTGAGGTCGCCGTGGTCGCCGAGCTGAAAAGGCGATCGCCCTCCAAGGGGGTTCTTCGCGAGGAACTCGCCCCTGGTGAACGTGCCGGCGCCTACGCCAAGGGAGGCGCGCGTGCCCTTTCTGTGCTCACGGAGCCTGAGGAATTCGGGGGAAGCGCTCAGGACCTAACGGCGGCCAGCCAGGCGTCCCGTCTTCCGACCCTCAAGAAGGACTTTCATGTCACCCCAATACAAGTCTGGGAAGCTCGGTCTCTGCATGCGTCTGCTTTGCTGCTGATCGCGCGCGCCCTCGGCCCGCGGTTGCTGGACGAGATGATGGCCGAATGTCGTCGAGCAGAGATCGAGGCCTTGGTTGAGGTACGGTCTGAGGCGGAGCTCTCATGGGCGCTGGACTCGGGCAGCGCCCTGATTGGCGTGAATTCGCGGGACCTCGAGTCGTTGGAAGTCGATCCCGAAGTGCACGCCCACTTGCTGCCGCAGATCCCGGCGGCGTGCGTGGCCGTCGCGGAAAGCGGGGTGGGGAGCCGTCTCGATGTCTCACGCGCCGCCCTCCAGGGGGCCGACGCGGTCTTGGTCGGATCGTTCCTGTCACAGTCTAACGATCCAGTCCGGGCAACCAGCGCGCTCACTGGCGTGGCACGAGTCAGCCGTGCCGGCTGAGGTGAAAATTTGCGGTCTCATGCGCCCGGTCGACGCGGCGGTGGCCGCGCAGGCCGGCGCTCGGTACCTAGGCGTCGTCTTGGCTCCCAGTCAGCGTCAGCTGCAACCGCTTCAGGCGCGAGACGTACTCGACGGTGACACCGCACGCGTCAGCACACGCGTGGGAGTGTGCGCGCTGACGGACCCCACACAGTTGGCTGCCGCCGCCCACGCCGCGGACCTCGATGTGTTGCAGCTGATTCATCCCCTGGACCATGCCGAGTGGCAAGCGGTGCGCGAGTCATTTTCTGGCGAGATTTGGGGCGTGGTGCGACTTGCCCCCGATCGTGACACGGCATCTGGCTGGGCAGCGTGGGAGCAAGCGGACGCGATCGTGCTTGATGCCTTTGCTCCCAACGCGCTGGGGGGGACTGGAACGGCCTTTGACTGGTCGTGGGCGGCTCGCACCGTCGAGTCCCTGCGAGTCGGCAAGCGTTTGGTCGTAGCTGGCGGCCTAACCCCTGACAACGTTGGGCAGGCGATCGACACCTTGGTACCCGACGTGGTGGACGTGTCCTCCGGCGTTGAGCGGGTTGTGGGAGAGAAGAGTGCAGAACGCATCGCGGCGTTCATGCAGGCGGCAACGGGACGTAAGTCAGGACAGGAGAAGAGGCCGTAATGTCTGAGAGATTTGGTGCTTTTGGAGGCCGGTACGTTCCCGAGACCCTCATCCCAGCGCTCGACGAGCTGACGGCGGCGTACGACGCGGCGCGTCAGGACCCGGCGTTCAACGACCAGCTGGACGACTTGTTGGCGAATTACGTCGGACGCCCCTCGCCGCTGACGTTCGCTCCACGCTTTTCGGAGCTGGTGGGGGCCCAAGTATGGCTGAAACGGGAGGATTTGAACCACACGGGGGCCCACAAAATCAACAATGCGATGGGGCAGGTTTTGCTCGCCCTCCGCATGGGGAAGCGACGAATCATCGCCGAGACGGGGGCGGGGCAGCACGGGGTGGCGACGGCAACCGTGTGTGCCCGCTTCGGACTCTCCTGCGTCGTGTACATGGGAGAGGAAGACATGCGGCGCCAGGCGTTGAACGTCTACCGCATGCGTCTGATGGGTACGACCGTCGTCCCCGTGACGAGTGGCACGCGCACGCTGAAAGACGCTACGACCGAGGCGATCCGCGACTGGGTCACCAACGTCAGGGATTCGCACTACATCATCGGCTCAGTCGTGGGGCCGGCCCCATATCCCCGGCTGGTGCGGGATTTTCAGGCGGTCATTGGGCGAGAGGCGCGCGCCCAGATCATGGAGCGGGTACACCGCCTTCCCAGCACGGTCGTGGCCTGTGTGGGAGGGGGGTCAAACGCCATGGGAATCTTTGCCGGTTTTGTTGACGATTCAGAGGTGGAACTCGTCGGAGTAGAGGCGGCTGGCGAGGGACTTGAGACTCCCCGACATGCCGCGTCTCTCTCCATGGGATCCCCTGGCGTACTGCACGGAGCATTGAGCTACCTCTTGCAGGATCAGAACGGGCAGGTACATCCGGCGCACTCGATATCGGCGGGGTTGGACTACCCCGGCGTGGGGCCCGAGCACGCCCACCTGAAGGACACGGGCCGGGCCCGCTACGTCGCGATCACCGACCAGGAAGCCGTGTCTGGCTTCGCGACGTTGAGTCGGCTGGAAGGCATCATCCCCGCGCTCGAAACGTCGCACGCCGTTGCCTGGATCGAACGCGAGCGCCGTCGGTGGGCATCCGAAGACCTCGTGCTGCTGTGCGTGAGCGGCCGCGGTGACAAGGACGTCGCGCAGGTGAGCGAGCTGGGGATCCTGCCCACGTGATCGTGCAAAGCGCCCCCACCGCGAAAGCGGAGTCGGAGCTGGCGGATCCGCCATTCAACATCTCGCTGGTGGAAGAGATGTTGCGGCTGTTTGCGCGGGCCATGCGTGCACACCAGCTGTATCTGCATAACAACCCGACCTACCTGAAGGCGCTGGAAAACGTCAAGGGAGCCTTCGCGCCGATCTGGCAACACACCGAAGAGCTGACGTTCGAGGTGACGGACACGCAGCTCAAGTGGGAAGGGCACGTTGTCGTCAACGAACCCGACAAGACCAGCGACGCCCTCCCGTGGGTCCTCTACAAGGACGGCATCCGCGAGCTGCAGCTCCGACGCGACGTGGAAACGCAGGAGATCATCACGCTCCTGCAGATCATCGCCAAGGTTCGCAAGGCGTCACCGGACGAGGATGACCTGCTGACGCTCCTCTGGGAGCAGGAGTTCGCCTTCGTCCGGTATCGGTACGTGGACGTGTCCATGGAGTCCACTGCGCCGCTCGAGGCGAGCGACGACGCAGCGAAGGAACGTCTGGTCGAATCACGGATGGTGCAGGAGCCGCCACGCGAAGAAATCCTGCCGACGGGGGTCGTGAACCTGGATTACTTCTCGGCGACGCTCTACTTCCTGGACGAACGCGAGGTTGAATACCTGCGCGGTGAGATTCAGGCCGAGTACGCATCGGACCTGAGAACCAATGTCGTGGCCTCGCTCGTTGACATCTACGAGCAACAGAGTGACACCAAGGTGCGTGACGAGATCACACGCCTGTTGGACGGCATGCTGGTGCAGCTGTTGTCGGCGGGGCACCTCAAGTCGGCCTCATACCTGCTGCGCGAGGTCACCGTGGCGGCGGGGCGGGCGCGCGATCTGTCGCCCGCGCAAAAGGAGGCCTTGTTAGGCCTTCCCAGTCGCATGAGCGACCCCGACGCCCTGACACAGCTATTGCAGACGCTGGACGATTGGGTGGAGCTGCCGGCGCAGGAAGACCTGAACGCCCTCTTTGACCAGCTCCGCGTCACGGCCATGGCCACGGTGTTTGTCTGGCTGGGCAAGGTGCAGTCGCCGCGGGTACGCCAACTGTTGGAGTCGGCGGCATCCCGCTTGGCGGCGGCCAACACCGCGGAACTCGTTCGCTTGATCGGGGCGCCCGAGCGTGAGGTCATGCTGGAAGCCGTCCGCCGAGCCGGGGCAATGAAGGCGGCGGCCGCTGTGCCGGCATTGGCTCGCCTGGCCGTGCACGCAGATGCGTCCGTGCGCATCGTGGCGGTGCAGGCGTTGGCGGAAATCGGGACGCCCGGTGCCCTGCAGCAGCTCGAACGCGGCATCGAGGATTCCGAGCGTGATGTGCGCGTTGCTTCGGCGCGGGCCTTCGCCACCCGGACGCATCGGCCGGCCTTGGCCAAGCTGGAAGGCGTGTTGAAGGGGAAGCGCATCCATGAAGCCGACCTCACGGAGAAGATGGCCTTTTTCGAAGCCTATGGTGCCATGTGCGGGGACGCGGGCGTCTCCATGCTCGACGGCTACCTGAACGGCAAGGGGTTGTTCGGGCGTCGCGAAGACCCCGAACTCCGGGCCTGTGCGGCTATGGCGTTAGGCAAGGTGGGATCGAATGGGGCTCTCGCCGCCCTGCAGAAGGCCTCGACCGACAAGGAGATCCTGGTCCGCAATGCGGTCAACCGGATCTTGCGCGGAGGCACGGCGTGAGCGGGCTGGCCCAACTCCAGGACGCGACGAGCGACTCGTTCCTTCGTAAGGCGGGTCGACAGCTCATCGTACAGGTGTACGGCGCCATGCGCGTCATTCGGTTGTATCCGCCGGAAAACGAGGCCGTGCGCAACGCCTTGGAGGATTTGGCCGCCAGCGCCAACACGCTCATCGAACGCGAGCACGAGCTCGAACTGCGGGCGTCCAGTGAGTTCATCTTCGTGAACTCCACGCGGTTGCGTCTGGACCTCGACAACTACGCGTCGTTTAGTCAGATCCTGTCGCTGTTCCGCGCTTGCGGCATCGGCACGGTGCGCGTGGTCGACACGATGACCCCGCGGGACTGGTTGGTGTTTCTCTCCAACCTGCTGACGTCCAGCCGCGACGCCGATGTCACGCACTACGACGTCTTGGAGAAGCTGACCGCCGCGGGCATCACGGCGTTCGAGTTGGGCGCGCCGACGATCGCCGAAGACGACACGGACTTCATGAAGCGCGCCAAGGAGGCCGCCAAACGAACGTATTCGCAGTCCGTCGCTGTCACCAAGGACGTCATCAACTCCGTGCGCCTGGGCCACGCGCCAAACATCAAGAAGATCAAGCGCGTGGTGCAGACGATCGTCGACCAGATCCTGAACGAGGAGACGTCACTGGTTGGCCTGACGACAATTCGAGACTACGACGAGTACACGTTCACGCACAGCGTGAATGTCTGCATTTTTTCCGTGGCGCTGGGGCGGCGACTTGGGTTGACAAAGTTGCAGCTGTACGATCTTGGCATGGCCGCACTGTTTCACGATATCGGCAAGTCGCGCGTTCCCATCAACGTCCTGAACAAGACCGGCGGGTTGACCGACGACGACTGGCGCTGGCTGGCCGCACACCCATGGCTGGGCGTGCTGGCGCTGTTTCAGATGCGGGGTCAGCAGGATCCGCCGTATCGGTCGATGGTGGTCGCCTACGAGCACCACATGAAGACCGACCTGTCCGGGTACCCGAAGAACGTTCGACCCCGCCAACAGAGCATCTTCTCCAAGATCGTGGCCGTGGCTGACGGGTTCGACGCCGCCACTTCCCGCCGGCACTACCAGACGACACCCATGTCGCCGGCCATGGTACTGGCTGGGATGCGCGACAACCCGCGGCGCGGCTTTGACCCCGTGGTGGTGAAGGGCTTCATCACCTTGCTGGGACTGTTCCCGGTCGGGACCTTGGTGGTGCTCGACACGTTTGAGCTGGCGCTGGTCCACGCTGCGAATTCGCGGCCTGACGCGATCTCACGCCCGATTGTGCGTATTGTCTCGGACGACCGCGGCAACGTACTGTACCCCGGTCACCTCGTCGACCTCTCGGAGCAGACCGAGGCCGGCGTCTTCAAGCGCACCATCATCAAGACCGAGGACCCCGATCGGTATGGGATCAACGTCGGCGACTACTTCGTCTGACCTCCTGAGCCGCCACCTGGCGACGCTAGCCGCTCGCGGGCGGCGCGCGCTGGTCACTTACATCACCGCCGGGCATCCGTCGCCAGACGCAACGGTCACGCTCATGCGGGTCCTCGAGTCGTCCGGTGCCGACGTCATAGAGGTCGGGCTGCCATTCTCGGACCCCATGGCCGATGGGCCCGTGATCCAGGCGAGTTCGCAGTCGGCACTCTCGCAGGGCGTCACTTTCGATCGCACCCTGGAGCTGATCGGCAAGGCCGCGGTTTCCATTCCAGTCGTACTGTTCAGCTATCTGAACCCAGTCTTGGCGGCTGGCACGTCTGCGCTCGAACGGGCCGCCGCTGCTGGCGCGCACGGACTTCTGATCACGGACCTTCCCGTAGGCGCTGATCCGGCGCTCGAACAGCGATTTGGAGCAGGCCCCTTGGCCTTCGTGCGCTTGGTGGCACCCACCACGCCCGTGGAGCGCATGCGAGAAATCGCCGCACACGGTCGAGGCTTCGTCTACCTGATCTCTCGGCTAGGTGTCACTGGTGCCCGCGAGGACCTCGCCTCGGACCTCCCCGACGTGGTCGCACGGCTGCGTCAGGTGACTTCGATGCCGGTCTGCGTGGGGTTTGGCGTCTCGACACCTGAGCAAGCACGCTCGCTCGGTCAACTGGCCGACGGCATTGTGGTTGGTAGCGCAGTGGTTCGCGCCGCCCAAGAGGGACCGGTGGCGGTGGAGCGACTGGTGCGTTCGCTGCGTGGGGCGCTTGACGAAGCCTAACGTGCGGATTCGCGTGGACGCGGTCGGGCGCGGCACCATGATCGCCGGCCTGCTCGCGTTGATCGGCATTTTGATCCGCGATCCGCGCTGGCTCCAGCATCCGGAACGACTGGCGGCGCTATTCGTGGCCACGCTGCTCTTGCGGGCTCGCCCGTTGGCGTTGACCAAGTACTCGTACTTGTCCGGCGTTTCGGTAGTGGCAATCGGAGGTGCCTTAGCGACCGGACTGCCGTCGACCGCGCTCGCACTCGCGATCGGAGTGCTCACGACCGACACGTGGCTGCTCGACAAGCCCGTGGAAGCCGCGTGGATCAACGCCTGCCGTGAAGTGCTCGCTGTTGTTGCTGCCTTTGGCGCATACGTCGTGGTCGGAGGCCTGACGCCGAACGGTCTGATAGGCACGTTAGGTGCGGCGACGCTCCCGGCGATCAGCGTGTTGGTGCTAGTGCACTTCATTCTCTCACGAGCCCTGCAGTATTTCTCGCTGCTTTCGCGAAGAAAGCTCATGGCCGACGAGCTTTCCCTGATCGTCCGCTACGAGACCCTGACGTTCGTTGCCTCGACGCTGGCCGTGACGATCATCCTGCTGACGCTCGAGTATGTGTCGCGCGCCGGCTGGATCCTGGTGGCCCTGGCCCTCGGCTTTGGCGGCATCCTGTTTCGGCGCATACTAGAAGAAGCCATCGGAGCCGAGGAGCTTCACAAACTCCACGCGATGGAGTTGGTCGTCAGCTCCGACGCATCGATGGCGGAGGCCTTCGCGCAGATTGCCGCCCTGGCCAATCGACTCGTCGACTGGTCGGATTTTCGCATCGTCAATGTGTCGGCGAGTGGCGCCTTCGTTGTGTTCAGCGATCGATCCGGCTTGCTCCCCAAGCCGGAACCCGCATCGGAGGCTTTGGCGCCGCTGCGCAAGCAGGCGCTCGAGCGCGGTGAGTCGCAACGCGTTGTAGATGCCATGCGGGATCCTCGCCTGGTGCCTGGCAGCACCGGCCGCAGCCTGCTGGTGGTGCCGTTGCGCTTTGGCGAGCGCACGGTCGGCTTGATGGAACTGGAGCACCACAAGCGCTCGATGTACGGCCCCAAGCAGCAGGCCTTGGCCCAGCGCGTTGCGTCGCAGCTGGCGACGACCATGCAGATCCAGGACCTTCGCCAGCCGCTGATCGAGGCCGTGCATCGCCTGGAGCGACAGCTGGCCACCATGACCGACTCCGCGCAGGCTCTGCGCCGCGGCGGCGAGTCGGTGGCCCGCCTATCGGATGAAATGTCGCATTCGGTTGCCGAGGAGCAGTCGCAGGCGGCCGAAAGTCGAGACGCGGCTGACCAACTGTACCGACTGACGTCATCCGTTGCCCGCGACGCCGGCGATGCGGCGACGGCTTCCGAACGTTCCGCCGGGATTGCGCACGAGCAGCGTGACACGGTGGCCTCCGCCATTGAGCGACTGGTCACCACCAAGCAGTTCGTTGGCGAGAGCGCGGCCTTGATGGATGAGTTGAGCGCTGGGACGCGACGCATCAACGAATTTGTGGCAGCCATTCGCGACCTCGCGGAGCAGACCAACTTGCTGGCCCTCAACGCGGCCATCGAGGCAGCGCGCGCGGGGCACGAAGGCCGCGGCTTCGCGGTCGTCGCCCAAGAGATTCGTCGATTGGCTGAGCAGAGTGCCCGCGCATCGGATTCCGCCTCCCAGATCCTGACCTCGTTCGCGTCTCAGGCCCAGCGGGCCGCCGAGCAGATGGAACGCGGACGCTCAGGATTGTCAGACGTGGAATCGATCTCCGTGAGTGCACAGCGCGGCCTGCAAGCGATTCTGGATGCGAGTCAGTCGGCGGCGGCTTGGTCCCGCCGCATTGCCGAAGCCTCGACGGAGCAGGAAGGATTTGTGGCGCAGACCCGAGAGCGGAGTGAACGACTGGCCGTGATCTCGGAGCAGAATCGCGTGGGTGCCGCCGACGTTTCATCGTCCACCAAGGACCAGGCCCGAGCCCTGGCCGAGTTGGAGGGTGCGACGTCGGAACTGCAAGCCTTGGTCGGATACCTGGGCGACCTGGCGCGACGCCTCACGCACTTGCGATAGCCGCGATTTGACACCTAACGCGGGGTCGTCTACGTTGCGGCTCCCGTTCACTTCCTCGCCGCGCCCGTGTCTCTTTCTTCAACCGCCGTCGTCCTTCCGCCGTGGGCGATCGTCAACGAGAAGCGTCGGGCGCACATCGCACGGGTGACCACCCTGTTGGACAACTGGGGTGAACAGCTTGGCTTGGATGCCGCGGCACGGCAGGCGTGGCACGACGCCGGCGCCTGGCACGATGCGCTCCGCGATGCCAGTGATCTTGAATTGCGCGCCGAGGTTGGCAACGATCCGCGTCCGACGAGTGTGTTGCACGGCCCCGCCGCCGCCACGCGACTGGCCCGAGAGGGCGAGCGACGTGAGGATGTTCTGGAGGCCATCCGCTGGCATACGTTAGGCAACCCGGAGTGGGGGCCCACAGGCCGAGCCCTGTTTATGGCGGACTTTCTGGAGCCAGGGCGTCCGTTCATGCACGGCGATCGCGCGTTTCTGGCCGCCCACCTGCCGCATGACTTCGATGGCGTCTTCCGCCAGGTCGTACGCATGCGGCTGGAATGGACGTTGCGCGAGGGAAAACCTGTCTTTCCGGAAACGGTGGCGCTGTGGAATCGCGTACAATAGGGCGGGGAATCGCCGCCGCCGTATTGGTGGTGAGCGCTACTGGCGTCGTCGTGTGGTGGTGGTCTCACCGAGTCGCGCCGCGCCCGATCGTGCCAGTCTCGTCGCCGGCGGTGAAGGCGCCAGCGGGGACGCGCATCATCGTCGAAGTCGTCAACGGCACCGGCGTGCGCGGGTTGGCACGGCAAGCGACCTTCTTTCTGCGAGACGCGGGCTTTGACGTGGTGCGCTATGCGTCAGACACCCTTCGACGCGATTCCACGCTGGTGGTGGATCGCTCGGGGCATCCAGATTGGGCACAGGCGGTGGCGAAAGCGTTAGGCGGCGCACGTATGGAGTCGCGCCCCGATTCTTCACGCTACCTGGATGTCACCGTTTTCCTCGGCACCAGTTGGCGTCCGCCGCCGCAGCCGCTCTACCCGTAGCTGCCCGCAGGCCGCGGCGATGTCTGTCCCGCGGCTCTTTCGCACGGCCACTTCCACGCCGGCCCGCCGTAACCGCTCGGCGAACAGGTGGATACGCCGGCCAGGCGTCGGGTGAAAATCGCCAACCCCGCCGGGATGAAGGGGAATCAAGTTCACAAACGCCCGGCACTCGCGAGCCAATGCCGCCAGCTGCGACGTTTGCTCCGCCCCATCATTTACGTCGCCGAGCATCACGTACTCGAACGTTACGCGGCGATCGAAGGCCTTCGCGGCGCCAATAACGTCGGCCAACGGATACTTGACGTTAACCGGCATCAAGCGCCGTCGCAGCTCGTCGGTTGGCGCGTGAATCGAGATCGCCAGTCGGAACTGCTCGGGGCGCTGCGCCAAGGCCTGAATTCCCGGCAGCACTCCCACCGTCGACACCGTGATGTGCCGCGCGCCAATCCCGAATCCGTCAGGAGCATTGAGAATCGTCAACACCACGTCCACGGCCTTCCAGTTCATGAGCGGCTCGCCCATGCCCATGAACACGATGTTCGTCGGGCGCAACGGCGGATCGAGCAGGGCCAACTCCCGCACCTGACCGGCGATCTCACTCGGCGTCAGGTTGCGAGAAAAACCCATGGCACCTGTCGCACAAAACGCACACTGGAGAGCGCACCCGGCCTGCGACGAGATGCATAACGTCAGGCGCTCATCTTCGGGAATCGCCACCGTCTCGATCAACTGGCCGTCGCCCAACCGAAACAGGAACTTTCGCGTCCCGTCGGCGGAGGTCTGTTGGGATTCGAGGGCCAACCGACTCATGGCGAAGTTCGACGCCAGTTGGTCGCGCAGGGCGCGCGGCAACTCCGACATCTCGGCAAACGACGGCACCGGTTGTTGCCACAGGCGGTGCATGACCTGGGTGACGCGGTAGGCCGGTAGCCCCTGCGCCTCGGCGAAGGCGGCGAGGTGCTTGGCAGCGTCGGCGGGCTCCAGGTTCAACAGATCGACCATTTACAGGCGCGGAAAAAGACTCGTTAGGGTGAACTGGTACGAGGGAGCCAGGCCGGCGGGGCTGTCTTCACGGGCAATGGCGACGAAATACCGCTCCACGTGCAGACCCACCGCCAGCCGCCATCTCAAGGACTCGTGAGAGTATGCCGAACTCCGGGATACTCCGGTGCGCGCCTCCAGCACCTGCCAGCGCGCGGAGGTAAATAGGTACGATTCCGTTGACGTGCCCGGCGTCGAGATGAATGCGTACCCCGCGCGAACGGCCTGCGATTCTGCCGTTCCCAGCGCCCGCAGGTCGGCCGCGCCTGAGAATGAAGCGCCATCTCCACTGTGCGTTCCCGGCCGCCAGAAAAAACTAGAAGCCGCCAGCCGAGCATCTAGCCGAGTGAGGTGCTCGGCGACGACGCCCGCGTCGATGCCAACTTCGGTGCGTGTCGTGACGTCTAGCTCGCCGTGCAGCACGCGAACCGCCAATCCGCCGGACAAGCGATTCGACTGTCGTTTGGCCACCATCGCCGATACCGCGAGGCCGTTGTAGGGAACATCCCCACCAATCGACTGCGGATCGCTATCGGTGCGTGAAATGCCACTCACGCTAGCCCGAGCCACGGAAAGGCCAAACGTCGTTTTCTCCCACGAGTACGCGGCAGAAGCCACTTGGCCACTGACCCCTTGTTGCGAACCCGTCAGGAGGGACGAGATACTCAGGCGCGCGAGGGCCGAACTGGGAAGCAGGATACTGGCGGGATTCCGAAGACCGTCTGCCGAGGCCAAGGAAATAGCCCCGGCTTCGCCTACCGAACCGAGCGGAAAATCAAACAGGTCGCGTCCCGGTATCTGTTGGGCCGCAACCAGTTGAGGGATGATCAGGGTTGCGACGATCGCACTGGCAACGCGCATGAGTGGAGCATAGGACGGGAACGCACGGGGGTCAATCGCGGCGCTTCACGGAAATGCGCGTACCGCATAGATTTAACGCCCCATGTTCACGCCTGACGACGCGAAGGCATAAGCTTGCCCGACGAGTTACTCGCACGTCGGATCCGTTGGCCAATCCTCTGGGCCGCCGTGATCCTCACGCTGACGTCCCTCCCGGGAAGCGTGATTCCAAGTGCCCACGGAATTCCCGACGCGGACAAGTTCGTGCACTTCGGCCTGTACGCGGTCTTTGGTGCCCTGCTGACTCGTGCTCGGCAGCCGGCAGCTTCGAAAATTGTGGTGCTTCGCGTGTTGCTGGCGATTGCCGTGTTCGCCGCCTTGGACGAATGGCACCAGCAGTTCATTCCCGGTCGTGACATGGACGTGCTAGACTGGGTGGCAGACATGGCAGGAGCAGCAACAGGGATACTGACATTCTTGATGGCGCACCGGCGCCGGGAGCGAACGACGTGAGCGGGTCCGCACCACTCTCCACCACCATGCGCACGCACGCGTGCGGCGAGCTGCGCGAATCGCACGTCGGCACGCGCGTCCGGCTCGGCGGCTGGGTGCATCGCACCCGCAACCTTGGGGGGCTGGTGTTTGTCGACCTGCGAGACCGGCTCGGGTTGGTGCAGGTGTCGTTTAACCCGACGGCTACGAATCCGGAGACCATGGCGGTGGCCGAACAACTGTCGCCGGAAACTGTCGTGCTCGTGGAAGGCACCATCGTCGCCCGTCCCCCTGAGGGTCGGAATCCGGAACTCGAGACCGGCGGCATTGAGGTGCAGGCGACCAGCGCCCGGATTGTCGGACCGGCGGCCACACCGGCGATTCCTGTTGCCCGCGGGAAGGGAGAGAAGCTGGCGGCCGAAGAGTTGCGGCTGAAACATCGGATCCTGGACCTGCGTCGTCCCGAACTCCAAGCCAACCTCGTGATGCGTCATCGCCTGCTGCAGGTGGCGCGGCGTACGCTAGCGGAAGCGGGGTTTCTCGAGATCGAAACGCCCATCCTCACCAAGCCGACTCCGGAAGGCGCACGCGACTACTTGGTGCCTAGCCGCGTTCATGCTGGCGAGTTCTATGCGCTGCCGCAGTCACCGCAGATCTACAAGCAGTTGTTGATGGTGGCGGGCCTCGATCGCTACTTCCAGATCGCGCGTTGCTTTCGCGACGAGGACTTGCGTGCTGATCGTCAGCCGGAATTCACTCAGATCGACATCGAGGCCAGCTTCGTCGGTCAGGAAGATGTGCAGGGTTTTATCGAGATGGTCCTGGTCGCCCTCTGGAAGGAGGCCGGCCATGCGATCTCAGCCCCGTTCCCGCGTTTGGCTTGGCGCGAAGCGATGGAGAGGTATGGAGTGGACAAGCCTGACCTCCGCTATGCGCTGACGATTTCGGACCTGACGCCGATGATTGGTGAAGACGCGGCGCCGTTCGTTCGTGAGGCGTTAGGCGCCGGCGGACGCCTGCGCGCCTTGCGCGTGTCGGGAGCGGCGGAAGCCTCACGGAAGGAGATCGATGCGCTCGCGGCGGCGGCCAAGGAAGCGAAGGCCGGTGGATTGATGTGGGCTAAGCGCACCGACGCCGGGTGGGAGGGGCAGGGGGTCAAGGCCCTCGGCGCAACCGTGCTCGAGCGACTGGACGCGCCCAACGGAGAGCTGGTACTGGCAGTGGTGGGGCCCGATCACATCACCTCGCCCGCGTTGCACGCCGTGCGCACGATGGTGCTGGCTCGGCCGGGAACGAAGCGGGTGAGTGAGCACGCCTTCTGCTGGATTGTGGACTTCCCGTTGTTCGAGGTGGATCCAACCACCGGGGTCCGGGTGTTCGCCCATCATCCGTTCACGTCGCCGCACCCGGAAGATCGGCCGCACTTGGACAGCGATCCTGACCGCTGTCGGGCGCTGCATTACGACGCGGTCTACAATGGCAACGAACTGGGTAGCGGCTCCATCCGCATCACGGATCCCGCCCTGCAAGGCACCGTCTTCCGCTTGTTAGGCATTCCGGCCGACGAGCAAGCGCGCCGTTTTGGATTTCTGCTGGACGGCCTGGCGTCCGGTGCTCCACCACATGGCGGCTTTGCGCTCGGATTCGACCGCATTGCCATGTTGCTGGCTCAGGCTCCCTCGTTGCGCGACGTAATCGCTTTCCCGAAGACGACCGCGGCCCGCGCCCTGTTCGAGGGCGCCCCGGTTCCGGTCGCCGACGCCGACCTTGTGCCGTTGCACCTGAAGACCCTCCCGTGACCGTGGCCGACGACGTTACTCATCGACTGAATGCCGAAGGCGTGGATCCGCTGGTCCTGGCCGGCGTGCACGACGCCAACTTGCTCGAGCTGGGCCGACAAACCGGGACGCGCGTTGCCATGCGTGGCGACGTGCTCTCGATTGTCGGGCCGCAAGAAGCCGTCGAGCGCGCCGCGGCACTCGGACAGCGCATGATTGACGCCGCCCGCCAGCGCCAAACGCTGGAAGCAGATGACGTCTTGCGCATGAGCCTGGAGCAGACGCGAGACGGAGCCACGTCGGACGACATGCGCATCATTCTGCCCGGCGTACGCAAGATCATCCAGCCAAAGACACCGGGGCAGGCGGACTACCTTCGCCTGATTGCCGATAACGACATCGTCGTCGGCATCGGCCCGGCCGGCACGGGCAAGACGTACCTGGCGGTGGCGGCAGCGGTTGACGCACTGAGTCGCAAGCGCGTTCGGCGAATTGTGCTGGCGCGTCCCGCTGTTGAAGCTGGCGAGAGCCTGGGCTTTCTTCCCGGGGACATGCAGGCCAAGGTGGATCCCTACTTGCGCCCGTTGTACGACGCGCTCGAGGACATGATGCCACCGGAACGGATGCAGCGCGCTCTGGAAACACGGGTCATCGAAATCGCGCCGCTGGCGTACATGCGCGGTCGTACCTTGAGCGACGCGTTCGTGATCTTGGACGAAGCGCAGAACGCCACGTCGGCGCAAATGAAGATGTTCCTGACGAGGCTTGGCGTGAACTCGCGAACGGTCATTACGGGCGACAAGACCCAAATCGACCTTCCGAAGCGCGAAGAATCCGGGCTCATCCAGATCGAGCGCATCCTGACCGGGATCGAAGGCATCGGTTTTCATTATCTCTCCGACGCCGACGTGGTACGCCACCGGCTCGTCCGCGAGATCATCAAAGCGTACGCGGACGACGCTGGGGCCTGACGCCTCTCGTCATGCCAAGCTCTCCCCCCGGAGCCTCTGAGCCTCCGTTGCGACCGCAGTCGCCGACCGTCACCGTCGAGGTGTCGGCGTCTGCCGGACGGTTGCCACTTGCCGTGCCTCGGATTCGTGCCTTAGCACAGGCAACGCTGCGCCGACTTCACGTACGGCATGCCGTGGTATCCATCGCCTGCCTGACGAATCGCGCGATGGCTCGGCAGAACGAGCGCCTGCTGCAACATCGGGGTACCACGGACATCATCACACTGGCCTTCCGGCGCCGCACGCGGTCTGAACCGGTGATCGGGGACATCTACATCGCGCCGGACGTCGTGCGCGCCAATGCCCGGGCGGCAGGCATCTCGGCCCGTGAGGAGATGGCCCGGGTCGTGATCCACGGCGTCCTGCACGCGCTCGGTGCTGAGCACCCCGAGGCGGCACGAGAACGCAGCCCCATGTGGCGCCGCCAGGAGCAACTCCTGCGCTCGGCAAGGCGCGCTGGCCAATGGTAGACAGCGTCGCCCTGCTGTTTGCCATCTTGGCTGCGGCCATGGCGGGCCTCTGTGCCGTCTCCGACGGGGCGCTCCTCGCCTTGGACCCAGAGGATGGGCTTCCACCCCACCTGCGCGCGCTCTTTGACCGGCGAGAGAAGACCCATCGCGCCTTGGCCTTTGCCAGGATTGTGGCGCAGCTCATTAGTGGGACCTGTACGGCCTGGGCGTTGTGGGGCCTAACATCAAACGGCGGGCAGCGCCTGCTGCTTGGCGGCGTCGCGGCATTCATCCTGGTCGGTGTGTCAGAAAGCCTGGCTCGGAGCTCCGGCGATACGTTAGGCGTGCGTGCGGCGGAGCGCTTCTATGGCTTCATCCTGGCGACGGAGCGGGTCCTGCTGCCGGTCGTGACGTTAGGCACGGCGATTGACAAGACCCTCCACGCCGTCCTCCCGCCGCCGGCTCGGCGTGAAGCAGATCGTGAAGCGGCCGCCGAGCAGTTCCGGGAAGTGGTTGCCGCCGAAGCAGAGGCTAGCCGAGAGCAGGAGGTCTTGCTCAAGGGCGTCTTCGCACTCGGAGACACGGAGGTCCACGAAATCATGATCCCGCGGGTCGATATCGTGGCCGTCGACCGAGATAGTCCGTGGTCCGAGGTCGTCGATCGCGTACGCAGTGCCGAGCATGCGCGGCTGCCCGTGTACGCGGAGACCATCGACAACGTCATCGGGGTGTTGTATGCGAAGGATTTGTTGCCGTGGGTTGTGGCTGACGAACCCCCAGCGGCCGGGTGGGAGTCCCTGGTGCGGCCCCCGATCTTCATTCCCGGCGCCAAGAAGGCGGACGCCCAGTTGCGTGACTTTCAGGCGAGTCGTACGCACATGGCGATCGTGGCCGACGAATTCGGTGGGACGGCCGGTCTGATCACCATTGAAGACGTCCTTGAGGAAATCGTCGGCGATATCCGCGACGAGTACGATCAGGAAGAAGCACCGATCGAGCGCGATGAGGATGGCCGTCGCTTCTGGGTCTCTGCGCGACTGACCCTCGACGAACTGTCGGACTTGCTGGACGTCGACGTGCGACGCGACGATGTCTCGACGGTCGGCGGGTTGATCTATGAATTGTTCGGTCGCGTGCCGCGAGCTGGTGAGGAATCCACGTTGCGCGGGTTCCGCGTCATTGTCGAACGCGTGATTCGGCGACGAGTGCATCGCGTGTACTTCGAACGGCTGGATGGCGCGGAGGATACGGCTTCGTGACCTCCTTCCTTTTGGCCAGCATTGGCATCGTCGCCTGGCTCACGGCTGCGGCCACTGCGGTGCGCTCCGCCAGTCGCATCTGGCTGCGCCATTGGGTAGAACGTCGCTTGAGTGGCGCGGTAGCCGCGGAGCTGTACTTGGAACGCCCGCATCGCATGCTGCTCGCCGCCACGACTGGCGTTTCGCTTACGGTTTTCTCGGCCGGAGCGTACATCGGCGCCAACGCGCCGACCACGCTGGTGGTGGTGCAGCTGGCGATCGGATACTCCTTGGTCCTGCTGGTGATTGGTCAGCTCATTCCGCGCGCCGCCGCCCGTCGCTGGCCAAGCCAGCTCATTCCGGTGCTGCTCCCTCCGGTGCGGGCGCTGGACATCATTCTGTCGCCCTTGCTGGCCCTGGTCCGGCGCGTGACCGGAGAACGCCGCGCAGAGGCGCGCCGCGTCGCCGCAGAAGGGGAGGATGATGCCATCGAGGAGCTTCTTCGCGAGGGAGAGATCGAAGGCGTCGGCGATCGAGCAGAAATCGCGATCATCTCTAGCGTGGTGGAGTTCGGGGAGCGCCGATTACGCGACGCCATGACGCCGCGGAGCGACATCTTTGCGGTGGACGCTGCGCAAGCGCCGGACGTCATCGTGCGACAGGTCGCGCAATCCGGATTCTCACGGGTTCCAGTGTACCGCGGCGACCTCGATCATATCGAAGGGATGTTGCACGCGTTCGATCTCCTTCAGTCGGAGGGGGAGATGCCAAATACGCTTCGCGCGGTGGTGACTGCGTCTGGCGCGGCCCGGTGCAGCGACATCCTTTTCCGGATGCTGCGGGAGCGCAAGCACCTGGCGATTGTGACCGATGACCGGGGCCTTACGACCGGTCTGGCCACCCTGGAGGACCTGCTGGAGGAGTTGGTTGGAGAAATTCGCGACGAGCATGACGAACCTGGAACCGGCGATTCCGCCGGTCGCCCATAACGAACGGTTGTTCGATGCCCCGCAGACTTCTGTGACCGCATGACGTCGACGCGATTGCCCATGCCCGCGCCTCTCGAGCGCTTGCTGGTGGACTTCGACGCCTGCCGTCCGGCCGCGCTGGCTCGCGCGGTCAGCATCGTGGAGAATCAACGCGACGGCTTCGATCTGCTCCTGGGCACTCTGCATCCGCGCCTTGGGCGTGCGCGACGCATCGGTCTGACGGGACCGCCAGGCGCCGGAAAGAGCACCATGACCATGCGCCTGACGACAGCCTACCGCGCCTTGAACCTGACGGTTGGCATCATCGCGGTGGACCCGACGTCGCCTTTCACCGGCGGCGCCTTGCTCGGAGATCGCATTCGGATGGAGAGCGTGGCGCTGGACCCCGGCGTCTACATCCGGTCGCTGGCCACGCGTGGATCGTTAGGTGGCATGTCCGCAGCCACCCGCGCCGTCGCCGATGTCTTGGACGCCTTTGGGTTCGACGTCATCCTCATGGAAACCGTCGGCGTCGGACAGAGCGAATTGGAGATCGCGCGCGCCGCCGACTCCACGACGGTCATCCTTGTGCCGGAATCCGGAGACTCGATCCAGACGCTGAAGGCCGGCCTGATGGAAATCGCCGACATCTTCGTGGTGAACAAGGCGGACCGGCCCGGCTCCGAGCGGTTACGCAACGATATCGAGCTGATGCTCGGCTTGCGCGACGGCAACATCATGAAAAACGTGCCCGCACACCATGGGGTAGATCTGCGAAACATCAACAACCCCGGCCGTGTGGCGCGACAGAAGGCCCGTGAGGAGCAGGTCGAAGGTTGGGTCCCGCCCGTCTTGCGAGCGGTAGCCGCCCAAGGGGAGGGCGTCGAGGACCTAGTGGCGGCCATTGATCGCCACTTTCGCTATCTTGAGTCCAGCGGGGAGTTGCAAACGCGCCGGCGGCAACGTCTTCGTGAGCAGATCGTCGAGATTGCGGAGCATCGCGTTCGTCGGACATGGTGGGGCGATGCCTCCATGCAGGCGTACATCCAGGCACAGCTGCCGCTGGTCGAGAGCGGCGCGGTGTCACCATTTTCGGTAGCCGACGCCTTGTTGGTTCGGGGCGCAGCGCTCATTGCGAGGGACGACGCATGACATCGGTTCACGGAACCAACGACGCAACACTGACCGCAGACGCCGAACTCGAACGACTGCGAGCCGAAGTGGCCGCGTGGCGCGCCCGCTTTGAGCGGGGAGAGCTACGGAATGTCGCCTTCAGCAACTCGTCGACAGACCTGCAACCGCTGTTCACCAAACTAGATGTAGCTGACGAAGGCGCCGAGCAGCTGCCGTTGCCGGGTCAGTATCCGTACACGCGCGGCATTCATCCCACGGGCTACCGCGGTCGTCTGTGGACCATGCGCCAATTCGCCGGCTTCGGGAGCGCCCAGGACACGAATCAGCGATTCAAGTTCCTGCTCGAGCACGGTCAGACGGGACTCTCGACGGCATTCGATTTTCCGACCCTGATGGGATTCGATTCCGACCATGTCCGGTCGGAGGGCGAGGTCGGGAAGACGGGCGTGGCCATCTCGAGCCTGGCCGACATGGAAGTCCTGTTCGACGGCATTCCCCTCGATCAGGTCTCGACCTCAATGACGATCAACGGCCCGGCCGTGATCCTCTTCTGTTTCTACGTTGCAGCTGCTGAGCGTCAGGGCGTCTCCGCGGAGAAACTGCGGGGCACCGTGCAGAATGACATCCTCAAGGAGTACATGGCGCAGCACGCCTGGTGCTACCCGATTGAGCCAGCGTTGCGCCTGATCGTGGACCTCTTTGAGTGGGGCGCGACGCACGCGCCGCAGTGGAATACGATATCCATTTCCGGTTACCACATTCGCGAGGCCGGGGCAACAGCCGTTCAGGAACTGGCATTCACGCTCGCCAACGGCTTCACCTACGTGGAACGCGGTGTGGCACGAGGGCTGTCCGTCGATTCATTTGCGCCGCGACTGTCGTTCTTCTTCGATATCCACAACGACTTCTTCGAGGAGATCGCCAAGCTTCGCGCCGCCCGACGCATCTGGGCGCGGCACATGAAGGAAAGGTACGGTGCCAAGGATCCCCGCTCGTGGATGCTGCGCTTTCACTCGCAGACCGCCGGGGTCACACTGACCGCGCAGCAGCCCATGAACAACGTGGTGCGCGTGGCATACCAGGCGCTGGCCGCGGCGTTGGGCGGCACGCAATCGCTTCACACGAACTCCATGGACGAAACCCTCGCCCTACCCACGGAGGACGCGGTGCAGGTGGCACTCCGCACGCAGCAGGTGCTCGCGTACGAGACCGGCGTGCCGAACGTGATCGATCCACTGGGGGGCTCGTATTACATCGAAGCCCTGACGGACTCGCTGGAGCGCGAGGCCGAACAAATCTTCTCCACCATCGATGACATGGGCGGTGTGGTGAAGGGGATTGAGCAGGGGTGGTTCCAGCGACGCATTGCCGAATCCGCAGCGCGCCAGCAGTGGGAGATCGAACAGCATCGCAAGGTGGTAGTTGGCGTCAACGAATTCGTCACCGACGAACCAGAGCTCGCGATCCCCGTCTTGCGAGTCGGCGAAGAAGTCGATCGATCTCAGCGCGCACGTCTCGCGTCCCTCCGTTCACAACGCGACAATGTCCTGCTGACGCAACGCCTGAATGCCTTGCGTGAGGCAGCTCGAACCGATGCGAATCTGATCCCGTACATCCTCGACTGCGCGCGTGCGTACGGTACACTGTTCGAGATTCGTCACGCGATGGAGGAAGTCTTCGGCGCGTATCGCGAGCCCGTGTTCTTCTAACGGGCCAGATGCGACCACCAGCCGGACGCTCGACGCGTCGAGCGACGGGAGGCACCGCGGTCAGGTCGCATGCGTCTGCCGAGTGGTGGGCGTCGTACTTCGACGCCCAGTACTTGCTGGAGTACGAGCCCATCTTCGACCTCCAGCGCGACCGGCGCGAAATCGCGCGCTTGGTTGAAATCCTCGGCCTCCCCGTTGGTGCGCGTATCCTTGATGTGCCGTGCGGGCAGGGGCGTCACGCACACCTGCTGGCCGAAGCCGGCTATCGGGTCGACGCATTGGACTATTCGAAGGACCTCCTTCGGTTGGCCCGAGGGCGCGGACAGGGCCCAACTTTGCGGTACCAGCAAGGCGACATGCGGCATCTCCCGCCGCGATGGACCGGTCGATTTGACGCCGTGGTGAACCTGTTCACGTCGTTCGGCTTCTTCCTCGATCCTAACGATGACTTGCGCGTGGTACGGGAATTTGCCCGCGTCCTGCGACCGGGGGGGACGCTGGTTTGGCACGGTGGCAGTCGTGACGGCGTCATGGCCCGTTTTCTGGCGAAGGATTGGTGGGAAACTCAAGACGGGACCATGGTCGCTCACGAGCGCTCATTCGATCCACTGTCTGGCGTTCTCACCATTCGTTCCTCGTTTCGCGGACCCGCAGGCGACGGGGAGCGTGAACATCGCATCAGGTTGTACACGGCCACCCGCTTGGCTGAACTGTTCGCCTTGGAGGGCCTGGTGGTGACCGAGGCCTTTGACGCCTGGGAACCGCGTGCGCTCCGTCGCACGTCGAGCGAAATGCTCCTTGTGGCACATAAGGAGCCGTGACCGGCGGGGCTCGACAACCCGTTGCCACCATCGGCCATTCTAACCGCAGGCGGGTGCGGGCGACGCTGTTAGTTGGCTTGGGGAGCGGCTAACTTTCCCCGCCACGCGTACTAACCCTCCGTCACGTTTCCGCTATGTCTCGACCAATCCGCGTTCTCATTGCCAAGCCCGGCCTGGATGGTCACGATCGCGGCGCCAAGGTCGTGGCTGCGGCGCTGCGCGACGCTGGGATGGAAGTGATCTACACCGGGCTGCATCAAACGCCGGAGATGATCTCGACCGCCGCGGTGCAGGAGGACGTTGATGTCATTGGGCTCTCGATCCTGAGCGGCGCGCACATGACGTTGTTCCCTCGCGTGCGCCAGCTGATGGTGGATGCCGGCCGCGACGACGTGCTCATCACCGGCGGTGGCATCATCCCGAAGGAAGACATGGATGCGCTGCAGGAACGAGGGATCGGCACGCTCTTTGGCCCTGGCACGTCCACGGCGGATCTGATCGCCTACATTCGCGGCTGGTTTGCTGAGCGGGAGCAACAGTCGGCGTGACGTCGCGCCTGCGGGTCCTGAGTGACGAACTGCGAGCCCTCGAGGATCGGTTACGTCAGGGCGGAGGCCCCGAAAAGATCGCTCGTCAGCACAAACAGGGAAAATGGACGGCACGCGAACGGATCGCCGCGCTCTGCGACCCGCACTCGCGGTTTGTGGAGTTTGGCCTACTGGTCGCTTTCGACCAGTACGACGGTCAGGCTCCGGCAGCTGGGGTTGTCACGGGCATGGGCACCGTGCACGGGCAAGAGGTCATCATTGTCGCCAATGATGCGACGGTGAAGGCTGGGTCGTGGTGGCCCGAGACGATCAAGAAGATCCTGCGCGCGCAGGAAGTGGCCATGCGCTGCCGGATCCCGATCATCTATCTCGTCGATTCCGCCGGCGTCAACTTGCCGTACCAGGGGGGCGTGTTCCCCGGCCAGTACGGCGCCGCCCGCATCTTCTACTACAACTCCATCATGCGGCGATACCTGCGGATTCCGCAGATCGCCGCCGTGATGGGCCCGTGCATCGCAGGCGGGGCCTACCTGCCGGCGCTGTCCGACGTGATCCTGATGGTGAAGGGAACATCCTTCATGGGATTGGGAGGGCCGAACCTGGTGAAGGGGGCGACCGGCCAGTCGATCGACGGGGAAACGTTAGGCGGCGCAACGGCGCATACGGAAGTGAGCGGTGTGGCGCACTACGCCGCGGAGGACGACGCTTCGTGCCTTACGCACATCCGTGATCTGGTGTCTCGGCTGCCGAGACGCGGCGTGGCGGTGGGGGGGCCCCCCCACCGGGAAAATACCGCCGACAGCGCAAATCCGGCGAATCCTTCTATCGCGACCACGGACCCTTCCAACGCTGCCGCCGATCTCTACGACCTCCTTCCCGCCGATCACCGCATGTCCTATGACATGCACGCCATTCTCCGCGCCATCGCCGACAACGGCCAACTCGACGAGTTCCAGCCCAACCTGGCTCGCGAGATCCTTTGTGCTGATGCCAGCATCGAAGGGATTCCCGTCGCCATCATCGCGAACCAGCGTGGCCTGGTGAAAGGCCGTGCCGGTGAAAAGCCGCGCTTTGGCGGGATCCTCTACGCCGAGAGCGCCGAGAAGGTCGCGTTCTACATCGAGCGCTGTGATCGTCAGGGGGTACCGATCCTCTTTGTGCAGGATGTCTCCGGCTTTATGGTGGGCCCCGAGGCCGAGCATGAAGGGATTATCCGAGCCGGCGCCCGCTTTGTGGAAGCCATGGCCTGCGCGCGCGTCCCAAAGTTGGTGCTGACGGTGAATCACGCGTCGGGTGCCGGGTACTACGCCATGGCCGGCCAAGGGTTCGACCCCGACTTTGTCTTCACTTGGCCCACCGGGCGCATGGGCGTCATGGAAGGTGAATCCGCCGTCCAAGCCGTGCACGGGCCCATTCTGGAAGAGGCCCGCAAGAGCGGCGTTCTGGATCCAGACGTCGCGCGCGCGATCGACGAGATGCGCGCCGACTATGAACACCAGCTGGACGCGAAGTTTGCCGCCGCGCGCGGCTATGTCGATGCCGTGATCTATCCTGAGGACACACGCGACATCATCGCGATGGCCCTCCGCGCCGCTCTCCATAACGAAGCACCACATCTCGGCGCGTTTACCCTGCCGGCTCAACCCGAGGTCGTACGATGAAATCGCTCGTGCGTGTGGCGAGCGGCCAAGGTTTCTGGGGCGATTGGCTGGAAGCGCCACGCCGTCAGGTCGAAGGCGGTCCGGTGGACTACCTGATGCTCGACTACCTGGCCGAAGTCACGATGTCCATCCTGCAGAAGCAGAAGGAGCGCGACCCCAACATGGGCTACGCGCGTGACTTCCTTGGCGCCGTGGAGTCTGTGCTCGACGCCGTGGTCCATCGCGGGGTGCGAGTGATCGCCAACGCGGGCGGCGTGAACCCGATCGCTTGCGCGCGTGCGATCCTGGCTCTGGCGGACGCGCGCGGCGTGCGAGGCAAGTTGCGTCTTGGCGTGGTCACCGGCGATGACCTCCTGCCGCGACTGGATGAGTTGATCGCCTCAGGGCATCCCCTCGCCAACATGGATACGGGCGAGCCGCTGGCCACCGTCCGCGATCGTGTATTGTCTGCCAACGCGTACATCGGTTCCACGCCGATCATTCAGGCGTTAGGGCAGGGGGCGAACATCGTCATCACCGGCCGCTCCACCGACACGGCCCTCACCATGGCACCCCTCCGTTACGAATTCGGATGGGGCGCGGAGGACTGGGATCGACTGGCGGCAGGGATCGTTGCCGGCCACATCATCGAGTGTGGTGCGCAATGCTCTGGCGGAAACTGCCTGCACGACTGGCAACACGTTCCTGACCTCGCCAACGTCGGCTATCCCATTGTCGATGCTCGCGCAGACGGCACATTCGAGATCGTGAAGCACCCCGGGACCGGCGGACGCATCACCGTCCCCTCGATCAAGGAGCAGCTGGTATACGAGATGGGAGATCCCCACGCGTACATCACTCCCGACGTGATCGCGGATTTCACCAGTATCCAGTTGCAGCAGACGGGAGACGACCGCGTACGGATCCACGGCATCCGTGGACGACCACCGACGCCTTTCCTCAAGGTCTCGTTAGCATACCGCGCCGGTTTCAAGGCAGTCGGCACGTTGGTCTACGCCTGGCCTGATGCGATGGCCAAGGCGCAACTCGCCGATCGTGTCCTCCGCGAGCGTCTCCACAATCTTGGCCTCCGATTCGAAACGATCCTCTCGGAGTTCGTGGGCGTCAGTGCCACGCACGGTGCTCTCGCTGGCTCAGGAACAGATGCGCCAGAGGTGCAACTGCGAATCGGCGTTCGCGCGCCGGACAAGGCGAGTGTCGAGCGCTTCACCCGTGAGATTGCACCCTTGGTGCTGAATGGGCCCCCAAGTGTCACCGGGTTTGCCGGCGGACGTCCCAAGGTCGAAGAGATCGTCGCCTACTGGCCAGCCTTGGTGGACAAGCGCGTCGTCGAAACGCAGGTGGAGATCCTCTCATGAAAATCCGCCTGTTGGACCTGGCGCACGCCCGATCGGGCGACAAAGGAGACACGGCCAACGTCGGTGTCATTGCCCTGCGCCCGGAGTGGTACGACTTGCTCGTCAGGCAGCTGACAGTCGAACGCGTGACGGCGCATTTCGAGGGCATGATCCACGGCCCCGTGGCGCGGTTTGAATTGCCGAACTTGGGGGCGTTGAACTTCCTCCTGCATGGGGCCTTGGACGGCGGCGGCACCCTGTCGCTGAAGACGGACGCGCAGGGGAAGGTCTTCTCGACCGCGATGCTCCGCATGGTCCTGGATGTGCCGGACGATGAGGCCCGACAGTTGCACCTGCCGGAGCAAACGCCAGGCGCGTGATTCCGCTGCGATGAGTCTCATTCTGCGGCTCAAGGTCGCCCTATTCATCATCGGCGGCGTGCTCCTGGCGTACGGTATCAAGCAGGACCAGGAAGCCCTGCGATTCGCGGCCATCGGTGCGCTCGGGCTCGCATTCGTGCTGCGATTCTTCGAGCGTCGGTCAAAGAACGACGAACCCCCTGCCGACGACTGACCGTAGGAAATCGGGCCGGGCGTATGGGCCTCCGATGTTAGATTAGGGGTTATGAGCGCCTATCCGATCCCCGAATTGCTCGCACCTGCTGGCTCGGTAGACGCCGTCCGCGCGGCCGTGGCGAATGGCGCCAACGCGGTCTACCTCGGCGTCGAAAAGTTCAACGCGCGAGACGAAGGGGCGCAGCTCACGTTCGATGAACTGGCCATCGCATGTTCGATCGCCCACTCGTACGGTGCGCGCGTCTACCTGACGCTGAATACGCTGGTAAAAGCCTCGGAGATGATCGAAGCCCTCGAGCATCTGGGTGCGTGCATCGACTTGGGCATCGACGCCGCGATCGTTCAGGACGTCGGGCTCATTCGCATGATCCAGCGCGTGTATCCTGGTTTCGAGATCCACGCGTCGACACAGATGACCGTGCACGATGTAGATGGCGCTCGTCTCCTCCGCGACCTCGGCGTGAATCGCATCGTGCTGGCTCGCGAGAACTCACTGGACGACATCCGCAGCATACGCGCTGCCATACCAGATATTGGCATCGAGACCTTCGTCCACGGAGCGCTGTGCATCTCGTATTCCGGCCAATGCTTCATGTCCGGATTGATTTCTGAGCGGTCGGCCAACCGCGGCTCCTGTGCGCAAGCATGCCGGAAGGACTACGTACTCACGGATCATGCGTCAGGTGCAGAACTCGATCGCGGCTACCTGATCTCTGCGCGGGATCTTGCGGCGCACGACCACCTCGCGGAGCTCGCCGACGCCGGCATTGTCTGCCTGAAGGTCGAGGGGCGAAAGAAGAAGCCGGAGTATGTTGCCACCGTCACGCGCGGCTACCGAGAGTTTCTGGATCGCGTGGCACGCGGCGAACGCGCGACGCCGTCGTTCGAGGACGTCCGGCCGCTGGTGCAGATCTACAGCCGAGGGTTCACCGGCGGGATGTACGGGGGCCGAGCGGGCCGAGAGTACATCACGCGCGATCAGCCGGATAATCGCGGACACGAAATTGGTGTGGTTGTAGGGCGCGAGCGCGGGGACCTGTTGGTGGACGTGTCGCACGCGATTGCCGTTGGCGACGGTCTTGGGTTTGAGCCGCCGGCCGGCCAGCGTGGCCAATCAACAGGAGGTGCGGTCACCGCTGTTCGTGAGTTGTCGCGGGCCGCTGGAAAGATTCGTCTGGCGGTCAGCGGTCGTTTTGACGCGCCGTCCGGTTGGCGCGTGGTGCGCAGTGCTCAGGGGGAATTGCTGGACCGCGCGCGTCAGTCTTACGCTGCTGTCGCCACGCCCACGGGGCGTGGGCGTCGCCGGTTGGACATCCGATGTTTTGGAGCTGCCGGAGCGCCACTCAAGGTGATCGCGACGGTAAACGATGCGTCCGTCACGGTCGCCTCGGAGGTGACGCTCTCACCCGCGCAAGCGCGACCGCTGGACGAGGCTCGGCTGCGAGAGCAATTCGGGCGATTGGGTGAGACGCCCTTCGTGCTGGGCACCGTTGACCGACAGGCACTGGCGCCCGACCTGTTTCTTCCGGTGTCGGAGTTGAATCACCTTCGCCAGCGCGCCGTCGATGAACTCCTCGCGTTGCGCGCGTGGTCCGACGCCGCCGCCGCGCAGGAGCGGCACCTTCGCATCGCGACAGCGACGGAAAGCGTCAACCCTGAGCGCGCCGCGATCGACGATGCCGACGCGTACCGCTTGGTCGCAGAGGTCTTCACGGTGGAAGATGCCATGGTCGCCGCCGACAATGGCGCGACCATGATCGCGTTCGATCCCTTCCTGCGGCACCCAATACCGCCGATCGCTCGACTCCGGGTGCTGGGGGAACAGCTGGCCGGGCGGGGAATCGTCTTACAGCTACAACTTCCGACCATTGTCCGCCCCGAGGACCGCCCTCAGGTGGACAAGTGGTTGGCACTCAACCTCCCAGTCGCGACGGGGCACGCCGGCATGGCGACGGCACTCGCGGCGGCTGGTCGCGACGTGACGGCCCACTACGGCGTGAACTGCTACAACCCCCAGACGGCGGCCGAGTTCTTTGGCTACGGCGTACGGACCATCGTAGCGTCCGTCGAACTGACCGTGGATGAGATCCGAGACCTGACCCGTCCATGGCAGGGCCAGCGCTTTGAGGTGTTGGTGTATGGGCGCCCGGAAGGCATGACGTTGGAGCACTGCGTGTTGTCGGCCGCGTTCGATCGCGAACCGACCACGTGCCGCGATCTGTGCGTGAAGAAGCACCCAGTGGTTGAGCTGACGGATCCCACAGGATACACCTTCCCGGTTGCGACCGATTTTGCCTGTCGCAATCGACTCCTTCACTCGCGCCCCATCGAAGGATCGGAGTTTCTCCCGCACTTGTGGACCATGGGCATTCGCGCGTACCGCGCGTTGTTCAACGTGCCGGGTATCGACGTCGGGGCAATGGTCGCCGGATATCGCCAAGCCTTGGACGCGCTGCGCCAGCACGAACGTGCACCCATCGAGCAGGTGCGCGAGCTGGTGGGCACTGGGTTCACGCGCGGCCATTTCGTGAAGGCCGTTTAGGCGTTCGATCGGTCCGCCTCGCGTTCCGATGGTGCGGGCGTCGCACATGACCACGACCATCGTGTGTCATGTCCCATCCCATGCCTTCCCTCGAGGACGCACGTGACGTCCTCAAACGCCACTTCGGTTTCAGCGACATGCGCGACGGCCAAAAGCGCGTCGTCGCCGGCATCCTTGAGCGCAGGGACACCTTGGTGGTTCTACCTACGGGCGGGGGAAAGTCCCTGTGCTACCAGCTGCCAGCGCTCGTTCTGCCCGGGCTCACGGTCGTCGTGTCGCCGCTCATCGCCCTCATGGACGATCAGGTGCAGGCGTTGCGACGTCGGGGCATCGCCGCGGCCGCGCTGCACAGCGGCCTGAGCGCAGAGGATGAGGCCGAAATTTGGCGGGCCATTGCCAGTGGTCAGCTCAAACTCCTGTACCTGTCACCCGAACGCTTGCTGGTTGCCCGCACCCTCAGCCGACTGAGTCAACAGCAGGTCGCGCTCCTCGCGATCGACGAGGCGCACTGTGTGTGCGAGTGGGGATATGACTTTCGACCTTCATATCTGCGGCTGGTTGAGGCGCGGCGTCGCTTACGTCCATCGGTCACCGTCGCGCTCACCGCCACCGCCACCCCTGCCACCCGCACCGACATCATTCGCGTCCTCGAGCTGGAGCGACCACTGGTGGTGGTGAGCGGCTTCGATCGTCCCAATCTCTTCTTCGCCGTGGAACGAATCGAGAGTCAGCGCGAGCGCTTGCGGCGAATCGGCGCGCTGATCCGCGACGTCGCGCCCGCCCCCTGCATCGTCTATGCGGGCACCCGCGGTTCTGTAGACGCAGTGACCCAGTTCCTCCGGCGCATCACCTCTGCCGTCGATTCCTACCACGCGGGGCGTCTGGCCGGTGAGCGCAGTGAGGTTCAACAACGATTCCTCCGCGGAGACCTACGAATCCTGGTGGCCACTAATGCCTTCGGCATGGGGGTGGACAAACCAGACGTTAGGCTCGTGGCTCACCTCGCCCCACCGGGTTCGATCGAAGACTACTACCAGGAGGCGGGACGGGCGTCTCGCGACGGCGCCCCTGGTCGATGCGTGGTCTTGTCCGCCGACTCCGACCGCCGACTCCACGATCGATTCCTGGAAGCCACATATCCGCCCGAGCAGGCGATTCGCGACCGGTGGTCGACGTTGTGTCGCCTGGCAGATGCGCACGGACTCGTCAACCTGCCGCTGAGCCAGCGGCGTGGATCGGCGGACCTAACGAGCGAACCCGACGACCCCGCACTGATGGCCCTCGCCCGCTACGGTGTGGTGACCACACAACTCGCCCCGGTCGATCTCTGGCGTGTCCGGCTCCTGCGTGCGCCCACAACGCTTGCTCCGGACCTCGTCGGCCTCCCCGCCTCGGCGTCGGTCCTCGCCGAGCGCTTGGCGCAAGTCCGGGGCGCGACTCAGGTCGCCGTCCCCATTCGAGCGCTTGGCGTTAGCGGGGACCGCGGGGCCTCCGCGCGGCCATCGCGGAGCTGGTCCGGGCGCGCGTCGTCCGCTGGTGCCCCCCATGCTGCAAGTTCGTCTGTTACTCGAGGTCCATCGCGAGTTACCGATTGACTGGCGCGCGCATCGGGCTCGTGCCTCGGATGACCGATCGCGCATTGATGCGATGCACACCTATGTGCAGACGCAGCGTTGCCGCCGGTGGTTCCTCCTTCGATATTTCGGGCAGCATCACACGCCGGTTGCGTGCGGTGACTGTGACAACTGCACGCGCGCGGGGTCGGGATCTCATGGACGACAGTTTGTATTTTTCTGAGCAGCACTTTGCCGTTCGAGAGATGGTTCGCGCCTTCGCTCGTGACGAGGTGGCGCCGATTGCGGCCAAGTATGACGCGAGCGCCGAGTTCCCGTGGGAGAGCATTCGAAAGATGTCCGAGCTTGGGCTGCTCGGCGTCCCATGGTCCGAAGAGTTAGGCGGAGCCGGCCTCGACCTCCTCTCCTACATCACGGTCATCCACGAGCTGGGCAAAGTCGATGCATCTCACGCGTTGACCATTTCGGCCCATACGACGCTCGGAACATCGCCGATCGTGCACTTCGGCAGCGAGGCGCAGAAAAGTCGCTTCGTGCCGCTCCTTGCCTCCGGCAAGGTACTCGGCGGATTCGGCCTGACCGAAGAAAGCGCCGGCAGTGACGCGGGGGGTACCCGCACCACGGCGGTGCGTAAGGGCGACCACTATGTGTTGAATGGATCCAAGCGATTCATTACCCACGGTGGCGTCGGTGAGATCTTCGTGGTCACAGCCGTTACGGACCCCACGCGTAAGACGCACGGCATTTCCTCGTTCATCCTGACGAAGGAGAACGATGACTTGGCCCGCGCCGTGCCCCACGGCATTGGGCACGATGCCACGCTCACTCCGATGCCAGGATTTTCGTCAGGACGGAAGGAAGACAAGCTCGGTTGGCGGGCATCCGACACGCGTGAACTGATCTTTGAGGATGTCCAAGTCCCGGTCGAGAATCGCCTCGGGGCGGAAGGGGAGGGGTTCGTCAATTTCATGCGAACGCTCGACGCGGGCCGCATTGGCATTGGCGCACTGTCGTTAGGTATTGCGGAGGGCGCCTTTGAACAGGCGCTGCAATACGCGTCCACCAGGAAGCAGTTCGGCCAGGCGATCGCGAACTTCCAAGGCGTGCAGTTTCAGCTGTCCGATATGGCCACTGAAATCGAGGCAGCCAAGCATCTCGTGTACCACGCCGCTTGGATGGCTGTGCAGGGCCGTAACGTCACCAAGGCCGCGGCCATGGCCAAGCTGTTCGCCTCCGAACTGGCCATGCGTGTGACCATCAAGGCGATCCAAGTCCATGGGGGCTACGGCTACACGAAGGATTACCCAGTCGAACGCATGATGCGGGATGCCAAGATCTGCGAGATCGGCGAAGGCACCAGCGAAATCCAACGGCTCGTGATCGCCAGGCAACTGCTCAAGGACCTCGCGGCGTGACCTGGTCACTGACCGCCAAGCGCCTCCGACTCCCTCTCGGCTTCCTCCTCTCGTTCGCCTACCTCGCGTTGGCGCGACCGAGCGTGGTCACGCTGGTGTTAGGCGCCGGCGTGGCCCTTGTTGGCGTGGTCATCCGGGCGTGGGCCTCCGGCCACATCATGAAGAACGACCGGCTCGCTACCTCGGGCCCCTATGCCCACACCCGCAACCCGCTGTACTTCGGGAGTTTTCTCCTGGCCGCGGGGTTCGCTATCGCGGCCCACTGGTCATTGCTGCTCCTGGTCATCGCGTTCTTTGTGCTGATCTATGGACCGACCATGGAGCGTGAGAAGGCCAACATCCGGGGTCGCTTTCCAGGCGCGTACGACGAGTACGAGGCAAACGTCCCCGCGTTCGTACCAAGGGTGTCGCCTTGGACACCCACGACCGGCAGCGAACCCAACCCATTTAGTGTTGCGCTGTACATGAAGCACGGCGAATGGAAGGCGCTCTTGGGCTACCTAGGGGCCGTGAGTTGGCTGGCCCTGCGAGCAACCGGCGTGGTCTAACATGCGGTTCCTGTCTCCCTTTCTCGCCCTCCTTCGATATCTTTCCCCTGACTCTGTAGTCAGGTTTCCGGTGCGCCGCACGAGCGACTCTCGTGCGACCGCACAGTTCACGAGGGAGCAAGGCGCGCGTGTCGCGTCTGCGCGGTACCCTCAGGCAATCGTACGTTCGAACCTACGTCCAGATCGCATGATCCTCCGTTTCACACCGTACCTCAATCAGCCACCCGCATCGGCGGACGGCGCATTGAGTCAGCGGGCGGGGCTATCGTGTACGATCACGAGCGACGATTCGCCAATTACACGTATGGGGCGCCGAAGCGCGGGATGTAGAACCCGCCACGGCGCCTCTTCCTTATTCGCGAACTGCCTCCCTGTACGCGTCGAGTCGCGGCGAACGCAGGCGAGAGCGGAGCAACATGAAGAGAGAAATACTGATAAACTCGACGTCGCGGGAAACCCGCGTCGCCATCCTCGAGGACGATCAGCTTGTCGAGCTGCTCGTGGACCGGCCCGAAGCTCGCCGAATGGTCGGCGACATTTACGTTGGCAAGGTTGAGGCTGTACTCCCCGGGATCCAAGCGGCCTTCGTAGACATCGGGACTGAGAAGTCGGCGTTCCTTCACGCGTCGGATCTTGTCTTTGACGAGGACGGCGACGACGAGGACGAAGACGGTGAGAACGACGGTGCCGAAGAAGACGAGGCCGACGACGGACCAGCCCGGGGCCGTCGCGCCAAAGCGCCGCCCATCCAGGATGTCCTGAAGAAGGGGCAGGACCTGATCGTCCAGATTTCGAAGGAACCCATTTCCACCAAGGGTCCTCGAGTCACAGCCCAGGTCTCCCTGGCGGGACGATTCCTCGTGTTCATGCCTCACGCCTCACGCGTGGGCGTCAGCAGAAAGATCGGCGAGCGCGCCGAGCGCCAGCGGCTCCGACAGATGGTGGAAGGATTTCTCCCCGAAAAGTCCGGCGGCGTGATTGTCCGTACGGTCGGCGAAGAGACGGCACAGGAGACGTTTGAACGCGAGCTCAACACGCTCATGGGGGCGTGGAAGAAGATCAAGCGAAAGACGCACTTTGTCCGAGCGCCGGCTCTTCTGCATCGCGAGACGTCCCTGACGCGCGGCATCATTCGCGACGTCTTTAGCACGAAAATCGAGAAGGTTCAGGTCGACTCCAAGCAGATCTTCAACGAGATCAACGAGTACCTGAAGGGTGTTGCCCCTGACCTGGTTGAGCGGATCCACCTTTATGAAGGATCGGTGCCGCTATTCGACAAGGCGGACATCGAGACGGAAATTCGCGACCTGTTCAAACGCCGGTGTGACCTGCCGAGCGGTGGGTACATCATCGTGGAACCCACCGAGGCCTTGGTCTCGATCGACGTGAACTCTGGGCGATTCACCGGAAAGAAGGACCCCGAAAAAACGATTCTCAAGACGAATCTCGAGGCGGCGCGCGAGATCGCTCGTCAGCTTCGTCTTCGTGACGTGGGCGGCATCATCGTATGCGACTTCATCGACATGGAGACGCGATCCAATCGCGACCGGGTCCTTCAAGAGCTGCGGACAAACCTGGGTCGTGACCGCGCGCGCACAAAGGCGTTCGCCGTGTCGGACCTAGGGCTCATCGAGATGACTCGGCAGCGAGTCCGACAGAGCCATCTGCAGAGCATGACGGACTCCTGTCCCACCTGCCACGGGACCGGGCGCGTCTTCACTCCTGAAACCATCGTGCGCCGTGTCGAACGCTCGGTGAAGCGGATGGCGGTGGAGGGCAAGCGCGACCATCTGGTTGTGAAACTGCACCCCGAGGTCGCGCTGTATGTGCTCGAGAACGAACAGGACCTCATCCGAAAGCTCGAGAAATCGGTAGGGTTCTCCTTGGAACTCCGTGATGATCCACTCCTTCGGCCTGATGAGTTCAAGCTTGTTGTGAAGTCGGCCGGGAGGGATGTCACGCAGCAGTACGCGGTCGCGTAGCTTCTTTACAGGCTGGAGCCAGGCCAGCGAGAGAGCGTTTACGCGCCTAAGCGGCCAAGCTGATGCGAGCGCCACGCGATCTGGCACTGCGTGGGGTGTATGTCCGTGCCTTGACTGCGGTTAGCCTCCACAGTATGTTGGTAGGCTCGCATACATTTTCGCTTCGCTTACTTATGTCCTACGCGATCATTCGCACTGGCGGGAAGCAGTTCCGGGTTGAGCCCGGGGCGACGCTTCGCATTCCGTCGCTTCCCGGTGACGCCGGAGCCTCCATCGAGTTCAACGAGGTCCTGCTCGGATCCGACGGAAATTCAGTCCGCACCGGCGTGCCGTCTCTCGCGGGTGCCAAGGTCACCGGCGAAATCGTCAAGCAGGGCAAGGACGACAAGATCATCGTGTTCAAGTTCAAGCGCCGAAAGAACTACGCGCGCAAGCAGGGACATCGACAGAAGTTCACGGAAGTCCGAATTAAGTCCATCTCGCTCGGCTGATCAGAGGATCCTATGGCTCACAAGAAAGGCGTCGGCTCCTCACGGAACGGCCGCGACTCGAATCCGAAATATCGCGGGATCAAGAAGTATGGCGGTGAGATCGTTCGCGCCGGCAACATCATCCTGCGCCAGTGCGGAACGCAGTGGCACCCCGGACGGAATGTCGGACTTGGAACCGACTACACCATCTACGCCCTCATCGACGGCGTGGTGAAGTTCGAGCACAAGAGCAAGTCCCGGTATCGGGTGAGCGTTTATCCAAACGAGACCTCGGCGGCCTAACGATCGGCCTGAGGTCGCGATGGGGGCCCCGCACGGTGTGCGGGGCCCTTTGCTTTTCAAGCCCCTGCAACCTACGGTCCGGGATTGTCGTATTTTCTATTGGTCCGATACCACGAGGGTGCAATGGCGATCTGGAGCAAGCTGAAAACAGAGCTGGATCGGGCGGGGAAGGCCGCGGCGCATGCGATCGATGAGGGCAAAGTGCGGCTGGAGGTCTTTCGGGCTCGTCAGCTGACGGATAAGGCCGCTCAGGCACTCGGTTATGCCGTCTATCGTGCACACACGGAAGGAACGACGGCCGCTCCCGAGGCGGTCGAACGACTACTGGCCGCGGTTGCCGAGCGCGAAGCCGAAGTGCGCCGTCTCGAGGAGTCCATTCGAGCCGCCGGCGGCACGCCGCCCCAGGAAGGAGAACAGCCGCCCACACCATAGTGCGGGCGGCTGTTGGACCGGCTGCCGATTCAAGACTTACGGCTTGACGCGATAGTCCGGAGGCAGCTTGCGATAGCGACGCATCAGTTCGTCCTGTCGGGATGGCGCCAAGACGTCCTTGCCGCGCACCATCACATGCTGCGGACGAGTCGACAGCTCAAACGGGTCGCCATTCCAGATCACCAGCGTGGCATCCTTGCCCGGCTGCAGGGTTCCCACGCGATCGGACACGCCAAACAACTCTGCCGGATGCTGCGTCACGGCCCGTAGTCCATCGTCCCACGACAGGCCGAACGAAACGGCCACGCCAGCAGAGTACTTGACGTTTCGCGCGTTGAAGGCATCCGCACCATCGTTGATGATGACGCGCACACCTGCCTTGGCAAGCACGGCGGCGTTGTCTTGCCGCGCGCCGAGCATCGAGAAGTCGCGGGGAATGTTATTCAATGCACCAACGATGACAGGCACCTTGGCCGCCGCCAACTGATCGGCGACCTTCCAGCCTTCCGTTGCGCTGCTGATCGCGATACGCAAGCCAAACTCCTTCGCCAACGACAAGGCATTCTCGATGTCCGAGGCGCGATCGGCGTCGATGACCATGAGCATCTTGCCTTGGACCACCGGCTGCAACGCTTCCAGGTCGGCTTTGCGAGCGGCCAACTCGCGCGACTGCCCCTTCTCATAGTCGGCGCGTCGCTTTGGAAAGTCCCGCGCTTCGCTCAGCACGTCCCGGAAGCGCTGGAGCACCTCGCTCCGTGACGCCCCGCGATCGGGTCCTTTACTGCCGAGGTCTGCCATCATCGCGACTGGGGCCCGCAACATCAGGTCACCGCGAGATCCGCTCATCGCCAGATCAAACACGGCCGCCTGACCCGCGATCATGTTGCCCCCTGGTACCACGCCGACCGTGGTGATCCCATCGTTGCGAGCGACCTGCAATAGTGGTGACGCTGGATTGAACCCTTCCCATGCCTTGAACGATGCCACCACCGCGTCGCCCTTGCCGTGCGCGCCGACATCAACCGTGCCGTCGACCGCGCCAATTTCCATCAATCCCAGGACCGTGGCGGCGTTGAAGATGCCGGGAGTCACCCAAGACCCGGTCGCGTCGATCCGCTGCGCATCCGCTGGGATCGCGACGTCCGCACCGACAGCTACAATCTTGCCGTCACGGACAAGCACCGTTCCGTGCTCGATGGCCGGGCCGCTTACGGGAAATACCTTGCCGCCCGTGATCGCGATGGTTTGAGCCGACGAAACGCCGGCCGCGAGAACCGTCGCCAACATGACGCCCGCAAGACGCGGCACTAGTCGCGGCGATCTTGACTGATACGTGGTCATGTTAGTGCCCTCCCGCTGGCTCAGGAACAAAACCCAACTCGAAGTCCGTTCGCCAACGTCCAGACGGGTCTAGTCGATCGAACATCAGTGCGCCGTCGATCCACACCTTTTCGGCCTTGGAGTAGATGCTGAAAGGATTGCCGGTCCACAGCACAACGTCGGCGTTCTTTCCTGACTCCAGCGAGCCAATCTTGTCATCGAGACCGAGCGCCCACGCCGGATTAATCGACAACCACTTGATCGCCTCGTCCTCAGTGACGATCACGCCAATATCACGCCCGGCGGCCATGCTCTTCGCTGCATCCTGGTTCAGTCGCTGCATGCCGCTCGCATCGTCCGAATGCACGATCGCTCGGCCGCCGGCGGCGTGCACCAGCGCAAGGTTCGCTCGAACGCCGTCGATCGCCTCCATCTTGAATCCGCCCCAGTCAGACCACAACGAAGCCGAGATGCCCTTGGCTGCCAGAATATCGGCGAGCTTGTAGGCCTCAACGCCGTGGTGGAATGAACGAATTTTGAAGCCAAACTCATCGGCCACTTCCATGGCCAGCTCCATGTCCGCCGCCGTGTAGCAGTGCCACTGGACGAGAATATTCCCGCGCAGCACTTCGGCGAGCGTCTCAAGGCCTAAGTCTCTCGCCGGCGGGTCACCTTTTCGGTCGGCCAACCACTTGTCCCATCGCCGGCGGTACTGCTCCGCCTGTATGTACTGCGTGCGATAGCCCGCCATGTTGCCCATGCGAGTGCTGGGGCCGCGGCTTGCGTACACGCGCTTTGGATTTTCTCCGCATGCCTGCTTCAGTCCATACTTGGCCCCGGGGAACTTCATCCCCTCCACCGTGCGCGAGGGCACGACCTTCACGACAGCGGAGCGACCGCCGATGAGATTCGCTGACCCGGGAAGGATCTGAATCGTTGTCACCCCTGCGGCGAGCGCACGGGGGAATTGAGGATCCTGGGGCCAGATCGAATGTTCGGCCCATACGTACGGCGTGGCCGGGTTCGTCATCTCGTTCCCGTCCGAGTAGGCGTCGGTTCCTGGAGCCGGGTAAACGCCAAGGTGCGAGTGCGTATCGATCATCCCGGGAGTCACGAACTTCCCGGTTCCGTCAATGACAACTGCGTCCGAGGGGGCATCGACGTTGGTGCCCACCGCGACGATTTTTCCATCCCGCAGCAGGATGCTACCGCCACGAATCGTGGGCCCGCTGGCAGTCATGATCGACGCATTGCGAATGACCGTCGTGCGCGACGGGAACGGCTTGTACGTAGACGGGAACGGGTCACTGTTCGGGATGGACAGTGCACCCGGTCCGGGTGGCGGTCCCTTGGGAGTGGAATCCGCATGTTGGACCGGCGTCGCAGTCATGGGGGCCGGGGCAGACACGGGGGCACCCGTGCCGGCGGCCGTGCATCCGACCAATGCCGCGAGAACAGTCGCACGAAGCAGGACGGGCATCCTTGATGGCGCTCCTATTCGGTGAGGGGTATGAAGGAGCGAGAAAGTAGGGTCTGGCCCCAGTCGCAGCCAGTCGGCGGACGGCAGCCGAGTATCACGCCTTAACGTTCGTTGGCACGCAACGTCTCATACCGCAACCAGATGGAATCGGAGCGCCGCCCCCCCGACGAAGCATCCCTCGACCACACGTTGATTGCACGCTGGCGTGAGGGCGACGAGCGCGCGGCGACGGAACTCGTGGAGCGACACGCGGGGGCACTGGGGCGGTATCTCCAAAGTCTGGGAGCAAGTGACGCGGTGGACGAGTTGGTCCAGGATACGTTTGTACGCGCCTTCGGCTCGTTGGAAGCATTTCGCGGTGACAGCTCGCTGCGCACTTGGTTGTTCACGATCGCACGACGGTTGTTGCTCGATCACCGTAGGTCGTATCGACGGCGGCGCGATGTGGGAGCGGTCGAAGAGGGCGACGCCGTCACCGAGTTCGACGCGCTGGATGGCATGATTGCTGACGAATCAGGACGTCGGGTCAGAGAGGCGGTAGAGCGGCTGTCCCGAACACAACGCGAGGTGTTCACGTTGCGGGTTTCCGAGGGTCGATCGTACCGGGAAATCGCCGAGATCGTAGGAACGACGGAGGGCGCGGCTCGCGTGCACTATCACAACGCCCTGCGTTCGATCAAGGAGAGCTTGTATGTCTGACTGTAGGGTGATCGAGGTGCGTGACCAGCTGCCGGAGTACCTGCACGAGCGGCTAGGTGCCGCCGAACAGCGAGTGGTGGAGATGCACCTGTCGGAGTGCGAAGAATGCCGGGCAGAGCTGGCGACGCTCCGTGCCGTGCGTGACGCATTCGCGCGAACCACTCCCGCTGTTGACGTAGGTGCGATTGTTCGAGCGTTGCCGGCCCCTTCGGCTCGCAGATCTCGCGGAACGCGGCCGTGGATGTTGAGGCTGGCGGCAGCCATTTCCTTCATTTCGATTGGTGGCATGTCCCTGGTCGTCGCCCGTTCGTTCTACGGGCCATCCACCGCGGTCACCGCCGACTCGATCGCTCGTTCCACGACCGGGGATTCGGCCCTACCGGCGGTGGCTAGTAGCGGACAGGGAGTCGCGCCGGCGACGCCCGTCGGGCTGACCGTGGGTGGAGGCGTCAGCGACCTGGAAGCGGACCAGCTTGAACAACTGTTGGGCGCACTCGAAACGATCGAAGCCGTTCCGTCGGCTGACCCCGACGAGAGCATTGCACAGACCCTGCCCACGTCAACCGGGCGAAAGTAGGAGAGGGAATGAAGAACTTTTTCGTGATCATGTTGGTCCTTGGGATGCACGGCGCAGTGAGCCACCGGGCCGCCGCGCAGGTTGAACGGCCGCCGCATCGGCGAGACCGCGAAGCCTTGCAGCAACGCTTTCAGGAGCGATTTGCGCAAGCCGTGCGCGAAGGTGTCGGACTGTCCGACGAACAGATGCCGAAATTGCTGGAACTGAACCGGCGATTTGAGGGACGGCGTCGGGAATTGCTCCTTCACGAGCGCGATGTGCGCATCGGGTTACGCGACGAACTGGCGCCTGGTGCAACTCCTAACGAGGAGGCCGTGCGGAAGCTCCTGGACGACCAAATGCGGGTGCAGCGGGATCGGCTCCAGCTCATGGAAGAGGAGCAGCAGGCGCTGGCCGGGTTCATGACGCCGTCACAGCGTGCGCGCTACTTCGGGATGCAGGAGCAAATGCGCCGAAAGGTCGAGCAGCTGCGGGGTGGACCTCCGGGCGGTCCGGACGGCGAGGCGCTCCCGCTGGAGCGCCGACGGATGCGGCGTGAGCCTCCCGACACCACGGTGCGTTGAGCGATGGCGGTGCGAGCGCTACATTCCGTCGCTCGCCCGGGTGGCGGAACTGGCAGACGCAGTGGACTCAAAATCCACCGGGCTCCGGCCCTTACGAGTTCGAGTCTCGTCCTGGGCATCCTGCTGTGACAAGGGTCTCGTCAAACGACGAGACCCTTGTTGCTTTTCGCCGTTTCAACGGCCCTAGCGAACCGACTTGTAAACCAAAGGGAGGAGGACCCGTGCGCGGACCGGTTGACCGTTATGCATCCCCGGTTTGAACGTAATGCGGGCGACGACACGCTTGGCCGCCTCACCGAGCGCTTGGACTGGAGTTTCGACCACGTATACGCTGCTCTCTTCGACGCGGCCCGAGGATGCCACCACGAATTGAATCTGCACGATTCCGCCGACGCCAGCGCGTCGTAAGGCGTCCGGGTACGAGTCCTGGAGTAGCTTGGAGGCGATCGCCGGCGCGGCAATCTTCGGCGGCACTTCCAGATCCGTGCTGGCATACACCACATCGGCTTCTTGGACTTGCGCACTCGACGTGGAGACCAGCGCACTACTTACCACGACGTACAGCAGCAGAACGCGAACCCAACGGATGTAATGCGAGGCCAAGACGGCTTGCAGCATGCAGACCCCATGGAGAGAGAAAAGAACGTGCGCTCTATGGGATTTTCGACCTTGCCGTTGCGAGACTTGATTTCCTAATAGCTTACCGGTGATCGATCTGATTGTGGCGTGATGCGCGTCACTCGAGCCCACGTTGAACCAATGACACAGACGAAGCCGCGAATAGTCATCACTCGTCGCCTGCCAGAGAAGGCGGAGCAGCGGCTCGTTCGCGACTACGGCGCAGAGTGCAATGTCGACGACCGGCAGTTCAGCGCCGACCAATTGCGACATGCGCTTCAAACGGCGGACATCGTCCTCTGCACCCTGACCGATCGCCTAACGCGGGATATCCTCGATACTGGTGGCCGGCGAGCCAGGATGCTTGCCAATTTCGGGGTCGGGTACGACCACATCGATCTCTCGGCCGCGCGAGAGGCAGGACTGGTCGTCACAAATACCCCAGGCGCTCTTACCGAGGACACGGCGGACGTCGCGCTCCTGCTCATGCTGGCCGCCGCGCGGCGGGCCAGTGAGGGCGAACAGGAGTTGCGCACTGGTCGTTGGACAGGCTGGCGCCCGACCCACCTGCTCGGCCGCAGCGTCCACGGTGCCACCTTGGGTATTGTGGGACTTGGCCGTATTGGCGAAGCCGTGGCCAAGCGCGCGCATTTCGGATTTGGCATGAGTGTCCAGGCACTCGCGCGTCCTCGGTCTCCTCGCCAGGCGCCTGCGATCGTGACGATGGTGCCGTCGCTACGCGAGTTGCTTGGCACATCTGATTTTGTCTCGCTTCACTGTCCGGCGTCAAAGGACACGTTTCACCTGATCAATAGCCTCACCCTTGGCTTCATGAAGCCAACCAGCGTGTTGATCAACACCGCACGCGGTCCCATCGTGGACTCTGCGGCGCTCGCCGAAGCACTCACCCAAGGGCGCATCGCCGCAGCGGGACTGGACGTGTACGAGGGGGAGCCTACCATCGACCCGGCACTCCTGAGGGCTCCGAATGTGACGCTTCTTCCGCATATCGGTAGCGCCACCATTAGCAGTCGGACTGCGATGGGAATGATTGCGGCTGACAATATCGACGCGTTTGTCAAAGGTCTTGCACCACCGAACCGTTTGGTCTGAAGACAGTTCGCTTGCCCGCGGTTTTTTCCGTGTCTAGCTTTCGCGGCGCTGGTCACACGCGTCTAGGCCTTCGCGGCGAAGCGGCCCGCGCGACGCACCACTTTCGAATCGCTCAACATGACCCTCAAGATCGGTGTACGTGCCGCGTCCAGCGCGACCGCGCAGTCACCATTGCTCGCCATCCTGGTTGCAGGTAGAGATTTTCCTTCGGGGCTACGCGAGGTGGACGAGGCCCTGGGTGGTGCCATCGCCCGGAGTTTTTCACGCGGTGATTTCCGCGGCGGCCGAGATGAGTCGCTCCACCTATCCGGCGACGCAACCGGTCCAGCTCGGGTGCTGCTGGTGGGAATGGGTGCGCCCAAACAGCGAACGCTCGCCTATCGGCGAGCCGCCACGCTCGCCGCTCGTCAGGCGCATCGGATGGGCGTCGGCAAGATGTCGATCTGGTCCGCCGCAACCTCCGCGGCAGATGTCGAGGCCATTGCCGTCGGGCTCAACCTCGGATGCTGGGAGTACTTGGACCTCAAGACGCCCGCGCCTGCCGAAGATCGCCGGGCACCCCTCACTGAAGCGACCATTCTCGCGCGGGATCCACGGCGAGCGGCACCGGCCATTGCCAAGGGCACTGCCGTCGCTGAGGGCTATGCGGTAGCCCGGCGTCTGGCCCAGATGCCAGGCAACGTCTGCACACCGGACCTACTGGCGGCGACTGCGGCGGATATCGCCAAACGCCACAAGTTGGAACTGACGGTGCTGGGCCGAAAGGAAATGGAGAAGGAAGGCATGGGTTCCTTCCTCTGCGTCGCCGTGGGGACACCGCAGGAGCCAAAACTCATCGGACTGCAGTACCGGAACGGCCGCAAGGACGCCCCGCCGATCGTGCTGGTGGGGAAGGGCCTGTGCTTTGACACGGGTGGCATTTCGATCAAGCCCGCCGAACGCATGGAGTTCATGAAGTTCGACATGTGCGGCGCGGCTGGCGTGCTCGGAGCGATGGAGGCCATCGCCCGCTTGAAACTGCGGGTGAATGTCGTCGGGCTCATTGGGGCAACGACGAACATGCCCTCCGGCACCGCTGTGAAGCCTGGTGACGTGGTAAAGGCATCGAACGGCAAGAGCATTGAGATCATCAACACCGATGCGGAGGGACGCTTGGTGTTGGCGGACGTCCTGCACTACGCATCCCGCTTCAAGCCGGCAGCGGTCGTGGATGCCGCCACGCTGACTGGGGCCTGCGTAATCGCGTTAGGTAACAACGCCACGGGCACACTGGGCAATGACGACGCCTTGGTGCGCGAAGTGATCGAGGCCGCCGCCCGGGCCAGTGAGCCCGCTTGGCAGTTGCCGCTGTGGGACGACTACAAGGAGCAGATTAAGTCAGACGTCGCCGACCTCAAGAACACCGGGGGCCGCGCCGCTGGAACCATTACGGCCGCGCTCTTCCTTCAGGAGTTCACCTCGTATCCGTGGGTGCATTTGGACATCGCCGGCACCGCGTACAGCGAGTCGGACTTGGTCATCGTTCCCAAGGGACCCACGGGAGTTCCAGTGGGTACCTTTGTCGAGTTCGTTCGTGGGAGGAGTCGCTGATTCGTTTCCTGGGCGTCGTCGCTCGTCGCGCCGGCCTCGGCCTCTTGGTCGGGGCCGTTTTGCACCTTCCGCTCGCGGCACAAGACACCACGCGCGTTAGGCGTGATTCCGTCAAAACGGCGGCGGACTCGGCGCGGGCCGACTCCATCGCCAAGGCCCGTCATGTCGCGGACTCCGTGAAGGCTCTCGCCGACTCGATTCGGGCTGACTCGGTCGCCAAGGTTCGGCGGATGATCGAGGACCTCAAGCTGATTGCCGATGCCAAAGCGAGAGCGGACTCGCTGAAGGCGCCGCTTGCCCATGCGGAGAATCCCATCATCGCCGATGTCGCCACACCGCGGGACTACGATCGCAATACGCTCTTCTCATCGGGGGCCGCGCACGTTGGCGAATTGCTGGACCGGGTCCCTGGTATCACAGTATTTCGGTCGGGATGGCTTGGGTCACCAACGGTGGCTGCGCAAATGGGGGAATTCGGGCGCGTCCGCGTGTTTTACGATGGCATCGAGGTAGACGCGCTGGACCCGCGCACGGGCGGCGTGATGGACCTGTCCGCGTTGGATTCTTGGCCGTTGGAAGGGGCTCGCATCGAGCGCGGTGCCAACGAAACGCGCGTGTACCTGAGAAGCTGGCGCGCCCGGAGCACAACGCCAGAAACGCGGGTGGATATTGGCACGGGTGACCTGGAGACGAACATCTATCGCGGCTACTTCGCCCGGCGATTTGGCCATGGCCAGGGGTTGCAGCTGGGGGCTCAACAACTCAGCACCCGCGACGTTCGCAACGCCGGTGACGCCGACCAGCTCTCGCTCTTTGGTCGCGTGGGCTTCGCGAGGAAACAATGGAGCGTGGATGGCCAGATCTCGCGCTTGTCGCGCGATCGCGCCGAACAAATTGCCGTGGAACCGTTCGTCAACCTGCACAAGCTGGACGCGCGGTACGACCTCTCGTACCTCCGCGTCGGGTATGGAGACCCGGACCGGATTCGATTGTGGGGAATAGCCACCGCGTCGTCGCAGGTCTTCACCAAACGCGGTGATGCGCCACAGCTCGTCATCGATTCAATCCCGGGCGCTGGCGGTGGCGGTCCAGGCGGTTCGAAGACCGACCCCGATACCATCAAGATTTCCACCGACACGAGTGTCACGCACTCGCAGTACGTGGCGGCCTTTGGAGCGAATGCTGGGCCGTTGCGTCTGTCGGTCACGGGACGACTGCGCGACGTTTCCGGTACGCGAATGATCTCCGAATCGGCCCGCTTGGCGTATGACCGCCAACGCGTGGCAGCCAGCGTCTTTGCCGAGCGCTCGCCTTACGATGGAATTCTGCGCACGGAGGTCGCGACACGGGTCATGCCGTTCTCGTTTCTCTCGTTAGGTGGCGCCGTGTCGAGGTATTCCGCCACGGGAGATTCGGCACGACCCACGACGCTGGCATTTCGCGGAGAAGCAGCGTTGCGCCTTGGCCGGCTGTGGATGTCAGGCGGAATCATGTCCCGCGACACGGCGAACCTGATCGCTCCGCGTGTCTTCGACACGTCGTACGTCAACGTCACGCAGGGAAAGTCGACCGGGTATTTTGCATCGCTGAATGGAAAATTCTGGAAGGACGTCGGGTTGGACATCTTCGGAGTCCGGTATGCGGCAGCCAGCGCGTTCCGCCCACAATATCAGACGCGCGCCGAACTGTACTTGAACACCAGCTGGCCTGGTCGATTCCCGAGCGGTCACCTCAACATTCTGTTCGCGGTTTTCCACGAGTACCGTAGCGACGCACTGTTCTTCGTCCTCGATAAGAACAAGAACCCCGTCTCCGTCAGCTCATCGCAGTATCGCACATTGGGCGGGCAGCTCGAGATCCGACTGCTTCAGGCCACGCTGACGTATCAGTACCGGAACTATCTCGCCGAACAATACCAGCAGGTCCCGGGGTTCCCGATGCCGCGACAAACGCAGTTCTATGGCGTCCGCTGGTACTTCTTCAATTGACGTTGTTGTTGTAGCACAATAGGTTAGACGCTTGCCCATGATCCGAAGCATGACCGGCTTTGGAGCGGTGGACGGAACAGTTGGGGCGGCTCGCGTCAGCGTCGAACTTCGTTCGGTCAACCATCGCTTCTTCAACGCGACGATACGACTTCCAGCCGAGCTGTCGCGCTGGGAGTCCGAGGTGCGCGAAGCGCTCAGAAAGCGGATCGTGCGGGGCCACATATCGCTCACGGCGCGTGTTGAACGATCGATGGATGTCGGGCTGTCCATCGACGAAGCACGGTTCGCGACCGCCGCCGCAACCCTTCGGCAGCTGCGTGACAAGTACAAACTGGAAGGCAGCGTGGACGTTGCAGCTGTACTCCGCATGCCGGATGTCATCGCATCGGCAAGCGAGGCAGGGGAAGGGGATTCGGTGCAGCTGGTTGAACTCGTCGATCGCGCGGTCGATGCACTGACCAAGGCGCGTGAGGACGAGGGCACTCGGCTGGCGGGCTACCTGCACGAACGGATCAGCCTCATTGACGCGGCGCTCGTCCGCATTGCCGCTCGGGCCCCTGAGCGCATCGTCGAACAACGCAATCGACTGCGCGAAAACGTCCGCCAGCTGCTCGACGGTATTCCCGTCGATGAGCAGCGCGTCGCCATGGAGATCGCGGTCATGGCCGACCGCCTCGACGTACAGGAGGAGCTGGCGCGGTTCCGCTCGCACATCGCGGCCTTTGGTGAGGCACTCAGCAAGGGCAGCGCCGATGGCGTCGGCAAGCGGCTGGGGTTTCTCCTGCAAGAGATGTTGCGAGAGGCGAATACCACAGGCAGCAAAGCGAATGACAGCGCCATCCTCAGTGACGTGGTAACGGTGAAGGAGGAGCTGGAACGGATCCGCGAGCAGGTGGAGAACCTCGAATGAATCCGTTCCCCATCATCCTCTCCTCGCCGTCGGGAGGGGGGAAGACCACCATCGCCCGGATGTTGCTGGAGCGTCGCAGCGACGTTGGCTACAGCATCTCCTGCACCACGCGGACGCCGCGTCCAGGTGAGGTCCACGGAACCGACTATCACTTCCTCTCGCGCGAGGAGTTTCTAGACCGGCGCCAACGGGGCGACTTTGCCGAGTCGGCGGACGTTTTTGGGAATCTCTATGGCACGCTGAGATCCGAGGTCCAGCGCGTGTTCACCGGCGGCCAGCACGTGGTGATGGACATCGATGTGCAAGGGGCAGCGCAGTTTACCGCAGCGTTCCCCGAGTCGGTCCTGATCTTCCTTCTTCCCCCCTCGGTTGACACCCTTCTGCGTCGCCTGACTGGCCGAAATACGGAGTCTGCCGAGGTGCTGAAACGACGCCTAACGGCCGCCCGGGATGAATTACGAGCGGTGGGGCGCTATCATTATGTCATCGTCAACGACGAGCTGGAGCGCACCTATCGGCAGGTCGCGTCCATTGTCGACGCCGAAACCGTTCGCCACCGACGCCTGCCACTGCTCGAGGATCAGGTGCGCGAACTGATTGACGAACTGGATCGTCAGATTACATCGAGTCCCCTAGTGAGTCACACATGAGAGTGTTCACGCCCGACGAAGTGACCAGCCGTGCCACGAACAAGTACCTTGGCGTGCTGGTTTCCGCGAAGTATGCCCGTGTCTTGAACGAGTTTCCTCGCGAACGCTCGTCCCGGGAAAAGAAGCTGACCACTCGGTCGCTCGAGGACTTGTCCGCCGGCGACTTCGAGTACCGCGTCGTTCCACGCCGCCGCCCGGAGTAGTCCGGTTCGTCCATTCGCTGGGCGCCGGGTTCTCCTTGGTGTCACGGGGGGAATCGCCAGCTACAAGAGTGCGTGGCTGGCCCGGCTGCTCGCCCAGCGCGGAGCGGAAGTGGACGTGGTGCTCACGCGCTCCGCTCAGGAGTTCGTCGGCAGCATAACGTTCGAGGCCCTGACCGGCCGTCCCGTGCACACGCAGTTGATTGAAGCTGGCCACGCACTCGACCACATCAAGTTGGCACGCGCGGCACACGTCGTCGTCGTTGCACCTGCGACGGCCGACTTTCTCGCCAGAGCTGCTGGCGGCCGCGCCGATGACCTGCTCTCTGCCATCCTGCTGGCCACGCCCGCGCCCGTACTCCTGGTGCCGGCCATGAATGACCGCATGTGGGCGCACGCGCAAACGTCGCAAAACGTGCAACACCTGCGCGCCCTCAGTTATCACGTGCTCGACCCCGACGAGGGGGAGCTGGCGGTGGGAGAAGGGTCAGGACCAGGTCGTATGCCAGAACCCGAAACCGTCGTGGCCCACGTAGGGCGATTGCTCGAACCTCCGTCGTCGCTCACAGGTCGGCGGGTTGTCGTCTCGGCAGGCCCAACGCGTGAGGCGATCGATCCCGTCAGGTTCTTGTCGAATCGCTCCAGCGGGCGCATGGGAGTGGCGCTGGCCGCGAGTGCTTGGCGCCGTGGGGCCCGCGTGACACTCGTTCACGGCCCGATGAGCGTTGAGGTGCCGGACGACATGCAAGATGTTCGCGTAGAGACGACGGAAGAGATGCGAGACGCCGTGGCCACGCACCTGCCGTCCGCCGATGTGCTGATCATGGCGGCCGCGCCGGCGGACTTTCGCCCAACGACCGTTGCCGAGGCGAAAATCAAGAAGGGCAACGAACCCGGAGCCGTTCCGCTCGCACGCACTCCCGATATCCTCATGGAGACAAAAGGATTGCGGCGCGAGGGGTCTGTGGCAGTAGGTTTTGCGCTAGAGACGCACGACCTCATGTCGAACGCCCGCGAGAAGCTGGAGCGCAAGGCACTCGATCTGGTCGTGGCAAACAGCGCCACGGAGCAGGGTGCGGGATTCGAGTCGGAGACCAATCGCGTGACATTGATCGGCCGCGATGGCGGCGTGGAAGAATTTCCGTTGCTGACAAAGGACGAAGTGGCCGACGCGATTCTGGATCGCGTCGCGGAGTTGCTGCGTGGACGCTAGGGAAACGTTGCGTCGCTATCTGGAGCAAAGGCGCGAAGCCGGAGAGTCAGAGCTGGTATTGGACAGTCTCTCCGTTGAGGACGCCATGCGACTCATCGGGGTGAAGGGCGCAACCACCGGAGTGCCGCGTCCGACAGCTCAAACACCCGCGGCATCCGGAACCCGCGCGACGACGTCCGACGTCACCGACACGAAGGAGACCGGCGACTGGCGGGCGGCCTTGCGGGCAGTGGACGCTGGACCACCCGCTACCAAGTCGCCCACTCCCACGGCCCCCATTGTGAGCGAGCGAGAGCCGCGCGATGAGACGCCTGCCATCGGAGGGGGTCGTCTGGGCTTCGAGGTCTCGCCCGCCACGCAGGCGAGTACATCGAAGGCAGGCGCCGAGGAGTCATCGCTGTCGCAAGTGCCCGCCGGAATCTCCGTCGGCTCGTCCGGTCGTGAATTGTTCTCTGGTTCGGCGTCCGCGTGGAATAGCGTGGATGACATTGTCCGCGCCGTTGCCGCGTGCACGCTTTGCCCGCTTTCACGTGAAGCAAAGAATCCCGTTCCAGGCGAAGGCAGTCTCACGGCGGGGTTGATGTGCGTGGGCGAAGCACCTGGTGCGACGGAAGATGAACAGGGCCGCCCGTTCGTGGGTGCGGCTGGCCAACTGCTCACCAAGATCCTTGCCGCAATTCAACTCGCGCGCGAGGACGTCTATATCTGCAACGTTCTCAAACATCGCCCACCAGGCAACCGAAATCCGTTGCCGTCGGAAGTTGACGCGTGCAGTCCCTATCTTATTCGCCAGATTGAGCTGATCCAGCCAAGAGTGATCGTGGCATTCGGGACTTTTGCCGCGCAAACGCTCTTAAACACGAAGGAAGCGATCGGCAAGCTGCGCGGAAGAATTCACCGGTACTATGGCGTCCCACTGGTTGTGACGTATCATCCCGCGGCCCTGCTTCGAAACCCTGCGTGGAAACGACCGACCTGGGAAGATGTCCAGCTTGCAAGACGACTCCTCGATCGCCCTAGCACCGAGCAATAACGACGTATTCCGCGACCGCCGGCCGCCTTGGTCGGAGGACGCCGAACAAGCAGTACTCGCGGCCATGCTCATGGATCGCGATGCCATCATGCGCGCGGCCGAGTTCGTCGAAGACTCGATGTTCTACCGCGAAGCGCATCGCCGAATCTTTCGCGCCATCGTCGGCCTGAACGAGCGCGGCGGTGTGGTGGATGCGCTCACGCTGGCCGACGAGCTTTCGACCCGCGGTGACCTGGAAGGTTCGGGTGGCAAGGAATATTTGTCGTTGTTGCTCGATGCCGTGCCGACTGCCGCCAACGTCGAGTATCACGCGAAAATCGTCCGCGAAAAAGCGCTGATCCGTCGCTTGATCGAGACGTCCACCGAAATCATCACCTCGGCATACGAAGGCAAGCAGAACTCTGGCGATCTGTTGGATCATGCCGAGCAACGCATCTTCCAGATCAGCCAGAAGCGTGCGCGCGAGGGATTCCGCCGCATCAAAGAATTGCTCTGGCCGGCCATGGAGAAGATCGAGGACCTGGCCAAGGGTGGTGGCGCGGTCACAGGCGTACCGAGTGGTTTCAACGACTTGGACAAGCTCACGTTAGGCTTCCAACCGTCGGAGCTGATCATCGTCGCGGCCCGGCCGTCCATGGGAAAGACTGCGTTCGTACTGAACGTGGCGCAGAACGCTGCCATACAGGCGAATATCCCAGTGGCCATCTTCTCCCTGGAAATGGCCAAGGAGCAGTTGGTGGCACGTATGCTGGCCTCGGAGGGCTACATCGACGCACAGAAGCTGCGTAACGGCCGGCTGAACAACGATGACTTCGCGCGTCTGGCGAAGTCGGCCGGCATCCTGGGCTCCGCACCAATCTGGATTGATGACTCCCCCGGCCTGACGGCGCTGGACATTCGGTCGCGGGCGCGCCGGCTGAAGGCCGAGAATCAAGTGGGCATGGTCATCATCGACTACCTCCAGCTCGTTCAAGGCCCGTCAGACTCGGAAAACCGGCAGCAAGAGATCAGCTACATCTCTCGTTCCTTCAAGATCCTCGCCCGCGAACTACAGATACCGGTCGTCGCGCTGTCGCAGCTGTCACGCGCACCGGAACAGCGATCGGGAGAAAACCGTCGGCCGCAACTCTCCGACCTCCGAGAATCTGGCGCCATCGAACAGGACGCCGACGTCGTCATGTTCCTGTATCGTCCAGAGTATTACGAAGGCGCAGCCGACGAGCGCGGCGAACCGCGACGCTTGCAGGATGGCACACCCTTGGAAGGACTGGCGGAAGTGATCATCGGCAAGCAGCGCAACGGACCAACGGACACCGTGCGCCTGTACTTTCACAAGCAGTACACACGCTTCGACAACCACACGCCCCGCCAGCCCTCGTGAGCGCGAAGGTGCAGTCCGTGTATCGCTGCACCGAGTGCGGCGCCGAGTCTCCGAAGTGGGGCGGTCGCTGCGATCGATGCGGCGCTTGGAATGCGTTGGTTGAGGAAGTCGTACGCAAGGAGCCCGCCCGACAGGCCAGGGGGCGTCGCGAAGTGTCTGCCACCACCACGACCCTGCGACGCATCGGCGATATTCCCGGGCACGAGACCGCTCGTTTGCCATCGGGAATACAAGAACTCGACTATGTGCTCGGCGGCGGCATTGTCCCTGGGTCGCTAGTGCTGGTTGGCGGTGAACCAGGAATCGGTAAGTCCACGTTGGTCTTGCAGCTGTCGGCGTCGTTGGCCGCGCGCGACCTCACGGTCGTATACGTGTCTGCCGAAGAGTCGCCGGCTCAAATCCGCCTGCGCGCTGAACGCTTGGAGGGGGGATGCGATCAGGTTGAACTCTTGGGTGAAACGTCGCTCGATCGCATCCTGGAGAGTGTGAGCGAGCGGCGCCCGGCGCTGGTCGTGATCGATTCCATCCAGACCGTGTACGCCGAGGAGCTGGAAGGAGCGCCGGGGAATGTGGGACAGGTGCGAGAATGCGCGAGCCGCCTCATGCGCTGGGCCAAGGAGAGTGGAAGCGCTGTCTTTCTGGTGGGGCACGTGACCAAGGGCGGAGGCATCGCCGGGCCAAAGACGCTCGAGCACATCGTAGACACGGTGCTCTACTTCGAAGGGGAGAATTCGCTGGACCACCGCGTCTTGCGGGCCACGAAGAATCGCTTTGGCTCCGTCGACGAAATCGGCGTCTTTCGCATGACCGCTCGGGGGCTGGAACCCGTGGACAATCCCTCGGCGCTGTTCATGAACCTCGACGAGGTGCATCCGTCGGGGAGTGCGACCGCCGCCTTGATGGAAGGCACGCGCCCCTTGTTGGTGGAAGTGCAGGGACTGGCGACCAAAGCTGGGTACGGCACACCTCAGCGGGTGGCGAATGGCCTGGATCCACGCCGCTTTGCGTTGCTGCTGGCGGTGCTGGAAAAACGCGCGGGGGTACCGTTCTCTCAACTCGATGTGTTCCTGAATGTGGTGGGAGGGTTGCGCCTGCAGGAAACGGCCAGTGACCTGGCCATCGCCGCGGCACTCACGTCCAGTGTGTATGATCGGGCCCTGCGACCTCGCTCGGTGTTCGTCGGCGAGCTCGGCCTGGGCGGCGAAGTCCGCCCGGTGGGGCAGCTCGAACGACGGCTTGGTGAAGCCGCGCAACTCGGGATGACCGCAGCCTACGTGTCGGCGCGCGCCACGGTGCCGCGTGGCGCACCGCTCCAGCTCATACCCGTGCGCCATGTCGGGGACCTGGTGGAGCGCATGTTCGCATGACCGGGCCTAACGTACCGGACCCTCGTGGACCCGGTCACCTATCGCGGCACACGACACCTCCCGACCTGCGCCCGGAACCAACCGAGGCACCCGATGTCGGCGTCGTGATCGTTGCAGCTGGCAGTGGTTCGCGCGCCGCTGGAGAGACGGGGGAACTGAAACAGTTCCGCTGGGTGGCTGGCAAACCCATGCTGCTGCACAGCATTCAGGCCTTTCATCGACGACCAGACGTGGCGCTCGTGGTAGCGGTGCTGCCGAAGGCCTTTGCCGGAGACCCCCCACCGTGGATTTTTCAGTGCGACGTGGATCGCCTGCTGGTTTCAGTCGGCGGTCGCGAGCGTGGGGACTCGGTGTGGAGCGGTATTGAAGATCTGCCTGAGGAGGCACAGATCGTCGTGGTGCATGACGCGGCTCGTCCACTCGTGAGTGATGCGACGATCGACGCCGTGATCGCTGAAGCGCGGCGCGGCCACGGGGCCATTGCGGCGCTCCCGTTGGTCGACACGCTCAAGGAGGTCGATGACGCGGGCGTGATCGTGCGCACCGTCGATCGCGCGCGGCTGTGGCGCGCGCAAACACCGCAGGCCTTTCCGCGCCAGATGATCGAGCGGGCGTATGAAGACGCGATGCGGCACCAGATCAGTGCCACCGACGACGCGGCCCTGTGCGAACGTTTGGGAATTCCCGTACGCGTGGTGCGGGGGAGTGAGCGAGCCATGAAGGTCACTGACGAGCGGGACTTCCTACGCGCCGATCGACTGGCCACCATCGACGAATAGCATGTCCCTGTCCATTCCTTTCTGGTCGGCAGCTGAAATCGAAGCGTCTCTCTCCGGTACCATTGCGCACCTACAGGCCGGTCGCGTGCTGGCGTACCCGACGGAAACGGTGTACGGCTTTGGCGGCGCGGTGGACTTTGACGCCGTGGAAAGCCTGGTCGCGCTCAAGACGCGTCCGCCGGCCAAGCCCTTTCTCCTGTTGATTGCCGACAGTGCCATGTTAGGTCGCTTGGGGTTGCACCTGACGAGTGCCGCTGCGCGCCTGGCAGCCCGCCACTGGCCCGGCCCGCTCACGTTGGTTCTGCCCGGTGGAGAGCACCGAGTACCAAAGCGGCTGCGTGGACCCGAAGGGGGCGTGGCCGTCCGCTGGACGTCTCACCCCGGACTGCAGCGCTTGATTTCCGCCTATGGCGATCCCATCACCTCCACCAGCGCCAATCGGCCGGGCCTTCCACCGGCGATGACCGCCCCCGAGATTGTTCAACAGTGGAGCGACGCCATTGGCCGCGGAATCCTTCGCGTGCTCGATGGCGGCCAGCTGGAACCTTCCTCGCCGTCAACAGTGGTCGATTGCACCGGTCGCGGCGCGCGCGTCGTGCGCCCAGGAGCGATTCCAGCCGCCGTGCTTCGTGAAAGTGTGCCAGAACTCGTTGGGGATCAGTAGCGTGCGCCTGCTTTTTATTTGCACGGGTAACACCTGTCGCTCACCGCTCGCCGAAGGGATCGCACGGCGAGAGGCCATTGAACGCGGCTTGGGTGAGGTAGATGTCGATAGCGCCGGTACAAGCGCGTGGGACGGCGCACCGGCGTCGGACGGCGCGCTACTGGTGGCGCTGGAACGCGGACTTGATCTCTCGTCGCACCGCGCCAAGCAGCTCTCGCCCGACCTGGTGGCGTCGTCGGACCTGATCCTCGCCATGGGGCCCCATCACCTGGAACGCGCTGAAGCGTTAGGCGGACTGCGCAAGTCGCACCTGCTGTCCGATTTTGCCTCCGCCGGCGAGCGGTCAACACCGGTTCCGGACCCCTTTGGCGGGGACCTCGAAGCGTATCGTGTCACATTCCGTGACCTCGAACGTGAGATCCGTCGCGTCTTTGATCGGCTGGTCGCCCAGCGGACGCCGCAACAACCGTGACCCTGCATCCGGGGCGCCTGGTCTTGTTAGGCCACCCCGTCGCCCACTCGCTATCTCCCATCTTTCAGCAGGCGGCGCTGCAATCGGCCGGCATGGCGCTGCGTTATGAAGCGCTTGATGTTCGCGCGGACGAGCTTCCCGGCCTCGTGAAGATCCTGAAGTCGCAGCGCGCGGCGGGAAATGTCACGATTCCGCACAAGCAAGCGGTCGCCGCCCTCTGCGACCGCCTAACGCCGACCGCCGAGCGCACGGGGGCGGTGAACACCTTCTGGTTCGCCGAAGACCGGCTGTGCGGCGACAACACAGACGTGATCGGCTTCGATCGGCTGGTCCAGTCGTTGGCCCTCCCGGCCGTTCCGCAACGCGTGCTGCTGCTGGGAGCGGGGGGCGCCGCCGCCGCCGTGTGCGAGACCGTTCGCTCGTGGGACGGCCCCAAGGTTTCCATCTGGAGCCGATCGCGTTCATCGGCGGAGGGACTGGCACGTCGATTCGACGCCTGTGCGACCATCGTTTCCGATCTCTCTTCGGCTGCTGCATCCGCCGACCTGATCGTGAACGCCACGCCCGTGGGCCTTCGTGATGATGCGCTGCCCCTGCCCATCGACAGCATGCGACGTGACGCCGCGGTGACGGACCTGGTCTATCGTCGCGGCGAAACCCCTTGGGTGCTTGCATCGCGTGCCGCGGGTCACCCCGCTGTCGACGGACTCGTTATGCTCCTGGAGCAGGGCATCGCGGCCTTTCGACGCTGGTTCCATCGCGAGCCAGACCGCGCAGCGATGTGGGCTGCACTCAAGGACGCCGCCCGATAACCGCCGGGGGGCGTTGCTTCAGCCCCTCGCGACATGTCCACTCAACGTCCACCGTGGCGACGCGCCCTTGAGGCCGCAGCAGACACACTCCTGCCGCCCGTCTGCCCTGTGTGTGAAAACGCGCTCGAGCCGCGCGCCAATGAACTGGTGTGCGGTCTGTGTTGGTCTCGCCTGCAGCTCCTTCCGCATCCGCGTTGCGCGCGATGCGGCCATCCCGGGCTCATCGATCGTTGCCTGTTCTGTCCAATGCTCCCGGCCTATGTGTGCGCAGTCCGTTCTGTCTGCTGGATGCCAGACGGCACCGCGGGGCCGATCGTGCACGCATTCAAGTACGACGGTTGGCACCGTCTGGGCGCCGAACTCGGGCAGCGCATGGCGCGCCTCGATTGGCCGCCCGGCATCAGAGCGGAATGCAGGGCACTCGTTCCGGTCCCACTCTCCCGCACACGGTTGCGGGAGCGCGGCTACAACCAAAGCCAGTTATTGGCCGAGGCACTCGCGCAACAGTGGGGCTTACCCGTGATCTCTGCGATCCTTTCCCGGACACATAACACCAAAGCACAAGCTCAGTTGACACCAGAGGACCGTTTGTACAACGTTGCCAACGCCTTTCAAGTCGCTGGCGTGCCAGCCTCGTTGCTGGGATCTCATGTGATCCTGGTAGACGACGTTATCACGACCAGTGCGACTCTCAACGCATGCGCGGCCGCATTGTTTGACGGCGGAATCCGTGCGATCAGTTACGTCACGTTCGGGCGTGCGCGGTCACTCAGCGACGTCCCCACATAACGAGGAACAACGCTCCATGGCCATTCGAGTGGGCATCAACGGGTTCGGCCGCATCGGCCGACAGGTCATTCGCGCCGCAAAGGAAGCGAAGGTCGGCATCGATTTCGTCGCCATCAACGACCTCACGGACACCAAGACCTTAGCGCACCTGTTCAAGTACGATTCCGTCCACCGCACGTACAAGGGCACGGTAAGCGCCGCCGCCGACGCCATCACCATCGACGGAGACGCCATCAAGATCTTCGCGCAGAAGGATCCCGCCGCGTTGCCGTGGAAGGATCTGGGCGTGGACATTGTGTTGGAGTCGACCGGCAAGTTCACGAACGCGCCGGATGCCAAGAAGCACATCGATGGGGGCGCGAAAAAGGTGGTCATTTCCGCACCGGCGAAGGGGGAAGACATCACCATCGTCATGGGAGTGAACCACGACAAGTACGATGGCGCCAAGCACCACATCGTGTCGAATGCGTCGTGCACCACGAATTGCCTGGTGCCGATGGTCAAGGTGATCAGGGACGCCGTTGGCTTGAAGCACGCGTCCATGGTCACCATCCACAGCTACACCAACGACCAGCAGATCCTGGACCTTCCGCACAAGGACTTGCGCCGCGCCCGCGCCGCTGCGCTGTCAATCATTCCCACCACGACGGGTGCTGCCAAGGCGACGGCGCTGGTGATCCCGGAAGTGAAGGGCAAGATCGACGGCATTGCCATTCGCGTGCCCACGCCAGACGTGTCGCTGACGGAGCTGACGGTTGAAGTCGAGCGCGCCACGACGATCGATGAGATCAACGCGGCCATGCGGGCGGCGTCCACCGGTGCGATGAAGGGCGTGCTGGCCGTCACGGACGAGGAGCTGGTGTCATCGGATTACATCGGCAATCCGCACTCATGCATCCTCGACGCCAAGAACACCAATGTCATTGACGGCACGATGGTGAAGGTCAGTGGCTGGTATGACAACGAATGGGGCTACGCGTCGCGCTGCGTCGATCTCATCACCTACATGGCTTCCAAGATGTAGGGCTATGATCACTCGGCGGGCCGTCGCGGCCCGCCGAGTGCATGTTGTTCCACATCGCTTGCCCCGCACATGAACAAGAAAACGCTGAAGGATCTTTCCGACGACTTCATCCGGGGCAAACGCGCCCTGACGCGCGTCGATTTCAATGTGCCCCTCGACGGCGCGGGGAACGTGACCGACGATACGAGGATCCGCGCCGCGCTACCGACGATTGAGTATCTGGCCGCACGCGGCGCCAAGGTTGTCTTGTTTACTCACTTGGGTCGGCCGAAGGGAGGCCCAGATCCCAAGTACTCAACAGCCCCTGCGGCCAAGCGCCTTGCAGAGCTGACGCGCTACCCGGTGTCGTTTCAGCCGTCCTCGGCGGACGAAGCCGCCGTGAGCGCGACCAACGCCCTGGCCAACGGCAGTGTGCTGCTCCTTGAGAACACGCGATTTCACGCCGGGGAAGAGAAGAACGACGAGGCGTTGTCGCGCGCCTTCTCCGCGTTAGGCGATTTTTACGTGAATGACGCGTTCGGCTCTGCCCATCGGGCGCACTCCTCCACGGCCGGTGTGACGGCGTTCCTGAAGCCCGCCGTGGCCGGCTTTCTGATGGAGAAGGAGCTGGACTACCTTGGGCATGCCGTGGCCAATCCACAGCGGCCGTTCATTGCCATCCTTGGTGGGGCGAAGGTATCAGGCAAGATCGATGTCATCGAGGCCCTGCTGCCGAAGGTCGATGGGCTGCTCATCGGCGGAGCCATGGCCTGCACGTTCTATCGCGCGATGAAGCTGGAGACCGGCCTGTCGCTGGTGGAACCCGATCGCGTGGATCTTGCTCGCAACTTGCTGAATCGCGCTGGCTTCCGCCTAACGCTTCCGCACGATGCGGTGGTCGCTCCGTCGCTGGAGTCGCCGGCGGGCGCCCACGAAGTGAAGCGCGATGCGATCCCAGCAAACGAGGCGATGTACGACATAGGCTCCGAGACGATGGCCTCGTACACGCGCGCCATCCAATCGGCCAAGACGGTGCTTTGGAATGGACCGATGGGGGTCTTTGAAACACCGCCGTTCAACGCCGGGACGCTGGCCGTGGCCAAGGCGATGGCGGAGGCGACGGCCCATGGCGCCACGACAATTGTTGGTGGCGGCGATTCGGCCGCAGCCGTCGCCGACGCCGGCTTGGAACAGGCGATGAGTCACGTCTCGACGGGCGGTGGCGCCTCGCTAGAGTTTCTCGAGGGCAAGGTCCTGCCAGGTGTTGCAGCTCTCGACGAGCGGTGACCATGCATCGACCCGTATTTGCCGCGAACTGGAAGATGAACCACGGGCCGTCCGACGCCCGCGAGTTCCTTCGCACGTTTCTGGCGCACTATGCGCGGCGCCCGGACCGGAAAGTCGTTTTCTTCCCGCCGGCCATTACGCTCACCACGGTGCTGGCGGCGGTGAAGGAACGCCACGACATCCTGGTCGGCGTCCAGAATATCCATTGGGAGGACAAAGGCGCGTTCACCGGCGAAGTGTCCGCGCCGATCGCACGCGACGCCGGTGCAACCATGGCACTGGTGGGGCACTCTGAACGTCGACATGTCTTTGGTGAGACGGATGCCGAGAGCGGCAAGAAGGTCGCCGCGGCCGTTCGAGCTGGACTGACCCCCGTGCTTTGCGTCGGTGAGAAGCTCGAGGAACGAGAACGCGGCGAGACAGAGTCGGTCGTCTTGCGGCAGCTGCGCGCTGGTCTGGCAGACGTTGCTCCCAACGCCGTGGCGAACATGCTGCTGGCGTATGAACCAGTTTGGGCAATTGGCACGGGCAAGACGGCAACGCCACAGGACGCGAGTGCCGTGCACTTGGTGCTCCGCGACGCCCTTCGCACGATTGGCGGCGAGAAGGCCGGGGCTGTGCCCATCTTGTACGGCGGAAGTGTCAACCGGGGCAATGCGTCCACCCTACTGGCGGCGGACGGCGTCGGCGGTCTACTCGTCGGCGGGGCCTCCTTGGACGCTGAGGGGTGGTCCAGCATAGTCCGCGCTTGATTTCGCTTTCGGCGTCCGGCGATATTTCCCTGCTTCGCGTTCGCCGACCAAAGGACTGAGCACCCGTATGTACACGTTTCTGTTGATCTTGCTGATCCTGGATGCCTTGATCGTGATGGTGGCGATCCTGCTGCAAGCCGCCAAGGGCGGGGGACTGGCCTCGAGTTTTGGAGGAGCCACCACGGCGTCTGATGCCTTCATTGGCACGCGACAGGCCACCAACCTGCTGACGAGAGTCAGTTGGTGGGGCGGAGGCGCTTTTCTCTTCCTCTCATTCGTTCTGCAGCTGATGAACGCCGGAAGCCGAGTTCCCAAGTCCATTTTGGACCAGCCCGCAGCGACCGCTCCCGCGCCGGCCCCCACCCCAGCGACGGCCGGTTCCGCGGTACCGCTGACTCCCGCCCCTAAGGCTCCCGCAGAACAGACTCCCGCGCCATCGACCTCAGCACCAGCGACCAAGAAGCCCTAACGAGCCCGACGTGACGCCTTCCGCTGCGAGACTTCCAGGGTTCCTTCTCCTTGAGGATGGAACCCTTTTTCACGGCCGATTACAGGGAGAAATCGACCCGAAGGTCGCCGAGGTTGTGTTCACTACCAACATGACCGGCTATCAGGAAGTGTTCACCGATCCGTCGTACCGGGGGCAGATCGTCGTGATGACATCGACGATGATCGGCAACTACGGCGTGAATAGTGAAGACCCAGAGTCGGAGCGGCCACAAATCGCGGGGGTGGTGGTGCGCGAGTTGTCTCGCAACTACTCCAACTGGCGCGCCGATGGCGACCTGGGGACGTGGCTCGCAGCGGATGGAATCCCCATTCTTGATGACATCGACACCCGTCAGCTCACACGCCACCTGCGCTCGGCGGGTGTCATGAGGGGTGTTATTGGCGTCGGCGAGAACCCGACGACGGAGGCCAAGGCAGCGCTGGAGGCGTGCCCCAGCATGGAGGGGTTGGACCTGGCGTCGGTGGTGTCGACCAAGAAGGAATACAGCTGGGGTAATCCCGACGCTGCTCGTCACATCGTGGCATACGACTACGGTATCAAGCGGAACATCCTTCGCCTCTTCGAGTCGCATGGCTGTCGCGTGACCGTGGTGCCTTCCGACACGCCGGCTGCGTCGGTCCTGGAGCGGAAGCCAGACGGTGTATTCCTCTCGAACGGACCTGGGGACCCGGCCGCTGTTACCTATGCGCCCGAGACGATTCGGCGAATCGCCGACGCGGAGGTGCCACTCTTCGGGATTTGCCTTGGCCACCAGCTGATTGGTCTCACCTTCGGAGCGACAACCGAAAAGCTCCCATACGGGCATCGTGGCGGAAATCACCCAGTCCGCGAGCTGTCGACGGGGCGAGTACTGATCACCTCGCAGAACCACGGATTCTCGGTCAAGGGGGGAGAATCGGGGGTCCCCGGAGCTCCGGATCTCGAGGTAACCCACGTCAATTTGAATGACGGGACCATTGAGGGACTGCGGCACCGGAAGCTCCCCGTTTTCTGCGTTCAGTACCATCCAGAGGCCGCTCCAGGGCCTCACGACGCCCGTCCGCTATTCCAGCAATTCATGGATGCGGTCCACGCGGCCTAGGCCCAAGTGGCCCAAACGCTTGACACACAACAGTTAACGGTCTAAGTTCGACCCTCAAGTCGAGCTGTCTTGGACCGCATTTTTACGGGGCACGCAATGACCAAAGCCGACCTCGTCGAGCGCGTCACGCAACAGATCTCTCGGACCGCAGGTCCGATGATCTCGAAGAAGGACTGCGCTCGCGTTGTCGATTCATTTCTCGAAGCCATCAAAGAAGCCCTCCAGCAGCAGAGGAACATCGAGGTGCGTGGCTTCGGGACATTCAAGATTCGCCATCGCAAGACGCGCATGGCGAGGAATCCGCGAACCGGTTCGCCTGTCGAGGTTTCTGCGCGACCAGTTCCAGTCTTCAAACCCTCCAAGGAATTGCGAGCGATGGTGGCTGATCTCGAGCCGCTTCCCGAGGGCTTTCACCCAGACGATTAGCGTCTCGGTGCATGATGTTGGCTCCGGTGTCACAGGCACCGGAGCCTTTTTTGTTCGTTGAAATCGTGTTCCGCGGTCGTTTGCTATACTGTTAGAGTAGTCTCAAGAGCCCATGACGATTCGCGTTCTCTTATTCGCCTCGTACGCAGATGCGCTCGGCGCAAGCGAGATGCCCCTGCAATTCGACGCGGGCAGCAAGGTTCGAGACGTCCTGACGCGCGTGCGCGCCATGCCTGGGGCCGCTATGCTCCCGTCCAGTCCTTTGATGGCTGTGAACGCGAGCTACGCTCCGCTCGACTTCGCGTTATCCGAGGGAGACGAAGTGGCGATCATTCCGCCAGTTGCAGGTGGCTGATGATAGCCAACCTGACGGACCAACCCATCGACGTCGCTCAACTCATCAAGAGCGTGGCGGGTGCGGAGTGCGGTGCCACGTCCGTATTCATCGGCGTGGTACGCGACGAGAACGAGGGTCGACCGGTGACGGGCATCGAATACTCGGCCTATCGTGAGATGGCGCTGAAGGAACTCAGCCGCATCGTGGAGGAAGCCGCCTTTCGCTTCGGTACCACGCGGATCGCCGTCGAACATCGGTTGGGATACCTGACGGTGGGTGAGGCCAGTGTGGCGATTGCCGTGGGTGACCCTCACCGCGCACCGACGTTAGATGCGACGCGGCACATTATAGAAGAGCTCAAACGCCGGGTGCCGATTTGGAAACGAGAGCACTACGTGGACGGCACCCGTGAATGGGTGGATCCCACCGGACACCGCGTCGAGGCGACCCCATGAGCGCGCCGCTGCGCGATCAATTCGGCCGGTCGATCGAGTACCTGCGCATCTCCGTCACGGATCGATGCAATTTTCGTTGCGTGTACTGCATGCCCTTGGAGGGCCTACCGTGGCTTCCCAAGTCGGACATCCTCACCTACGAGGAGATTGCCGAAGTCGTTAGGCAACTGGCGCCGCTCGGCTTGCGTCGCCTGCGCATTACCGGCGGGGAGCCGACCATCCGCCCCGACCTCCCAGAGCTGATTCGGATGCTGCGCGCGGTGCCGGAAATTGAGGACGTGGCGCTGTCTACCAACGGCGTGAAACTCCCCGAGCAGGCGCGCGAGCTCCGCACGGCCGGGCTGGATCGCGTGAACATGAGCGCCGACTCCCTGCGTCCCGACCGCATCGAGCAGATTGCGCGACGACGGCTGGGATTCGATCCGGTCGTCAGTGCCCGGGCGGCGACCGACGCCGGGCTTGATCCACTCAAGCTGAACGTGGTGGTCATGCGCGGCATCAATGACGATGAGGTCGCGGATTTTGCACGTCTCACGCTCGAACATCCTTGGCATGTGCGGTTCATCGAGCTCATGCCGGTTGGCGAGATGCGTGAGTTAACGTGGGATCACGTGGTGCCGACGACGGAGATCCTCGCGCGCATCGCGACGCTCGGCGCCTTGGCCGCTGACGACGGTCCTTCGCGCGGGAACGGGCCGGCGGCCTACTACCGGTTTTCGGGCGCACCGGGCACGGTCGGCGTCATTACGCCAATGACCCATACGTATTGCGGGTCGTGCAATCGCGTGCGCCTAACGGCAGATGGACGACTGCGCACCTGCTTGTACGGGGACCACGAGGTCAATCTCCGCGACCCGCTACGTGCCGGTGCTCCGCTGCAACCCCTCTTTGTCCAGGCGCTGGCGCAGAAGCCCAAGGAACACGACCTGCTGCAGATGCGCGTCGGCGGATTGCGGGCTTTGTCGCAAGTCGGCGGCTGACGCCGCACAGCGGCGCGGCGCGTTGGAAGTTTCCCACGCAATCGTGGCGTTGAAGCGCAGGATGCGAGCAGGTAAGTTTGTGCCATCACCGCACTTCACTCACACCGGCACAAGTCATGGTCAATAAGATCACGGTCGTTGGCGCGGGCAACGTGGGCGCCACCGCTGCTCAGCGCGTCGCCGAGAAGGAACTTGCAAAAAAGGTCATCCTGGTGGACGTCGTGGAAGGCGTTCCGCAAGGGAAGGGGCTCGACCAGTGGCAGTCCGCGCCGATTGAGCTGTACGACTCCCGAATCATCGGCACGAACGGCTACGAGGAGACCGAAGGGTCGGAGATCGTCATCGTCACGGCAGGCATTGCGCGCAAGCCGGGCATGTCGCGGGACGACCTCATGAACACCAACGCTGGGATCGTGAAGTCGGTCTCTGAGCAGATCAAACGCTCATCGCCTAACGCCATCATCATCGTCGTGTCGAACCCGCTCGACGTGATGTGTCACGTGGCCAAGAGCGTCACCGGATTTCCGAAGAATCGCGTGATTGGCATGGCCGGCGTACTGGACACGGCCCGCTATCGCGCATTCCTGGCCGAGGCAATGGATGTGTCGGTGCGCGATATCCAAGCCATGGTACTGGGCGGCCACGGCGACACCATGGTTCCGTTGATTTCCTACACCACCGTCAGCGGCATCCCGGTGACTCAGCTGCTGGATCGCGGGACGCTGGACAAGATCGTGGATCGGACGCGAAATGGCGGAGCTGAGATCGTGGGGTACCTGAAGACGGGCTCGGCGTACTACGCGCCGTCGGCCGGCGCTGTTCAGATGGCGGAAGCCATCGTGCACGACCAAAAGCGCGTCCTCCCATGCGCCGCTTGGCTGGAAGGTGAGTACGGCCTGTCGGGCCTATTCCTGGGCGTTCCGTGCAAGCTCGGTCGCGGAGGCTTGGAGAAGGTGCTGGAGGTTGAGCTGACGCCGGCGGAGCGCGTTGCGCTGGGCAAGAGCGCGGACGCCGTGCGTGAACCCATGAGCAAGTTGAGTCTCTAGAACCCATCGGGGCGCGGCGCACTGCCGCGCCCCGATTGACAATCTTCCGGAAGGGCAATGGCATCGAGTGTAGCGCCTACTGCTGTCCGTCGAGGAGCCGCCGCGCAGTTCTGGGCGTCGACAGTCGGCAAGAAAATCGTCATGGCGGCGACTGGGTTGATTATGGCGGGCTTTCTGGTCACGCACATGACCGCCAACCTCATGGCGTACCTTGGCCCAGACGGCATCAATACCTACTCGCGGTTCCTCCATGCGACCCCAGAGCTGCTCTGGCCAGCGCGAGTGGTACTGCTGGTGTCCGTAATCTTGCACGCCACGTCGGCGTATCAGCTGACGAGGATCAGCGCGCAGGCACGTCCGGTCGGTTACGATCGGCGACAGAGCCAGACGTCGACGATTGCGTCGCGCACCATCCGATGGTTCAGCGTGCTGGTCGCACTCTTTATTGTCATCCACCTGCTGCATTTCACGACCGGGACACTCCTTCCGGGCTTCGCCGAAGGAAATCCCTACGCCAACCTCGTGAGCGCGTTCACCACACAGAAGGGCATGGCGGCGTTTTACTTGGTGATGATGGTGGTGGTCGGTCTGCACCTCTATCACGGCGCGTGGAGCTCGATTCGGACGCTGGGCTTGGCACGTCCGAAAGCGAACCCCTTTGTGCGGCCGGTGGCGACCTTGTTGGCGATCGCCCTTTGGCTCGGTTTTTCCGCGGTACCCATTGGCGTGCTGACCGGGTTGATCCGGCCGGCTGATGAGACCACCGCATTCACCGTATCGAACCGTTAGGCATGGAACTCCGATCGAACGCCCCGTCCGGCCCCCTGAAAGACAAATGGGACACGCACCGCTTCGAAATGAAGCTGGTGAATCCCGCCAACAAGCGGAAATACCAAGTTTTGGTGGTTGGGTCAGGGTTGGCTGGTGCATCAGCCGCGGCCACGCTGTCCGAGCTCGGCTACCAGGTCTCCTGCTTCTGTTTCCAGGACTCGCCGCGCCGCGCGCACTCGATTGCCGCGCAAGGTGGGATCAACGCCGCCAAGAATTATCAGAATGATGGCGATTCGATCTGGCGGCTCTTTTACGACACCGTGAAGGGTGGGGACTTTCGCGCCCGCGAGGCCAACGTGTACCGGTTGGCGCAGATCTCGGTGAACATCATCGATCAGTGTGTGGCGCAGGGTGTACCCTTCGCGCGTGATTACGGCGGACTCCTCGCGAACCGGTCGTTCGGCGGTGCGCAGGTTTCGCGGACGTTCTACGCACGTGGGCAAACGGGGCAACAGCTGTTGCTAGGCGCCTACCAAGCGCTGGAGAAGGAGATCGCCAAGGGCGGCGTGACGATGTTCCCACGCACCGAAATGCTCGACGTGATCATCGTGAACGGCAAAGCGCGCGGGATTGTGGTTCGGGACCTGGTCACTGGGGCGATCACCTCGCACGTGGGGCACGCGGTGGTCCTGGCCACCGGCGGCTACGGCAACGTGTTCTACCTGTCGACGAACGCGAAGGGATCGAACACCACGGCCATCTGGCGTGCCTACAAGCGCGGGGCCGCATTTGGCAACCCCTGCTTCACGCAGATCCATCCGACATGCATCCCGCAGAGCGGTCACTATCAGTCCAAGTTGACACTGATGTCCGAGTCGCTCCGGAACGATGGCCGGGTGTGGGTACCGAAGACGCAAGGCGACTCGCGCGCGCCGGGGCAAATCCCTGAGGCGGAGCGCGATTACTACCTGGAGCGCAAGTATCCGTCCTTTGGCAACCTCTCGCCACGCGACATCGCCTCGCGTGCAGCCAAGGAAGCCTGCGACGACGGGCGAGGCGTTGGACCTGGCGGTCTGGGCGTGTATCTGGACTTTGCCGACGCCATCCGCCGTCTAGGGGAAGACAAGATCCGCGAGCGCTACGGCAATCTCTTCGAGATGTACCAGCGGATCACCGACGAGGACCCGTACCGCGTACCCATGCGGATCTATCCTGCCGTCCACTACACCATGGGCGGCCTGTGGGTGGACTACAACCTCATGAGTACGATCCCGGGTCTGCACGTGCTTGGCGAAGCAAACTTCTCGGACCATGGCGCCAACCGCCTGGGCGCCAGCGCCCTCATGCAGGGACTGGCCGACGGCTATTTCGTCATCCCGTACACCCTCGGCCACTACCTCGCGTCCAACACGTTCGAGCCGGTGGGGAGCGACGCACCGGAGGTGGTCGCCGCGGAGCGTGAGGTGTCGCAGCGCACCCAGCGCTTGTTAGGCATTAAGGGCAAGCGCACGGTGCAGTCGTTCCATCGCGAGCTTGGCCGGGTGATGTGGGACAAATGTGGCATGGCCCGGGACGCCGCTGGCTTGCAGGCCGCGTTGCAGCGCATCCCCGAACTTCGCCAGGAATTTTGGGAGAACGTCACGGTGCCCGGCAGCGGCAACGAACTCAACCAGTCACTGGAGAATGCCGCCCGGGTCGCCGATTTCATGGAGTTGGCGGAACTGATGTGTCGCGACGCGCTCCATCGCGAAGAGTCGTGCGGCGGCCACTTCCGCACCGAACACCAGACGCCAGACGGCGAGGCCCAACGCGACGACTCCCGCTTTGCCTACGTCGGCGCGTGGGAGTACCAAGGCGACAACCGTACACCCGTTATGCACAAGGAACCGCTCCAGTTCGAGAACGTCCATCTCGCAACCCGGAGCTACAAGTGACCATGCGCGTGACTCTCAAGGTCTGGCGACAGGCGTCACCCACGGCCGCCGGACGTTTCATGACCTACGAAGCGTCGGACGTTTCTCCGGACATGTCCTTTCTCGAGATGCTCGACGTCGTGAACGAGCAGCTGACGGAGAAGGGTGAGGCACCAATCGCTTTCGATCACGACTGCCGTGAGGGCATTTGCGGCATGTGCGGCATGTTCATCAATGGCGTGGCGCATGGCCCCATGAAGGCCACGACCACCTGCCAGCTGCACATGCGATCGTTCAAGGATGGTGACACGCTCACGATCGAACCGTGGCGAGCCAGTGCATTCCCCGTCTTGCGCGACTTGTGCGTGGACCGCAGCGCGTTCGATCGCATCATCCAAGCGGGCGGATACGTTTCCGTCGCGACCGGCAATGCCCAGGACGCGAACGGATTGCCCATCCCCAAGACGGACGCGGATGCGGCCATGGACGCGGCGGCCTGCATTGGTTGCGGTGCCTGCGTCGCCGCTTGCCCAAACGGGAGTGCGTCGCTCTTCACGGCAGCCAAAGTCTCGCACTTGGGACACCTCCCGCAGGGCCAACCCGAGCGATATCGTCGGGCGCTGAAGATGGTCGCGCAAATGGACCTCGAGCACTTTGGGAGCTGTACACTGTTCGGCGAGTGTCAGGAGGCCTGCCCGAAGGGCATCTCCATAGACGAGATCTCTCGGATGAATCGCGACTACCTGACAGCCGCGCTCTTTGAACGCGAGGAACGGTCGGCGGGGGACGGCGGGTAGGGGCGACACCTCCCACATCCGCGCGGGGTCGTTGGACAACGGTTCGCGGAGGGGCATGCGACTCGGAGCCTTGGGGATCATTGGCTGTCTAGCTGGCGTCGCTGCCCGCAGTACGGCGGCGCAGGTGCCGATCCCGACGGCGACCGTCGAAGGCCGAGTCATCGATCGAATCAGCGGCCAGATGCTGGACGGCGCCATCGTTCAGCTGGTGTCCGATTCGTCCGACGTCCGCCGTACATTCACCGCGCGCGTTGCGACGGGGGGACGCTTTCTCGTCGATTCGGTCCCAGCCGGTATCTACCTGGCAGCGTTCCGACATCCACTACTCGACTCCTTGGGTATCGAGTCCCCCGTCGTCCGAACGACCGTTCGTCCGGGCCGAAAGACTCGCCTGGATCTTGGCACCCCCACCGCCGGCGAGTTGATCGGAGCGATCTGCCCCGCAGGGAGTCTGGGTGACTCCGCCGCCCTATTCCTCGGGCATGTGCGGAGCGCACGCGACGACCGGGCCGTGCCTAACGCGTCGGTCAGCGTGCGCTGGACGGAGTTGGTGCTAGACGGTCGCCGTGTGCAGCGCACGACTCCTACGCTGGAAGCGAGGACCAATGCCATCGGTTGGTTCGCCGTGTGCAACCTGCCGGTTGGCGTCGACCTCCTGGTGCGCGCCGCGAGCCGTGAGGATTCCAGTGGACTGCTGCTGCAGCAGATTCCGTGGCGGTCCATCGTGCACCGGGAACTCTATGTCGGCCCGTCGACCGCGCCCGCGGGAGCTGGGAGCGACACCGCCAAGGGCGCGGAACGCGCCGGGCCCTCGCGACTGCAAGGACGCGTCATCGGAACGAACGGACAACCGATCGTCGGGGCCCAAGTGCGTGTGGCTGGGGCGCGATCGCGAGGCGTCAGCGACGAACGCGGGGGCTTTGCGTTGGCGCAGCTGCCGGCGGGATCACACACGCTGGAAGTGCTGGCGTTAGGCTTCGTGCCCGAACGCCGGAACGTGGACCTGAGCGTCGATGCCGTGCCGCCACCCATCGAAGTGACCATGACCAGCACCAAACACTATCTGGACACGGTACGGGTCACCGCCACACGTGGCTACTCCAGCGACCTCACCGGCTTCGAACGCCGTCGGAAGGCTTCGCTCGGCAGATTCATCCTTCGCGAGGACATCGAGAAGCGGGCCGGCATGTTCGTCTCCGACTACTTGCAGGGCATCATGGGCGTGTTTGCGCAGTCCGCCGGCTTCGGGCAGGTCGTCACGATGCGTGGGGGTGATGGTCTACCTTGTCTTCCCGCGGTATACGTCGACCGGCTTCGCTTCGGGAGCGGACTGGGGAGTTCAGGAGACGGTGAGTCCAACGTCGATATCTGGGCCTGGCCGTCGGATATTGAAGGCATCGAAGTGTACACGCACGCCGTCGACGTCCCGCCGGAGTTTTACACGGCAAGCGATTGCGGCGCGATCGTGCTGTGGACGAATCGAGGTCGCGCGCGAGCGAAGATACGTGTGCCGAAGTGACTGCCCGCCGAGCCCTGACTCCTATAGGCGGGGAAGGGTGACGCCCTTTTGCCCCTGATACTTTCCCTGCTTGTCCTTGTAGCTCACGAGGGGCGGTTCGCCGCGCAAGAAGAGCACCTGCGCAATCCCCTCGTTGGCGTAGATCTTCGCTGGCAGAGGAGTGGTGTTCGAGATCTCCAGCGTCACGTGTCCCTCCCACTCAGGTTCAAAGGGGGTGACGTTCGTGATGATTCCGCAGCGCGCGTAGGTGGATTTCCCCACGGTGATCGTCACCACGTCCCGTGGGATGCGGAAGTATTCCACAGAGCGTGCAAGTGCAAATGAATTCGGAGGAACGATGCATACATCTCCTTCGAATTCTACGAACGATCGCGGATCGAACTGCTTGGGATCGACCACCGAGCTCAAGACGTTAGTGAAGATCCTGAACTCTCGCGCCACGCGCATATCGTAGCCGTACGAACTGACGCCATACGAGATAACCCCCGAGCGCACTTGGCTGGATTCGAAGGGCTCGATCATGCCGTGCTTGGTCGCCATTTCGGTAATCCAGCGATCGTTTTGGATGCTCATGGCGTGATGGTTGGCAGTAGAAAGAGGGCGGGATTTTGCGGGCGAGGAACATAGCGAAGCAGGGCACGGGTGTGAACGGCGACCGCACGTTTTTCAGGCGCGAATTGATCGCCGTCAAGTTGTCGTAAGTTTGTGCGTGTGCGTCCGTTGACACTCCTTGGCAGCGATGGATAAGTTCTGTCGGCTACGCAAGTGAATTATTTCACGAGCATGGGAGCGCGATGGACCGAACGTACCTGCCAATCCTCCTCCTGGCCGGGTTTGTCTTACTAAACGCCGTGTTGATGGTAGGTGCCTCGCACCTCACCGTCCGGCGCCGCCCGTCGCCGGTCAAAGACCAACCGTATGAGTCCGGCATCCCGCCACTGGGCGATGCCCGTGAGCGCTTCTCGGTGAAGTTCTACATGGTCGCGATGTTGTTCATCATCTTCGACATCGAGACCGTGTTCATGATCCCGTGGGCCGTGTTCTTCAAACAGCTGAGCTGTGCGGTCACGTTGGCGCAAGGCGCGTGTCCGGCGGGTCAGGTGTCGTTTTTTGGTCTGGGCGAGATGTTGGTGTTCATCCTCATCTTGCTCGTCGGCTTCGTTTACGTCTGGAAGAAAGGAGCGTTGCAGTGGGACTGACGCCTCGCACGGAGCCTAACGCCGTCTCGGTGGACGCCCAGTCGCAAGAAGGCTGGGTGACCACGCGCTTGGATTTCCTGGTCAATTGGGCGCGCGCCAATTCGCTATGGCCCATGCCATTTGGCACGGCGTGCTGCGCCATTGAATTCATGGCCAGTGCGGCCTCCCGGTTCGACCTGGCGCGATTCGGAATGGAACGTATGTCGTTCTCTCCGCGCCAGGCCGACGTACTGATCTGCGCTGGCCGTGTGCCGTTCAAGCTGGCGCCCGTGATCCGGCGCATCTGGCAGCAGATGCCGCAGCCCAAGTGGGCGATTTCGATGGGCGCCTGCGCGTCATCGGGCGGCATGTTCGACACGTACGCGGTGGTACAGGGCATCGACACCATCATTCCGGTGGACGTGTACGTGCCGGGGTGCCCACCGCGGCCTGAGGGTTTGATCTACGGCATCCTGATGTTGCAGGAGAAGGTCAAGCGCGAACGAATGTCCGACCTGACGCTGCGCCACGAAATGGAGCCGGATCCCACCAGCAACCTGTACATCCCGCCCTCGGTGATCGACGAGCTGTCGGAGCCGTTCGGCAATTCCGTGAACCAAACGCGCTCCGGCTTGTGAGCCAGCCCCCGATCCTTTATCCGGGCAGTGCGTCACCAGGTGCTCCCGCGCCTGTGACGCCCAAGCAGGTCGCGCATCGCGGCGGCCCGATGAACCCATCCGCGGAGCGCATCAAGGAACGCTTTCCCGCGGCGTTCGTGCGCGCCCACGTGGTCTGGGGTGAGACGACGGTGGTGTTGCAGCCGGCGGCCGTGCTCGACGTGGTGCGGTACCTTCACGATGACGCCGCCGAACAGTACGACTACTTGTCAGACGTGACCGCCGTCGAGCACCGCGACGCGGAGATGCCGTTTGAGGTCGTCTGGCACCTGCGCTCACTGCCGCATCGCCGCTTCCTGCGGCTGAAGGCGGAGCTGTCGGCGGGTGGTGCGTTGCGCGTGCCGAGCGTGTGGCCCGTGTACAAGGGCGCCGATTGGCTCGAGCGCGAATGCTACGACATGTTCGGCGTGGTCTTCGAGGGCCACCCAGACCTTCGCCGCATCCTGCTCTGGGAGCAGTACCGGGAAGGCTTCCCCTTGAGAAAGAACTTCCCCCTTCGGGGACGCTTCTCGCGGTCGGAGCAGCTGCGTCAGGCGCTCGCCGCCAACCCCGAAGCCCGGTACTCCATGGAGGAGCTGTCGATCGCCGATGCCTTTGAGGACTTGCCGGTGGACATGCGCGCTCGCCTGACTGGCGGCGAGAAGACGGGAGAATAGCCGTGGCCACCAAGCAAGTCGACGTCACGCTGTCTACGAGCGGTCTGGATGCGCAGGGCAAGCCGCAACGCGTCCCGCTGGTCGTGGACGCCGCCGGCCGCGTCGTACCGATGGAGCCGCCGCCCGGTATGGAGCCGGAGCTTGAAGGCGAGCACATGCTCATCAACATCGGCCCGCAACACCCGGCCACCCATGGCGTGTTGCGATTGGTGTTGGAGCTGGACGGTGAAACCGTCGTGCGGTGCATCCCTCACGTCGGGTACCTGCACTGCGGGTTCGAGAAGATCGGCGAGTACCGGCAGTACAACCAGATCATCCCTTGGACGGACCGCGAAGACTACCTCAATTCGCCGGGCAACAACGTGGCGTTTGCGTTAGGCGCGGAACGGCTGTTCGGGATCGAGATCACGCCGCGCTGTACGGTGCTGCGCGTGATCGCGATGGAGCTGTCGCGCATCATCTCGCATCTCGTGTGGTTAGGCACCACGTGCATCGACATCGGCGCGTTCACGCCGTTCCTGTGGGCGTTCCAGCGCCGTGAGGAGGTGTACAACCTGCTGGAGAAGTGGATCGGCGCCCGTCTGACGACCACGCTCACCCGCGTCGGTGGCATGGCCGCTGACATCCCGGACGGATGGCTCGAGGACCTGCAGTCGTTCATTCGCGGCTTCCCCAGCACGATCGCCGAAGTCGACAAGATGGTCACCCGGAACGGCATCTGGGTCGGGCGCACCATCGGCATCGGCGCCATGACGGCGGACGAGGCCATCAACTACGGGCTGTCGGGTCCGATGCTCCGCGCGTCGGGCGTGGCCTTTGACGTGCGAAAGGATTTCCCGTACCTCGACTACGAGACGTACGACTTCGAGGTCGCCGTCGGCGCCACGGGCGACGTGTACGACCGATTCCTCGTTCGCATGGAAGAGATGCGTCAGTCCACACGCATCCTCGAGCAGGCTGTCAAGCGGCTGCCCGACGGACCAGTGAACGTGGACGACGCGCGCGTGATCCTGCCGCCAAAGAGCAAGGCGACCAGCGAAATGGAGTCGATGATCCATCACTTCAAACAAGTGATGGAGGGCCCCCGTCCACCGGCCGGCGAGGCGTATGTCGCCGTGGAAAGTCCCAAGGGCGAGAAAGGCTACTACATGGTGTCCGACGGCACGGCCAAGCCGGTGCGCTGGCGCATTCGCCCGCCGTCATTCGTCAACCTGTCCGCGATTCCCAAGATGGTGGAGGGGCACCTCCTGTCCGACGTGATCGCGATCAACGCCAGCATCGATATCGTCATGGGAGAGATCGACCGATGACCCGCGCGATGCCTAACGACTTACCGGGAGCCAGGGCATGAGCCACGGGCCCTCTGCATCGGGTGGTGCAACCATTCGCGCGTCCGGACATGACGCCGAACCGTACGAACCGGTCTTTGTTGGCGCGGCGCGCCAGCAGCTCGACGACATCATGGCCCGCTATCCCACGAAGATGGCAGCGCTGCTTCCCGCGCTCTGGATGGTGCAGGAAGCACGCGGTTGGGTGAGCGAAGCCGGCATGGCCGAAGTGGCCAATGCGTTGTCGCTGACCCCGGCGTACGTGAAGGGTGTGGTGACGTTCTACACCATGTACAACCAACACCCGGTCGGCAAATACCTGATCCAGGTGTGCACGACGACCCCCTGCCACGTGTGTGGCGCGGAGGACGTGGTGAATGCCTTCCTGAAGGAAACGAATTGCGGCGAGTTAGGCACCACGTCGCCGGATGGGCGCTACACGGTGATCGAGGTTGAATGCCTCGGCGCCTGCGGCTTTGCCACCCCAGTGATGGTGAACGCTGAATTTCTGGAGTCGGTCAGCGCGGACCGCGTGCCCGACGTCATCGCGCGTTACAAGTAAGGGCCGTTTGACTCACTTCGTCACCTGCACCTGACCCATGGGTTATCCGTTCAAGCCGCACGCGAAAGAAACGCTCGTCCTGTCGACGCATTTCGGCGATCCCGAAGCGCGCACGTTGGACGGATGGAAGGCGCGCGGCGGCTATCGCGCGCTCGAGACGGCGTTAGGCATGGATCCCGTCGCCATCCAGAACGTGGTGAAAGAATCAGGCCTGCGTGGTCGTGGCGGCGCGGGATTCCCGACGGGCATCAAGTGGTCGTTCATGAAGATCGGCGACGGCAAGCCGCACTACCTGTGCTGCAACGCCGACGAGTCCGAGCCGGGCACGTTCAAGGACCGGGAGATCATGCGGTGGACACCGCATGCGCTCATTGAGGGATGCGCCATCGGGGCGTACGCCATCGGCGCCGAAACCTGCTACATCTACATTCGCGGCGAGTTCACGGAACCGTTGATGCGCATGGAAGCGGCGCTGGCAGAAGCACGCGCCGCGGGCGTCATTGGCAAGAACGCAATGGGCACCGGCAAGCGCATCGACATCTGGGTGCACAAAGGCGCTGGCGCGTACATCTGCGGCGAAGAAACGGCCCTGATGAACTCGATCGAAGGGAAGCGGGGCAATCCGCGCATCAAGCCGCCATTTCCTGCGGTCGCTGGCGTCTTTGGCAAGCCAACGACGATCAACAATGTCGAGACGTTGGCGGCCGTCCCACACATCATCAATAACGGCGGTGAGTGGTACAAGAAGTTCTCGCGGGCCGACAATCCGAAGTCGACGGGAACCAAGCTGTGGAGTGTGTGCGGCAACATCGCGCGTCCCGGGAACTACGAAGTGCAGATGGGTTTCCCGTTCGGCGAGTTCTTACGCGACGTGTGCGGCGGCGCCTTGCCAGGGCGAGAACTGAAGGCGGTGATTCCCGGCGGATCTTCCGTGCCGATCATCAACATGGAAGAGGCCGACCGCGCACTTATGGACTACGAGGGCATGGTTGCCGTTGGCACCATGCTGGGATCCGCCGGCTGCATCGTCATCGACAACGCGCAGAGCATCCCGCGACAGGTCGCGCGACTCGCCCGATTCTATGCGCACGAGAGCTGCGCCCAGTGCACGCAATGCCGCGAGGGTACGGCGTGGACCACCAAGATCCTCGAACGCATCGTGGCCGGTGACGGCACGGCCGAAGATTTCGACACGTTGATGGACCTGGCGGAGAACATGACCGGCAAGACCATCTGCGTCCTCAGTGACTCGTGTGCCACGCCCGTCACGTCGGCCCTGCAACGATTCCGTCCGGAGTTTGAAGCGTTGATCACCAAGAAGACTGTCCACGCCGTTCCGGTGGTGGTGTCCTGATGGCTGACACCAACGTGGTGAACCTGACGATCGAAGGGCGCCCCGTCAGCGTGGCGCCAGGGACAACGATCCTCGAAGCCGCCAAGACAGCCGGCGTCTTGATTCCGCACTATTGCTATCATCCGGGCCTGCCCGTGGCCGGCGTGTGTCGCATGTGCCTGGTCGACGTCGAGAAGTCCCCCAAACTGGCCCCAGCCTGTGCCACCGCCGTCGGCGAAGGTCAGGTCGTACACGTGCACAGCGAAAAAGCGCGCGAGGCACGAAAGGGCGTCTTGGAAATGCTGCTCATCAACCACCCGCTCGACTGTCCGATCTGCGACCAGTCGGGTGAGTGTGAGCTGCAGGACTATACCTATCAGGAAGGACGCGCCGACTCGCGGTACCGCGAACCCAAGCGCTTCAACCCCGTTGAAGACTTCGGCGGCGATGTGTTGTACGTGCCGAACCGGTGCATCCTTTGCACCCGGTGCGTGCGGTTCATGGAGGATGTGGCCGAGGATCCAGTGCTGAATGTGGAGGAACGCGGCGATCGCGCCCACATCGGCCGCTTCGAGGGACGCGACCTGACCCATCCTTGGGCTGCGAACGTCGTTGACCTGTGCCCGGTTGGCGCGCTGCTCTCCAAGGACTTCTTGAACAAGGCGCGCGCTTGGGAACTCGACCGTACCGCATCGGTGTGCACGGGATGCTCGCAGGGGTGCAACGTCATCGTCGAGACCCGGGACAACACCGTGGTGCGCATCCGACCGCGGTCCAATCCCGCGGTGAACGCCTTCTTCATGTGCGACTATGGTCGCGGCAACTATCGCTGGTTGAACCGTCGCGATCGATTGGAATCCCCGGCGATCCTTGGTGCCGGTGGATATCAGGCCGTCGACTGGGACGTGGCCACGGAAGGTGCGGCGCGGGTGTTGAAGGGCAAGCGCGTCTTTGTGCTCGCGTCGCCCAACCTCTCAAACGAGGCGCTGTGGCTGCTGTCGCGCCTGGTGAAGAAGAGCGGCGGTGCCGGAGCCTATCGCATGCCTAACGGGCCGGAAGCGCCACTGCCCGGCGTGCAGGACCTGGCGCTCCGTGCTGACCGCGCTGCCAATGGCGCTGGCGCTGATTTGTTCGGGTTCACGCGCTCGGCCTCGCCCTTGGAAGCCATGCAGCAAGGAGACGCGTTGGTCATCGCCGACGCCGATCTGGCGCCTGCTGATGTCCCGCATTTGTCGCGCGCATCCGCCGTGGTAGTCGTTGGCACGGTGATGCCGGCCGGCCTCGAGCGCGCCCATGTCACGTTGCCGATCTGCAACGTGGCGGAGGAGGAGGGGACACTCACCAACCTCAGGGGACGTGTGCAGCGCTTCCTGCAGGCGAAGGCCGCCGAGGGGCTAGCGCGCCCCAGCTGGTACGCCCTCGCGGACTTGTGTAACGCGTTAGGCGAGACCGCCAACTATTTCACGGCGGACGCGGTCTTTGCGGCCCTCGCTGCCGCGCACACCGAGTTCGCCGGCATGAACTACGGCAGCCTGGGTCTGCGCGGATCGACCGTCGCAAGCGCACGCACGGGAGCCTCCGCATGACGAACGCCTTCGTTCCCGCGCTGCTTCAGGTGGTCGATCGCCAGGCGCCAGCTTCGTTCTGGCCTTGGTTCCTGTTCACGCTGGTAAAGTTGCTGCTGTTCTTTACCGTGGCCATGATCGTCGTGGCGTATACGACACTGGCTGAGCGCAAGGTATCGGCCTGGATGCAGGATCGCCTCGGTCCGAATCGGGTGGGACCCAAGGGTTTGTTCCAACCACTGGCTGACGGCCTGAAGAACATCATGAAGGAGGAGACGCTCCCGCCGTACGTGAATCGGGCGCTGTTCCTCATTGCCCCCGCGCTGTCGTTCCTGCCAGCGATGATGGTGTGGGCCGTGATCCCATTTGCTGCGCCGTGGGCTTCACCGTGGGGACGCCTGGAGATGCAGCTGGCGTCATTACCAATCGGATTCCTGTTCATCCTCGCCGTGTCATCGCTCGGGGTGTACGGGATCGTGCTGGCCGGCTGGGCCTCCAACAACAAGTACGCGTTACTCGGCGGACTGCGTTCCAGCGCCCAAATGGTGTCGTACGAAATCTCCATGGGCATGGCCCTGATCCCAGTGTTGTTGCTGGCTGGAAACGTGACGCTGGCCGACATCGTGAATCAGCAGGCGCAGCTGCACCTGTGGAACGTGCTGTCTCTGTCGATCGCCTTCTTCCTGTACACGGTATCGGCGTTTGCCGAAACCAATCGCCTCCCGTTTGACCTGCCGGAAGCGGAATCGGAGTTGATCACCGGGTATCACACGGAATATTCGGCCATGAAGTTCTCGCTGTTCTTCATCGCCGAGTACGCGAACATGCTCACGCAGAGCGCCATGATCGCAACGCTGTTCTTTGGCGGATGGGACATTCCCTTCATGACCGCCGACAATACCGGCGCTGTGTCGCTGCCTCTGGTGTTGCTGTCACTGGCGATCATGTTCGCCAAAGTCCTGTTCTTCCTCTTCTTCTATATCTGGATCCGCTGGACCCTGCCGCGCTTCCGCTACGATCAGCTGATGTCGATCGGCTGGAAGATCCTGCTGCCGATTGCCCTGGCCTACATCGTGATCATGGCATCCGTGCTGCTAGGGTTGGACGTGGCGGGAGTGAAGCGTGGGTTCACCTACGGACTTGTCCTGTTCGCCGTGAACGCGATCCTGGCGATTGGGTTGTTCTTTGTGCTCGACCGCGGGCGTCTGGTCAGCCCAGCCTATGGTCGCGCGAAACCGCGCGAGCTGGCGCGCCTGCGCGGCTTGACCGCGCGCCGGTCACACCTTTCGACTCAGGCGGGGGACTGATGGCCATCGGCGTCAAGGTCGTTGAACGACCGATCGAGCAGACGAGCTACGTGCGTGCCACGGTGAAGGGGATGGCCAACACGCTGAAGCACATGTTTCAGCCGAAGCAGACCACGCAGTACCCGGAGCAGAAGGAGAGCATTTCCCGACGTTGGCGTGGCACGCATCGGATGCTGACCACGGAGGACGGGAAGGCGAAGTGCGTCGCGTGCGGGCTGTGTCCCACGGTCTGTCCCGCCAACTGCATCAAGTTGGTACCGGGAGAAGACGAAAAGGGGAATCGGTATCCGCTCATTTTCGAGATCGACGAATTCCGGTGCATCTTCTGCGGATACTGCCAGGAAGTGTGCCCCGAAGAAGCGATCCACCTCGGGCGCCACTATGAGAACGCCGAGTACAGCCGTGAAGGCTTTGTGTACGATTTGGAGCGGTTGATGGCGCAGACGCATCCGGTGTGTGAGCTGTGGGACCCGGCGGACCCCAAGGGCGAGTAATGCCGAACTTTTTCTATCAGGTTCACTTCTATCTCTTCGGACTCATCGCGATCGCGTCGGCCCTGGCCTTCGTGACGCGGAAGAGTCCAGTCGCCGCGGCCTTGTGGCTCGTCAACACCATGTTTGCGCTGGCGGCACTCTACGTCATGCTGGATGCGCACTTCATTGGTGCCATCCAGGTGCTGGTCTATGCCGGCGCCATCATGGTGGTCTTCCTGTTTGTGGTGATGCTCCTGAACCTCGGACACCCCGACGAACTGTCGGACATCCGCGGCAAGTGGGGCAAGCTGGCCGCCGGATTGTTGGGGCTGGCGATGCTGGCGCAGATCATGGCTTTGGCGCGGACGTCGGCTCCAGCTTCCCTGGTGGTCGAACCCCGGCAGGCCACGGATGCCCTGGCGTCGTTAAATGCCGTGGGCGTCATCGCCAAGCCACTGTTCAGTGACTACATGCTCGCCTTCGAGGTGACCAGCTTGTTGCTGCTGGTGGCGATCGTCGGCGCCGTTGTCCTTGGGAAGCGGAGGGCCTCCGCATGATGGTTCAAGAAGCACTGGCACTCTCCGCCGTGCTGTTCACGATTGGCGCCATCGGCGTGCTGACCCGCCGAAATGCCATCGTGATCTTCATGTGCGTGGAGTTGATGCTGAATGCGGTGAACCTGTCCTTCGTGGCATTCTCGCGATTGTACGGCGTCACCGGGCAGGTCTTTGTGGTGTTCGTGATGACGGTGGCCGCGGCTGAAGCCGCGGTCGGACTTGCGATCATCATTGCGATTTTCCGCCACCGACAGACGGTGGACCTCAAGAACATCAACCTTCTGAAAGGGTGATGCTGGCTCAGCTTGCAGCGACCGCGGGCGCGCACCCGCTCGATGGCAGCGTGGCGGAGTGGATCTGGCTGGTGCCGATCCTGCCGTTGATTGGTTTCCTGATCAATGGCGCCCTGTCGCTGTTCAGCGTGGCGAAGGTCGGGCCGGCCGACCCCTCGGCGGCGGGACACGACGACCATCACGCTGGCGATCACGGCGCCCATGCCGGTCACGACGATCATCACCATGCGCCCACCGCCCACAAGTTCGCGGGCGTCGTCAGCTTAGTCGGTCCCGCGGTTTTGGCCCTCTCGTTTGTGCTGGCGGTGATGATTTTCGGCGCCGTGGCAGCGGCGCATCCAGAGGAACCGTTCGTCAAGAACATGTTCACCTGGATGATCGCCGGCGACCTGATCGTGAAGGCCGGATTCCAGGTGGATCAGCTGTCGATGGTGATGGTGTTGGTAATCACTGGCGTCGGCACGCTCATCCACATCTTCAGCGTTGGGTACATGCGCGAAGACCCGGGATATCCGCGGTACTTCGCGTACTTGAACCTGTTCGTGTTCTTCATGCTGGTGTTGGTCCTTGGCGCGAGTTATCCGGTCCTCTTTGTCGGTTGGGAAGGCGTCGGGCTCTGCTCCTACCTCTTGATCGGTTTCTGGTTCTCGGAGAAAGCCAACGCTGACGCGGGCAAGAAAGCGTTCATCGTCAACCGCATCGGCGACTTCGGGTTCCTCGTCGCGATGTTCTTGTTGTACGCGAATCTCGGCGTGTTGGACTTTGCCGGAGTGAATGAAGCCGCGGCCAAGCTGCCGATGGCCGGGCCACTCGTGACGGCGATCTGCTTGTTCCTATTCCTGGGCTGCGCAGGGAAGAGCGCGCAGATCCCGCTGTACGTTTGGCTTCCTGACGCCATGGCCGGCCCGACGCCCGTGTCCGCCCTGATCCACGCGGCCACCATGGTTACGGCCGGTGTGTACCTGGTGGCTCGCAGCGCAACGCTGTTCTCGATGGCGCCTGCGGCTGGATTGACGGTTGCGTTCGTCGGCGGGCTGACCGCCCTGTTTGCCGCGACGATCGGCCTCAAGCAGTGGGACATCAAGAAGGTGCTCGCGTATTCCACCGTGTCCCAGCTGGGCTACATGTTCGTCGGCGTCGGTGTCGGCGCCTACGCGGCTGGTGTGTTCCACTTAGTCACGCACGCGTTCTTCAAAGCCCTGCTGTTCTTGGGCTCGGGTTCGGTGATCTACGCCATGCACCAGGCATATCACCACACGGGCAATCACGACGATGCGCAGGATATGCGTAACATGGGAGGGCTACGGCAGTACATGCCGGTGACCTTCTGGCTCATGTGGATTGCGACCTTGGCGATCGCCGGCATTCCTCCGTTCGCTGGCTTCTTCTCGAAGGACGAGATCCTGGGCTCGGTATTCGCTCGCACCGAAGGGTCCACGCTGGCGTCGGCGACGTGGCTCGGTCTGCCCGGCACCGTTGTGCTCTACATCGTGTGGTTGTTTGGCCTGACGGCGGCACTGCTGACCGCGATCTACATGACGCGGATGATGCTGTACACGTTCCACGGGCCGAACCGAACCGGGGATCGGGAGCGCGAACACCTGCACGAGGCGCCGTGGGTCATGACGGGCCCGCTGGTGGTCTTGGGCGGGTTGAGCCTGATCGGCGGATGGTTGAACCTGCCGGAGTTTCTCCCAGCGGGACCGATGCAGGCCCTGCATCACTGGCTGGAGCCGGTGACGGGGGCTGCCACGCTCCGCGTGCTGGGCGGCAAGGAACCGCATGTAGCCGAGAGTACGGAATTGATGCTCGTTGGGATCGCCGTGGCCATTGCGATCGCCGGCATCCTGGTGGCGTACACTCGATTGAAGCCGGACACGTTGGTTCCGAAGGCACAGGCCCCTGAGGCCGATGGCTTCGAGCGCGTCCTGGAGCACAAGTACTACGTCGACGAACTGTACGATCGAGCGATCGTTCAGCCTGTGGTCAGCGGCTCGCGCGGTGTGCTGTGGCGCGGCATGGACGCCGGGTTGATCGACGGACTGTTTGTAAATGGCAGTGCGTACCTGGCCCGAGGATTTGGCTGGTTAGGCGCCCGACTGCAGTCCGGGCGGGTAGGGACGTATGCCTGGGTACTGGTCATTGGCGTCATCGCGGTCCTGAGCGCCTTCTCCCTGCGGTAGAGCCATGAACCAATTCCTCACCTCAATCAACTACAACGCCTGGATCCTTCCGGCCCTCCTGGCACTGCCGACGTTAGGCGCGCTGCTGGTGTGGGGCATGGGCGCGATGGGACGGCCGACCGATCAGGCCGCCGTGGATTCGGCCGCGAACACGGCACGACGCGTGACGCTGCTGGTGCTGGTCGCCGAATTTGTGATCTCGGCGGGGCTCTGGTGGTCCCTGGATCCGAAGTCAGCCGCGTGGCAAGCGGTCTTTGATGTGAAGTGGATCGACGCGTGGGGAGCCCGCTTTGCCTTGGGCATCGATGGCATCTCCGTCATGATGGTCCTGCTCACGACGCTCCTCATGCCCTTGGCCATCCTGGGCGGCTGGACGAGCATTCGGAGCAAGGTGCACGCTTACCATGCCTTGATGTTGGTGCTGACGACGGGAATGCTCGGCGTCTTCCTGGCCAAGGACCTGTTCCTGTTTTACGTGATGTGGGAAGTGATGCTCGTCCCGATGTACTTCATCATTGGCGTGTGGGGCGGCGAACGGCGCATTTACGCGAGCCTGAAGTTCTTCATTTATACGATGGTTGGATCGCTGCTCATGCTCGTGGCGATCGTCTACATGGGTCTCCAGGCTGGCCTGGCCGAGGGCAAGCCGAATTTCTCCTACGAAGCGATCATGGCGGTGTCGGGACTTGCACCCTCTGCCATGTTCTGGTTGTTCGGCGCGTTCTTCGTCGCCTTTGCCGTGAAAGTCCCGATGTTCCCGTTCCACACGTGGCTGCCCGATGCGCACGTGGAGGCACCGACCGCGGGCTCGGTTATCCTGGCGGGCATCCTCCTAAAGCTGGGGACGTACGGATTCCTCCGCTTCGCCTTGCCATTGTTTCCCGGCGTCGCGTTGCACCCGGCGGTTCGCACGACCATCCTCGTACTGGCCGTGGTGGGTGTCATCTACGGGTCGCTGGTTGCCTTGGTGCAACCTGACTTCAAGAAGCTGGTCGCCTATTCGTCGGTGGCGCACCTGGGCATGGTGATGCTGGGTATTTTCGCGAACACCCGCGAGAGCATGCAGGGCGCGCTCATGGTCATGATCGGTCACGGTTTCTCGACGGGCGCGCTCTTCTTCATGATCGGCGTCATTTACGAGCGCAAACACTCGCGACTGATCGCTGACTACGGCGGCATTGCCAAGGTCGTACCGATCTATGCGACCATACTGACGATTGTGGCCCTAAGCTCGATTGGACTGCCTGGGACCAACGGCTTCGTGGCTGAGTTCCTGGTGATGGTAGGATCGTTCAAGACCGTGCCGTTCCTTACGACGGTCTCGGCGTTAGGCGTGATCCTGGCCGCGGCCTATCTTCTCTGGGCCCTGCAGCGCGTGATCTACAACGCCCTCGACAAGCCATCGAACGCAGCGCTTCCTGACATGAATTGGCGTGAGATCGGCCTCATGACGCCATTGCTCATTGGTATCCTGTGGCTCGGAGTCTATCCGAAACCCGTGCTGCAGCGGATGGAAGCGTCGACGACGAAGCTGGTGCAACTCGTTGAGAAGCGCGGCGCCAATCAGTTGCCTCAGCTGACCGGAGGTAACTGATGAATTTCAACCTCACGCTGCCGATGGACCTGACGAAGGCCCTCGCCCCCGATCTCTTGCTGTTTGGCGGGGCCATGGTGCTGATGCTCTGGTCGGCATTCGCAGAGGAAAGCGCGGCGACCCAGCGACGGGTTGGCTTAGGAGCGATCGTCGTGGCGGTGCTGACGTTGGCGACGGTGGTTCTTGCCGGCATGCGTGATCTGTCCGCGACGCCGGGCATCGTCGCGGTCGACGGGTTCCGGTGGGCCGCCGATATGGTGTTCCTGCTCGGGGCGATCATCACGATCGCCGTGTCCTTGGACTACAACACGCGCGAAGGCCTGACGACGGCCGAGTCACACGTTTTGGTGCTCTTCGCCGTCGGTGGCATGATGTTGATGGTGGCCGCGCGTGACCTGATGCTGTTATTCCTGGGCATCGAGACCATGTCCGTGGCGGTGTATGTCCTCGCCGGGTTGAACCGACGCAGCGTACGATCGGCTGAGGGGGCGCTGAAGTACTTCCTTCTTGGCGCGTTCTCCACCGCCTTCCTGCTTTACGGAATCGCGTTGCTGTATGGAGCCACCGGCACCACCAACCTGCAGGTGATGGGCGATCGGATCGCATCGTTGCATCTGCAGGACAGCGCCATGCTCCTGGTTGGCGTAGCCTTGCTGCTGGTCGGGTTCGCGTTCAAGATGGCTGCCGTCCCATTCCACATGTGGGCTCCTGACGTATACGAGGGGGCACCCACGCCCATCACCGGATTCATGGCCGCGACGGTGAAAGCAGCGGCCTTTGCCGCGTTCCTGCGCGTCTGGCTCTCAGCATTGGGCGGCGTGTACGGCCATTGGCATGCGGCCGTCTGGTGGTTGAGTGCCATCACCATGGTGGTTGGCAACCTGGTCGCGTTGCAGCAGAAGAATCTCAAGCGCATGCTGGCCTATTCGAGCATCGGCCACACGGGCTTTGTGCTGGTGTCCGTTTCCGCTGGAACGGCGCAGGCCGCGAATGCTTTCCTGTTTTACCTGGTCGCGTACACGCTGGCGACCATGGGGGCATTTGCCGTGATCATCGCGCTCGGCACCTCGAGCTCGCCGCGCGAACGGATCGAGGACTACCACGGGTTGTGGCAGGAGCGCCCGGGCATGGCGATCGCCATGACGGTGTTCATGCTGGCGCTGCTGGGCTTCCCCATCTTTGGCGGAATGGGGTTCTTTGCCAAGTGGTACGTCCTGCAGGCGGCGTTGCAGGCGGCGGCTCCCCAAACACGGCTGGCCGTCCTGCTGGTGCTCACGACCACGGTGTCGGCGGGCTACTACCTGTACGTGGTGATGGTGATGTTCATGAAGCCGCGCCCCGAAGGCGGCGAACCGTTGCCACCAAGCACCGGCCTGACACGTCTGGTGATCTCGGCGTCCATCGCCGCCATTCTGCTGTTCGGCGTCTATCCGGACCCCGTGGTGCGCTGGACGAAATCAGCAGGCGATATTGCGCCGACCGTACAGCCGCCAGCGCCTAACGTGGCGCAAACCGCGGTCATGCACTAGCCGCTGCGGGGCCGCCTCAGCGGCCCCGCGGCTTTTCCGAGAACCGCATGGCAATTTCTCCAGGGATCTTCCGTCAGTACGACATCCGCGGCATCGTCGATCGCGACTTGACCGTCGAGGCAGCCTACGGAGTGGGAAGGGGATATGCTGCCCTTCTCGCGGCCAAAGGCATCCGTGGCGCGGTCGCGATTGGGCGCGACAACCGACCCAGCGGCCCGAAGCTGCGCGACGCTCTGGTGCGTGGATTGACGGAATGCGGCGTAGACGTCATCGACGTAGATGTCGTGCCCACGCCGCTCCTGTACTGGAGCCTGCACCACCTTCCGGTCATCGGTGGCATCCAGATTACAGGCTCACACAATCCGCCGGAGTATAACGGCTTCAAGCTGTGCCTTGGCTATGAGTCGATTCACGGCGACGGCATACAGGGCCTTCGACAATTGATCGACGCAGGTGTTTTCCCTGCCGGGCACGGAAAGGTGGCAACTGAACAGGTCATCGACCGGTACGTGGACGACATCGTCGGCAAGGTTGGGAAACTGTCGCGGCGACTGAAGGTCGTGGTGGACGCCGGAAACGGCGCGGGATCGCTCGTCGCGGAAAAGCTCTTCAGCCGTCTTGGCGTCGATGCGACGTACCTGTTCTGTGAATCTGACGGAACGTTTCCCAATCACCATCCCGATCCGACGGTCGTCGAGAACCTCCACGATATCATCGCCGAAGTGCGGCGATCAAAGGCCGATATCGGCATCGCGTTCGATGGCGACGCCGATCGCATTGGTGTCATAGATGATCAGGGCGAGATTGTGTGGGGTGACCACGTTCTCATTCTGTACGCGCGCGACGTGTTGGCGCGTACGGGCAAGGGGCAATCGATCATCTTCGACGTGAAGTGCTCGCAGGCGTTGCCTCACGCCATCACCGAGGCGGGCGGGAAGCCTGTCATGTGGAAGACGGGCCACTCGCTCATCAAGGAGCGAATGAAGGAGCTTCATGCGCCCATTGCTGGCGAAATGAGCGGCCACATGTTCTTCACCGAAGGCTTCTACGGTCATGACGACGCCATGTACGGCGGTGCTCGGCTCCTCCGGATCGTGGCCGACTCGGGGAAGAGCGTTCACGAACTGCTTTCCGATGTGCCCAAGTTCGTCAGCACACCGGAACTTCGGGTCGACTGTCCGGATGAACGGAAGTTCGGGATCGTGGAGCAGGCGGCACGCCACTTTAAGGCATCGCACGACGTGATTGATGTCGACGGTGTGCGCGTGTTGTTTGGTGATGGGTGGGGGCTGATCAGAGCGTCGAACACACAGCCGGTGCTGGTCACGCGGTACGAAGCACGCACGCCGGAACGGCTGGCGCAGATCCAGGGCGAGATGGAGGGTTGGCTGCGCGCTCAGGGGATAGAGCCGTAAGGTGCGTACGCGCCGGTGGCTGATCGCGACGTTGGTCGCGATCGCGCTGCTCTTGCTCGCCGGCCGCGCCGTAGCCGGGTGGTACGTCGACTACCGGTGGTATGAAGCGTTAGGCGCCGCGGACCTCTGGCAGGCGCGGGAGTGGAACCTCTTCCTCCTGCGCGGCGTCACCTTCCTGGTCGGCGGCGTCTTTGTGTTCGCCAATCTGTTTGCCGTTCGCGCCTCGGTGGCGTCGTTGGTCCTGCCACGTCGCGTAGGGAACCTCGAGATTGGTGAAGAGGTGCCCGGCCGCTACCTCATGCTGGCGGTGGTGGTCCTGAGCATCATCGTCGCGGCGCTGCTGGCGATTCCGCACGACGAATGGATGTCCCTGGAGTTGATTCGGCATGGCGAACGTTTCGGGGAGACCGATCCATACTTCCAGTTTGACCTGGCGTTCTGGTTGTACTGGTTGCCCCTGGAGACGGCGTTACACGTCTGGTCGCTGATTGCGCTCATGACGGTCACATTGTTGGTGTTGTTTCTGTATGCCCTGACGCCAAGCCTGCGGTGGGAGGGTGGCCGGCTGCACGTGTCCAGTTACGTGCGTCGACACCTCTTTGCCCTTGGCGCCGTGATGCTCGTGCTTCTGGGCTGGAACTACCGTCTTGACGCGTATGCGCTGCTCAACAATGGGAGCGGCGCGTTGGGCGGGTTCACCGCCATCGACCACAAGGTCGGCATCCCCGTCAATCTGGTGCTGGCACTGTTGACCCTGGCGGCGGCCATGCTCGTCCTGTGGTCCGGATGGCTCGGTCAGGTGAAACTGGCGTTCTTCTCGGTAACGACCGTTTTGCTGCTCGCCCTGACGCTGCGTCAGGTGGTCCCGCCTGTGGCGCAGCGGTTTGTGACGCCCGGCGATCCCGAGCTTCGCGAGCGCCCGTACTTGCAGACGCGCGATGGATACACACGACGCGCCTACGACGTGGATCGCCTGACGCGCGAGGACTCGGTGCGTCCGTCCTCACCTGGCCTCGCGATGCGTGGCGCGGCGCTGTGGGACACACAGGCCCTCGAACAAGCCGTCGCCCGGGGAGCGCGGGGAACGCGGTCTTCGGGCAGTCTCGGTTGGGATGTAGCTGACGGACGTCCGGTCGGTTTGCTCGTAGCACCACCTACTGGTCCGGACGCTGCGGATCCGGTCGCCGGGTGGAGCATTACTCGATATGCAGGTGACGTGGTCGGCGAACGCGGCGCCGCGCTCGAACGACTGGACGTGACGTCGGCAGATGCGAGCGTCGCGCGCGCGGTCCTCGTCTTCGACTCGGTGTCCTCGTACTTGGTTTTGTCTGACAGCGCAGATCGCGTGGCCGGGAGTGATTTGTCAACGCTGGCCAGCCGCATCGCGCATGCTTGGAGCCTGCAGAACCCGCGCCTCCTTGGGTCCGAAGTGCCAGCGCGCGGGCGCATCATTCTGCACCGCAATGTGCGCGAACGCATCGCTGCACTGTATCCGTTCTTCACGACGGGACCTCGCATCGACCCGCTGGCGTGGCGTGACTCGCTGTTCTGGGTGGCACACCTCTACAGCGCCTCGTCCTGGTACCCGCTAAGCGATGCGATGCACTTCGGGAACGACGACGTGCATTACTTGCGGCACGCGGCGGTCGCCATCGTTAACGCGCATACCGGTCGGGTGCGAGCTATTCCCGACCTGTCGCCAGATCCCGTCGCCACGACGTGGATGCACCGTTTTCCCTCGCTCTTTGTCTCCGCGAGCGAGGTCGACACGGACCTAACGATTCGCATTCCGCCCGCCATCGACGGCGCGCTCGTGCAAGCCACCGCCTTCGCCCAAGTCGGCGTGCGAGGCGAGTATCTGCCGCCGTCCCACTTGCCCAAGTGGACGGGTGGGGATCGCCTGTTCGCTCTTGATCGGCTCTCGCCGTACGTCGACGCCACCACAGGGCTGCAGGCCATCAGCATTCCCGTGCTGGACGCCGCCGACCGTGTGCGAGGCGTGATTTCGGCGAGCGGTGGGCCGACCTATGAGCCGCGATTCCGACCGCTGCGAACGGGTTCGCCGCGCTGGGGCTATGTACTTGAACGTCTTCTACGCCTGCCTGATTCACTCACGGCTGCCACCCCACGGGACGGCCGACTGAGTCGCGGTCCGGTGCGTGTGCTGCCGCAGGGCGCGGGCATTGCCTTCCTGCAGACGATCTACGCCGCCCGAGCCGATGGCTCACTGCAGGTCGCGGCAGCGGCAGTCTTGTCGGGGGATTCACTCGGGGTCGGAAATACGGTTGCTGCCGCCATCGGCGCGCCCGCGCCGCAAGCCAGTGAAACACCGTTGACACCGGAGGAATTCAAGGCGCGTGTGGAAGCGTTGTATGCGGACATGCGTGAGGCCACACGTCGTGGGGATTTTCGGGCGTTTGGTGTCGCGTATGACGCACTGGGTAAGCTGTTGCGCATGCCCAGTCGCTAAGCTTGTTTGCCTTTCAGCCTCCGCGTACCTTGCGCCGCCGAACCCCTCGCTCCTCCATGGCCACGCGAAAGACCAATCCGACCGCGGTTATCGCTCTTGGAGGCAATGCCTTGGCCCCGGAAGGGGAGCGTGCGTCAGTCTACGACCAATTTCGGCACACGAGGGAGAGTCTCGGACCCATCGTGGACCTGGCGCTAGATGGCTGGAATCTCTGCGTCGTGCATGGGAACGGTCCGCAGGTGGGCGACGAATTGCTGCGCAATGAGATCGCGCGAACCGAAGTGTCGGCGCTGCCGCTGGGGGTGCTCGTTGCCGGAACGGCCGGCTGGATCGGCTACATGATCCAGCAATCCGTCGAGAACGCCCTGCGACGCATGGGCAGTTCGCGCGACGTGGCCACGGTCATAACGCAGGTGCACGTCGACCCCGATGATCCAACGTGGAAGTCGCCCACGAAGCCCATTGGACACGCGATTCCAGCTGAGCGCGCCGAGGTCCTGATCCGCGAGGGATACACGATCAAGGAAGACGCCCGCGGACGCATGCGGCGTGTGGTCTCGAGTCCACGTCCGTTGGCGATTCACGAGCTGGCCACCATCCGTACGTTGGTGCTGCGCGGGACGATTGTGGTAGCTTGCGGCGGCGGGGGCGCGCCCGTCTACTTCGACAACGAACGTCAGGGGTGGGAGGGAATGGACGCGGTGGTGGACAAGGACCTCGCCAGCGCCGTGCTCGCCCGCGACCTCGGCGCCGAACTCCTGTTGATCCTGACGGACGTGGACGCGATCTACCTGGACTGGGGCAAGCCGACGCAGCGACCCCTGCGCCGGCTCAGCATCGCCGACGCCGAGCGCTTGGATGCCGAAGGGGCCTTTGGCGAAGGGAGCATGGCGCCAAAGGTGCGCGCTGCCGTGGACTTCGTGAAGCACACGGACGGGCGCGCGATCATCACCGAATTGCACAAGGGAAGAGCCGCCGTGCGCGGCGAGGCAGGAACGACGATTACCTCGGAGACCGTGTGAATATCCATGAATATCAGGCGAAGGACATCCTTCGCGCGTTAGGTGTACCCATTCCACCGGGCGAGGTCGCCACCACGCCCGCCGAAGCCGAAGCCATTGCCCGTCGCATTGGTCGCATGGTGGTGGTGAAGGCGCAGGTCCACGCCGGTGGGCGCGGCAAGGCCGGTGGTGTGAAGCTGGCGAAGACACCCGAGGAAGCGCGCGAAAAGGCGCAGGCCATCCTCGGCATGCAGATCAAGGGACTCACCGTGCAGAAGGTCCTGGTGACCGATGCCGCCGACATCGCCAGTGAGGCGTATGTCGGTATCATTCTCGATCGCGCCAGCAAGCGGCCTGTCTTCATGGTCAGCCCGGCGGGTGGCCTCGATATCGAAGAGGTGGCTGCCACCACCCCCGAAAAGATCTTGAAGCTGCCGATCGATACGCGTTATGGGTTGCAGCCGTTTCAGGCCATGCGCCTGGGCTTCTTCCTCTACGACGATCTGGCGAAGGCGCGCGCGGCAGCCAAGATCATGCAGCAGCTCTATCAGGGCTTCATGCAGAGCGGATGCTCGCTCGCGGAAATCAACCCGTTGGTGGTCACGCCAGCCGGTGATGTGGTGGCCCTGGATGCCAAGATGGTGATCGACGACAACGAGCTCGATCGCCGGCCTAGCGTGGCGACCCTCCGGGACGAATCCGCTGAAGCGCCCAGTGAGGTGCAGGCCCGTAACGCGAACCTCACCTTCATCAAGCTCGATGGAAACGTTGGCTGCTGCGTGAACGGCGCCGGTCTCGCGATGGCGACGATGGATTTGGTGAAGTACTACGGTGGCGAACCGGCGAACTTCCTGGATATCGGCGGCTCGTCGAATCCGGAAAAGGTCGTCAACGCCCTGCGCATCATTACCGCCGATCCCAACGTCAAGGCCATTCTCTTCAACATCTTTGGCGGTATTACCCGCACCGATGACGTCGCGAACGGCATTGTCACGGCCACACGGGAGAATCCGCTGAAAGTACCAATCGTGATCCGCCTAACGGGCACTAACGAGGAGATCGCCGTGAAGATCCTCAAGGACAACGGATTCTCGGCGTCGAATGACATGGACGAAGCCGTGAAGCGCGCCGTCGAATTGGCGACGGGAGGAAAGGCCGCGTGAGCATCTTCATCAACAAGGATACGACCGTAGTGGTGCAGGGCATCACGGGCCGCGACGGATCGTTCCATACGAAGCAGATGATTGAGTACGGCACGCGGATCGTTGCAGGCGTGACGCCCGGCAAGGGTGGACAGAAGTTCGAGAATAGCGTGCCAGTCTTCCACACGGTCGCCGATGCGGTGAACGCGACCGGCGCCACCTGCTCGGTGATCTACGTGCCACCCATGTTCGCCGCCGATGCCATCATGGAGGCCGCCGAGGCAGGAGTGCAGCTGATCGTCGCGATCACTGAAGGCGTTCCAGTGCTCGACATGACGCGCGTGTACCCCTTTGTGAAAGAGAAGGGAGCGCGATTGATTGGTCCGAATTGCCCAGGACTGATTTCGCCGTCGCAATCGAAGGTCGGCATCATTCCGGGCCGCATCTGCACGCCCGGCCCGGTCGGCGTCGTCTCGCGTTCGGGAACGCTCACGTACGAGATCGTCTATCAGCTCACACGGGCAGGCATCGGGCAAACGACGTGCGTTGGAATTGGCGGCGACCCGATCAACGGCACGAACTTCATCGACTGCCTTGCCGCATTCGAGGCGGACCCGCAAACGAAGGTCGTGTGCATGATGGGAGAAATCGGCGGAACGGACGAACAGGATGCCGCCACGTACATCAAGAACAAGATGACCAAGCCGGTGGTCGGCTTCATCGCAGGGCAGACGGCGCCGCCGGGTCGCCGCATGGGACACGCCGGTGCGATTATCTCTGGATCGGCCGGGACGGCAGCTGAGAAGATTGCCTCCTTTGAAGCCGCAGGCATGGGCGTCGCCCGTCGCCCGATCGACTTCGTCGATCTCGTCAAGCAGCGCTTACACTAGGAATTCAGGAGCTCGAACACTCATATGGCTGGCAAGCGAACACTCACCATTGTCAAACCCGACGCGTTCGCGTCGGTCAAGGCCGGCAAAATTGTCGCGCATCTGGAGGCAGCCGGCTTCAAGATTATCGCGACCCGCGTCATGCAGCTGTCGACGACGCAGGCCGAGGGATTTTACGAGGTCCACAAGGAACGTCCGTTCTTCCGATCGCTCGTCACGTTCATGACGTCGGGTAAGTGCATGCCGATGGTTCTGGAACGAGACGACGCGGTGGCCGAGTTACGCCGCGTGATCGGGGCGACGGACCCGTCAGAGGCCGCAGACGGTACGGTGCGGAAGCTGTACGCGGAGTCAAAGGAGCGAAACGCCATCCACGCGTCAGACTCCGACGACAACGCCGAACGCGAATCTCGTTTCTTCTTCTCGGAGACCGAATTGATCGCCAATCGATAAGGTGGGCGATGGACTCCCGAGGCGCTCGGTGGCTCAAGCCACCGGGCGCCTTTTCCTGTTCCGTGGGGGCGTCGGGCCGCGCGCGATGGGTAGGCAGGGGCTCAGCGGCGGAGGAAAGGGCTGTAAACCCTTGACTTTGGCGTAAGTCTCGTTGTCAGGCCGACTTGAACGCCGTCCGGAAGTGCGCTAAATTGCGCGGCTATGCTGTCCTTCGACCTTTCAACGCTCGGCTCCCACGCGGTCCATGTCGATGGCGAGCTGAGATCGGACGATCCGATCTGGGGCGATGCCGAGGCGAAGCCAGTGGCTAGCGTCCAAGTTACCGGTCGACTCTCGTCAGCGGGCTCAGATCGCTTTTATTTCAGCGGCGCGCTGTCCGGGGAAGTCACCGGCACGTGTCGTCGGTGCCTGAAGCCGGTCACGCGGCCGGTGGGCGAAGAAATGCACGTGCTATTCGCACGAGAAGGCGACGACGAGATTGACGATCCGGATGTGTACCTGATTGGAGCCCGGTCGCGGGAACTAGACGTTCGCCCTGCGGTTCGGGAGCAGTGGATCCTGGCGGCACCGTCGTTCATGGTGTGTCGCGACGATTGCAAAGGGCTGTGCCCGCAGTGTGGCGCTGACCTGAATGACGGACCTTGTGGGTGTGAACCTACAACCGATAGCCGGTGGGATGGCTTGCGCAAGGCGCGCGGAACTACCTGACCAGCTGAACCTTTTTACCTAACGACTCCGATGGCTGTACCGAAGAGACGTACGTCCAAGCGCAAGAAGCGCGCGCGGAACACGCACAAGACCGCGCCGGCGATTGTCCTGCAGAAGTGCCCGCGTTGCCAGAGCCCGAAGCGCCCTCACCGGGTGTGTGCGGAGTGCGGCTACTATGCGGGCGAACAGCGAGTCGCGGCCCGGGAAGCGTAACCTTGGCGCGAGTCGCGCTGGACGCGATGGGGGGCGATTTCGCCCCCGACGCCACCGTCGCTGGAGCGCTGCTGGCGCTTCACGAATTGGGTCCCGATCACATCCTTCAACTCGTCGGGCAGGTGGACGTCATTCAGCGACAGCTGGAGACCCATCTGACCGGGGCCTATTCGGCCATGCGCGCGCATCGTGAGCGCATTGAGCTGGTCGAGGCGCCGGAAGTGATTGAGATGTCCGAAAAACCCAGCGCCGCCCTTCGCGGGAAGCCGAACAGCTCCATGCACATTGGCCTTCGGCTCCAAGTCGAGGGTCGGTCCGATGCGTTCGTATCCGCGGGCAACACCGGCGCCCAGATGGCCGTGTCCACGATGGTGCTGCGAATGCATCAAGGTCTGAATCGGCCCGCCATCAGCACGGTGTTTCCTACCGCGCGGCAATCCGTGGTGGTGTTGGATTCCGGGGCAAACGTCGACTGCAACGCGCACGAGCTCGTGCAGTTCGCTCGCCTAGGTGCCGTGTACGCCGAGGATATCCTGGGACGGACGGATCCCGTCGTCGGGCTGCTGAGCATTGGTGAGGAGCCTGAGAAGGGCAACGCGGTCACCAAGGAGGCCCATCAGCTGCTGCTGCAGTCAGGGCTGCGCTTCCAAGGGAACGTGGAAGGGCGCGACATCCCGTTAGGCGCCAGCGACCGCGGTCCGATTGACGTGGTCGTGTGTGATGGCTTTGTGGGCAACGTGCTGCTCAAGTTCTATGAGGCTATCGCTCCCATGATCCTGGGCATGCTGCGCGAGCACGGTGGACTCTCGCGTGAGCAGCTGGCGCCAGCGCTCAAGCACCTGGATTACTCCGAGGTGGGTGGCGCGCCACTGCTCGGCGTTAAGGGCGTCAGCATCATCTCGCACGGAAAGTCGAGCGCCAAGGCCATTCGTGGAGCCATTGGTGTGGCCATTCGCGCGGTCGAGTCGCGTATGAACGAACACATCGGGCGCCGGCTGTCCGAAAACGGAGCGCAGTCATGAAACGCCCGGTGGCCTACATCGCGGGCATTGGCAAGTTCGCGCCGCGAAGGATCATGAAGAACGAGGACTTCGCCGCGTTAGGCCTGGAGACGGACGATGCGTGGATCGTCCAGCGCACCGGCATTCGGGAACGCCGGATCGCCGGGCCGGACGAGACGAACACGAGCATGTCCGAGCAGGCATCGCGCATCGCCATGGAACGCGCCGGCGTCACACCGGGTGAGATCGACGTCATCGTGTTGGGCACGGCATCCCCCGACCGACTCCTCCCAGCGACGGCGGTGGAGCTGCAGGCCGTGCTCGGCGCCAAGCGAGCCGCCGCGTTCGACGTCTCGGCGGCCTGCTCATCGTTCCTGTACGGACTGATCGTCGCTGAAGGGCTCATGCAGGGGGGCAATGCCGAAACCTGCTTGGTCGTTGGCACGGAAAAGCTCAGTGCCATCGTCGACTGGAAGGACCGGTCCACCTGCGTGCTGTTCGGCGATGGCTCTGGCGCCGCCGTCCTGAAGAAGTCGCGCGGTGGAAAGGGCATCCTGTCGACCTACTTCCGTAGTGACGGCACGCTCGCCGACCTGCTGCATCGCCCGACTGGTGGAGCTGCCGAGCCATTCGATGAAAAGGCACTGCACGACCGATCGTTCTACATCAAGATGGAAGGACGCGAAGTCTTCCGTCACGCCGTCCGCTCCATGACGGAGGCAACAGATCGTGCGCTCGACGGCGCGAAGCTGACAGGCGCCGACATCGACCTGCTCATTCCGCACCAGGCGAACATTCGGATCATCGAAGCAACGGCCAAGCATGCCGGAGTGCCGATGGAGAAAGTGTTCGTCAACGTCGATCGCTACGGCAATACGTCGTCAGCCTCGGTGGCGATCGCGCTGGAGGAGGCCATGGCCAGTGGACGGATTACCGAGGGAATGAACGTGCTGTTGGTGGCCTTCGGCGCCGGATTTACCTGGGCGTCGGTGGTCCTGCGTTTTTAGGCGAATGGAATTGGTGCTGTTGTTCCCCGGTCAGGGGTCGCAGAAGCCCGGCATGGGCAAGGATCTGGCTGCCAGCGTGCCGGCAGCCCGCGACGTGTTCGCCCGCGCGGATGCCGCGTTAGGCGAGTCCCTGTCGAGCTTGTGTTTCGAAGGACCGGCGGACGTGCTCACGCAGACCCACAACGCGCAACCGGCGTTGCTCGCGCATGGCGCGGCGGTTTGGCACGCCGTGGCCGAGCGCGCGCGACCCTTCGTGCGGGCGGCGGCCGGTCACTCGCTAGGCGAATTCACGGCCTGGCACGCTGTCGGTGGCTTGGCGCTGGAAGACGCGGTGCGCTTGGTCCGGCGTCGCGGGGTCCTAATGTACGAAACGGGACTCGCTCGCCCTGGGACCATGGCAGCGATCTTGGGGGATCCGCCAGAGCCGGTGGAGCGGTACTGCGAACGCGCGTCCGCTGCACCTGACGGCGGCCAGGTCGTGGCCGCCAACTACAACTGCCCAGGGCAGGTGGTCATCTCCGGCGAAGTCTCCGGCGTGGACAAGGCCATTGAGCTCATGAAGGAGGCAGGGTTCAAGCGCGCCATGAAGCTGAACGTCTCCGGCGCGTTCCATTCGCCCCTCATGACACCTGCGCGCGACGGACTCGCCGCGGCCTTGGCCAGCAGCCATCTGTCGCCCCCGTCGGTGCCCGTGTACGCCAACGTGACGGCGTCCCCAGTCACCGACGCGGAGGAAGGCCGGCGATTGCTGGTGGATCAGCTGACGTCGCCGGTTCGCTGGACGGAACTGGTCCAGCGGCTGGTCGCCGACTTTCCCACGGCGCTGTTCGTGGAAATGGGGCCCGGAACGGTATTGACCGGCCTTCTCAAGAAGATCGCCCCGTCGGCTCAAACAATGTCGTGTGGAACCTCCGCCGACGTCGATCAACTCCTCGCTCGCCTTCCCGCATGAAGATTGACCTGACCGGTAAGACCGCCCTCGTCACCGGCAGCACCCGGGGCATCGGGCGCGCGATCGCCCAGACGCTCGCCTCGGCGGGCGCGCGTGTGGCGGTCGTTGGGCGCGATCAAGGCAAGGCAGACGAAGTCGCCGCCACGCTGGACAATGACGCCCGCGGGCTCGCCTGCGACCTGACCGATGCCGCGGCGGCGACCGGCTTGGTCGATCGTGCCGTGCAGGCCATCGGGGGCGTCGATATCCTCGTTAACAATGCCGGACTCACGCGCGACAACCTGATGTTGCGAATGACGGACGAGGACTGGCAGACGGTGATCGATGCCAACCTCCGGGCCGCCTTTCTGACCATGCGGTCGGCAACGCGGCTGATGATGAAGAAGAAGTGGGGGCGGGTCATCAACGTCGCCAGCATTGTCGGCTTGGTCGGCAACAAGGGGCAGGCCAATTACGCGGCCAGCAAGGCGGGGCTGATTGGCTTGAGCAAGTCGATTGCCAAGGAGTACGCCTCCCGAAACATCCTGGTCAATGTGGTGGCTCCCGGGTTCATCGCTACCGACATGACAGCCGCCATGACCCCAGAAGCCAAGACCGCCATGAGCGGACAAATCCCGCTGGGTCGTCTTGGGACCCCGGAGGATATCGCCGGTCTGGTCGCCTTCTTGTCGTCTGACCTATCTGCCTACATCACGGGCCAAGTACTGGTGGTCGATGGCGGCATGGTGATGTAACGCCGATTCGCATCCCTGTTTATCTTTCAGCGACTTCTTTTCAAACCCGTCGAGGGGGAACCATCAATGGCTGACCATACCGCAAAGGTGAAGGACATCATCGAGAAGGAATTGGGCGTTGAGCGCGAGAAGCTCACCGATGATGCGAGCTTCATCGAAGATCTCGGCGCCGACAGCCTGGACATCGTCGAGCTGGTGATGGAGTTCGAGAAGGAGTTCAACATCGACATCCCGGATGAGGATGCCGAAAAGCTTCGCACGGTGGGCGACGCACTGAAGTACCTCGGTGAGAAGGTGCCCGCCTGATGAAGCGCCGCGTAGTCGTCACGGGGATGGGGGCTGTCACGCCAGTTGGCAACGACGTGGCGACCACGTGGCAATCGCTCCTCAACGGCGTCTCCGGCGCCCAGGACATCAAGAAATTCGACACCACCAACTTCACCGTGCGCTTTGCGTGCGAGGTGAAGGATCTGGACTTGTCGCTGTACATGGACAAGAAGGATGCGCGCAAGATGGATCCATACATCCAGTTTGCGCTGTCCGCGTCGGTGATGGCCTATCGGGACGCCGGTCTGAACGCCGAGAACTTCGACCCGGACATGGCCGGCGTGGTGATCGGCTCGGGAATCGGCGGGCTCAAGACGTTTGAGGAAGAGCACACCGTGTTCATGCAGCGCGGACCGAGTAAGGTGTCGCCGTTCTTCATTCCGTGGCTCATCGCCGACATGGGCGCCGGCGTGGTCTCCATGCGCCTCGGACTGAAGGGTCCGAATTACGCCACTGTGTCTGCGTGCGCCACCAGCGCTCACGCGTTAGGTGACGCCATGCGGCTGGTGCAGTATGGGGATGCCGACATCGTCTTGGCGGGTGGGACCGAAGCCGCTATCACCCCGATCGGCGTCGCTGGCTTTGCTACCATGCAAGCCATGTCTCGCAGGAACGACGACCCGAAGACGGCATCGCGCCCGTTCGACAAAGAGCGCGATGGCTTTGTGATGGGGGAAGGGGCGGCGACGCTGGTACTCGAGGAGTTGGAGCACGCCAAGCGTCGGGGAGCGAAGATCCTTGCCGAACTGGTGGGGTACGGCGCAACCGCCGACGCCTATCACTTCACGCAGCCGGCCCCGGAAGGCGCTGGCGCGCAGAAGTCCATGAAGCGCGCGATGAAGGATGCTGGCGTCGACCCATCGCAGGTGCAATACATCAACGCGCATGGCACGTCCACGCCATTCAACGACGCCAACGAAACGACGGCGATCAAGGCTGTCTTCGGTGAACACGCCGGCGCGGTCAACATCTCCTCGACCAAGTCGTGCACCGGACACACGCTGGGTGCGGCGGGCGCCATCGAAGCGGTCATCTGCGTCAAGACGATCCTGGAGGGCGTCATTCCTCCCACGATTAACCTGACGAATCCGGACCCGGCCTGTGACCTCAACTATACGCCGAACAAGCCGGTGCATCGCGACGTTGAGGTGGCCCTCTCCAATAGCTTTGGCTTCGGCGGACACAACGTTACGCTCGCGATTCGCCGATACCGGGAGTAAGCCGTGCCACATCAGGTCGAAGTGCCCCGCAGCAGCCTTCGCGATCCCGCGCTCACACCGATCGCAGACAAGCTCTCGCGGGGCGAACGGCTGACGTCCGCCGATGCGGCCACGTTGTATCGGTCCGCAGACCTGCTCGGAGTTGGCGCCATGGCGAACGCCGCCAACCGAGCACGCCACGGGGACGTGGTCACCTTTGCCGCCAATCAGCACATCAATCCGACCAACGTGTGCATTCTGCGGAAAACATGCGTCTTCTGCGGGTACGCGCGTTTGCCGAAGGAAGACGGTGCCTACAGATACACGCTGGAACAGGTGCTCGCTGAAGCTGAACACGCGCGGAATGGCTTGACTCGCGAGTTCCACATCGTGGGCGGACTCGATATGCAGGCCGGTCTCGAGTACTACACAGCGATGTTCCGTGCACTCAAGCGCGAGCACCCGCAGGTACACATCAAGGCACTGACCGCCGTCGAGATTGCGCACCTCGCCCGCATCGAGAAGATGTCCTGGGCCGACGTCCTGATCGCCCTGCGAGACGCCGGTCTGGACACGCTTCCCGGCGGAGGTGCCGAAACGTTTTCCGCGGCCGTACGCGAGCAGATCGCAGACAAGAAGCTCGGCGGAGCTGACTACATCGGCGTGCACCGCGCCGCGCACCAGCTGGGCATTCGTTCGAACTGCACCATGCTGTATGGGCACGTGGAAACGATCGACGATCGCGTGCAACACCTGCAGATGCTTCGCGACCTTCAGGACGAGACCGGCGGATTTCTGGCGTACATTCCGCTCGCGTATCACCCAGACGACAACGAGCTCGGCGTGCGACTCGGTCGGCAGGGAAGATCCTCCACGGGATTCGATGACCTGCGCATGCTAGCGGTCGGGCGCCTGTTCCTCGACAACTTCGACCATGTGAAGTCGCACTGGATCATGGTCACTCCGGCGCTTTCCCAGACCTCCTTGCACTTCGGCGTCAACGACCTTGAAGGCACAGTGGTCCGGGAGAAGATCTATCACGCCGTGGGCGCACAGACTCCGCAAGCCATGTCGCTGGATGCGCTGCTTCGACTCATTCGAGGTGCAGGGAAGGTTCCCGCCGAGCGCGACTCGTTCTACCAGATCCTTCGTCGTTTCGATTCCGCGGCTGAGGCGGCATAGCATGCGGATCGGCCGAATTCCGTACATCAATTGCTATCCGGTCTACGGCGCGATCGATCGCGGGGTCGTGGGCTTGCAGGGCACGTTGGTGGACGGCGTTCCCAGCGCGCTGAATCGACAAATGGCCGATGGGACGTTGGACGTCAGCGTCGTGTCGGCCGTGGAATACGCGCGCGACTCCCGTCGCTATCTGCTGCTACCGGATCTTGCAATCTCCTGTGACGGACCGGTCCACTCGGTGATGTTGTTTTCCCGTATTCCCGCGGGGGAACTGACCGGCCGTCGCGTGGTCGTCAGCCGGAGCAGCATGACCAGCGTGACATTGTTGGAGCTGCTGTTCGAGCATGTCTGGCATGCCCGGCCGGAGTTCGTGCCCGGCGACGCGGAGATCGTCGACATCGCGCGCTTTGCCGAAGAGCCACATGACGCACGCCTGGTCATCGGCGACGCGGCACTGGTGTTGAGCCAGCTGACCGTCGCAGCTGGCGGCGAACGACAAGCGGCGCAGCTAGCCTCCCCTCATGCGTACGACCTCGGCGACGTCTGGAAACAATGGACCGGTCTGCCGTTTGTCTTTGCCGTTTGGGTGGCTCGACGTGCGCATCCGGTCGCTGAATCTTTGCAAGCGCACGCTAGCCTCATTGCGTCTCGCGACTGGGGCCTGCAACACCTGGACGAGTTGGCCGCCCAGGCGTCCGCCGCCACGGCTGTTCCGCAAGGCACCTGCCGTGAATACCTGGAAGGTCTGGACTACGGGCTGGCGTATCCACACCTGGCGGGGTTGACCGAGTTCTACCGTCGTCTGGTCGAAGCCGGTCGGGTGCCTAACGGGACGTTGGCCTTCCTGCCGGCGGCGTAGCGTGAACCCGCGACGCGATTGGCGGCGGCAGCACCGCCGATGCCCTGAACGTCCGACACAGGCCTGGCGCTTTCTTGTTCTCGCGCCACGCGCTCTCTACTCTTCAACGACGGCCGATCTCGGGCCCGCGCGATGACACAGCACAGAGTGGTTCAGCCTTCGACTCTTGGCCGCCAACGGATTCGATCATGACACGCGACCTGCTCGACTTCTATTCCAACGCCCCGCTGCTCGAGCTCGGCCTCGAAGCGGATCGCGTTCGCGCGGCGAAACACCCGCACAACGTCGTCACGTACATCGTCGACCGTAACATCAACTACACCAACGTCTGCGTCGCCGACTGCGGATTCTGTGCGTTCTACCGTCGTCCCAAGCACGGGGAAGGGTACACGCTCTCGTTCGAACAAATCGGCCAGAAGATCGAAGAGACAAAGGCCCTCGGCGGTGTTCAGATCCTGATTCAGGGCGGTCACAACCCGTACATCCCGTTCGACTGGTACTTGGACCTGCTGCGCTACATCAAGAAGTATCACCCGATCCACATCCACGGATTCAGCCCGAGCGAAGTGGATTTCTTCGCCAAGGTGTTCCGCTTAGATGCCCGGGAAGTGATCAAGGAACTCCGCGCAGCGGGACTGGATTCAATTCCCGGAGGCGGCGGTGAGATCCTCGTGCAACGGGTTCGTGACATTGTCGCTCCCAAGAAGGCCGGCGCCGACCGCTGGCTCGAGATCATGGAACTGGCGCATAACGAGGGCATGAAGACCTCTTGCACCATGATGTACGGCATCGGCGAAACGCTGGCCGAGCGGTTGGAGCACCTGCAACGGTTGCGAGATGTGCAGTCTCGAACGGGCGGATTCACGGCGTTCATCTGCTGGCCGTTGCAGCCGGAGAACACGCCGACCATGTCGCACATGCAGAAGACGGACTCGACCGAATATCTCCGAACCGTCGCCATGGCCCGAATCGTGTTGGACAACATTCCCAACTTGCAGTCCAGCTGGGTCACGATGGGCATGAAGATCGGGCAGCTCGCGTTGCGCTTCGGCTGCAACGACTTTGGCTCCCTGATGATCGAGGAGAATGTCGTCTCGGCGGCGAACACCACGTATCGCACTACCACCGATGAGCTGGAACGCCTGATCGTCGACGCTGGCTTCACGCCCGCTCGCCGTCGTCAGGACTATTCAATCATCGCCGCGACGACCTCTGCCGCGGCGTAGCCGTGCGCATCGGCATTGGGTACGACTCACACCGGTTTGGCCCCGGCGGTCCGCTGGTGCTCGGCGGCGTGTCCATTCCAGTCGACTACAAGTTGGTCGGCCACTCGGATGGTGATGCGATCGCCCACGCGGTGACGGATGCCGTCCTTGGAGCGGCCGGCGAGGGCGACATCGGCCAAATGTTCGCCGACACCGACGAAGTGAATCTCGGTCGCAATTCAATCGAGATGTTGAGGCTGGCGGTTGAACGCGTGCATGCCCGGGGATTCGCGGTGATCAACGTGGATGTGACGGTAGTCGCCGAAACGCCAAAGATCGCCGCGCATCGTTCCGCCATGCGCGCGCACCTCGCCGAGGCGTTGGGGATCCCGCCGGCCGCCTTGGGGCTCAAGGGAAAGACCAACGAACGCATGGGCTGGATCGGGCGCGGCGAGGGCATTGCCTGCATCGCTGTCGCGCTCCTTTCTTCGCCCACCAGTAGCACCTAGCGTGCAACACCTGCTGGACACGCTGGCGGCGCTTCCAGCGGGGGCACTGCTGGGTGCCATGGCATTGCTCGCTGCGATCGAGAACGTCTTTCCTCCGATACCGGCGGACGTACTCGTAGCCTTTGGAGGATTTCTCGCCGCGCGTCAGCACGTCTCACCTTGGCCAGCGTTCCTTTGCGTGTGGCTCGGAAACGTGGCCGGTGCGGTCGCCATGTTCCTTGTCGGCCGGCGATACGGCGCGGAATGGACGGAACGCAGGTTCCACTTGGCCAAGGGTGGAACGGGTGACCAGCGCATTCTGGGATGGTACCAGCGTTACGGCACGCCAGCGCTTTTTGTCAGCCGCTTCGTTCCCGGAGTTCGCTCGATCGTGCCGCCAGTTGCCGGCGCTCTGCGCATCCCACTCCCTCGCGTTGCTTTTGCCGTCGCTGCGGCATCGGGCCTGTGGTATGGGGCGATTAACTACTTGGCATTCACCGCCGGCTCCAACTGGGAATCCTTGGCCCGCTCAGTTGGCATCATGGGGCGCTGGACAGCAATCGGCGCTAGCATCGTGGTCGTGATCGTGGGGGGGCTGCTGTGGTGGCGTAGGCGCCGCTCATGACCCCGACGGCCCCGGCGGATGCGTCGCGCGTTTTCCTTCTGGAACGCTTCGACGACTTCCTCTCCCTCGAAGAAGGTTCGTCGCCCCGGACCCGCGAGGCCTACGGGCGCGACGTGTCGCGCGCCATCGTATTTCTCGCCGCGAAAGGGCATGCACAGCCACGCGACGTCACGGGACCTGCGCTCCGCGAGTTCATCTATTCGCTGAAGGACGCCGGTCTGGCCCCTGAGTCCATCCGTCGATCAGTCTCCGCACTCCGGACGTACTTCCGCTTCCTGTTGGCCGAACAGGTCATTCAATCCGACCCCAGCGAGCAGCTCGAACTGCCCAAGCGATGGCGGGTCCTTCCCGACGTCCTGACCGTTGCCGAAGTGGTGAAGCTGCTGGATGCACCGACGTTCGATGACCCGCTGGCCTTTCGCGATCGCGCGATGCTGGAACTGGGGTACGGCGCGGGTTTGCGCGTTTCGGAGTGGATTGGCTTGGATGTGAAGGATGTGTCCCTGGATGAAGGAGTGATTCGCGTCTTCGGCAAAGGCAGCAAGGAACGACTCGTACCGATCGGACGCCAAGCCATCGCCGCCGTGGCGATCTACCAGCGTGAACTCCGTCCGCGCCTTGAAAAGGGGGGCGGGAAGGGGAAGCTCTTCCTGAACGCGCGAGGACAACCCCTGTCGCGCATGGGAGCGTGGAAGATCCTGCGAAAGTACGTGGAGCGTGCGGGGATAAAGAAAGCCGTGTCTCCTCATACGCTCCGCCATTCATTTGCGACGCACTTGCTGGAAGGGGGTGCCGACCTTCGTGCCGTGCAGGAAATGCTCGGACACGCCGACATTTCGACCACCCAACTCTACACACACATCGATCGCGAGCACCTCCGCACCATTCATCGACAATTTCACCCGCGCGCCTGAGCGGCAGGCCGGCTCGATCGCTAACTTGGTCACGTCTTCACGCGACGGCGAGTCATGGTGCTGGTCATCGACAACTACGATTCGTTCACATACAACCTGGTACAGTACCTCGGCGCGTTGGGAGAGAACCCCGTCGTCAGGCGCAACGACGCCATTGATATGGCGGGCATTGGCGCCATGCAGCCCACAGCCATCGTGATTTCGCCGGGTCCCGGCGTACCGAAGGGCGCCGGCATTTCGCTGGAAACGATCACCACATGGGGAGACCGCATTCCCATTCTCGGTGTTTGCCTGGGACATCAGGCGATCGGTGAGGCGTACGGTGGCCACGTGGTACGGGCCGATCACACGATGCACGGTAAGACGTCCCTGGTCCGGCACGAAGGCGACGGGCTCTTTGAAACGCTCCCCTCGCCGCTACGCGTCATGCGATACCACTCCCTGGTGGTCGAACGCGCCAGCTTGCCATCCTGCTTGCGGATCCTGGCGGTGGCCGACGACGACGAACGCGAAGTGCATGCCGTTCAACACACCTCGCATCCCGTCTGGGGCGTCCAATTCCACCCAGAATCAATCATGACCGAGGGTGGCTCAACGCTCCTTGCGAACTTCCTCAGGCTGGCCGCCACCTTCCATCGTCAGCCTCGGGCGGCCTGAGCTCCGGCATGCGTCCCTTCCTCTTTGGACTTCTCGTATTGCTGGTCATCGGCGCCATCGGCTTCTTCACGACGGCGGCGTCTATGGTGGACCGGCAGCGGAACCTGGTGGTGCCAGACACGTCGCGCCTGCCCACAGCCGCCGCTGAGTCACTGCATCGCATGCTTCGCGTGGCGGACCTGCACGCCGACGCACTCCTCTGGCCGCGCGACTTGCTCGTTCGACAGAATCACGGGCATGTCGACCTGCCTCGACTCCAACAAGGCGGCGTCGCACTCCAGGTCTTCTCCGTAGTGACCAAGACGCCGCGCGGAATCAACTACGAACGAAATAGTGCGAACACGGACAACATCACGCTCTTGGCCGCCGCCGAACGATATCCGCTGCGCGCATGGGGCTCGCTGTTCGCTCGGGCCATTCATCAATCGCAGATCCTACACGCCGCCGCGCGTCGTTCGAATGGCGCGCTTCGAGTGATCACCAGCCAGCTGCAGCTTGATGAGGCCATGGCCGCACGTGCAACGAACCCTGTGGTCGTGGCTGGCCTGCTGGCGACCGAGGGGGTGCATCCTCTGGAAGGCCACTTGGAATATGTCGACTCCATGGCGGCCGCCGGTTTTCGAATGTTTGGGCTGACACATTTTTTCGACAACGAAGTCGGTGGCTCGGCGCACGGCGAGGTTAAAGGTGGCCTTACGCCCTTCGGACGGTCGGTGATCGAGCGACTCGATGCGCTGTCGATGATCATTGACGTGGCTCACGCGTCGCCAGCCCTGATCGACGACGTGTTGAAGCTGTCGAAACGCCCCATCGTGGTTTCCCATACAGGGGTGCAGGGCGTCTGCCCCGGGCCACGCAATCTCACGGACGATCAACTGCAGCGGATCGCCGCCAAGGGAGGCATGGTTGGCATCGGATTCTGGGATGGGGCCATCTGCACCCCCACGCTCGCCTCCGCCGCAAAGTCCATTGCCTACGCCGTGCGCGTGGCGGGTGAGGACCATGTCGCGCTGGGGTCGGACTTTGACGGCAGCACGACCGTGCCGATCGACGCGACGGGCTACCCGCGACTTACCCAAGCCCTGCTGGACGAGGGACTGGCCCCTTCCCAAATCACGAAAGTGATGGGCGAAAACGCAATACGCGTGATTCGAGAACTTCTCCCCGCGCGATGATCATTCTCGTTTGAAATACGACCACCGCCGGTATAACTTGAGAAGCGTGCCTTTTCCCACCTCGCACGCGCATAAGGCCCCATGCAGACGCTAGCGGTCATCCCCGCGCGTCTCGGGGCCACTCGCCTCCCGCGCAAGCCACTGCGTCTCCTCGGCGGCGCTCCGCTGGTGATCCGAGTCTGGGAACGCGTGCGCGACATGCGTGTGGCCGACCGGGTGGTTGTGGCCACGGACAGCGATGAAATCGCCCAGGCGGTTCAGGCTAGCGGTGGGGAGGTCGTCATGACGCGTGCTGACCATCCGTCGGGAACGGATCGAGTGGCGGAAGTCGCCGCTCGCGCCGAGTTTGCTGCGTACGACGCGATCGTGAACGTTCAAGGTGACGAGCCTTTCATGCCCGAGGCAGCCGTGCGGGGAGCTACGGACATGGTGCGCGACGGCCGCTTTCCCGTCGGCACGGCCGCCTGCCGCGCCGAGGAATCGGCCCGGCTTGCCCCCGACGTCGTGAAAGTGGTTTGTGCTGACGACGGTCGTGCGATGTACTTCTCGCGCGCGCCGATCCCGTATCTTCGCGATGCCGCGGACCGCGACGCCTTGGATGGGCGCGTCTGTCAGCATCTTGGCATCTACGCGTACAGCCGTCGCGCACTGCGGGAATGGGTCGCGCTCCCCGTGCACGCGCTGGAACGCATCGAACGACTGGAACAATTGCGCCCGCTGGCCGCGGGCGTTCCGATTGGCGTGTCGCTGGTATCCACGTCGCCCCCGGGTGGCGTGGATACCGAGGACGATCTGCGTCGCGCCAACGATCAATGGCTCGCACTTCACCAGGGACATTCGTAATGCAGACTCCGCAAAGCCCCCAAGCGACGCGCTACATCTTTGTCACCGGTGGCGTCGTCTCTTCCCTCGGCAAGGGAATCGCCGCTGCCTCGTTAGGTCGCCTGCTGGTAGAGCGCGGCCTCACCGTGACGATCATGAAGTTCGATCCCTACCTGAATGTCGATCCTGGCACCATGTCGCCGTTCCAGCATGGCGAGGTGTTCGTCACGGACGATGGAGCGGAAACGGACCTCGACCTTGGGCACTACGAGCGGTTCATCGATCGATCGTTGTCGCAGCTGAACAACGTGACCACCGGCCGCATCTACCTGAACGTGATCAACAAGGAGCGGCGGGGAGAGTACCTGGGCTCGACCGTCCAGGTGATTCCGCACATCACGGACGAGATCAAGGCGCACATGAAGCGGATCGCGCCCGGCAATGACGTGGTGATCGTGGAGATCGGCGGCACCGTCGGCGATATCGAGTCCCTGCCATTCCTCGAAGCCATCCGGCAATTCCGGCATGAGATTGGCCGACAGAACGCCATGTTCATCCACCTTACGCTCGTGCCGTTCATCAAGGCCGCCGGCGAGGTGAAGACAAAGCCGACGCAGCATTCGGTGCGCGAATTGATGGAGATCGGTATCCAGCCCGACATCCTCATCTGTCGGACCGAACGCCCCCTGTCCGAGGATGTGAAGCGCAAGATCGCGCTCTTTTGCAACGTCGAGTTTGGCAATGTCATCGAGAGCCGCGACGTGCCGACGATCTACCAGATCCCACTGGAGTTCCACGACCAGAATCTGGACGATCGCGTGATCCAGCGATTGAACCTGACGGGGAACGAGCCTGACTTGGGTGCCTGGCGGAGCATGGTACAACGGATTGTGTCGCCCCATGCCCGAGTGAAGGTCGCTGTCGTCGGCAAGTATACGGAACTGGTCGACAGCTACAAGAGCATCCAGGAGTCCATCATCCACGGCGGCATCGCCAATGACGTGGGTGTGGACGTGGCCTGGTTGTCGAGCGACCTGTTCACCGACGCGGCCCGTGCGCGGGAACTGCTGGCGCCGTATCACGCCTTGCTGGTCCCCGGCGGCTTCGGCGTGCGCGGGGTCGACGGCATGGTAGAGGCCATTCGCGCGGCGCGAGAGTCGGGGATGCCGTTCTTCGGCATCTGCCTTGGCATGCAGGTGGCCATCATCGAATTTGCGCGCAACGTGTTGAAGCTGGATGACTCTCATTCGAGCGAATTTGCGCCGGAATGCTCCAATGCCGTCATTTCCCTCATGGAGGATCAGAAGCACGTCACGGACATGGGCGGCACCATGCGGCTGGGCGCCTATCCCTGTCGGCTGCAACGCGGGTCCAAGGTGGCGGAGATCTACGGCGTGCCGGAGGTCAGTGAGCGGCATCGCCACCGCTACGAAGTCTCCAACAGCTACCGCGATGCATTCTTCGAACATGGCATGCGGCTCAGTGGCCTGTCGCCGGACGGGTCCCTGGTGGAGATCGTAGAGGTCATCAACCATCCATGGTTTGTCGGCTGCCAGTTTCACCCAGAACTGCAGTCACGGCCCACGCGCCCGCATCCGCTCTTTGCGGCGTTCATCGCTGCCGCCGTCACGGCCAAGCGCAAGTCGTCGTCCGCGGTCGACGCCGGCGCGCTGGTTGAGGCTGCCGACTGACATGGCTTGGCGATTTCCGCGAGACCAGCTGTTTCTCATTGCCGGTCCCTGTGTCCTTGAAGACGACGCCCTGAACCTTCAGGTCGGGCGACACCTGGCCGAACTCTCGACGCTGCTGCCGGGCGGCATCGTGTACAAGGCGAGCTTCGACAAGGCCAATCGATCGAACGCCGCCGGATTTCGGGGCCCGGGGGTCGCGGAAGGACTGGCGAAGCTCGATCGCGTCCGGCAGGCGACCGGACTTCCTGTGCTCACGGATGTGCACCTGCCGGACCAGTGCGGCCCAGTGGGAGAGGTCGTGGACGTGTTGCAGATTCCCGCCTTTCTTTGCCGACAGACGGACTTGCTCCAGGCCGCGGAGCAACCGGCCGGTCGGTGAACGTGAAGAAAGGGCAGTGGATGCACCCCGAAGGTATGCGCGGGGCCGTGGACAAGGTCACGGGCGCCAGAGTTTCACCTGACGGAGCCGACGCCCGTCACACCAGCGTCGCGGTCACTGAGCGAGGGTCGTTCTTTGGCTACGGTGATCTCGTTGTGGATATGCGGTCCATCCCCCGCATGCGTGAGGCCACGAATGCGCCGGTTGTGTTCGACGCCACGCACGCCGTGCAGCGCCCGGGCCAAGGCGAAGGCGGCGCCAGTGGCGGCGCGCGCGAGTACATCCCCACGTTGGCGCTGGCGGCCATCGCCGCCGGCGCCGATGGGCTGTTTCTGGAAACACATCCCACCCCGGATCGTGCGCCGAGCGATGGCCCGAACATGCTGCCGCTCGATGCGCTGGAAGGCGTGATCACGCGTGCCGTGGCTGTCTGGAAGGCCGTGCGGGGTCTCTCGTGAGCCCGTCAGCCAAGCGGACTCGAACGCCGGCGCGCCGACTGACGCCTGCACTGGCCAAGCGCATTCAATTCGTTGGATTGGACGTGGATGGCGTCATGACCGACGGGGGCATTTACCTGGGGGATGCCGGCGGTCAACGCGTTGAACTCAAACGCTACGACATCCAGGACGGACTGGGCATCAAGATGATGCAGGCCGCAGGCATCGCCGTCGGCATCATCACCGGACGCAAATCTGACAGTGTCGCGCACCGCGCCGCCGAGCTTGGCGTGGATGAATTAGTCCAGGACATTCAAGCGAGAAAACTCCCCGCCTTGCGGGCCATTCTCGCGCGGCGCGGCATCGAGTTCCGCGATGTGGCCTTCGTTGGCGACGACCTGCCCGATCTGGGCGTCCTCCGCGTCGTAGGACTTCCCGTGGTGGTGGCCAATGCGTCCGCCGACGCCGTGCGAGCGGCATCCCTTCGCCTGCGATGCGAAGGAGGCCGCGGCGCAATTCGCGAAGTCGCCGAACTCCTGCTGCGCGCCCGTGGACAATGGACACCACTCGTCGAACAGTACGTCGCCAGCCGCGATCGGGAGCCCGAATGACGCACGACGAAATTCTCTCGTTAGGCCGGCACGTCATTCAGCTTGAACGTGAGGCGCTGGAGGAAGTAGGGTACCGTCTGGGTGATCCCTTTGTGCGCGCCGTGCAGATGATCGCCTCCTCCGATGGACGGGTCATTGTCGCCGGCGTCGGTAAGTCCGGCCTGATCGCCCGCAAGATCGCGGCGACGCTCACCTCCACGGGGACACCTGCCACCTTCTTGCATCCGGTCGAAGGGCTGCACGGCGACCTGGGGCTGGTGGACACCGATGACATCGCGATTCTGCTCTCCAAGAGCGGAGAGTCCGAGGAGCTCCTCGTCCTGCTGCAGCACCTGAAGCGATTCGGCGCACGTTGCGTTGCCCTGACCGGAAATGTGGCGTCGTCCTTGGCACGCGAGTGCGACGTGGCGTTGGATGCCTGGGTCCGTGAAGAGGCCTGCCCACATGACCTGGCGCCCACCACGTCGACGACCGCGGCGCTTGCCCTCGGCGATGCCTTGGCCGTCGCGATCCTTGAGCACAAGGGTTTCCGCCGAGAGGATTTTGCCCGGCTGCACCCAGGAGGTTCACTCGGTCGCCGGCTGCTCCTGCGTGTGCGCGACGTCATGGAGACGGAGCGGCTCCCGCTCCTTGGCCCTCAGGCGCTCATGCGAGAAGCCGTCGTTCTCTTGGCGGAGCGACGCGGCATTGTCGTGGTAGCAGATGCGGATCGGCGGGTGCTCGGCGTCTTCACCGCGGGCGATCTGACGCGTTTGCTGGAGCGAGAGGATAATTTTCTCGACCTCCCCGTCGGCAGCGTCATGATTCGCGCGCCAAAGCTCGCAACCTCAGAGGAACTCGGCAGTGCCGTGGTGTACCGCATGGAGCAAATCGGCATCATGGCGATGCCCGTTTTGGACCCCGAACAACGCGTGATCGGTGTGATCCACCTGCACGACCTGATGCGGGCGGGTGTGGCATGAGCCGCACTCTGCCCGTACTTATTTCTGCCTTGATCCTTGGCACCGCGTGCCAAGGGGCGTCGCCAGCGCCACCGGTGGCCAAGTCGGCCGTCATCCCCGACTCAGCTGACCAAATGATGTTTGGGGTCTGGTTTCTCCTGAGCGATGCTGGGGTTCGCCGCGCTGAGGTGAAAGCCGACACCGCGTACATGTACGATCAGAATACGCGGACGGACCTTCGAAAGGTGCGGACCGAGTTTTATAAGGTCACTGGCGAAAAGAATGCGACCCTCACCAGCCTAACGGGGCAGTACAACTCGCGTTTGGGCACCATGGAGGCTCGCGGCATGGTGGTCGTCGTGACCACGGACGGTCGCAAGCTGGAATCGCCGCACCTCCGGTACGACCCGGGCCGGAACGAGATCTCCAGCGACAGCGTTTTCATCCTCACCCAGACCGATCGACGCATCGAGGGCATCGGGTTCATTTCGGATCCCGACCTGAAGAACATCAAGGTCCTGCGGAATGCCAAGGCATTCGGTCAGGAAATCACGATCCCGAAGCAATGAGACGGATCGCGCGTGGATTTTGGGTGATCGTGGCGCTTGCCGCGTGCCACGGAGGCGGACCAAAGAGTCGTCCGGCGCCGGCCCGTGCTCCGGGTAAAGCCGCCGTCGGTGACACCACCACGCGCGCGGTTACACCGCCCGGCGCCCCCCGGCCGCAAGTTGGAGCTGCCGATACGGCGAAGGCCAAGACCGACAGCGCGGCGACCCCGCCGGCTCCGACACCCGCACCAGCCAAGCCCCCAGTGCCGGACAAGCCTGGCGAGCGTTGCGTCATGGACCTCGAGAATACGCCAGAGACGCGATCACAGTCCGTGCAGGATCCCGTCTCGTCGAAGTATTTCACCTACGTTGGGGGCGGCGTATTCGGCCGATGTCGCGGTCAGGAAACGACGATCCGGTCAGACAGCGCCGAGCTGAACGATCAGTCGCGATTGTACATCCTGATTGGCAACACGGAGTACAAGGAACCACGCGTCACGATCAATGCGCAGCGCGCGACCTATTTCCGTGCCGAAGAACGGATCCTGATGGAAGGCAACGTCCGCGCCGTGCTGCGTAATGGCGCCACCATGCTGGCGCCGCGCGCTGAGTACTACCGCGCCGTGCGCGGGTTGCGGCCGCGGGCCAAGCTGGTCGCCACGGGGCGGCCAGCACTTTCATTCGTAGATAAGGACTCCCTGGGACGTCCTCAGCCGCCAACGAACCTTAACGCCAATGAGATCACGGCCGATGGGGATTCCATCTACATCGCCAACGGCAAGGTCGTGTTGAATCGCACCGACCTGGTGGCAACGGGCGACTCGGCCTACTTGGACAACGGCAAGCAGTGGTCGCGGCTCATGAAAGGGCCGGTGATCGAAAGCAAGAGCGATCAGCCGTACACGCTCAAGGGCCGGGTGATTGACGTCTATGGCGCGTCCCGTCAGGTCAATCGTGTCGTCGCGCTAGACTCGGCGCGCGCCGTGAGCAAAGACTTGCAGCTCGTCTCGGACACGATTGACCTTAGGGTAACGGAGAACAAGCTGGACCGCGCCTTTGCTTTTGGTCCTGGCGGCTCTCGCGCTACGACGCCCGAACGGGACATCGTGGCCGACTCCCTGGACGTGCAAATGCCGCATCAGCGCGTGCGCGAGCTGCACGCCATTCGCAAAGCGTACGCCGAATCCGACCCTGACTCGTCCAAGATCGTTTCCGATGAACGAGATTGGCTCCGGGGTGACACCATTATTGCTTCGTTCGATTCCGTCCCGGCCACCGACACCTCCAGCAAGCCTAAGGTGCGTGCGATTCTCGCCACTGGTTCCGCCAGCTCATACTATCAGGTGCCATCCAATCGTGGCGAAAAGGACAAACCCGGAGTGAACTATGTTCGCGGGCGGGCCATTCGCGTCGACTTCGCCGCTGGTGACGTGCAGACCGTCACCGTCTCCGATTCCGTTTCCGGCATGTATCTCGAAGCCGTCGCTGATACCACAAAGGCAACCAAAGGCAAGGCGAAGCCAAAGGCACGGCCGCGTGCCGGTCAGGGAGGCATAACACCGCGCCGTCCCTCTCGGCGACCAGGGAGCGTTCGATGAGCGACGCCTCCGAGCCCACAACACTCACCACACTCGTCGACCGCATTGCCGGCGGCGATCGGTCCATAGCGTTTGCGCTGCACGCCATCGTGTCCGAATGCGACGAGCGAGGTTCCGCTCCGCTTGACGCCGTCGTGCTGCGCTTCCGTGAAGACTACCTCGAATCCCTGAGGACGCGCGGCCTGGACGCGGATCGCGAGGCGGGACGCCTGAGCCTGGACGAAGTGCGCACGTTCCTGGTCTCGTCGGTCCTGCCGCGCCTGACGAGTAGCAACCATGTCGAGTTTCCGGCGCGCTTAACTGGCGGCGACCACGTGCGGGTCCAGTTGTCGCCGGCCCTGTGGGAACAGATCGCACCGCACCAACGCGACGTTGCCACGGCGTTGCGCCTTACCGGCGAGCACGCCACGGTGGGTCCCCGGGCAACGCCGGAGACCGCGCCAAGCGCGGTGGGAAGCGTGCTGGAGGGGCAGGGTCTGCTCAAAGCCTACAAGAAGCGTCGCGTCGTCCACGACGTGAACGTGGAGCTTCGGCAAGGCGAGATCGTAGGGCTCTTGGGGCCAAACGGGGCAGGAAAGACCACGACGTTTTACATGATCGTCGGGCTGATCAAGCCACTGGCCGGCAGAATCTTGCTGGACGGCGAGGATATTACGAAGATGCCGATGTACCGCCGCTCGCGACGGGGAATCGGCTATCTTTCGCAGGAACCATCGGTCTTCAGGAAGCTCTCCGTCGAAGAGAACATCCTGGCGATCCTGGAAACGTTGCCTCTGAGCAAAGAAGAGCGTCGAGCAAGATTAGAAGGCCTGCTGGACGAGCTGAATATCAAGCACCTTCGCAACAACAAGGCGTACTCTCTGTCCGGGGGAGAACGGCGCCGGCTGGAAATCACCCGGGCGCTGGTGACGCAACCCAAGTTCATGATGCTCGACGAGCCGTTCGCGGGCGTCGATCCCATCGCCGTTCATGACATTCAGTCCATCGTGGCGGGCCTGAGGCATCGCGGCATTGGAGTCCTGATCTCGGACCATAACGTTGAGCAAACTTTGGACATCGTCGATCGCGCTTACATCATGTTTGATGGTCAAGTGAAGGTTTCCGGGACGGTACGAGACTTGGTCATGAATGACGAAGTCTCGCACAACTACCTCGGACCCACGCTGACCGCTCGATTGCGGTCCCGTTTGGCTCAGGAGGGAGGCGCCCGATGAGGCCGGGGCTCAGCCAGAGCACTCAGCTTCGCCAGGAACTCAAGATCAACCCACGCCTGTATCAGGCGATGGACTTGCTGTACATGCCCCTGTTGGACCTGCAACAACACTTGAAGCAGGAGTTGCTGACCAACCCCTTCCTCGAAATGCTCGAGCCCGAGGAAGAAGAGGAGGAGCAGGAACAGGCGGCCGAAGAAGAGGGAGAGCCTGCCCCCACCGACCTCGCGGAGGCGCCGACGGCGACCGAGGAACCGGCCAAGGACACGTCCGAGGAAGTCGACTGGGAAGAGATCCTGCTGGATGGGTTCGAGACGGGCGGCGTGCGCGAAGAGCACGAAGAGCGGGAATACTACGAGCCGGTCACGGTGGCCAGCCGGGGACTGGACGACCACCTCCGAGATCAGATCGCATTGTTGGATCTGACGGACAGGCAGCGTGTCCTGGCCGACGAGTTCATTGGCAACATCAACGAAGATGGATACCTCGAGTGCACCCTCGAGGAAGTCATCGCCAGCATCAACGATGAGATCAGCAAGGCCGCGGAACGCGCCGGCCACGAAGGGCCGCTGCCTCTCTATCAGCTGAACGACGCGGAAGAGATGTTGGCCATCGTGCAGACGCTCGATCCGCCGGGGGTCGGCGCGCGCAACTTGCGTGAGTGCCTGCTCCTCCAGTTACGCGATGAAAAGGCCGAGGAGACCTTGCAGGGGCGCTTGGTCCGTGACGCGTTCGACGAACTGATCTCGCATCGCTGGAGTGAAATCTCAAAGCGCTTCGGCGTATCGCCCACCGACGTACAGGCTGCCGCCGACGAAGTGGCCAAGCTGGATCCAAAGCCCGGCCTCCGATACAGCCAGGCCAACGATTCCTATATCGTCCCGGATCTGGTCGTGGAGAAGATCGATGGCAAGTATCAGATCTTCAACAACGATTCCAATCTTCCGCGCCTGCGACTGAGTCGCGCCTATCAGGAGATCGCGCGGGACAAACGGAAGTTCGATACCGAGAACAAGGAATTCATCTCCAGCAAGCTGAATTCGGCAAACTGGATGATCCAGGCCATTGAGCAGCGGCGTCAAACCATGCTCAAGGTCATGAACTACATCGTGGAGCGGCAGCGGGACTTCTTCGAAAAGGGTGTTCAGTATCTCAAGCCCCTGACCCTGCGCGAAGTGGCCGAGCACATCGGCATGCACGAAAGCACCGTCAGCCGCGTCACCAACGAGAAGTTTGTTCAGACCCCTCGCGGCGTCCTGCCTTTGAAGTTCTTTTTCTCTTCTGGATTGAGTACCACGGGCGGAGAAGACGTCTCGGCCCGCGGCATCAAGGACCAGATTGAGAAACTCGTGACGAACGAAGACCCGCGAAATCCGCTGACGGACCAGGCCATCGTCAACATTCTGCGCGACCATGGCGTGAACATCGCGCGGCGTACCGTCGCCAAATACCGAGACCAACTGGGCGTGTTGTCCGCCCGCATGCGCAAGCGGGTCTGACCGTGACGCTCGACGTGCGGACCGCCACGGAGCCGGTGCGCGACCGCGCGGCCTCCGGAAGCGCGGCTCGTTCGGCCAACCAACGTCCAGACGTCTCCGTACTCGTTCCCGCCAAGGACGAGGCCCAGAACCTCCCGCTGTTCTTGGAGCTGACGGAGGCCGCACTAGCCACCTCGGCGGCGTCCTATGAAGTCATCGTCGTCGACGACGGGTCCGAGGACGACACGTGGGAGGTCCTGGAACAACTCAAGACCCGCTACCCGTTCCTCCGCACCGCTCGGCACCGGTCGCGCCGTGGCATTGCCGACGCCCTGCGCACCGGCTACTTGGCCGCGACGGGTGATGTGATGGTGTTCTATCCGGCGGATCTGCAATTCAAGCCGGAGGATATTCCGCGACTCGTGGCGCCGATCCTTGCCAACGAAGCCGACATGGTCACGGGCTTCAAGCAAGGGAAGTACGAGAAGGCCTTTGTCTCTCGCATCTACAACGGCCTGTCGCGGCTGCTCTTTCGTGTGAAAGTGAAGGACCTGAATTCCGTGAAGGCGTACCGCCGTGAGATCATGGAGGTGCTGCCGATGCGACCGGACTGGCATCGGTACATGATTGTCCTTGCGGCGGCCCAAGGCTTCTCGGTGGCGGAAATCCCCGTGCCGCTGTATCCGCGACACGCCGGGAAGTCAAAGTTCGGCCTCAGCCGGATTCCAGTCGGCGTGCTGGACATGCTGTCGGTGTGGTTTGAGCTGCGATTCGCCATGAAACCCCTCCTGCTATTCGGAGGCCTAGGTGCGGCGCTCTTCGCGCTGGGCGTACTGGCGGGCGTCACGGCCTTGATTGTCCTGGCGGCGACGGGGATCGGCCTGCGCTGGGTGTGGACGTTGATCCAGACGTGCCTCATTCTGGGTTCGGTGTTCTTCGCCACCGGCCTGCTTGGCGAACAGGTGGCCGGGATGCGGGCTCAGTTGCGCGAGGTGCAACGCCTGATCGCGGACCGCCAGCACGATCGCTGACGCGCGCGGTCCATATGCGCGTGCTCTTCATCACCCACTCCTACCCGCGCTGGATGGGCGATGCGGCCGGTTCGTTCCTTCTGCGACTCGCAACCGCGTTAGGTCGTGAGGACGTTGAGGTGCGTGTGCTGGCGCCGAGCGCCCCCGGGCTTGCCGGCGAGGAGACGATTGGCGGCATCGTCGTCCACCGCTTTCGGTACGCCCCACGCTCGTGGGAAACGCTCGCGTACACGGGTACCATGGCCGAGGATGCGCGAGCCACGTGGAAAGGGCGGTCGGCGCTCGCCGGTCTTCTAGCTAGCGGTGTGGCGAGCGCGTTGCGGCTGCAGCGTGAATGGTCCCCAGACGTCATCCACGCCCATTGGTGGTTTCCCGCTGGAATCATCGGTGCCGCGTCGGCCACCATGACCGCGCGCCCGCTGCTACTAACCATGCACGGCAGCGACGTGCGATTCGCCCGAAGCATTCGCGTCGCGCAGCCCATGTTCCGGGCGGTCCTTGCCGGTGCCAAGGTCACGACCACGGTCTCGGCATGGCTGGGCCAGCAGGCCCAGTCGGTGGCGACCTGTCGGCCCGTCGTGGCGCCAATGCCCGCGGCTACGGAGCTTTT
>JAXLXV010000011.1:0-268611 GCA_046327745.1 Gemmatimonadaceae bacterium | reverse complement strand
ATCGCAGAGGTCGCGCATGGTCGGACCGCCAAGCGCGGCGACGATCGCCGGAACCGTGTTGCTATGGCCAACCACCAAAGTGGTCTGGCCCCGATGTTTCCCCATGACCAGCTCCGCGACCTGACGCGCATGCTCCTTAGTGTCGGCCGCCGCGGCCACGACCTCTGGCGTAATGCCTAACGCTTCGGCCACTGGTGCTCCGGTCTGGCGGGTTCGCTGAAATTGCGTTGTCACCACTGCGCTGACCCCCGCATCTCGGGCAACGCCAACCAGGGCCTGCGCACGCTGCTGACCGTCCGCCGAGAGCGGCACGTCGCCGGTGGGCCCGGCCTTTTCCGCATGTCGGACCACCAGGACCAGCGTGTCGGACCTGCCGGATGGCGCCGCCGCGGTGAGAGACAGCGCGACGAGAGCCGTGAGCAAACGTTTCATGCGGGCACCCCTTGAAAGTCGGGCCTTTCGTGGCGAAGCGACGGACGTTGGACGATCAGCTCCAGCGCTCGCGCGTACGCAGCGTGGTGATGTGGGCGACATGATGGCGGCCGTGCCATTCGTACATGGCGAGGAGATAGTCGAGCGAGTGTGCCCCACTTTCCGGATGTACGTACATTCGGGCAAAGGCCTCGGGCGCCATCGACTCCCACAGCGCCACAAACCGGCGATGAAGGAGCTCCAGCAGCTGCAAGGATACTTCCACGTCCATGCTCTTCGCGTCCGGCAGCTCCGCCCACGCTGACTCGTCGTATGGACGGATGGTGGGCTGATTCTCGGTCAAGGCCAAACGCAACCGGGCGTACGCGTTCAGGTGGCTATCGAACACGTGGTGTACAACCTGACGCACCGTCCAACCGTCAGGCCGATAGGGCGTCGCCAGTTGGTCATTCGTTAGGCCTTGCACGGCGCGCCGCAGCGCCGCCGGCGCAGCAGCGATTGATGCAATGGCGTCGCGTCGCCACGAAGCATCGACGGTCGTTGGGGGCGGTGCAAAGCGGCCAACCGGGTATCGGAGATCAACGCTCATGGCAGTCGACGATGAGAAGTGAACGGATGCACGACGGTGAAACCTAGTCACGCAGGCGGGTTGTGTTCATGGCTTTGGGACGACAGGATTGGGAGCACCACCATTCGTCTTCCCAGTCCCATCTCATGAGCCCTGGCATGTTGACGACGTTTCGACGGATCTCGCTTCTCGCCCTCGTGGCCCTGACGCCTGCGGCCGCGCAGCGTCCACTCAAGGTCTACATCTCGGTCGACATGGAGGGCATTGCCGGCGTCGTCACCGCCGAGCAGCTCGGCCCCACCGGGTTCGAGTACGGCCGCGCTCGGGAGTTCATGACCGCCGAGGTGAATGCGGCGATTGCCGGAGCACGCGCAGCGGGTGCAACGCAGTTCGTGGTCAGCGACTCGCACGGGAACGGCCAGAACCTCCTGATTGACCAACTCCCAGCGGATGTGACGATCATCCGCTCCTGGCCGCGGCCGCTCATGATGATGGAAGGAATCGACTCCACCTTCGACGCGGCGTTCTTCATCGGATACCACGCGTCCACGGCAAACGCCAACGGCGTTCGGGCTCACACGATGTCCAGCGCCACGCTCACCGGCGTTGCCTTGAACGGCACGCAGATGCCAGAAGGCGGCGTGAATGCCGCCATCGCCGGGCACTTCGGCGTGCCGGTTGTCCTGGTGACGGGCGACGACGCCGCCGTGGATGAAGTCCGTCGCATCGCCGGGCGCATGGAAGGGGCGGTCGTGAAGCGCGCCATTTCCTTTCACGCTGCGGCGACACTGACCCCCAAAGCCTCCCAGGACCTGATCCGCGAGCGCGCCAAGGTCGCGATCGAGCATCGCAGCGATATGCGGCCCTTTGTGCTCCGTGGGCCCGTGACGCTTGACGTGGCGTTCAAGAACTATCGTCAGGCGGAGATGCTCGCGTATCTATCGATTGTGGAGCGTACCTCGTCTCACGCCATTCGCTTTGTTGGCAAGAACATCCTCGAGGTGTCGAAATTCATGGAATTCGTGAACACCTACTCTCCCGACCTTACGCCCTAACGACGGGATCCTCGCGCGGAAGGTCGGCTTCCGTGATGTCGTGGAGGCGGGAGACGTCGACGCGAATCGTTCCCTGGCTATTGGAGCTGTCATAGACGGACACGAAGCGTTTTCCCCATGCGACGTCGTGAGCGTCGTAAGACGAGCGGGCGTGCACGGAAGCCTGGAACCCTTCGTCAATCGCCGATAGCAGCACCAGGAACTCGGCTTGCGCCTCGCGTAGCGCCGGCGCGTCCATACCGCGCAATGGGCTCGAGCCGTCGATCGGATGCACAACCGTCAAGGTCAGCGGAAAGAACGACACACGATCGCGTTCGAGCGGGAGGGCCTGATACCGTCGTTGCCGTCGCCCATCGACGTCTGTGAACCAGCTGAAGATCACCTGCACCTGCAACTCGATCAACTCGGAACGGCGCTTGTTGGCAATGCGGAACATCCAGGCCGTCCCCTCGCGATAGGGTGCGATGACGGCGGCCCGACTGAAGAGGATGTTGGCACTTGGCCGGGAAAAACGAGCGAACAAGAGCCCAGTGAACAGCGCGAATCCCAGCAGGCCGTATAGGGACTCCAAGGTCACCAGCAGGTTGGCGACGATACCTGTTGGATGCACGTGGCCGTAGCCGATGGTGGCGAAGGTCTGGACGCTGAAAAAGAAGGCGCGCCAGAAGCCCGGCCCAGGCCACTCTCCGTCAGGTGCAATCAGTGCCAGTGGACCGCAGGCCATGAAGGCCAAGGCAAAGAGGGTATTCGACACCACGTAGAAGGCGACCAGCAGGGTCACGAATCGCGTCCACGTCGTCGTCAACAACGTGTGATAGGCGCTCCACGACTCCGCGTGCGACAACCCAGCACGCTCCACGTTGAAGGTGCCATCGGGGTTTAGGAGGCGTTGCCGTGATTCACGCGAGACCACCGCGCCGAAACCCAAATCGCCGCGATCAACGTCCATCGTGGTTCCCGGAGGCGTCGCGGCCCCGCGTCTGGCCTCTCTAGAATCGAATCGCATAAAAGGGAAGGTGTTTCGACGACCGGCTCTGGTCCAGCCTTTAACGCGAGCCCTCTGCCAGCACGATGTCCGGCACTACGTTTCAAGATCGCCGCCGCCGATGCGGCCTCCGTTTCCCCCCACCGGAGTGCGACGTCCCATGGACTGGCTGTCCGACCCGAACGCATGGTTCGGTCTGCTGACGCTGACGGTGCTCGAGATTGTTCTCGGCATCGACAACATCATCTTCATTTCCATCCTGTCGGCCAAGCTGCCCAAGGCCGAGCAAGGGCGGGCCCGACGTCTGGGGTTGCTCGGCGCGTTCTTCACGCGCGTACTGTTGCTCCTGTCGATCGCCTGGATCGTTAGGCTTACGACACCGCTCTTTGCGGTGGCCGGCGTCGAAATCACCGGCCGTGGACTGATCCTGTTGGTCGGTGGGCTCTTCCTGATTGGCAAGGCCACATGGGAGATCCACGGCAAACTCGAAGGCGAGGCCCACGAAACGTCGACGCAGCGCGTGCCCAGTTCCCTCAGCGCCGTCGTCGCCCAGATCATGGTCATCGACATTGTGTTCTCGCTGGACTCCGTGATCACGGCAGTGGGAATGGTCAATCAGGTCACGATCATGATCGCCGCCAACGTCGTCGCGCTCATCTGCATGCTCGCCGCCTCGACGCCGATCTCGGAGTTCGTCGACAGGCACCCCACCATCAAGATTCTCGCCCTGGCATTCCTGGTTCTCATCGGCACAAATCTCGTTGCCGACGGGCTGGGGCAGCACATTCCGAAAGGTTACACCTACTTTGCCATGGCCTTTGCCTTCGGCGTGGAGATGGTCAACCTGCGTATTCGCGCGCGGGAGTACGCGCCGGTCGAGCTGCATGACACGCCGCGTCTCGACGACGAGCGTCCGCAAGGCTAGGGTCCCTATCGGAGATCGCCACGCGCCTTCCACGCTGACGATGAGTACTCACGTCCCACTACCACACCTTCGAGGTCGTCCGGTGACTACGATGCCTAGGGGAGTCCAGAGAGGCTGGCTCGCGCGAACCTTCGCCCGCGCGCCGTGGTCGCGATACAGCATGTGGGTCGCGTTGGGTGTGGCCGCGGGCGCGGCGCCGATGCACGCGCAGGTTGCTGGCGGCGTGTACTACCCGGAGCGTGGTGCCGCTTGGAAGCACGCGAGAGCGGCGGACGTTGCCATCGATTCCGCCGCGCTGGCCAAAGCCATCGCGTTCGCGACATCTCACGAGATTGACCTGCTCCACGATATGGCCGCCCAGGTCAAGGAAAACGTGAAGGCGGAACCGTATCCCGATGTGCTCGGCCCCACGACGGATCGTGGGGGACAGAACGGGCTTGTCATTCGACACGGATATATCGTGGCCGAGTGGGGCGAGTCGGAACGCGTCGACATGACGTTCAGTGTCGCGAAGAGCTACGTCGCCACGCTCGCCGGGCTCGCGTTCGATCGCGGAAAGATCAAGTCCTTTCAGGATCCGGTGCGCGAGTACGTACACGATGGTGGGTACGACTCACCGCATGACGCGGTGATCACCTGGCATCAGATGCTGAATCAGACGAACGAGTGGGAAGGCACGCTGTGGGACAAGCCAGACGTTGCCGACCGTCGTGAAGGCCGGGATCGCACCCTGCGAGAGCCAGGAACATTCTGGGAATACAATGACGTGCGCGTCAACCGCACCGCGTTGAACCTGCTGTGGGTCTGGCAGGAGCCGTTGCCTGCAGTGCTTAAGCGCGAGATCATGGACCCGATCGGCGCGTCCGCCACGTGGGTGTGGCACGGCTATCGCAACTCCTATGTCACGCTCAACGGCCAGCGGGTGCAGTCAGTGAGCGGAGGGGGCCACTGGGGCGGCGGGCTTTGGGCCAGTACCCGAGACCACGCACGGTTCGGGTATCTCTATCTCCGGCGAGGGCACTGGCTGGACCGTCAGCTGCTATCAGAGCGCTGGATCGATCTTGCCACCACCCCGACGGACATCAAGCCCATCTACGGCTACATGTGGTGGCTCAACGCACCAACGGCGCAAACACATCCAGGAGCAACGCCGCGCTCGTTCTTTGCGCGTGGGGCGGGTGGCAACACCATCTGGATTGCGCCGGAGCTGGACATGGTGGTGGTGACGCGCTGGCTGGACACGCGCGCCACCGATGAATTCATGCGCCTCGTAAGGCAGGCCGTGCGAGAGTAACGCTCCCTGCGCTTAGACGCCGTAGTGTTCCTTGAGCACCTGGCGATGGTGTGCCACGTGCCCTGCGGTGATCCACGCGAGTGCCCGAACGGAGATTCCCTTTCCGCTCGCCGTCCCGCGGCGCTGCAACTCGGCGGGCGTTAGGCTGTCGAAGAGCGCGATGGAGGAGGCACGCGTCGCGTGGAACTCCTGCAGCAGGCTGGCCAGCGAACGGTCATCAAATGCCGCGTTGGCGACGTACGCGTTCTCATCGAAGGCGGGGAGAGGTGTCTGGTCACCGCGAGCGAAGCACATGGCACGGTACGAGAATACGCGCTCGGCGTCCGACAAGTGGCCAATGACCTGACGCACGCTCCATTTGTCTGGCGCATAGCGAATGGCGCCCTGGCCTTCCGTGAGTGCGGCGCCCCACGCCTGCATCTCGCTGGCCTGCACGCGCAGCGTGGCGACGATGTCGGCCGCCGGCACCTTGCTCACGTACGTTCCGTAGAAGGGCGCGAATTCGTCCGCTTCCGGGCGCGCACTTCGCACTGAGGTCGTATCCATGTGATGGTCTGTTGAAGTTGAAGGCGGCCGGACCTGATGGGTCCGACCGCCCTTCACAAACTAGCGAGGGAACGTCGCGACGGTACTTCGCCTACGGACGATTGGGGCGCCGGGCGAGAGACCGGAAGTACTCGTTCACCAGGTCGCGATAGCCGAGGGGAACATCGTCACTGCCGCCGAGGGTTGGGCGATCGTCGCCAGCCTCACCAAACTCCCGCCGCAGTGAAAACTCGAATTCCTTGAAACCGTCGACCACGGCGCCTCGCAGCTTCGCCAGTTCCTGCGGATCCTGAAATGCCCGCTCAGACTCCAATGCGCGAAGCCGACCGATGAGCCGATCTAGATCCTGAGTGGAGCGACCAGTCGTCGCGAGGGCTTGCCGAAGCGCCTCAGCATCCTCGCGCCGGCCTCGCAGTTCCCGGGAGAATTGCCGGACATCTTCGGGGCTGAACTGACGGATGCCTCCACCGGGCCCACCCATCTGCGCCCCTGGCATACCGCCAGCTACACCGCGCCCTCCGCCCTGCCCTTGCTGGCCCTGACCCATCGCTTGGCCCGCGCCCCCCTGACCTTGTTGCCCCTGACGGCCACCCTGCCCCTGCTGTCCCTGTCCCTGTTGCCCCTGGCCTTGTTGCCCCTGGCCCTGTTGGCCCTGGCCCTGTTGGCCCTGACCTTGCTGGCCCTGACCCTGCTGGCTCGACCCCTGTTGTCCCTGACCGGACTGACCCTGTCCCTGCTGGCTCCCACGTTGGCCTGGCTGGTTCTGCCCCGCGGTGCCTTGGCCCGGTTGCCCCCCCTGATTGCGTTCCGCAGAACCTTGGCCCTGTCCCGACTGGCCATTCGCTGACCCACCACGCTGCTCGCGCTCCTTCATCCGCTCATCCAGGGACGCGAGACCGCGGACCACGTCGCGTGCCTTGTCGAGCGCGCGTGCGCGGCGACCCGACGAATCGGCCATGGCCCCGTTAGCTGCGGACGCGATGCGGTCGCGCACGGACTCCAAGTCGTTCGTGATTTGGTCTTCGAAATTTCGCACCGACTCTGGCGCCCCTTGCCGCATCAAGCCACGAGAGAAGCGGATCTTGTCTGCCACGCGCCGATCGCGAATGGCGTTCGCCGCTTCCTGCAGGGAGCGCGACGCGTCGGGGCGTTCGCGGCGGGTGTCGCGAGAAATTCGGTCGAGATCCTCTTCGAGTTTCGCGACATCGTCCACCAAGCTTTCCTTTCGCGTGTCGAGTTGCTGCTCCTTATCCGGGCGCGTCGCGCCGGCACGCGGAAGACCCTCGACATCCTTGGCCACTTCCTTCTGGCGTTGCACCAAGGCTTCGGCGCGGTCAGCTGCATCTTGCGCGCTCTTTGTGACCGCATTGCGGCGGCCGTCCTCCAGCAGTCGTCGGGCACGCTCCATTCGGTCGAGCGCCGCGGCCCCCGAGGCGCGACCGGCATCGCCGCTCGCCGCAGCGGAGCGCCGCATGGCCGTGGCCGCCTCTTGCAGGCGGCGAGCACTCTCGGCCATCTCCTCACTTTGGCGTTCACGCGCTAATCGTTCGAGCTGCCGGGCCATGGCCTCCGCCTCGTCGGCGAGTTCACGTTGCCCACCGCCACCCGCGCTTCCGCTGGCGCCCTGCTGCCCGCGCTGGCGCTGTCGCTCGTTTTCCTGTTGCTGGCGCGCGGCCAGTTGCTTCAGCCGTTCCAGCAACTCGTCGGACTTTTGAGACGCCGCCTGATCCTGACCACGCTGCACTTCCTCATACTGATTGCGCAGCTTGTCCGTTTCCAACTCAAACAGGTCGGCAAGGTCTTCGGGGTTGCTCTGTTGCCCGCCCCCTCCCCCGCCGCCGCCACCACCCCGACTGACCTGAATGTCGCGGAACACCGCTTCCGCGCGCTCCAGCACTTGCAGCGCCCGTTGTTCAGGAGGCAGCGCGTTGGTGGTCTGCCGCTCGCCTAACGCCTTCTCGGCGATGGTCATTTCGCGGGCAGCCTGTGGAAGCAACTCAGCTAGAACCCGGAAGCCGGAATCTGATGCCTGGACTACGCCGCGCGACATCTGTTGTACCAACTTCTCCACACGCTCGCGTAGACGCGTCTCGGACATGAGAATGGTGCTGACGTTCTCACGAAATTCAGTGGCCGGTGTTGTCTCGCGGTCACGGTCGGTCTTGAACGTGGCGGCAACGATCTCACGCTGTGCCTGCGTCAGCGTCCCTGGGGTGTCCTGCGACCCACCACCTCCGCCGCCACCCCCTTGTTGGTTCTGCCGGTAATCACGGCCAAATGGCCGAACAGTCAGGAAGTAGATGTCACTCGTGGAGGAGCGTTTTCCTCCGGGAGGCCCCGCATCCGTCGCCGTGGCCCAATACGACACGACGTCACCGGGTTGCAGCTTCAACTCATCCAAGAAGAACGTGTGCGTAGCGCTCAGGTCACGTGACCGGCGGCTGCTCTCGGTGAGCACGACGTTCTGGTTGGGGCCACCATTTACTGAATACGTCAACTCCACCTTTGCCACGCCGTAGTCGTCCGTCGCCGCCACCTCCACCAACACCTCGTCGGTGGACGTTGGCCGCGTATCGCGCCCAGGCTTCACAAAGCGAACGGTCGGTGGGTTGTCTTCAAGGGCGTCAATGACGTAATCGACGGCGCCAGCCACTCGCGTCCCGTCCTCAGACTCCAATTCAACCCGATAGAATCCGTCGCGCTTCACGGTCATCTCGCCGCGCCAAACGCCATCCGAGCCACGCGTGAGCGCCCGTGCACTGTCTCCCTCCAGGACCAAGCGTCCTCCACGGATGGGAAGGGTCGTCTGCACGCTGACCACGGCACGCGTTCCAATAATCGCGGCGATGTCACCGGAGTCCTCGACTTTCTCCGACGCAAGCCCGGTATAGGCCGGATAGTGCAGATCGACATCCAGCCGTTTCACCGCGGGCAGGTTCTTCACCGTTAGCCGGAATACACTGGAGCGCACCCCATTCGACTCGACGAGATATTCGGCGTCCTGATCCAGGTCAAACAGTCGGGCACGGAAGTGCGTGGAATCGGCGGTCGCTCCCGCGGCATGCGTCGCTTCCATGGGAATTCGTTCCCACGAGTCACCAGAGCCACGGCGGACCAGAAGTTCCACCAGGTCACTGTGGAAGCCACGCAGCTGAGCGGTAATCTGCTGATCGGTCCCACGGGGAATCGCCGCGTTTCCCGGCTCGACCCCAATGGCATACGGCACGGCTGCCTCTGCATCGCGCCACGGCGTGAGCACTAACCGCGCGCCCTGACGCAGCACGTCTGGGCCCAATGTGAATAGCGCTGCGGCCGCCATCAATGCACTCGCCAACCAAATCCCAGTCCGCTGCAGGTTGCCCGCCTCAATCGACGGAGCATCGCCATACCGACGCAATTGTTCGTTGGCTGAATGAACCAACCCTTGCGTCAATGCACTCGAGCGGACGTTGTCGGGAAGGTCAACGCCGAGCGCCTCCACGGCGCTGACCATAGCGCCATCGAGCTGTGGTACGCGTTCCTCCACATAGAGCGCGACGCGCTCGTCAGGCACCCGGCGCAACCATGGCACGAGCACGTACCACACCACGGCCGCTAGCACCGCGACCCCTACCACCACGCGCGAGGCGGCGATGCTGCCCGCCGAGAAGCCGTTCTGCTGCATGCCGAGCGCGACCGCCACTAGAACGGCGACGGCTATCCCGGTGACGACGGTGGCTCCGACCATGGCATGGCGTAAGCGCCAACGACGACGAACCAGTTGAACCGCGTTCAACAGGCGTTGCGTGGGCGAGGCCTCACGTCGGACGAGTGCACGCATCGCGATCGCCTCCTGCTAATTCAAACTCGGTCGACTCATCGAGATTCGACGAGCCAGTAGACCTTCAATGATCAGGGCCGCCGAAACGACCCACAGAATGTACCACCAAAGGGATTGGTCGTGCTCGCGCTCCTGCAGGGTTGCCGCCACTGAGGTGTCGGCCGCCGCTGACGCTGACGATAGCGCGCGGGCGGCATCAACGAGTCGCAGAGGTTCAAACCGCGAAAATTCGAGTTCGCGCGGATCGATATTCACGGCCACCAGTCTCGGCCGCTCGCCAGGGGCGCCGGCGTGTCGGATTTCGTAGATACCGGCTTCGGCCGGCACGAGGGCGGCGGGCTCGCCGACGCCGCCGTAGCGCAGCCGGCGGCCAGAAGGGGTCGTTGCCACCCACGCCACGCGCGACGAGTCGTTAGGCACGGAGTCTGATGATGCGGACGCGTCGACGGCCTCGCCGACCGAGTACGCGTCGCGGCGCTCCCGATAGTCAGCGACGTAGCGCATCAACTGGTGCAAGAACGGCAGGAACACCGGCTGACGCGGGAGGTCGTTCCAGTATCCGTCCAGCGAAGACCCGAACTGCAGCACGCGTCCACGACCCAGGCGTCGTGCCGCCAGCGCACCGGACCCATCATCGAAGCGGGCCAGCACCCCCGTTGAGGCGTTCACCGGCCGATATCGGAAGAACCGCGCCGCCGAGAGATCACCGCTGCGCGACGCACCGAAGAGCGACAGCGCCGGATGGCTGGCGTCGAGGTAGCCCAGGACGCCACCCCGCTCACCGTCGCGATCGGTGGGTGATGCGATGGCGGCCGGCAGCAAGCCGGCGACCCCCGGATTGTCTCGCGCGTCCAGTCGCTGGCCAGCTGCAACCAGGAGGCCGGCGCCGGCCGTGACGTGTGTCGTCAGGCGGGACACGAGGGCGTCCGAAAGCCACGTGTCGTTCAATACGATCACCTGCCGGCCCGCGACGTCTGCCGGCGTGACGGATCCGGCGCGCTTGACGAGTACGTCGAACGGAGGTCGATCGCCGATCTCCAAGGCCCGTTGCAAGAACAGATCGGCATCCGGCGTCATGTCGTTCGCATTCACGACCAGTACGGAGACAACCGGTGTTCGCGTGAGCACAAAACTGAACCGATCATCGCCGGTCAGCGCATCACCACGGACCCGAACCTCGGCGGGTTGTGGGTGTTCTGGCACCGGGATCGGCGCAAAGTCCACGGCTCCTCCCCCATCAGCAGGGAGATCGACCGCACCGTCTCGACCACGCGCCCGGCCAGTACTAGGCTCGCTTCGACCTGCCGAACCGCGGGCCCGATCTCGCCGAGTCGGGCATGGACCTGATCATCTCCCGTCCCTTGGCGGCCGCACGACGGAGTTCGACCGCGCACGCTGCGGTCCACCACGTCACCAGCGCCTACGTCGATCGGCGTAAGGATGGCACCCGCGGGAAGCCTCGTCTTCGGTCAGGTCGAATGATGATCGCTGGAAGTCCGAAACCACCAAGGCCTCTCGCTGCGGCAGGGTACTTCCGCTAAGGATCCGACGGGCCACGGTGAGCGCTGGCGCCAGCCGCGTGCCTCCATCCACGGTCGTCACGGAATCGAAGGCGGCGCGCAACTGTGCCTTGTCCGCGGTGGGCTCGAGCACAGCCTTTGCCGTCAGATCAAACGGTACGATGGTCACGCGATCCCGCGGCCCCGTCTGGTCGATGGCCTGCGATACGGCGGCGCGAGCCTTAGTCCATCGATCGCCATACCGCATGGAGAACGAGCGATCCACGAGTATGACTCGTTCCCGTCCCCCGCTGGTGCCCGCGACGGATGCGCGGGCGCGCGCGATCACGGGACGCGCGAAGGCGGCGATCAACAACGCCAGGGCAAGCACCCGAAGGGCCAGGAGTGCCAAATCACGAAGGCGACGGCGGCTGGAATGGCGGTACGGCACCTTCCTCAGGAACGCGAGCGAGTCGTCTCCTTCCGCTCCTTGTGTACCAGGTGCACCAGGATCGGAATGCCGATGGCGGCTAGCCCGATGGCAAATAGTGGGGCGAGGAAGGAGAGGCCCATTAGCGCATTCCTCGCAGGCGTTCGCGCCGTACGAGATAGGCAAACAGCAGGTCGTCCAGCGGCTTGGAAGTCACGCCGCGCATGTAGTCCACACCGGCTTCTACCATGAGCGTTTCCACGTCCTTAACGTGTTGGCGCATGAGGTTGGTGTATTGCGTGCGCAGGCGGCCCGGTACCACTGGCAACCGATCCCCGGTTTCCATGTCCTCGAACGTGGCCGATTCTTCGAACGGAAATTCGAGTTCGGCGGGATCCAAATCTGCATGGCGAGGACGATCATGCCCGGCATCGCGAAGAGGCGCGAGGGCGGTAGCGTGTCGGTGGCCTCATAGAAGTCCGACAGCAGCAACACCAGGCCCCGGCGGCGCTGATCGGCAACTTGGCGAGCGACGCGAACCAAGTCGCTCTTGCCGTCGGCCTGTGCGCGGTCCATCGCATGCAGTGCATTCTGCAGGTGACGACGCGCCGACGGTGGCACATACTCCCGGACATCGTCAGCGAAGGAGACGAGCCCGACGCGATCCCGCTGGCGATGAGCCAAGTACGTCAGGCACGCGCCGATGAACTTGGCGTACTCCAGCTTGGTGACCCCATCGGGGGCACTCCGGTAGGCCATGGAGCCAGAGACGTCGAGCAGCACCACGAAATTCGTGTTGGTGTCGGCCTCGTATTCCTTCAGGTAAAACCGATCGGTGCGGGCAAAGAGCCGCCAGTCGATGTGCCGAATGTCATCACCAGGCATGTACTGGCGGTGCTCGGCGAAGTCGGTGCTGAAGCCCAAGTGTGGCGAGCGATGCAGTCCGGAGATGAACCCCTCGACGACGTGGCGAGCCAGCAACTCGAGGTTATCGATGCGCGCCAACAACCGGGGCTCGAGGAATCGAGCTCCCGGCAGCCCTCCAGCTGCAACCGACGGCGAGTCCGCGCGACCGACGTCTGCCATGCTACATGCGCGACTTCGGGAGCGGCACGGCGCCGATCAGTTGCTCGATGAGCTGGTCGGTCGTGACACGTTCGGACTGCGCGTGAAAGTTCGTCAGGATGCGGTGTCGCAGCACGGGGCGCGCGAGCGCCTTGATGTCTTCAAAGCCGACGTGGAATCGACCATGCATCAGGGCGCGAGCCTTTCCGCCCAACACCAGATATTGCGCGGCGCGCGTTGACGCACCGTAGGAGACCCACTTCTTGATGAACTCCGGTGCCGTCGGGGAGACTGGGCGAGAGGCGCGCACCAAGTGCACGGCGTAGCGAGCGACTGCATCGGCAATCGGCACGCGACGGACCAGCCGCTGAAAGGCTACGATGTCCGCGCCAGTCACTGCGTGCGCAAACTGATGATTCTGGATAGCGGTCGTCGACTTCACGACCGTCAGCTCATCGTCCTCAGACAGGTAGTCGATAATGACCTGAAACATGAAGCGGTCGAGCTGTGCTTCGGGCAGCGGATAGGTACCCTCCAGCTCGATCGGATTTTGCGTGGCGAAGACGAAGAACGGCTCCTCCAGCGTGTAGGTGCGTCCCTGCACCGTGACGCGGTGTTCCTGCATGGCTTCGAGGAGCGCCGCCTGCGTCTTTGGCGGCGTGCGATTGATCTCGTCCGCCAGGATGATGTTGGCGAAGACCGGCCCAGGGACAAAGGTCAGCGACCGTCGGCCCGTCTGAGGGTCCTCCTGAATGATGTCCGTACCGGTGATGTCGGACGGCATCAGGTCGGGTGTGAACTGAATTCGCGAGAACTTGAGCGCGAGCACCTGCGCGATGGTGTGAATCAGCAGGGTTTTGGCCAGGCCGGGCACGCCGATGATGAGGCAGTTGCCTCCGGAGAGGAGCGCCAGCAAGGACTGTTCAATCACCTCTTCCTGCCCCACGATCAGCTTTCGCAGCTCGGACACGATCTGGTCGCAGCCATGCCGCAATCGCTCGGCGAGCGCCACATCATCTGGCGCCTGCAGCGCCACCTGGTCCTGCGTTGCCATGTCAGTCACGCGTTTCCTCGCTTAGTGCGTCATTCCGTACACGATGTAATTCACCGCCAGCTTGTACGCTTCATTGGTCAGTGCAATTGGCAACCAGCCCTCGTCGGAGAACTCCATGTAGTCGCCGATATCGTTGTTGAAGTTCGCAATGGCCACCAATCGCTTCTTCGGGTCATTGTCCTCGTAGGCGCCCCAGAACTCGGACTTGATCCCAAAGTATGGATGCTGGAAGTCGAGGTTCTCGATGCGAAAGAAGGCGTCGAAGATCGGGTGGCTCGCTTCCAACTGCACCAGTTTGAGCTCAGGAAAGGCCTCATGCCACCGGCGTTCGAAGTTGTACCAGTGCTCACCGGCGAAGTCGTCAAAAATGAGGAAGCCGCCCTTCTTCACATACGCCTGCACGCCGGCCAGCTCCTTGGCGTTCATGGTCCAGAAGCCTGGTTCGGACACGTAGGCGATAGGGTACTTGAAGAGGTCCTTGTCCTCGAACGACAGGATGGTCCCCCCTCGCATGAACGGCTGAATCGTGGTCAGTTCCGACAAGATCTTCATGAAGTGGATTTCAGCGCGCGGCGTGTCGTGATCCCACTTGCGATCGACTCGCCAACCGAACCCTTCGTTGCTGCCTAACGGTTCGAATCGGACCCGCAGGAAGGTGAAGCGGCCGTCGTACGGCGGATTGGCAATGTCCGCCAAGTCCCCACTCTGCACGTACCCCTGCCAGTCGGCGGGGGCGCCTGAGCGGCGTCGGCCGCGCTGAGCCAGCAAGGCACCCGGCAAAAGCACAGCCGCCAGCAACAACGCACGATAACGCATGCGGATCATGGCAATCCTCCTTGTCGATCCACGGAATTCCGGTCCCCTGAGCTGCCGCTTGGCCCGCGCAGCCGCAACAGGAGCTCCTGCCCCTTCTCGAAGTTGGGAGCAAGCTCCAGCGCCTGCAGTAGGTAGCGGCGAGCGCTCGCTGGCTCCGAAGCGGCCACGTAGGCGACCGCGACCTGGTACAGTGCTTCGACACGATCCGTCGGGTCCAGCGCCAACACGGCGAGTCGCTCGCGGACCTGCGTCCGGTGATCGCCGAGTGAACCCGCCAGGTCGGCGAGTTGCACGTGGGGTTCGAGTTCCTGCGGATAGATGTACATCGCCCGATCCCACGCCTGCGCGGCGCCCCGCGCGTTCCCCGTGGCGCGCAGTAGCCCAGCGAGGTCGCGATTGGCCGCGTACGCGTTCTCGTTGATGGCAGTCATGGCTTGAAGCTCTTGGATCGCCCGCGCGGTGTCCCCTGTGGTCAACGCGATGCGCGCCAGCTGACGGTAGGCCGACTCCTCACCAGCGAACGAGGGGAACAATCGTTTCGCTTGTTCGAGCTGTCGCGCCGCGGGCTCCCACTGCTTGGCTTCTACCAACGCGTTCGCGGTGCGCATCGCTTCGGCGAACTTTCCATCCCATTCCACGCCGTGGCCACCGACTGGCAGCTTTCCTGCGTCGACCGCCTCCAACTGCGGGCCGAATCGCTCGCGCACATACGCATCGAACCGGCGTTGCAGCTCTGGCAGGTCCATGTGCAGGACCGATCGCATGGCAGCCTCGCTCGTCGACCCCTGGCGATACGCGGCCAGCAACTGCCGAATGGCTCCGATGCCACGGTCGCGTTCAATCATCTCGCACAGAAGCGAGGCCTGGTAATACGAGAGGATGACTTGTTCGGCGAACCGGGGGCGCATGAATCCGTCGTTCATGTGCTCCAGTGACACGAGCAACCCACCCTTGAAGGCCGCCAGAAAAGAGGGGGACACGTCGTCCCCCCACCCCTGCCTTGCCCGCCGCTCTTCATAGACAGACAACCCCTCGGAGAGCCAGCGCGGCACCTTGTTGGCGCTGGCGCCTAACGTGAAGGTGTGCGCCAATTCGTGCCACAGCGTGGATCCCCAGTTGAACTCCCCAGGACGACGGGCAGCTGGCCCATCGATGGCGACGACGTCACCGAAGCTCACGCCGAGCGCGCCGAGGCCGGCCAGCCCCACCGTGCGCACCGAGAAGTCGGCATGCGATCGATAGACCTCCACGCGCACGGGTCCGGCGGGACGATACTCGTACCGCGCCGCCAACGAGTCGAACGCTTCCTCTGCGAGCGGTCCTGCATACAGGGAGAACAGGGGCGCGTCTTTCCGTTCGACTAGGAAGACGAGACGTCGTGTCTTGACCTCGTCGTAGTCCTTGAACGTGTCCAGCAAGTCCAAGGTGTTCTTCGACCACACGTCGTACGGATCGAGGGCAAATGACTGTTCGAGGTACTGGCGTCCGCCGGCGATGTCGCCAACACGCAAGGCGTTCACCCCGAGAAACGAGAGGGCCCGCGACGCCTTGTCGTCTCGCGCGACCGCGCGCTTGGCGAAGCTGACGGCTTCACCATACAGGCGATTGCGGGCCATGATGTCCGACAGCATCGACTCGGCATCGGCGGAGCGCGGGCGACGTGAGAGTGCACGCTGCAGCGTCGAGCGGTGCGCCGCGCTGTCGCCCTTCAGGTAGTATGCCGCTGAGAGTGCAACGAGCGGCTCGTATGCCAGCGAGTCTTCGCTCAATCCCTTCTGGGCCTCGGCAATCGCCTCATCGTAACGTTCGACGTCAATGAGGTTGAGCGCCGCCAAGGCGTGCGCGGCTGACGAGACCGGGTTCACTTCCAGACTCTTGCGGACGTACTCGGTGGCATCGCCGTTCCCGTCGAACTGACGGACGCGCGCCATGGCCAGAAGCGCCTCAGGATGCCGCGGATTCACCTTCAGCACTTCATCCAACGTCTGCTTCGCGTCTTGACTGTTGTACTTGTCCAGGAACAGCTCGGCGAGATGCACCTTGGCATCCAGCGAGAGCGAATCCGCGGCGATCGCCGCGTCGAAGGCCTTGAGTGCGTCCTTGAACAGTTGCGAGTTTTCGCGGCCCAGGTACCGACAGGCCACGCCGACCGCTTCCAGGTCACGCGACGTTAGGCGCGACTTACCTGCGTTGTAGATATCGATGAAACGATCGAAGACACGCATGGCTTCGGTGATTTGGCCACGATCAACCTGAAGCTGGGCCAAACGGACTATCGCCGTCAGGGAGTCCGCCGAGCCAAGACGTTGCGCTTGCGTGAATGAGCTCTCTGCAGCGACCAATCGGCCACGCAACAGTTGAACCTCACCCAACGGCACCAACCCATCACGACCGGGCGCGCCGGTAGCGACGAACGCCGCGGCCGCTGACTCGGCGGCGGCATAGTGACCGCTGAGGATGTCTGCTCGCACCAGCAGCTGGAGGGCGGGCGCCTGACGCGGATCCGCCTTCAGGAGGCGTGTGGCCAGGTCACGGGCGTCATCGTACGCGCCGATGCGGAGCGCTGCTTGCGCCCGCGCGAGGTTGCTCGCTGGTGTATCGCCCTGTGCGCATGCTTGGGCGGCCAGCACGCACAAAGCTCCGAGAACCAGTGAGACTGAGAGATGCCCCTTCATGGCTGCTTGCCTTGCAGGTCGCGAATCGACTTGTTCGTTTGCGCGAGCTTCACCAGCAGATCCTCAAGGGCGTTCTGGTAATCGGCCTCGCGCATACTGGCCTTTCGCTGTCGCAGGGAGTCGATGCTCCCCTCCAGTTCCGCACGCTTCGCCAGCAGCGGCGCCATGCGCGGATCATTCGCGGCCTGCGCGGACAGCCCAGCCGGTGCCGCCAGGTAGAACATTCGTGCCCTCGCACCGTCACTCTCCTTCGCATCCGCGTGACCGACGCCGTCGCCGTCGTCGTCGAATATGGCATGCTCGGTCAGCAGCTTGTTGTCCTGCTCGTACTCCCGTTCAACCTCGCGACGGGCAAACTGGAAGGCCTCCAGCAGCGACACGCGGCCATCTTTGTCCGTATCGGCGCCGCTGCCCGTGTACGCTTGCACAAAGTACCGGGCAAACACGGATTCGTTTCCCTCGGCACCTGACTTCGTTGCCGTGAGGATGATGCGGTTCTTCGCGGCCAACGACTTCACGAAACTGCCACTGGCGCTCGCGGCGTTGACGAAGACGACGTTCTGCGTGCCCAGACGTGCCAGGTAGGACGCGAAATCCAATTCGGTCACGTCGGGACCCGGGATGTTGAGGCGAGCGGGACCTCCTTGCGCGGATCCATGGCCCAGGAGCAGCACGAATACCCGGTCGTTGGGTTTGGCCGTCGTCGCGATCCGGGCGAACGCGGAGTCAATGCCGCCCTTGGTGGACTTTCCCGTGATCCGTCGCGCGTCGGCGGCGGGGTCCTCGGCAAGCCACTGTACGTGACCGGACGGCACGCCGAAGTGCTGAGTGACCGCGTCGAGAAAGGTCGACCCCAATTGGAGGAACGCGGTCGCGAAGCGAGGTTCGCCGCTGCTGCCGGAGACGACGAGGACCCACGTTGAGGGCGGCTGCTGTGCGTTGGCGCGGGGGGCCCCCCCCAAAAGCAAAAATGCACCGACCGCTGACGCGGCGCGCAACCATTTCTTTGCCAGGCGGACCCGCATCATGCCAACCCCCGCTGGCGACGCCACCACCACTCCGCTCCCAGCAGCAGGAGCAACAGCGCGAAGATCACCGGCATGTCCCAGAGGTCCAGTCGCTGTACGACCGTCGCGCCGCTGGCGCTATACACCACGTCGCGGGCGACTTGCAACGCGTCCGCCGCATCGTAGTACCGGCCCCCCGTCTCCTCGGCGACTTGTTGCAGGAGTCCGCGTCGTAGCGACGCACCGAAGAACTCCGTGGTGGGCGTAGCGACTCGCACGTACGCGGGGTCCGCCCGCAAAGTATCGCGGCCAACCACGGCGCGCACATGTAGCTCCTGGATCCCTTCGCCATCTGGCACCACGGTCGTGCGATACTCTCCGTCGCGATCCGCTGCCCACTCCATGGAAAGAGGTTGGCCGTCAGCACCAACGCCGGCCTGCACCGCGGCTCCATTGGCGCGCACGTACGCCGCGTCGGAGACCGTGGCCCGCAACGTAATGCCCTCCCCCGGGCCCGACGCATCGGGCGCGACGACCTCCACGCGATCCGGTACATCGCTGGCTAGCCAGCGCAGGACCTGTCGCCAAAACGTCTCATGCGTCAGATCCTCCACGGCCACTTCGGCCGACATCTGCCACAACCACGAATCCTGAACGGCAAAGACCGCCGCCTTCCCGCGACCGAAGCGTTGGAAAGAGAGCAGCGGCAGTCGCCCTCTCTGTTCCGGAGCGACTGGGACGCCTTCGAGCAATATCGTTGCTCCGGGTTTTGCCCGGCCCAGATGATTCACCACCGTCAGGTGCGGCATGGTGGTCCAACGCACCGCCGTACCAGAATCCGTGCCCGCCAGCTGCATCGCCGGGTGCACCACGCCCGTTGACGTCGGCACCACGGCCACTTCGTCGGCCGTCGTCGAGTCGTGGAGCCCCGCGGCGAGGTCAACCGGCAACACGTCCGCCAATGGCGTCCCGGCGTATCCCCCCTCGGCGAGCGCTCGACGGCCGCCCAAAGCCAACAGGCCACCGCCGCGCACGTTCACGAAATCGGCCAACATCCGCAGTTGGTCGACGGTGAAGAAACTGGCCTCGATGCTGCCGAGCACGATGGCACGATAGGCGAAGAGCTCCTCGCGTGTCGTGGGAAATCCCGTCGCCAGCTCCACGCTGTCGTCGACACTCAGGCGCAAGAACTTGTCTTTTGCCGAACGCAGCAGGGTCACCAGCTGTAGGTTCGCATCGTCCTCCACAGCGCGGCGAATGAACTTCAGCTCAAACCGTGGTTCACCCTCGAGGTAGAGGATCTTCTCGCGCCGGTCGCGCACCGTTACCAGTGTGTGACGCTCATTGTTCTCGGCGACCATCTCGGCCGGTTGCACAGGCACGCGCACCGTCAGGGATCGCGCCCCGCGTTCTGACGTCGGCACCCGGAGGCGTGTGACCACCGCCTCCCCATCGCGCGGCAGGGTCACCGGACGCGTGCCTACAATACGTCCATTGTCTTCCACAACCACGTCCACCTTCCGCCCAGCGTAGCCACGCTGCGTCATCACGACATCGATCGCCAAGGCGCCGTCCTTCAAGACGGTGCGCGGCGCATCAACCCGGGCAATTTCGATATCGCGTTTGAGCTGTTCCTGTCCAATCCCCACCGTGTAGACCGGCACCCCGCGCGCCCGTAGCGCCAGGATCTGCTGGGAGATGGGCGACTCGCCCGCAATCGTCGACGAATTGTCCGCCCCGTCACTCAACAGTACGAGTCCTGCCACGGGCGCGCCCGCCAGCTCATCCTCGGCCCGCATCAAGGCCGGCACCAACTTGGTTCTGGAGGCATCGAAGTGCAGACCAGTCAAGTCGCTGGATCGCCCTCCCGCACCCGACGTCCTGAAGAACCGCACTTGGAATCGGTCGGACAGCGCCTTCACGAGCGCCGAGTCCTTCCCTCCCACCAGCGAGACCACGCGCTGCGCACGCGGAAGCGAGTCGGTGTCGGCGATCTGCATGCTGCGTGAGTCGTCCACCACAATCCCAACGACGTTGCGCTGTGGAATGGCCTCGCTGACGACGAGGACCGGGCGGGCCAAGCATACACACAGCACCGCAATCGCCAGCGACCGCAGCGAGATGAGCAGCACGCGATCCCGCGCGCGCAGCGACGTCGCTCGCGAATACGTCCAGATGACTAGCGCGATCGCCAGCACACCGGCCAGCGCGAGAATCCAGGACGGGACAGCCGCTGACGTCGCCAGTGCCCCGCGATTGAACATCACGGGCGTGTACTTGAACAGGAATTCGAAGAGCGAATTCACAACAAGCGCTGCCTCGATCCGCGGGGGGCGTCCTGGCGAATGACGGATCGCACAGTTATGCGATCCGAGCACATGCTACGGAGTGCGTGTCACTTCCGCTGCCACGTGATACCTACAAAGTGACAAAGCGCGCCGAGGAACGGATAGGGCGCGTGACACGCCAGGCTTGGGCAGTCCTGAAAAGCGCGCGCCGCATCCGGATGGTACCGGATGCGGCGCGCCCAACACTTGAGGCGATGCTACGCTACGTAGGTCTGCGGACGCTCCCGAAGCTCGACGTCAGGACAGCAGCTACTATAGGAAGCAAGCGCCAGACGCAGTGCGAGCAAGGCGGACGCCTCCAGATCGTACTGCATGGTCAGCTCGCTGAACTTGGCGGGGTTGTGACTGGCCCCGAACTGGCGCGAGCGCTGGTCGCAGTCGTGGTGACGGCGCTCGTATTCACGGCTGGCGTGCCAAAGAGAATTCGCCTTGTGCACCCACTCGTCGCCCTTGCTGGCCGGCGTCGCCGACGCGGCCTTTTCGTAGTCCTTGACGCTTTGAAGCAGAACCTCGTCGCACAGGCAGGCGACGCGCAACGCGGCCGCTTGCTCTTCGTCGTGCGCCCCAACAGCGACCAGTCGGGCATAGCGCTCCCGCTGTCTCACGCACTCACTGGCGTTTCGGAACAGTCGGTCGGCGCGACCACGCGGCGTGTCCGTCGAGGTGATCTCGATGGCGCGAGGAATCTGCGGCTTCTTCTTGGGCATCGACTGCGGGGTTAGAGGCAAGGACTCGACGGGCGCGGCCCGCCAGCGGGGGATGATCTATACCTCCGTACCGGGGTGATTGGGAAGCCCCCAATTCGCGAGGTAGATCACAACAGCGTGTTCTGGTCGAAGACGGCGACCTGGCTCCTGCGGCAACTTTTTTCGGCCACCCGAGGGAAATTCCCCGGGGGTTTTTGAACTCAGGCCTCGATGGCGACCGCGCTGGATGGCTCCTTCCGCGCGAGCGCAGGAAGGGTGTATTCGTCAGACGGCGCATCGAACAGGCCGGCCACGCGCGCCTTATCTCCCCCTAGCGCCCCATCTCTCCAGAGCGCGTCCAAGTCCGCGGGAAGACCTCGTTGCGAGAGTAGGTCTAGGCGCTCTGCGAGGTAAAGCACTTCGCTCAGCGCGTCGCGAACCTCGGGGAGTGGTGCTCGATGATGCGTGGAGACCGCGTGGGCGACGTTCACTCCGAGCCCCCACTGGAGAGCGGCCAACGCACCAAAGTCTTCGTGCAGCATGCGAAGGATCGCGGAGAGCGACGCGTACGGAATCGTGAGGTCGCGCCGAAGGAGCGTCCTCAGCGAACCGACGCGATCGAAGATGACCATCTTTCCCGCATCGTGGAGAAGACCGATGGCGAAGGCTTCGTCCGGAACCACACCAAAGGCCGGGGCGATCGCGCGGGCAATCGGGGCGGTTCGCACCATGTGCGACCAGGCCTTGTCTGCCAGGTCCTGATACGAGCCTCCTGGGCGACAGAGCATGACTTCGAGCATGCTCTTGAGGACCACGTTGTGCACACCACTCATGCCGACACGTTGCACGGCCATCGGTAACGATGTGCACGGAGCACCAGAGGTGGCATAGTACGCTGAATTCGCGTAGCGCAGCAGCGCCTGCCCCAGCGTGGGATCCTGCGCCACCAAGTCAACGAGCTTTCCAACTGGCGTTGAGGGATCGCGCGTGAGTCCGAGGGCTTTTTGTGCCGCGACCGGGGGCTGGCGAATCATCCCAGTCATCGACTCCTGGAAGCTTTCGACCAAGCGCAGCGCGTCGTTGCTCTTTCCATCCGGGGCAAAGGCCTGATGCAGCGCTTCGATACTCGCCCCAGCCTCGTGCTCTATGTCGGCCTTGAGGTGCGCGGCGTCTTCCGTTCGACGAGCCAGCGGTCCCCCGATCCCGGCTTGTGCCACGGGAGGGTGACGCTGCGGAACGGACGCGAGGACCGTAGGCGGCGTGGCGGCCTCGGGGCGAGCCATCAGTTTGCGAAAGAAGCGACCGACCATGCACGTCCTCGGAAATGTGGCATGTGCTGTACGTGCGACGGATCACCGCGTAGTTCGCGGTGCCCAGTGTACATGGAGTATCGGAAAGCGCTGGCAATTATTTGAGCAGTTTGAACCGATGTGGCCTGATGCGGGTCACCGGTTCAGTGGCTCCCTGTGGATGGTGCGCGACAGGTACCCGGCAGGGATGTCGCAGGACGACCGGCTTCACAGCAGGCGCGGGAAGTTCGTTAGGCGTGTCGGTCATCCGCTTGGCGAGGTGCAGCTCCGGTCGGATACGCAGCAATGCAGACCGCTGTGCGGCCTAAACTCATCGTTGTGTGGCAGGTGCCCAACAGGCAGCAGGCTAACTGCTTGCAAGTCGTTGTTCTGCGGTGTGCCAAGCTTGCATCAGGTGGGCATATGAGTTGCAGACTCAGTGTGGCGTAGATGTCGCAGGTCCCTGGTCGGACGAGGTCGAGCAGGTCGACCTCGATTCGATTCTGTCGATTCTCTTGGTCGTTAGGCGGCACAGCTGGTGGTGGAGCGACCATGGGAGTCATCGCCTCTCCCCCCGTTACACTCTTGAGGAGGTCTCGTGAAGAAACAGCTCGGTAGTGCACTCCTTTTGGCCGCCGTAGTCACGGCGTGTTCAGACAGCTCCACCAACCCGATGGCGTCGGCGAACTTGGCGCCCATGGCCGCGAGCGCGGCGGATCCATCGGTGCAACAGATCCCGAACGAGTACATGGTTGTGCTCAAGAAGGGGTCGGACCTGCAGGGCGAAGTGGCTCGTGTTCGTGGTCTGGGCGCCGAAGTGATGGACCAGTGGCAACACGCACTGCTTGGCTATTCCGTGCGCATCTCGGGCGCGCAGTTGAACGCCCTGCGGGCCAGCAAGGCGATCGCGTGGGTTGAGCCGAACGCCGTCATGCATGTGAGCACCGTGTACCCCTGCTCCGCTGGTGGTTACGCCAACTGCTCATGGGGTCTGGATCGCATCAGTGAGTCGAGCCTGCCGATGGACGGCAACTATGTGATCTCGAACGCCGCGCCTTCGCATGGCGCGAACACGACCGCCTATTCGATCGACACGGGCATCCTGCTCACCCATGCGGAGTTCGGTGGACGTGCGCGGTTTGGCGCGGACTTCATTCGCGTCCCACCCGCTCCGGGTGACGATCATGGACACGGCACGCACACCAGCGGCACCATCGGTGGTGCGACGTATGGCGTGGCGAAGAGCGTTCAGCTCGTCTCGGTCAAGGTCTGCAACTCCGGCGGATCCTGCCCGACGACGGCGATCGTCAATGGCGTGAACTTCGTTACGGCCGACGCGGCGACCCACAAGCCGGCTGTCGCGAACATGAGCCTCGGCGGCAGCGCCAACGCCACCATCGACGCTGCAGTCACGAACTCCATCGCCTCGGGCATCGTGTACGGCATTGCGGCCGGCAACAGCTTTGGCCTCGACGCGTGCACGCAGTCGCCAGCTCGCGTTCCGACCGCAATCACGGTCGGCGCGACGGGATCGTTTGACGGCCTCGTGCCGCCGGCTTCCCCGGACGATCGCGCGAGCTACTCGAACATCGGCACGTGCCTCGACATCTTCGCGCCGGGTTCGCAGATCAAGTCCTCGTGGAACACCAGCAACACCGCGACGAACATCATCAGCGGCACCTCCATGGCCACGCCGCACGTGGTCGGCGTCGCCGCCCTGTACCTGTCCGAGAAGCCGACCAAGACCGTCGCCCAGGTGACGGCCGCCATCGTCGGTCACGCCACCAACGGCGTCGTGACGAACGCAGGCGCGGGTAGCCCGAACAAGTTGCTGAACAGCTCACTGCCGACCATCGCCTGGCAGCAGTAGTCGCTCAGCGCGCTTCACACGAAGAGCCGCCCGCTTCCGCGGGCGGCTCTTTCGTTTCTCGGTCAACCAATTTCGCTCTCCGCCAGCAACAACATACTCGAGTACGCCATGCCCATGGCGCGTCGTTGCGGATCTGCGTTGACGAACGGTGTGCACCGGCCTATCGTGTCCGCTCCTTTCTCAGCACCGCCACACTGTCGTTAGGTTCGTCCGCCTGCCACAACTCGCGACTCGGGCTGAGCTATATCCTCCCAGAGCTTGGAGGTCCAGATGTTGAAGCGAAGGAGCATCCCTCTCATCCTTGGCATACTCGCCGCGGCATGTTCCGACGGCACCAGTGGCCCGGCCGGTGCGGCTCTGGCCCCAATGACGAGCGCGTCCGTCAATCAAACAGATGACGTCGTGCCCAATGAGTACATCGTCGTCCTCAAGCAAGGTTCGAACGTCGCGGCCGAGGCCGCCCGGGCGCGAGCGAGTGGCGCCCTGGTCATGGACATGTGGACGGCGGCGCTTCATGGCTTCGCCGTGCGCGCTTCTGGTACCGTACTGCAATCACTTCGCGGGAATCAATCCGTCAGCTACATCCAGCCCAACTACATCCTGCGCGTCAGTGCCGTTCAGACCTGCGCGCCCTACACCACGTGCCCGTGGGGGCTCGACCGCATCGACGAAACGTCGCTGCCCATGGATGGCGTCTACAATCAGCCAGTACAGGCGCCGAACCAGGGAGCTGGTGTTCACGCGTATTCCATCGACACCGGAATCCGAATCACGCACGCGGACTTCGGTGGCCGCGCAGCCTATGGGTTCAATGCGACCAATCCCGCGAACCCGCCTGACGACAATAACGGACACGGCACCCACACCTCTGGGACCATTGGCGGTGCGACGTACGGCGTCGCCAAGCGCGTAAACCTGGTCGCCGTGAAGGTGTGCGGGGCGTTCGGGCTCTGTGCAACGAACGCCATCGTGTCCGGTGTCAACTGGGTCACCACCAACGCCATCAAGCCGGCGGTTGCCAATATGAGCCTTGGCGGCGGAATCAACGCGGCCATCGATCAGGCCGTGTCGAACTCCATCGCCTCGGGCGTCGTGTATGCCATTGCCGCCGGCAACAACGCCGCCGACGCGTGCCAGACGTCGCCAGCGCACGTCCCAGAGGCCATCACGGTTGCAGCCAGCGGTGACGGCACGGGTATTCCCCCCGCCAGCATCGACACCCGGGCCAACTTCTCAAACTTCGGCACCTGCGTCGACCTGTTTGCGCCAGGGACGAACATCCTGTCGGCAACCAACACGAGTGACAACGCGACCGCGGTGCTTTCTGGCACGTCGATGGCCACCCCGCATGTCGCCGGCGCGGCGGCCTTGTACCTGGACATCTTCCCGAACAAGACGCCGGCGCAGGTCGCCGCGGCCATCGTGGCCAACGCCACGCCGGGCGTGATCGTGAACCCGGGGGTCGGTAGCCCGAACCTCCTGCTCAACGTCAACAAGCCCCACCGACCATAGGCATCGTGGTGGAAGGCAAAGCGGCGGGGTCCCTCGGGCCCCGCCGCTTTTGGCTTCACCCACCCGTGGTCCGCCGATCTTATCCGACTAGAAACCTCGTCATTTTGCCGACGGGCCCCCAACGGACGAACGTGTTTTGTCGTAAATCTCACGCGTCCCTTGGCGCGCACCCGACGGTGCGCGTCCCCACTCCGCCGCACCGAGGTCTCCATGTCCTTGTTTCGCGTGCGCCGCGCCCCGCACCGGCTCGTGCTCATCGGCGTCGCCATGGTTGCAGCTGCTCCCACTGGCGCGCAGCGTCCTGCTCCAACTTCCACCGCCGCATCGGCCGCGGCACCGGCCCTGACCGGTTCTGCCGAACTCGATGCCTTAAAGCGCGTGAAGTGGCGCTCCATCGGTCCGGCGAACCAGGCCGGACGCATCCCGGTTGTCGTCGGCGTGCCCGGTGATCGTTCGACCTATTACATCGGATCAGCTGCCGGGGGACTGATCAAGACCACCAATGGGGGCGTCACCTTCACCCAGCTCTTCGACGATAAAGACAACGCGTCGATGGGCGACCTGGTCATCGCCCCGTCGGACCCGAACATCCTGTACTTGGGCAGCGGCGAAGGAAACCCACGCAATTCGGCGTCTATCGGCGATGGCGTGTACAAGTCCCTCGACGCGGGAAAGACCTGGAAGAAGATCGGCTTGGAGAATACCGAGAAGATCCCGCGCATGCGGATTGATCCGCGGAATCCCGACGTCGTGTACGTCTGCGCGTTAGGGCGCACGTGGGGCCCTAACGAGGATCGCGGCGTATTCAAGACCGTGGATGGCGGGAAGACGTGGCGCAAAATCCTGTACAAGGACACGCTGACCGGTTGCTCCGACATCGATATCGATCCCGGCAACGCGAACATCATCTACGCGGGGATGTTCACCCATCAGCGATGGCCGTGGTACTTCTCGTCAGGCGGTGGAGAGACCGCGCTGTACAAGTCGTCGGACGGGGGCGAGAGCTGGACGCGATTGTCTGGTCCCGGAAATACTCGTGGCCTGCCAAAGGGACCGATGGATCGCATCGGCGTCACGGTGCACCGCGCAGATCCGAACGTGGTGTACATGGTCACCGAAACCAAGGACGAAGGCGAGATGTGGCGCAGTGACGATGCCGGGGAAACGTGGCGCATGACCAGTCGCGACCCGAACATCAACTTCCGCCCCTTCTACTACGCGGACATCCGCGCCGACCCACGCAATCCAAATACGGTGTATTCGCTCTCGGGCTCCCTGTACAAGAGCGAGGATGGCGGCCGCACGTTCCGCACGATTGGACGAGACGTGCACGGTGATCACCAGGGCCTGTGGGTGGATCCGACGGATCCGCAGTATCTCATCTCGGGATCCGATGGGGGCTGGCAGATCTCCTACGATGCGGGCCGCAATTTCGAGGTCGTGAACACCGTCAGCTTCGACCAGTTCTACCATGTCGCGTATGACATGGAGAAACCGTACAACCTGTGCGGCGGCCTGCAGGACAACGGGCACTGGTGCGGTCCCAGCCAGACGCTGTCGAACCAAGGGAACCGCAAGAACGCGTGGGTGACCGTGAGCGGCGGTGATGGGTTCTTTGCCGTCCCCGATTTCCAGCGTCCGTGGTTGATCTATTCGGCGTCGCAGGGAGGCAACATCATCCTCACCGACATTCGCTCCGGTGACCAGCGGTCGATTCACCCGTATCCCAACCGGGTTGGATCTGCCGGCGATGCGATGGAGAACCACAAGTATCGCTTCAACTGGAACGCGCCGATTGTCCTTGATCCGAATGATCCCAAGACGGTGTATTTCGGCGGCAACGTGCTGTTCAAGACCACGAACTTCGGTCAGTCGTGGACAGAGATCTCGCCGGACCTGACGACCAACGACAAGAGCAAGCAGAGGTCATCCGGCGGGCCGATCGTGGTCGACAACACCGCCGCCGAGTTTCACAGCACGTTGATCACCATCGCCCCGTCTCCGAAGGATGGGAACGTGATCTGGGCCGGATCCGACGACGGAAACGTTCAGGTGACCCGCGATGGTGGTAAGAGCTGGACCAACGTGGTGAAGAACATTCCGGGCCTGGCACCTAACGCCTGGGTATCCACCATCGACGCCTCGTGGCACGACGCAGGCACGGCTTTCGTCGCCGCCTCGCACTGGCAGACGGGAGACTACACGCCGTACGCGTACATGACGACGGACTACGGCGCGACCTGGAAGCGCATCACGTCGAACCTGCCGGCACGTGGCTGGGTGCACGTCGTGCGCCAGGATCCCAAGAATGCCAACGTCCTGTACCTCGGCACGGAGTTCGGCATCTATGTGTCGTGGGACAAGGGTGCGCGGTGGCATTCGTTGCGGAACGGGCTGTCGGCTGCACCGGTGCGAGACTTGGCCATCCATCCTCGCGACAACGATCTGATTATTGCCACGCACGGCCGCGGGCTCTATGTCCTGGATGACCTGACCCCGCTGCAACGGCTCGGTGAAGCCATGGCCAGCGAGGCGTACGTGTTTGATGTTCGCCCTGCAACGCGGTGGGTGCTGTGGAACGCCGATGGCAATCTTGGGCAGAAGCAGTGGGTTGGAGAGAATCCGCCGTACGGCGCTTCGATCGCGTACTACCTGAAGTCTCCCGCCAAGGACAGCGTACGAATCACGGTGAGTGACGCGACGGGCAAGGTGATCCGGACCCTTCGAAATCCATCAGGTGCTGCGGGCGTGAATCGCGCCGTGTGGGACCTTCGGTACGATGGGTCTCCGCCGCCGCGCGTGGCCGGGACGAACCCCGACGCCGAGACCGCGGACCTTGGGGAACGATTCGGCTTTGGCGGAGCCGGTGGCCCAACAGTTGTACCTGGCGAGTATACGGTCACTGTGCGACTCAATGGCCAGGAGTACAAAAAGACCGTCCGGGTGGACCTGGATCCTCGTGCGCAGGCCACGACCGCAGACCTCGTCGCCCAGCGCGACAAGGCGCTGGAACTCCGCGACCTGAACACCAAGGTCACCAGCGTCATCGACCGAAACTCCGACTTGTTGCGGCAGCTGACGGCGCTGGTCGAGAACATCCGGCGAAATGCACCCAACGAGAAGGAAGCACTCAACGAGGCGGAGTCGGCACTGTCCGAATTGAAGTCGTTGCGCGATGAAAAGCTGCTGCGGCCCATTCAGGGCCTCGGCTATCGCCAATTTCCGCGATTGCGCGAGGAAGTCACGAGTCTGTATGGCAGCGTCGCGCGCTCGGTCTCACGGCCGACGGACGCCCAGGTGACGCGCACCGGTGAGTTGCAGACCGAGGCCGTCGCGACGCAGGGTGAACAGCAGAAAATCGTGGACACCCGCATTGCCCGGCTGAATCAGCTGCTCAAGAACCTGCCGCACATCGTGGTTCCTGGCGGTTCCATCATGTGAGCGCCGCATTGATTGACTGCTGCGGACGCTTACTTCACCGCACGCAGTCTTGAGATCGAGCGGTCGGATGCGGGGGGTGCGCTGTCAGCGCGCCCCTCGCGTCATTTCTCATCTGGCGATTTCACAATGTCGACCGCGAAGTCCTTCCCTTCCCATCGGTCGTCGTTCAGCCAGTGGAAGGTGAATTCCACGCGCGTCCCCGGCGGTGCGCCCTGTGTGGGCAGCTCCACGGAATGGTGGCGCGGCCCCTTCATCTGCGTGTCACTGTCCTGCGATGTGGTCCAGGCGTCCATGGTCCAGCGCACGCGCGCTGGCGCGCCCAAGTCCAATCGCAGGAGGCGACCAGCGGTCATCTCCTTTCTACGCAGCGTGAAGCGCCAGATTGCAACTCGCGGTTGGACGCGACGAGTCAGGTAGCGGGTGGCTGCAGCTGGCGGCAGGTCAAAGACCCGGCCATCGCGCAGGGATCGGAGGAGCTTGATGTATTCGGCGTGGGCCCAGGCCAGTGGCATCGCCGATCCAGAGGCTCGGCCGGTGAAGAGCTCCAGGTCCACCAGGTCCGGGGCGTCCCACACCTGCTCAGGGAGCATGCCGCCGTCGCTCGCTTGTCGCCGCATGACTACGCCAAGGTCTCGGGCGCGATCCAATCGACCTAACGCCAATTCGTAGTGGGCGCGCTCGCCGGCGAGTAGTGGCCAGCCCCGCCCTTTCCCGGTGCCATCGAAGGGGCGACCATCGTCGTGCTCGCCGTAGCCGTCCTCGTTGTACCTGTGCCAGACGGGTCCGGTGGGGGTCTCGGTGCGAAGCAGGTAATCGATGACGCGCGCGGTATCGATCATCCGCTGATCGTCCGGCATGCGAAGACCAAAGCGGACGAGGGCCAACGCATCTGGGCTGACGATGCTGCTGACGGGAACTGGGGTGGCATCCGCTGGCCTATTCTTGACGGCGGCCATGGCGCCATCGATGCGTGCGTTTCCATCTCCGTCGTCGCGTGCGCCGCGGACATAGTACCCCCTGACGCCGACATCGGCGGCCAAGGGCGTGCCGGTGACGTAGATCCATCGGTCAATGCGGTCGTACCAGTCGTCGGCGGTATCGCGCAGATACTGCGCCAGCGCGGGTTCGCCGACGCGCTCGGCAACACTCGCGGCGACGACCAGCGCGGCGATGCAGCTGGCGAGAGAGAACGGTGTGTACCCTGGGTCTTCCTCCCACCGATCCTGTTGCGTGGCCGGCCCTTGCTCCACCAGGTAAAGGGCGGCTCGACGAGTCACTGGCCACCAACGGAGCTCGTCGTCTAGCGCAATACACTCCTCACGATGGGCGAGGTCAATCAGGAGGATGGGGAGTGCCGTTTCGTCCAGCTGAATGCCGTTCCAGTAGGGTTCGCCGTTCAACCACATGTTCTGCGCCCAATGGCCATCAGCTTCCTGCGTCACGGCCAGGTAGCGGAGCATGGCGCGCACCGGCTCATGGGCCCCCGCCGCCAACAAGGCACCGGCCGTCTGCACCATGTCGCGCGGCCACACCAAGTGGTATCCCCCTAGGTCGTCGTCACCCTTGGACTGGCCCCAAGGCACCGACAGACTCGCGATGGCTCCGCCGTCGGCATTCATCGTCAGGTGCGACATGAGCACCGCCGTGCTGGTGCGATACAGGCTGGGCACCTCGAGTGAGCCGTCTACTTCGTCCAAGGCGCGCAAGCCATTTTGAAAGGTCACCCATGGTCCCATGAAGCGACGTTCGACTCGCTCATACGGCTCAGCCAACGCCGCCCGCGCATGAAAGGCCGCCGACTCCGGGTCCGGCCCAAATCCGATCGCTATCGTGCAGCGGCCGTTGGAGAGGGACAGATCGACTTCGCCCGCCAGCGCCACGTTGCCGTCAGCTGCGATCGTATAGTGGTTCAGGAGCCGCCCATGCTCACGCACCTCACGCCAGCCATCGCTGACGCCGACGAATCCCACAGACATCGCCGTCCATCCGGTCGAGCAGACGACGGCCATGGCACGACCCGCACGCTCGGCATAGAGCACATCAAATCCCTTGTGCGAACCGACCCACGCCGTGTTGCCTGCCCCGCGGTTCCCCAAGTGGGATGCCACGAGAAGCGTGAGGTGGTAATCCGTCGGTGAACCCACAGACGTTCGAAGTTCGACGTGCTGCAAGACGGCGTCGAACTCTGGTGACGCACACACGTGCTTCTCAATCTCAAATCGACCGTCGGTGCTCGCGTTGCGAAAGCGAAACGCGGGGACACCTGGTATGGCCCAATCCACCCGGTGCGAGCAGTCGCGCTTTTCTTCAGCGAAATATCCTCGATCGTCGGAGATGAGGAATCCGGCGTCGCGCACGCAGGCGGTGTCTACTTCCGGATGGTAGATCTCGTTCAGGATGCCGTGACTCGCGGTGAACCACACGCGCGAGCCATCGCCGAACGCAGTACCAACCGCGGACTTTGCGCTCGAGGTCCAGCGCGGTGGGATGCCGGGGTGTCCAGGGGCAGGTCGAGGCGTCGCGGGCGTCATTGGCAGCGATCGTAAGTCAGGGCGTCGGAGGGTGCGCTGGGCAGCCGATGGACGGGATGGCCTCGCGTGAACGACCTGAATCTGCGCGCGAGTTCCCTCGCCAGAACCTAACGCCTTTGGCCTTGTGACGCGCGCGAAGTGAGGGCGATTTGGCGCGCGAAGGGAGGGTGCTTGGGCGCGCGACGTGAGGGCACTTGGACGCACGAAAAGCGGCGGCGCTCATTTCGAACGCCGCCGCCGCGACCTACGCACCGAACTACTGCGGGATCTTCGATTTCGTCAGAATGCCGTTCACGCGATCGAAGGTGCGACCACCAGACGTGACGTTGTCGACGAAGAAGGCGATCGTGCCGGTACCGCATGGCCCCGTGCCTTGCAGTTGCACCCAACCCTGGGCGTTAGTGGTGCCCGATACGCTCTTGTCCATCCAATAGCTGTCGAGGAAGCGTCCCGTCACCACCGCACCGGGCAGCACGGCGCCAGTCTCGCTGGTCACCGTGACCCGCACGCCGAAGTCGTTGCGCATCGTCCCGCCCTGGAAGCACGATCCAGGGAAACGTGGATCCTGCACAAACTTCGCCGCCATCTGGATCTTGCTCACCCGCGCGCAGTTTCCGGCGCACCCTGACGTTGGAGTCATCCGCACCAAGCGGGGGCTCGCGCCGATGATCAAGCTGGAGAGGATCTGTCCACCGGCGTTCATTGGACCGCTTCCGGTGCCCGTCACACCGGGATACGCGGGCGACAACAGCGTCGCCAGCGGGAACAGCAGGCCGCTGGGTCCTGCGGCGATCATGGCCGTGCTTTGCACCGTCGCCAGAATGTCCTGAGCGTTGTTGATGCTCCCCATTCCAGCTCGCGTCAGGTGTCCCGAGCCCGCCGCCGAGAGTTGCTGCAGGGCGTTCGTCGCGGCTGTGTATCGGAAGGGATAGAGGAGATTCTGCGAGCTGGTTGATACGAGGAAGCGACCCTGGTCGCCGGCGTCGTTGACCACGGACGATCTCGCGCTATACAAGTAGCCGCGCGGCGGTGCTGGCATCGGCACCACACTGGCGGCATTCCCTAACTGGTAGTGAAAGTTGTAGGTGGCCACGTGCCCGTTGGGGCTGACGGACTCGGGCGGATCGTTCGGGAAGCCGAGGGACGCCAAGTTCACCAACCCTCCGCCGCTGGACCATACGAAGGGCGCCGTCGTCGTGGGGATGCCGGGGTTGTCCAGCATCCAACCGACGATTCGTCCTTGGTTGTCCATGCCGGCCACTTGGGCGACGGTGGTGCCGGGAAGGAGCCCGAGGTCCGTGATGGTGTAGCTCGCGCCGTTCGGACGCCAAACCACAGCGTGCGTCGTGGTCCCCGGCACGCCAGCGGTACCAGCGATCCATCCCTGCGCATTGATGACTTGCGGGTAAATGCCGCTGAATCCAGGCAGCGTCGGAAGCACGATACGATTCCCGCCTACCCACGCCACCGTTTGTTGCGGCGGTAAGCAAAAGGGGCCGCAGCCGGTATCCAAATACGATGTGCCGACCACATCGCCTCCGTCATTCATCGACGCACCCGTCGCTGCGGTCGACACGACATCAACGGCATACATGCTGGCTATTTGGGATACCCGAACGGCCGCATTAACTGATGGTGAAGCCGACGGGACGGCGGGACTCGGATTCGTGATGTCCTGGCATCCCGCAAGCGCCAGTGCGAACCCGCCAACGGCGGCCACGCGCAAGATCTTCATGCGTTCAAACTCCTGTGAAAGGGGCAACGCCCTTAAGGGCAAGTCGAGGGCCGCGACCACGGTGCCTGCCACCCGATGAGTTTCGTTAGGCGGCAACCGGCGCAACCCGTGTGACCTCGCGAACCTACGGTGTGCCCCCGCCGGGTTCACCCTGCGTTTGCCTGACAACTTGTCGGGCTTCCGTGAGCGCCGCGACGATGCAGTTTGAGCTGATTTTGCATCGTTTCGTTGCACTCGGATACCGCGTCAGCGTCGGCTGAGATCACGCCACTGCAGCGCGTGCCGCGGCTGAATCCGCCAGCAGCATCGGCCGTGCCGCATAGCGCAACACATGGCCGACGGGCAGGTCACACGCGGGCCCCATGGCGCGCCGCACGACGTCGGCCTTTCCCGCGCCGAACGCCGCCACACAAGTCAGGCGAGCCCGAGCCAGAACATCCAGGGCCAGCGACATGCGTTGAGCCGGGGGTTTCGGGAGCCTGCACCTCGACCACCACCGATCCCGCGTCAATCGCCGGCGTGTGTCCGGGAAAATGGACGCGACGTGACCATCCTCACCAACGCCAAGCAGCACGATGTCAAGCTGCGGCGGGTGCCCAGCAACGGATTCCAACTCGGCGGCGTAGTCCGCCGCCGCCTTCGAGAGGTCCGTTTGGTCGGCGGGCATTCGGTGCAGTTGCGCCCCCAAGCGGCGCGTTGATTCCAACAGGCCCTGCGCCAGACCCCAATTGGACTGCGGATCCGTGGGTGCCACCGCGCGCTCGTCGCACCAAAAGACATGCGCGTGTTCCCAATCAAGCGGGGCCCGCACCAACGGCCCAAGGAGCTGCTCAACCACCGAGCCGCCTGGGATCGCAATCGTCCAGTATCCGCGAGACTCGATCCCCGCAGATGCCAACGGGCGCGCCGCGCGCACCAAGGCGTCAACGAGCTCCTCGCGATCCCCCACGACAAGCCAGCTGGGGGCGTTTGCGCCCGGGATTCTCTCTGTCATTGAGCTTGTGTTCAGGAAGGGAGCGCATACGTTAGCGCCGACATAGAGCGGCGCTAGCCGTACGCCAAGGACCTAACGAACGCGCAGGAGATCGGGATGGATATTGGAATGATCGGCCTTGGCCGGATGGGCGCAAATATGGCGCGCCGGCTCATGAGCGGGGGGCACCGTTGCGTGGTGTACGATCGCTCAGCGGAGGCTGTGGCTGGCCTCGTGGCCGAGGGAGCGGTTGGCACGAGTTCTCCCGCCGAAATGGCTGCCGCCCTGCCCTTGCCGCGCGCCGTTTGGATGATGATACCAGCAGCCGTGGTGGATCGGGCAATTGATGACTTGCTCCCGCACCTTGCCGCCGGCGACGCCATTATCGACGGAGGCAACTCGAACTTCCAGGATGACATCGCGCGCACGGACAAGCTCAGCCGTCATGGCGTGCAACTCGTGGACTGTGGCACCAGCGGCGGCGTCTGGGGGCTGGAACGCGGGTACTGCCTCATGCTCGGTGGCGACCAATCGACCGTTAGGCGCTTGGAACCAATATTCCGCACGCTGGCGCCTGGCGCGAGCGCCGCACCTCCAACACCTGGACGAACCCGAACGGGATCCACGGCAGACCAAGGGTACCTGCACTGTGGCCCAAGTGGAGCCGGTCATTTCGTGAAGATGGTGCACAATGCGATCGAGTACGGCATGATGGCTTCGTACGCCGAGGGATTCAACATCCTCCGTCACGCCAACGCCGGCCGCGTGCATCGCGACGCAGACGCCGAAACGACGCCCCTTCGTCATCCCGAGCACTATCAGTTCGATTTTGACCTGCCGGAGATCGCAGAACTGTGGAGGCGCGGCAGCGTGATCCCTTCGTGGCTGTTGGACCTCACGGCGCAGGCGCTGGGCAGCGATCCGTCGCTGGAGCACTTTGCTGGCCGCGTGTCCGACTCTGGCGAGGGACGATGGACGTTGGCGGCGGCGAATGACCTGTCAGTACCCATCCACGTGCTCGCCAGCGCCCTGTTCGAGCGTTTTTCATCACGCGGCGAGGCAGAGTATCAGAATCGACTGCTGTCGGCCCTGCGTATGCAGTTCGGCGGTCACGTGGAGAAGCCAACGCGATGAACGGCGAACGCTCCGATGCGCTGGTGTTTTTTGGTATCACCGGCGACCTGGCGTACAAGAAGATCTTCCCCGCCCTGTACGGAATGGCGCGCCGCGGCGTACTGGACCTGCCGGTGGTAGGCGTTGCAGCTAGCGAGCTGACCACGGAGCAAGTCGTGGAACGCGCCCGTGCCTCGCTCACCGATGCCCACATCGCGATCGATGAAGCGGCGTTTTCCCTCCTGGCATCACGACTGGCGTACGTGCGTGGTGACTATCGGGAGCCGTCGACCTATCAGAACCTGAAGACCGCGTTAGGCTCGGCGGTGCGCCCGCTGTTTTACCTGGCCATTCCTCCGTCGCTGTTTGCCACTGTGGTCGAAGGCCTGGCGAGTACGGGATGCCACGTCGGTGGGCGGGTGGTCCTGGAAAAACCGTTCGGGCGAGACTTGGCGTCCGCCGTCGCACTCAACGCCACGTTGCATGCGCGCTTTGACGAGCGCACGATTTTCCGCATCGATCACTACCTTGGCAAGGAAGCCGTGCAGAACTTGCTGTACTTCCGGTTTGCCAATGCGTTCTTTGAACCCGTCTGGAACCGCCACTATGTGGAGAATGTCCAGATCACGATGGCCGAGCGTTTTGGTGTGGCCGGCCGCGGAAAGTTCTATGAGGAAGCGGGCGTCATCCGCGACGTGATCCAGAACCACTTGTTGCAGGTGGTCGGCTTCCTGGCCATGGAGCCCCCGAGCAGCGCCTACGCCGAAGCGATCCGCGACGAGCAGGCGAAGGTGCTGCGCAGCATTCGGCCGATGGATCCGAAGGACTTGGTGCTTGGTCAATTCGATGGCTATCGGGACGAGGCCGGCGTCGCCGCCGACTCGCGTGTGCCGACATTTGCGGCGGTCCGCGTTCACGTGGACTCGTGGCGGTGGGCAGACGTTCCATTCTTCATTCGCGCGGGCAAATCACTCGCTGTGACCGCAACCGAGGTGTACGTCGAGTTGAAGGCGCCACCACAGGTGGTTTTCCACGAGGCCGCGCCGGCCATGGGCAACTACGTCCGCTTCCGACTGGGACCCGACGTCGTCATCGCCCTCGGTGCCAGCGCCAAGCGGGCCGGTGAAGGCATGGCAGGCCAACCGATTGAGCTGTCGGTATCGCGCCAACAGACTTCAGATGAAATGGACGCGTACGAGCGTTTGCTCGGCGACGCCATGCAGGGCGACGCGACGCTCTTTGCGCGGCAGGACGCCGTCGAGGCGGCGTGGGCGCTGGTCGAGCCACTGTTGGCCGTGAACACACCACCTACCCCGTACCCGCCAAGCACCTGGGGCCCCGCCGAGGCGCATCGCCTTACGCGCGACGTCGGCGGCTGGATCGATCCTCAATGAAAGTTCTCGTCGTCGATGTGGGCGGAACCCACATCAAGATCTCCATCGCGGGCTCACGCTCTGTTCGCAAGCTGGATTCCGGACCGGACCTGACGGCGGCGCGCATGGTGCGCGCTGTAATCCCGGCCACGGTCGACTGGCCGCACGACGTGGTGTCGATCGGATATCCCGCCCCGGTGCGGGACGGCCGACCGCTCCACGAGCCGCACAACCTCGGCGGCGGATGGCGGCGTTTTGACTTCGCGAAGGCGTTCGGGTGCCCAGTTCGCATTGTGAACGATGCGGCCATGCAGGCCCTTGGCTCCTATCAGGGCGGGCGCATGCTGTTTCTGGGCTTGGGCACGGGGCTCGGGTCGGCGGTCATTGACCATGGTCGGCTGGAGCCGTTGGAGCTGGCGCACCTGCCTTACCGAGAGGGAAAGTCCTACGAAGACTACTTGGGCACGCGCGGACTCAAGCGCGTCGGGCGCAGTAAGTGGCGTCGACATGTCGGGACGGTCGCGGAATTACTTCGCGCCGCCCTGATCTGCGATTATGTGGTGCTGGGTGGAGGCAACGTGAAGCAGATGGACGCCATGCCACCGGGCTGTCGCCGCGGCAACAACGCGAACGCCTTCCGCGGCGGCGGGCGCCTCTGGACGGCACACGAGACGCCGCGCCGGACATCGCGTTAGGTGAGGAACATGGCGATCGCCGCGGCCCCCATGACCAGTACCGCGACGCCAACGGTCACTTGACCGATCATCGAGCTGGTTTGACCGCGCATTAACGTCTTGTCTCTCGCGACCATCAGGATCCCAAACAGCAGGACCGGCGCGAGCAGACCGTTGAGAACCGCTGAATAGAAAAGTGCTCGCACCGGACTGATGTTCAGGAAGTCGAGCAGAACGCCCATCGCCAGCGAAAGCGACAGAACGGCGTAAAACGCGGGCGCTCCACGCAGTTGTTCGTCCATCCCTTGGCGCCAGCCAAAGATCTCGGCAAACGCGTAGGCGGACGAGCCGGTCAGCGTGGGGATAGCCAGGAACCCGGTGCCTAACAAGCCGAGTGTGTATAGCAGGGCGGCGAAGCGCCCGGCCAGCGGCTCCAGGGCCTGTGCCACCTCGCGACTGGTGGTGAGCGACGTGAGCCCATGCGCGTGCAGCGTGAGCGCGGTGGTCAGCATGATGAAGTACATCGTGACGATGGCCGCGAACGTCCCGGCTCCGACGTCGATCTTTCGGTTCCTGATCTCGAGGTTCGAGGCGCCCACGCGATCGGCCACCGTGCGACGACCGATCGCCTTCTCCTCCTCGACTTCCTGTGACGCCTGCCAGAAGAACAGGTACGGCGAGATGGTGGTGCCTAACACGGCGAGCAGGGTGGCCCATGCACCGGGCGTGGACGGCACTTGCGGGACGACCGTGGCACGCAACACCGGGCCCCACGTTGGCCCAACAACAAAGGCGGTGACGATGTACACCAGCAACGTGAGCGCGAGCCACCGCATCACACTGCCAATGGTGGCGTATCGAAAGCGAATGGTGGCCCAGCCAATAGAGACAGCAAAGACCATCACCAAGACGTGTGAGTTGACCGACGTCAGCAACTCGGCGGCATCGGCCATCCCGGCCAGGTCAGCTCCAACGTTTACCGTGTTGGCGATGAACAGCAGGCAGGCGGCGCCAACCAAGAGGGGTCGGGAGAACTTCTTGCGCAGGGCGGCCATCAGCCCGCGTCCCGTCACCATCCCAATCCGGGCGCACATGGACTGCACCGCGGCCATCAGGGGCCAGGTGAGGAGCGCCGTCCACAGCAACGCCGTGCCAAATTGCGCGCCGGCAATCGAATAGGTCGCGATCCCCGACGGATCGTCGTCAGCTGCACCCGCCACAATGCCTGGGCCGGCGGCCTTCCACCACGACGTCGGAGTTTCCGGCGATGGGTGCGAGGTCGTGGCACGGCGGCGGCGAGTCATGAGCGCTTGAGCGAACGGGCCATTGACACGATGGACGGATCTGAGGTGAGCATGCACCTTCGTCGGCAGGATGAACATATTGTGTGTCCGCCGCTTGTCGTACCATCCGTAGGTCGAAGCCGTCGCTATGCCCTTCGAGCTGATCACTCCTCGCCTGGTCCTTCAGGAAATGACGCTGGACGACCTCGATTTCGTCGCGGCCATGCTCGGCGACGTCGAGGTCATGCGGCATTACCCCAAGGTGCTTTCCAGAGAAGACTCGGCGGTCTGGATCCAGCGGCAGCTGGATCGATATGTCCGGGACGGGACTGGTCTATGGATCGTTCGACAGCGAGGCTCTCTCGTTCCCGTCGGCCAAGTCGGGCTGCTGCAGCAGGACGTCGACGGCGAGTGGCATCCTGAAATCGGGTACTTGCTTCACCGTCCGTTCTGGCATCTGGGGTTGGCGCGGGAGGCGGCGGAGGCGGTTAGGGACTACGCGTTCAGGGTTCGAGGCTGCGGCCACGTCATCTCCATGATCAGGCCAGAAAACGTGCCTTCCCAGGGCGTGGCCAGACATCTCGGCATGACTCCCGTCCATCGCCTGCAGTGGCGCGGATTTGTCCATGACGTCTGGCGAGTGGACGCTCCAGAGGGGTCTCAGGGCGAGACAGGGAGCTAGGCCCGCGGGTCGACGGACTTCGCCCTGTCTGACCACGATGGTCGCGGGAGGCCGACGAGGGTGAGTTGGGAAGCTAGGCGCGCACGACGACGGACCTCGCCCTGTCTGACCACGACGGTCGCGGGAGGCCGACGAGGGTGACGCGCCCAGCTGGCTCATTGACCGCGGGACGATAGTCACCGTCCCCGACGCAAAAACGGCCTCCCAGCGAATCGCTGGAAGGCCGTTTTGCCAGTAGCAGGGGTGGGACTCGAACCCACGACCCCGGCATTATGAGTGCCGTGCTCTAACCACCTGAGCTACCCTGCCAAGTGAGTGCGAGCGGGAAGTTTAACGCCCTCACCCGTGGGCGCGAAGCCCTCCGAGTTGCTGCAGTTACCCAGAGCGGGTGCCGACAATCCATAGAGGGTACCATCTTCCCAATTGCAGAGGTTTGTCCCTTGGCTATGCCAACCCCTCGCGCCATGGGCGCCATTGCCGGAAACGGCAAAGTGCGCGACCTGGTCGACGAATTCATGACCCAAAAGCGGCTCGACAATGAGGCCGCCGCGAAAGCCGCATCACGCAAGCGAGGTCCGTGGCTCAAGGTTATCACCGGGCTGGCCGCCATCGCCGCGTGGGTCACGCCGATCCCGGGGGCGATCCCGAAGCGGGATGCCTCTGCCATGACCGCCGCCGGTATGCGCATGGAGGTCTTCCTCACCGCGCAGCGCGTGCGGGCCTACCGCGCCGAGCACGGGTCCCTTCCGTTCTCCCTGTCCATGGCGGGGGTGCATAACGACTGGATCACCATGCACGCCGTCAATGACTCTGTGTTTGAACTGACGGCTGTCGCTGACTCGCTGCGCGTCGTCTACACGTCCTCGGAACCCGACTCAGCCCTCTTTGGACGCTCAGCGCGCATGTTGCGAGGCGGGTTGTGAAGCGAAACCGTCGCGGGTTCTCCCTCATCGAACTCTTTGTCGTTCTCGTCGTGCTAGGGATCATCGCGCGGCTCGCTGTCCCCCGCTATCACACGATGAAGGACCGGGCCATCTGCGCCAAGATCATTGGCGACGTGAACGCGATTCAGCATGCCATCGGGAGCCTGCACGCCGACACCAACGGCTGGCCGAGCAACACCGGACCAGGGTCTGTGCCCCCGGAATTGATCACCTACTTGCCGGCGCAGTTCACCTTTGTGAAGCCGGAGTACACACTGGAACTCAATGTCGCGCCACCGCCCACTGGTTCGCCCGTGGACAACGCGATTGTCACCGTAGACGTGACCAGTACGGACCCGGATCTCCTGCTTCTACTCCCCTTTGTGGCTCAGCCGGCCATGGCACACTACCCGGTGCCGGGGAAGTACACCTTCGTCTTGGCGGGTCTGGCCTCCAGCTAAGAACCCAGCCCCTGAAAAACACGAGTGGCCGATCGCGTAAGCGACCGGCCACTCTTGTTTTACGTATAGCGGGGGCGGGATTTGAACCCGCGACCTTCGGGTTATGAGCCCGACGAGCTACCAGGCTGCTCCACCCCGCGTCAGAGAGGACGCAATCTGTCCGGGCGACCGAGCGAAGTCAACGGAACCCGCTCGAAGGTGGTGGGCCATTTTGCTGAGCCACTACCCACTCGAATCTTGGGTACTGGCTGCCTCATTTGGGGCGCCCAGCACCTCGCGACACCGAATCCGGATCCACGAATCGATAGAGCAGCTCTTTGTCGGACTTCACCATCCCGTACGTTTCCCTCGCGATGCGTTCCTGCAACGCGGGATCGGTGCGCAATCGCGCCTTGTAGCGTTGCAGCGAGTCGACCACGTGCTTGAGCGAGTCGATCGATTCGTTCAGCATCTTCTCTCGCGAGCGCTGCCGGAACAGGTGCAACGTCGTGAACTCGCCGCCCTGCACGGCATAGTACAGGGCGAACGCCAGCACAAAGTACAGGCTCAGGCGACGTAGCATCGGTCAGCGCGTCACAGTCCGTAGATCGCGCCGCCCGGATACTCCGCGACCTCGCCCAGCGCTTCTTCGATGCGAAGGAGCTGGTTGTACTTCGCCACACGGTCCGTGCGAGATGCGCTGCCAGTCTTGATCTGTCCGGCACCCGTCCCGACGGCGAGGTCGGCGATGAACGTGTCCTCCGTTTCACCGCTCCGGTGCGAGATGATGGACAGGTAGCCCGCGCCACGCGCCATCTCGATCGCTTCGAGCGTCTCGGTCAGCGTGCCGATCTGATTCACCTTGATCAGGATGGAATTGCCCACCCCCTGCTCGATGCCCCGAGCCAGTCGTTCGGTGTTCGTGACAAACAAGTCGTCACCAACCAGCTGCACGCGATCGCCTAACTGCTTCGTCAGGTGCGCCCAACCGTCCCAGTCATCCTCTGCCAGCCCGTCTTCGATGGAGACGATGGGATATTCATCCAACCATTTGGCGTACAGCTCCACCATGCCGGCGGCATCGCGTGAACCGGCGCCACTCTTCTTGAACGTGTACGTCCCCTGCTTGAACAGCTCGGACGCCGCGCAATCAAGCGCGATCGCAATCTCCTTCCCCGGAGCGTAGCCCGCGCTCTCGATCGCTTCGATCACCGCCTTCAACGCGTCTTCGTCGGTCGGGAGGTCTGGCGCAAATCCGCCTTCATCGCCAACACCGGTGGAGAGCTTCCGCTTCACCAGCACCTTCTTGAGCGCGTGGAACACCTCGGCCCCCATGCGCAGCGCCTCGGCGAACGAGTCTGCACCGACCGGAACGATCATGTATTCCTGGAAGTCGACCGTGTTCGTCGCGTGTGCCCCGCCATTCAGGATGTTCATGAGCGGCACGGGCATGGTGCGAGCGAGTGGACCGCCGAGGTAGCGATACAGGGGCAGATCGCTGTCGATCGCCGCAGCACGCGCCACGGCCATGGAGACGCCAAGGATGGCATTCGCGCCGAGCTTCCCTTTGTTCGGTGTGCCATCCAGCTCGATCATTGTCCGATCGATCCCGACCTGATCGGTCGCGTCCATTTCGCGGAGCGCGGGAGCGATCTGCTCCATCACGTTTTCCACGGCCTTCTGGACCCCCTTGCCGCCGTAGCGTTTGGCATCCCCGTCACGTAGTTCCAACGCCTCGTGCTCACCCGTCGACGCGCCGCTGGGGACGGCAGCGCGACCAGCAGCGCCAGAGGCCAGGGTCACGTCGACTTCGATGGTGGGATTGCCGCGCGAATCGAGGATTTCGCGGGCGACGATATCAAGAATCTCTGACATGGATGGGAGTTCGCGGTGAGGTGTGCAAGACAGGCGTCGTTAGGCTTGAGGACTTCTCGGGCAGGCTGGCAATGCCATATTCGCGTTCCAGGGCCTCGGCCATCCGGGCCCAGCAGGCCTTGGCCAAGGCGTCGCGATCCATATACGTCGTTTCCGACGTGGGGATCTCCTCCAGGAAGTGCACGTGGACCGTACCTGAGCGCACCCGCCAGCTCCCACGTGGAAAGACGTGGATGGTTCCGTACAGCAGCGTGGGGACGATGGGCACGCCGGCCTTGGCCGCCAGCACAAACGGTCCCTTCTTGAAGGGGCGCAGGGCGTACGTCGCGCCACGCGTCCCCTCGGGACAGACTACCACCGAGGCACCGCCACGGATACGATCGGCGGCCACGTCATACGACTCGAACGCTGCCTTTCGGTTGTCGCGATCGATGGGGATCATACCGGCGGCCAGGGCGGCCGGACCGAACAACGGAATGCGAAACAATTCTGCCTTGCCGACCCATTTGTAGCGACGGAGAACAGCGGCCAGCGTGAACACGTCAAACCAGCTCACGTGATTGGCCACGTACACTCGCGAGGCGTCGGCGGGGGCGCGCTCGGGATTGTGCAGCACGACGCGCACGCCAGATGCCCACAGGAGCAGCCGGGCCCAGACTCGCGGCGCCCAATCATAGACCCCGCCAGGCCGATCCTGCACTCGCAGCAACCCCGCGACAATAACGGTGAGCGCCAAGATCGGCGTTGCCACCACGAGCATGAGAAAAGCCAGTACGGTCCGCATTACGACGAAAAGTGCTCGTAGCCCATGGCGAGGTCAACGCAATTTCCCTGCTGCAGGAACCGCGCAGTGGCCGCCGCATTGCGAGAACGCACCTGCCCGACGTGCGTGAGGGAGAGGTTGAAGCGACGCGAGAAGGCGGCCGCATCCAGCGGCGACGGAACCGCGACCAGGAGTTCGTACTCCTCGCCTGAGAGCGCGGCGTCTCGAGCAGAAATGCCCGACAATACCGGCACCTTGTCCAGGTCCACCTCCACCTCGACATCAGAAGCCGCTGCCAAGTGACGAGCTTCAGAAGCCAACCCATCGGAGATGTCGATCAGGGCGCGTGCCCCGTGGTCCGCGAGCCAGCGCGCTTCGGCCAGCCGCGCGACCGGGTGGGCAAACCGGGCTCGTAAGGCGTCGGCCGGCGTCCCGCCCGTCATCCACGATCGGAGCGCCGCCCCAGGTCCTCCCAAGGCGCCAGTCACAAACAGCAGATCGCCAGGACGCGCGCCATGTCGCCCGATTGGAGTTGGTGAACTGCCAAAGACCGTGACCCCGATCGTGAGCGTCTCCCCATGGGACAGGTCGCCTCCCATGATCGGTGTGTTGGCAGCTTCCGCCGCGTCGCCAATACCGTCGGCCAGCTCCATGGCCAACTCGGTGTCCGAAGGCGGCAGGACCAGGGCCACGACCATGCCTAACGGCGATGCGGCCATCGCCGCTAGATCGCTGAGCGCGGCCATGGTCGCACGCCAGCCGATTTCACGCGGCGACAACCACTCCCGGCGAAAGTGCACACGATCCACGGAGGTATCGGTGGACACGACCAAACGATGCCCTGGCAGCACATCGAACACGGCGGCGTCGTCACCGATGCCGACCGCCCGGCCGCCCCAGCGTGCCAGCAGGGCCCGCACCACGTCGAACTCGCGACCCGGCCCCAGGGGCACGTGGGCGCCACCCACGTTAGGCGTCATGGCCACACGAGGCGAGCGTCATCTCCAACAGCAGGCAGCTCAGCCATCACTGGCGCGTCGAGTGGAGGGCTTTGGAAGCGCCAGACCGCGGAGATCGCGCGGCACACATCGTCCAGCACGACCCCGCGAACAGGTCGGCCAAGGTTGGCCAGCTCCGCCGCGCGACCGTGCACCCACGCTGCACAGGCCGCGCTGTCCAGCGCGTGACCGGTTTGCGCCAACAGCGTCACGACAATGCCGCTGAGTACGTCGCCGGATCCGGCCGCAGCCAGGACCGGAGTCCCTGTGGCGGAGACCACGCCACGTCCGTCTGGACTGGCTATGACGGTCGGCACCCCCTTGAGCAGCACAACCGCACCCGTGCGATCCGACAGCTCAAACGGTGCCGTGAAGCGGTTCGCGAGGACCTCTTCCACGGAACACCCCAGCAGTCGCGCACACTCGCCGGCATGCGGGGTCAGGACGGCGGCGCGCCCGGACAGTCGAGCGCGGAGCTCGTCCAAACGCCCGGCAAACAGCGTCAACGCATCCGCATCCAACACGACAGGTCCCGTCCACACGCGAAGGAGCTGCTCGAGTGTGCGTTGCGATGCGCTGTCCCGTCCGAGGCCGGGGCCAATCAGGACAGCCTGCGCATATGAGCTGACGACGTCGACCATGCGGTCGTCGTCGGCCGGCCACGTCGCCGCCGTCGCTTCGGGAGCCCCGACCTGCACCGCGGCCAAACTCTGCTCACTCACCACCAGCCGCACCATGCCGATGCCACTTCGCATCGCCGCCCGCGCGGCCAAGACCGTCGCGCCAGCCATCCCACGGTCTCCACCAACCATGGCTACACGGCAGCGCACGCCCTTGTGTGCTTCGGCCGGAATGCCGGGGACACGCGCGGATACCCACGCCTCGTCGATGAGACCCGGCGAGCCCGGGATCTCACGGCCGTGCGTCCCGAGCCCAATGTCGACCACCGTGATGGCTCCACTCGCGCCGCGCGCGACCAGCAAGCCACGCTTCATGTGGCCGAAGGTGATCGTCCAATCCGCCCGCACGGCTCCGTCAGCTACTCCCGTGGTCGCATCCATGCCGGACGGCACGTCGAGCGAAACGATCGGTATTCCGTCAGCTCGATAAGTGGCGATTTCGCGGATGGCGTCAGCCACCCGGCCGCGGGGGCGCCCGGTGCTCCCGGTACCCAGCAGGGCATCGACGATGAGTGTGGGTGCGCCGTCGGAGTAAGCGCCTAACGAAACTGATGAGGCCCAGGCCGCGGCCTGTTGCGCGTCTGAACTTCGTGGTGGGGCAACGGCCTGAATACGCGGAGAGTGTCCTGCGGCCGCGAGCGCGCCCGCGACGATGTACCCGTCTCCACCATTGTTGCCAGGACCGGCGAGCACCAGTACGCGGGACAGACGGTCCGGATACCGGTCACCGATAAGCGCGGCAGCGTGTTCGCCTGCCGTTCGCATGAGTTGAAAGGACGGCGTCCCCGACGCGATGGCGGCCGCATCGGCCGCACGCGCCTGCTCTGCAGTTACGACGCCAATCATCACCAGCTCCCCCCACCGTCGCGACTGGCCTCGCCAGCCGGCCTCCGCCCGGGCCGGCCGAGAAACCGTTTACTTGTGCGACTGCCCGATCGCGCGCCCGAAGCTGATCTCGCCGTTGTCGATTCGGATATTGAACCCGCAATCCGGATTGCTGCAGACCCACGCCTTGTAGGTGATCGGTGCGCCGTCACGCCCATAATCGCTGAGTGGCAACAGCACCCCGTTTCCGCACTTCTTGCAATGTGGTAGTTCTGAGACCTGCACTTCGTCCTCCTCGTACACAAGAAACGCCCGACGGTGGCTGGTGGGGGTGACGCACCGTTAGGCTAAGTGAGCAGCGCTCCATGGATACGCCGCCTCGAACACGACGTCAAAGGAATACACATCCTGAAAATCGTCCAGCGAGTCCGTCGTCTGACTGATGAGCAGTCCCGCGTCCACGAGGGAGAACACCAGGCGCCCGATGTCCTCGGTGCTCATAACACCCCAGTGTTCAAGCACCAATCGGCTCAGCAGTCCAAAGCGCTCGAGGGCCAGGTCTCGAACGGCCAGCGCCAGCTCCCGTCCATCGATATGACGGCGTGACGGCAGGCGCTGCTGGCAATACTCCAGCGACGCCAACACGAACAGAAACGCCTGCTCGTGATACTGTGTGCAACGAACACGGATCTGGTCCCGCTCGTATTCAGATCGTGTAGTTTCAGACACGCTGTTAGAGTCTCCTAATGTTGCGTCCGTTGCGTCAGCTGCATTACGCCGACGCGGCCAAAGATGAAGCCTCGCACGAAGCTGCACAACTGTAGCGCCTGCCAGCCTCGGCTAAAGGAGAGTCTCGGACGCCACCGATGATTACTTGCCCTCCGGAGGGCCATTCGGCGCGAGTTTCTTCCGCCAAACCTTTGGTAGACACGCCTTGACTCGCCGGGTATGCCCTTCGACACTTCGCGCCGCGCGCAACCCGACTGATTGTGCAGTCAATTTTCGCTTGGTCGCCGCTCGTCGCCGTCACGTGAGGCGCAACCCTCGTAAGAATCTGACGTCATGCGTCGACTGATCATTCGTGTGTGCCTGGCGCTGCTCCCGCTGCGCGTCGCCGCGCAAGCAGCGGAAGGCGTACCGGTCACGCATGCGTTCACGATCGACACCGCGCGCTTGATCATGCACGATGGCGTCGCCCTGTCGGCGACGATCTTTCGACCGCAAGCCCGCACGTCTGGCGAGCGATTCCCCTATGTGTTGGAGCTACTGCCCTACCGGAAGGATGACTCGTTCTATCTGAGGGACTACCCGCTCTATGCGTATTTCGCTCAGCGGGGAATTGCGATGGTGAAGGTGGACGTGCGAGGCACTGGAAGCTCGGCAGGCACCCTTCCGGACCGTGAGTACTCAGAGATCGAGCTGCAAGACGCCGAGGAGATCATAGCTCAGCTGGCGCGTCTGCCGGACAGCAATGGGCGCGTCGGGATGTGGGGCATTTCGTGGGGAGGCTTCAACGCGTTGCAGGTGGCGATGCGCCACCCCCCGGCGCTCAAGGCAATTCTGGCGCTGCACGCCGCCGACGACCTGTACTACGATGACGTCCACTACATCGACGGCGTCCTGCACCTGGACCCGTACGCGTTACAGATCGACCATGAAAATGGCTTGCCGCGATCGCCAGCGTATCCCTTGGACAGCGCCTACTTCGCCGATCGCTTCGACCGCGAACCTTGGCTCTTCACGTACCTGCGCCATTCGGCCGATGGCCCCTGGTGGCGCGACGGTTCCCTGCGCTTCCAGTATGATCGCTTGAGCATCCCGGCGTACTTCATCGGGGGCCTTTTGGATGGGTATCGGGACACACCCCTTCGTGCGTTGGAGCTGTCGAAGGGGCCGGTGAAGGCCGAGATCGGCCCGTGGGCGCACGACTGGCCAGACAATGGCGAGCCCGGCCCGGGATATGAGTGGCGAGGACGCGCCGTGCGATGGTGGAGGCACTGGCTCCTGGACGATGATACCGGATTGATGCGAGAGCCCCGGCTCATCGTGTATATGCGCCACGGTGATGCGCCTAACGCCGGGCTGCTGAAGGCCTCTGGGACGTGGCGTGGCGTCGCGTGGCCGTTGGCCACACTCCCAGTGATCTGGTACCTCGGTGGCCGCAATGACCTGACGGAACGATCTGGCCCGCCTCAGTCCCTGCGCATTCCCTTCCGCGCAGATGCCGGTGTGGCCGCCGGCGATTGGTGGGGGGATCCGACGGGAGACCAGCAGCATGACGATGCCTGGGCGCGGGTCTTCGATTCGCCGCCGCTGTCTGAGCCCCGGTCCCTGCTGGGCGTTCCGAGCGCCGTGATCCGACTGCGTTCCGGAAACGCCATCGGACATTGGTCGGTGCGCCTGGAAGACGTTGCGCCCGACGGAAGCGTCGCGCTGGTAACCGGGGCGTTGCGGAATGGGGCGTATCGCGACGATCGTCTGGCGCCGCAGCCGATGGCACCGGGAGCATGGTTCAAGCTCGAGATACCCCTGCACTTCACGACCTGGACCTTTCAGGCCGGACATCGCATTCGACTGGCTATCGCCACCTCGCAGTTCCCCATGGCCTGGCCATCCCCACAGTCCCGCGAGGCGTGGGTTGAGGCTGGCGAGCAGTCACGCTTAGCACTGCCTCTGGTCGCACTGGACGCCGGGCAAGCGGTGAACCTCCCGCCCAGCGAGCCGCGGGTCGCCCGTCCCGACGCCCGCCCCCTGAGCCAGGAGCGCAGCGTCGCGCCCAAGTACACCGATGACCACGGCGAGGGCACCGTGATCCTGCAGGCACGGGGCGGCTACACGTTAGGTGCGACGGAGGTTCGCTCGACGGAGCAGGAGCGTTACCGCGTCAATCGCCAGCAACCCGGCAAGGCCGGCTTCCTAGCCCAAGCCACGCACGACATCCAGCTGGGGTCGCGTCACATCACGCTCTCCACGACCTTGGATGTGCAGTCCACCGCCGACTCCCTTCGTGTGCACGTGACGCGCAGGCTGACGCAGAACGGCCAGGCCATCCGCACGCGCACGTGGTCGATGGCCCTGCCGCGGACGATTCACTGAGCGTACTCGACGCGCCCGGCGTGGGGCGATATCGTTGCCCGCATCCACCGTCCCGACCCACGGAGACTCTGCATGCGATCCACGTTCTTCCGACTGTTCGTTCTGGCTTCGGTCGCCCTGCCGGCCACCGCGCACGCGCAACGACCGTATGATCCGTGGGCCACGCCGTGGCCCCCTGTGGCCACCTTCTCCATCCTTGGATACGACCCGGAAACTGGAGAGGTCGGTGGGGCCGTGCAGTCGCGCGTCTTCTCAGTTGGCAACGGCGTGCTGTGGGCCGAGGCCGGTGTAGGCGTCGCCGCCACGCAGGCGATCGTGGATGTGAGCTACGGTCCACAAGCGCTCAACCTCTTGCGGCAAGGCCTGTCGCCCGAGGCCGTGGTGAAGAAAATCTGGGAAGGCGATCCGGATCCCCGTCCGGACGACTGGACGAAGTACGGCCGCCAGTTCTCGGTCATGAACGCGACCGGGCAAGTGGCCACCTACACCGGGCCGAAGGCCACGGAGTGGGCGGGACACAAGCTTGGGAAGTTTTGCTCGGCGCAGGGCAACATCCTGGCCGGAGAGAGTGTCGTCACATCGATGGTGGATGCCTTTGAGAAGACGACGGGCCACCTGTCGTTGCGGCTGCTGGCCGCGCTCGAGGCGGGACAGATGGCGGGGGGCGACAAGCGAGGGATGCAGTCGGCCGCCATGATCATCGTGAAGAAGGACGCGGGCGTCTGGCTGCATAACGACGTGGTGCTCCGCCTGCAGGTCGACGACAATCCCGAGCCGATCAAGGAACTGCGGCGTCTGGTGGAAAAGGCCGCCGACCAGCGGTCGCGGATGAAACGTTAGGCAAACCGTCGTTGAGGGACCGGGCGTCGGGAAGCGGCGTCCGGTCTGCCCTGCCGTGATTCGCTTGTGGGTTCGCTAGTCCAGGGAGCGCGCCAGCGCGTCCAGCAGGTCGGCGCCGCGGGCCAACTCGGCGCGTTCCTTCGCACTCAATAAGGCCACACGTTGGGCCAGATGTTCAACCCGGCGGCTCCGCCCTTCCAGCAGCAACGTCCGGCCACGCGGCGTGGCGACGATGCGTACCAGGCGTCGGTCCTGCGAGTCGCGCTCACGCCGCACGTATCCGCCGCGCTCCAGCGCCTGCACCAATCGCGTCATGGTCGGTGCCCGAACTTGCTCGGCGGCGGCCAGATCCCCCAGGGCGATGGGCCCGCCAAAGACGACGACGGAGAGAGCGGACAGACGCGGTCCGCTCAGGCCACTGACGGCGTCCTGTCGCCGCAGGCGACGGAGCAAATGAATGGCGGCGCTGTGCAGCTGGTCGGCGAGCGCCTGATCCGCGTGACCTGGCTGGTCCGCCGCTACAGGGGCTCGGTCGTCCATACCGTTAGCTTGGCTAAGTACCTTGCGGGAGGGCGAGGGGCGTTTCATATTCGTTAGCGTTGCTAACAAGTTCGCCCAGCGGCCGGTGCCGCGCAACCGATCCCTCGGAGGTTCCCATGTCCACCGCCACCGCCCCCACGCGCATCGGCCAGATTGCCATCAACGTCCGCGATGTCCCCCGGGCCGTGGCGTTCTATCGGGACGGCCTGGGACTTCCCCTGCTGTTCGAGGTGCCCCCCAAGATGGCCTTCTTCTCCTGTGGCGGGGTGCGCCTCATGCTCTCCATCCCCGAGGAATCGGCCTTCGACCATCCAGGCTCGATTCTCTACTACGCGGTGGATGACATCGAGGCCTCGCACGCCGCCATGTCCGCACGCGGCGTCTCCTTCGTGGACGCACCGCACCTGATCGCGCGCATGCCCGACCACGAACTGTGGATGTCGTTCTTCAAGGACCCCGATGGCAACACCGGCGCCCTGATGTCAGAGAAGCGTTAGGCCCCGGCTGGGGATGGGGTGGACGGCGTCACGGCAACGGCGACCGGAATGCCGTGACGCACGCTCTCCGTCACCACGCAGAAGTCCTCGAAGATCGACTGGCAGCGTTCCACACGGCCTTGCACGGGATCGGCGAAGACCGGCTCCAACCGAATGTCGATCCCGCCAACGCGCAGCCGCTTCTTGGCGTCGCGCACCATGTGACCGTCGGCAATGACCTTGAGTGAGGTGACCTCGACCTGCGCCTTGCGCAGGCAGAAGAGGAACGACGCGCCAAGGCAGGAGGCCATCGCGCTGGCCAACACGCGGGCCGGGTTTGGGCCAGCCCCCTTCCCGAGCGGCGGTGGCTCGTCGATGAGGAATCCCTCGGCGCCGTCCATGCCCGGATCCACGCGGAACTGGTAGCCCTGTTCCAGGGTGACCGTCACGCGAAAGGTGTCCGGATGCGCCCCTTTGTCGTGGACCGGCGTCGGCCCGGTGGCCGGAGACTGCGTTCCGTCAGCTTCATCCTTCATATCGAGGCTCCCCATCCGTGGCCTGCGCCGTGATTCATCACCACATCTTGCTGTAGTGATAGGAAAACCGGCGGAGGCCGACGAGGTATCGGAGAACCCCTTGTGCCCGAGTAGTGGCTCACCCGACTGACGGGGGCACGGTGCGGTCTCAGACTGGGATCGACCGGCGCGGCCGATCGGCCTGCTGCGAAAACGCGCACCCCGTCTCGGCTGAGCGGTCCACGACGCTCGGGAGGGCGCATGCGCACCCACGCCGTACCTTCGATGAAGACCCTGCTGACCCGTACGGCGATGGTAGCCGGCGCCGTCGGCTCACTCACATTGCCCTGCGTGGCAACCGGACAGGCCGCTCGTGCGCTCATTCGCGGCGTGCCCTTCGTTGGTTGGCACGAGACGGCACTCACGACCTACGATCGCAAGACGGAGGTCAATCCATCGGTAGTCGCGGCGCAGCGCATGTTGGCGGGCTACTGGCACGCCGATGCCAAGACGCCCGGCGCGCTCGATGCCGTGTGGACTGGAGCCGCCGCGGCCCAACAGACGGCTGCTGGCCTAACGTTTGACTCACTCAAGGCCATCATACGGCTCGGGATGCCGGTGAGCGTGGACATGGCGCTCACGCCGTTGGCCCACCCACTCTCACCTGGGGCCACCGCCAAGCTGGCCGCGCGCAAAATCGTCATCCCGAATGCCTCGAATGTCTCGGGGCTGCTCGGCGCCATGGTCCCCGTGGGAGATCTGGCTAAATGGTCAGCCCTGCTGGACACCGATCCGCTGCGTGACCAACGGATGATGGCGACGCGTGTGGTCGTCGGCTTTGACGATACGCGCAAGGTGGTGATCCTCCACGACCCGTCCTTCGGCCCGGCGTGGGAGCTGGCGGCGGATGCCTTCGACGTGATGTGGCGGACGGCCGGCGCGCGCGCGACGTTCCTGAACATGCCCGAGGCGGCGGCCCTGCTGGCCACTCATGCGAAGGACCCGGCCTATCGCAATCGCAACGCGGACGAGCGTGCCGCCGAACGGTTTGCCACGACGTACGCCGCAGCGTCCGTTGGGCAGTTTGATCTGGCGGAGCGCACGGCGCGCGAAGCGCTGAAGACGATCGAGGCCTCCGATGGCTACCGGCACGTGTTGAATCTGGAGCTGGGGCTGTTACTACGTGCCCAGAATCGCATGCCCGAAGCCATCGCGGCTGTGGAAGACGCGCTGAAATGGATCAACGATTCGCCGGCGGGTTGGCAGGTCCTGGCGCAGCTGTACAAGCGCAACGGGGCCGGCGACGCCCGCTTGGCCGAATACGCCACCAAGATGGCGTCGGACCTGGCCAAGGATCCTGCCACAGTGCAGCGCCTGGCTGGCCTGTTGCCCGCCGACCTGCTGCTGGTTCCCTTCCTCGACATTCGCGGGTGGTGCGGTAACTGAACCAGCGCACGCCTAACGAATAGTGCCCGGCGCGACCCCGTGTCGCGCCGGGCACTGCTGCAAGCAGAGGTCCTATCGCAGGTCCCGCTCTTCGGATCGGGGGGCCGGCGCTTGACTCGTGGCCTGGCGTCGACGCCGAAAGTACTGCGTCACCAGCTCACGCAGCTCCGCGGCGTCAAACGGTTTCCATAGCACGGGCGGTCGATCGGTCTCGAGAAACTTCTGCGCCCGGTCCGTTGTGACACCGCCGCACATGAAAATGAACCGCGAGCGAAACTCGGGCCGCACCTGCGTGACGGACTCGAACACATCAACGCCGGTGACTTCTGGCATCGTGATGTCGCACAACACCAAGTCGTACGATGCGTCGCCGCGGAGCGCAGCAAGTGCCGCGTGCCCTGAATGCACCACCGTGGTGCGCCAGTCGCTCAACAGCCGCTGCACCATGTCCGCCAGCGCCGGTTCATCCTCGACCACCAGGATGCTGCCGTCCGGCGGCACTTCAACGAGCGGCTGCTCGTCAGGTTCAACCGCCACGGGCAGTGGCAAATGGCTGGTCCGCGTCAGCTCCACCCGGAAGGTCGACCCCTTCCCCGGCATGCTGCGAACTGTCAACGCGCCGCCGAACTCACCGATGATCCGGTGGGAAATGGCGAGCCCAAGCCCAGTGCCCCGGCCGCGCGGCTTGGTCGTGAAGAAGGGATCAAAGACATGCCGTTGGACCTCCGGGGCAATGCCAACCCCAGAGTCCTGCACCTCGATCCAGACGTGGCCATCGTCCTCGCCGGTGACCAATCGGATTTCGTGCGCCTCGCGATTTCCCTCGGGAATCGCCTGCGCAGCGTTGGCCAGCAGGTTCACCAGCACCTGGACCAGTTGCACACCGTCGGCGAGCGCGGGGCTCGCCGCGTGGTAGTGGCGCAACAGCCTGGCGCGATGACGAACTTCCTGGTGCGTCAGGGCAATCGCCTGCTCGATGAGTTCGTGGACATCGACGGGGGTGACCACGCGAGCGTCCACGCGCGTGAACGTCTTGAGGGATCGCACGATGGCGGTGACTCTGGCCACGCCTTCGCGCGCTTGATCGAGTGCCGCCTGGAGCCCCGCGACATCAGTGCCCTTGGCACCGTGCCGGAGTTGCGCCAATCCGCGGTCGATGTCCCCCAAGCTCCCCATGACATAGGTGAGCGGATTGTTGATCTCGTGGGCGACCCCTGCGGCCAGGGTACCGAGTGACACCATCCGGTCGGCGATGGCCATCTGCCGATCACGCTCTCGGCGGCTGGTGACGTCGCGCACGACGACCACCACCTCGCGGCGCGCGGCGATCGGCACGATTCGCAGCTCAAACAGTCGCGACGGACCGTCGGCATAGTCGACGATTCGCTCCATCGTGCGCACTTCGCCCGACGCAATCGCTTCGCGCAAGACCAGAAGGCCCTGCTCCAGGAAATCGCGAGACAGACCGGGGATGTCGCCCACCAGCTCGGAGAGCGGGCGCCCGCGCGTGTCGCGAAGCCGCTGGGCGGCGCGCATGGCCCCACCGGCCTGCGCATCGACCACCAAGCCGCGCTCATCCAGCCGCACGATCAGGTCCGGCAGGCCGCTCACCAGCGCCTGCATCGTCTCCTCGCTGCGCTCGAGCTCCTCCTCGATATGCCGGTGCGCCGTCAGATCCAACGCGAACAGGCCTCGGGCAGCGTCGCCTTCGAAGGAGACATGCGGCAGGCCCAACGCCCCAATGTGCAGCTCCCCGCCCGAGGCGGTGCGCATGCGCACGTGTTCCAGTTCATGTCCCTCGTTGGAACGGTCGAGCACAAACGCCAGTAATCGCGCCCGATCTTCGGGAAGGACGATCGACTCGAACGACCGCCCCACCAACTCCGCGGCCGGCCAGCCCAAGCGTTCGGCCAGCGCCGGATTGGCGTAGAGGATGCGCCCTTCGCGGTGGATGGCCACCAGAACCGGCAAGGCATCCAACACGGACCGGAACGAACGTTCACTGGCACGCAGCATCTCATACGTCGACAGGAGTTGCTGCTGCTGATAGGTCAGCTCGGCTTCAATGTCCGCGGCGGTCCGGGAGGCGCGCAGGAGCCGCCGGAACCGCGACATGATGCCGAGGTGCGCCGGTGGCGTGACCAGAAAGGTCGCACGCCGGTCCGTCAGCTCCGTCGCGCTCACTACCGCATCGGGGTGCCTGACGAATCTCGGTACCGCGCGCAGGGCCCCCTCGTACATCAGCATGAAGGTGAGAGAGCCTTCGTACCCGTCCTTCACCTCAATTCCCAGCTCCAACCGTCCATCCGCCAGTTCGGTGTAGGTGAACCGGTGCGCGCGATGCACGGAGGGGCACAGCCACCGGAAGGCGATCCGGTAGACGTCGCGTGGAGAGGAAAAGATCGTGGCCGCGGGGCCGAGGTAGCCGGCGACCGTCGGGTTGATCGCGAAGGCACCCGAGTCGCGGATGCGGTCAGGTGAACCAAGTTGCTGGCCCGATCGCTCGCAGAGCTGGCGCCATAGGTGCCAGGGAACGCGATGGCTCGGATTTTCGAGGTAGGCGCGGGGCAGCGGGAAATCCTTGAGCAACGCATTCACGTCCAGCCAGCCGGCCGCTTCTGCGGCCTTGAAGTACGTGAACACGCGACAGGAGACGTCACTCATGCACTTGCAGACCCCGATCTCTAGGTGAACCGCCTGGGTTGCCCCTGCCCGCCCGCCCAAAAGTCGGTGACCGGTGAGGTAGTTCGCAAGACAGTGAAGCGCCTGACGCGACGTCGGGCGTGCGCCCACAGAAAGGCGGGGGCGCGATGCATACATCTTCGCTCGGGATGACTCCTGTGAAGATCAACATTCCCGGCGGGAACGCTCGGGGAATCACCTGGTGAGAGCACGCATGCCCACCCACATCGCGCGAGCGACCGAACCGAGTCTCTTTGGTTCCCTTCGTCAGTTGGTCGGCAACACGCCCCTGCTGGCGATACGCCTTCGCTACCTTGGCGAACCCCGGACGCTCTACGCGAAGGCGGAGAGCTTCAACATGACCGGCTCCATCAAGGATCGCTTGGCGCTTCATGTGCTGGAGCACGCCTATGCGTCGGGGGACCTGCGCCCCGGTGACCGAATCGTGGAGGCCACCAGCGGCAACACAGGAATCTCCTTTGCGGCACTGGGCAAAGCGTTAGGTCATGACGTCACGATCTTCATGCCTGACTGGATGAGTCGGGAGCGGGTGGAACTGATCCGCAGCTTCGGCGCCACGATCCGCCCCGTCTCCCGCGAAGAAGGTGGGTTCATGGGAAGTATCCGACTGACCGAGGAGATGGCGGCCGCCGAGCCTAACGTCTTTCTCCCTCGGCAGTTTGCGAATCCAGCGAACGTGGAAGCGCATGCGCGTCACACGGGACCAGAGATCTGGGGCCAGCTGGAGGGTATTGGCCTGGAGCCCAACGGCTTTGTCGCGGGCGTGGGAACTGGCGGCACAGTGATGGGCGTGGGCCAGTATTTCCGCTCGCGAGCACCCGAGGTGCGTGTGCACCCTCTGGAGCCCATGGAGTCCCCAACGCTCACCACCGGCAAGAAAGTGGGCCACCACCGGATTCAAGGGATCTCCGATGAGTTCATCCCGGACATCGTGAAGCTCGATGAGCTGGACGAGATCGTGACGGTCTCGGACGGGGACGCCATTCTCATGTCCCAACTGCTGGCGTCGCGCCTTGGTCTGGCGGTTGGCATCTCGTCAGGCGCCAACCTGCTTGGGGCACTAATCGTCCAGAATCAGCTCGGGCCAAGCAGCGTGGTCGCCACGATATTCTCGGACAGCAACAAGAAGTACCTGAGCACCGACCTGCTGCGCGAGGAACCGGTAAAACCGGGCTACCTGACCCCGGACGTGGAGCTGGTGAGCTTCTCGGTGCTGGGAAGGCAGTGCGCCTTCTGCCCGACTCCTATCTCGCCGGTCATGGAGTGTTGAAGTCAGGTGGCGGAGCGCCATATTCAGCAGCATGTCCATCGCCCGCTCTGTGCTCCTTCGTGCGTCCCGCAGCAAGTGGCTTGCGGAACGCTTCATGCGCCAGCCATTCGCTCGGCGCGCCGTCAAGCGCTTCATGCCTGGCGAGGAACTCCATGACGCGCTCACGGCCGCCGGAGAGCTGAAGCGCATCGGTATCGGCACGCTGGTCACGCGGCTGGGCGAAAGCCTGACCGGTGAGTCCCAGGCGGACGCGGTGCGCGACCACTACCTGGCGGCGTTCGACGAGATTCGTGCCCAAGGCATCGGGACGCGAATCTCTGTCAAACCGACGCAACTCGGTCTCGATCATTCGTTCGACGCCTGCTTGCGCCACATGGACACCTTGGCCGCCAAGGCAGCCGAGACGGGCAACGAGCTGTGGATCGACATGGAGGACTCGAGCTACGTCGATCGCACCCTCGACCTTTACCGACGCGTCAAGAGCCGCTACTCCCCGGTCGGCATCGCCATCCAGGCGTACCTCAAGCGCACGCCGGCGGACGTGGAGTCGTTGATGCCCGTCAAGCCGATCATTCGCTTGGTGAAGGGCGCGTATGCGGAGCCACCGCATGTGGCCTTCCCGCAAAAGCGCGATGTCGACCTGGCGTACGTCGCGATTTCCGAGCGGCTGCTCGAGGCGGCGACACGCGGCGAGGCGATGCCGGTGTTCGGAACGCACGACGTGGCGATCCTTCGCCAGCTCAACACGCGGGCCGATGCCTTGAAGCTGCCGGCGACCGCGTACGAGATCCACATGTTGTTCGGCATCCGCTCCAGCGAGCAACGGCAGCTGGTGGCGGAGGGCCGCACGGTAAAGTGCCTGATCAGTTACGGAGCCCAGTGGTTCCCGTGGTACATGCGGCGAGCTGGCCGAACGCCCGGCCAACGTGGGCTTTGTGGTACGCAGCATGTTCATGAGCTAGGCCTTCGCGGCCGGCGGCCGCGGACAGCGCGTGGCGATCCTCGCGCGATGATTCACCTTGTCACGACGACACATGATCCCGGATCGGATGATACGCTTGGCGTGGGTGGCGGGGGTGGCGTTGGTGGCGTGCGCACTGGGTGGAGCGTCGACTGGCGCGCTCGCGCAGCAACCCAAGGCCGCCGCCGCGCCCGCGGCAGCCGCACCGTCAGCACCAACCTCCACGTACTGGGTGTATGTCGGCGCCGAGTCCGCGGACCTGATCCATCGCGTCCGCTTTGGCCCGAACGGCGCCGCCGTTGAGAAGACCATCGAGGCCGGCGTGCAACCGACCGAAACGGAAGGGCCGCATGGCCTACAGATCTCCCGCGACGGAAAGTACCTGCACATGTCCACGGGGCACGGTCAGCCCGACGGCATGTACTGGAAATACGTCCTGGGGCCCGATACCCTGGTCGGCGATCCGATCCCCTTAGGGATGTTCCCCGCATCGTTAGACGTGACGGCGGACGGCCGCTATGCCTTCATCGTGAACTTCAACCTGCACGGCGAAATGGTGCCGTCCAGTGTCTCGGTCGTTTATACGCCCACGAACACGGAGGTCGCACGGACGACCACCTGCGTGATGCCGCACGGATCCCGCATTCGGGCGGATGGGGCCAAGCAGTACTCCACTTGCATGATGAATGACCAGCTGGTGGAAATCGACACGCGATCGTTTAAGGTGACGGGGCGTTTTTCGGTGGCGAAAGGCCAAGAGGGCCCGATTTCACTGGAGCACGCCGGCCACGACATGGCGGGCATGGACATGAAGACCGACAGTGTCGCGCCGCGCATGGGGTCCATGGTGGCCAGTTGCTCGCCGACCTGGGCGCAGCCGAGTGCCGCGGGGACGCTGGTTTATGTGGCCTGCAACAAGGCCAATGAGATCCTGGAGATCGATGCGTCCACCTGGACGTTGAAGCGTCGGTTCTCCACCGGCGTCGGTCCGTATAACCTCGCGGTGACCGCGGACGGCAAGCTGCTGGTCGCCACGCTCAAGAAAGGGAGCGGCTTTCAGGTGTTTGACCTGTCGGCGGGGACGTCGGTGTATCAGGACAAGACCAGCACGACGCTGGCCCACGGCGTCGTGATCTCGCCTGACTCGCGTTACGCGTTCGTCAGCGCCGAGGGGGTTGGCGCGCAGCCGGGCAAGGTGGACGTGTTTGACCTGCGGGCGTTCAAGAAGGTCGCGTCCGTGGACGTCGGACAGCAGGCCAGCGGCATCGCCTTCTGGAAGATGGAGCCGTAAGCCGAGCCATCACAGATTCGAAAACAGGATCGCCCACTTCCCCTTCTTGTAGTCGTGGAAGTTGATCGAACCCTGTGTGGTGTCGGCGGTGAAATTCGGCGCCCCATCTCCCAAACGCACCGGCATGTGGTTCCTCCTCGAAGGTTTCTGCGCACGCAGGGTCGTTAGGCCCTGGTGATCTTGAATTACCGCCCGACGGAATTGGTCACCGGATACAGCGGGAACCTCTGCGTCAGGGTGCGGACCTCGTTTCGAACGGTGTCTGCCACGGAGCTGTCGTCGGGGTTCGCTATCACGCGAGCGATGAGCGACGCGACCTGCTTCATTTCGCCGCCGCCCAGACCACGCGTGGTGACGGCCGCGGTCCCGATGCGAATGCCTGATGTCACGAACGGCGACTGCGTTTCCTTGGGTACGGTGTTCTTGTTCACCGTGATTCCCGCGCGGTCCAACGCCTGCTCGGCGGCCTTGCCGGTGATCCCCTTGTTGCGCAGGTCCACGAGCATCAGGTGATTGTCGGTGCCGCCCGACACGAGTTGGAAGTCGTGCGTGGAGAGCGCCTGTGCCAGGATAGACGCGTTGCTGACGACCTGTTGGCAGTACGTCTTGAAGTTCGGCTGCAACGCTTCCAGAAATGCCACGGCCTTGGCCGCGATTACGTGCTCGAGCGGTCCCCCTTGCGACCCAGGGAACACGGCCTTGTCGATCGCCTTGGCATGCTCCGCCTTGCACAGGATGAGCCCCGCGCGAGGGCCACGCAGCGTCTTGTGCGTCGTGCTGGTGACCACGTCGGCATGGGGAACCGGCGACGGATGGACGCCAGTGGCGACCAAGCCCGCGATGTGGGCCATATCCACCATGAAGATGGCGCCGACTTCGCGAGCAATCTCGGCGAATGCGGCGAAGTCGATGATGCGAGGATAGGCGCTGGCACCGGCAATGATCAGGCGCGGCTTCTCGGCGCGAGCCACCGCTCGCAGCTGATCATAATCGATGTAGCCATCGTCCTTCACTCCGTAATGCACCGCCCGATAGAGCAAGCCGGAGAAATTCACGGGAGAGCCGTGAGTGAGGTGCCCGCCTTGCGACAGGTCCTGTCCCAGCAGAGTGTCCCCAGGCTTCATGAACGCCAGGCACGCCGCAAAGTTCGCCGACGCCCCAGAATGTGCCTGCACGTTGGCGTGGTCGGCGCCAAAGAGCTGCTTGGCGCGGGCAATCGCGATGTCTTCCACCGCGTCGACCACTTCGCAGCCGCCGTAGTAGCGCTTATGCGGCAGCCCCTCGGCGTACTTGTTGGTGAGGGGAGAACCCATCGCCTCCAGCACGGCGGGCGAGACGAAGTTTTCCGAGGCGATCAGCTCCAACCCATCCGACTGGCGCTCGATCTCTCGCTCAATGAGTCCAGCGATCTCCGGGTCGGTCTCACGGAGCGATGCGCCCGGGGGGCAACGGTCCCACTCACGCCACGCAGTCATTCGGAGTTCTCCTCGCGTTCAATTTTTTCCACCCGCCGTTCATGGCGGCCCCCTTCGAAGGGGGTCGATAGCCAGACATCCACCACTTTCTCCGCGTCTTCCTCTGAGATGAATCTGGCCGGCAGCACCAACACGTTGGCGTCGTTATGCCGCCTCGCCAGTTCCGCAATCTCCGGAGTCCAGACGACGGCTGCCCGCACGTGCGGATAGCGATTCGCCACATATGACATGCCGAGGCCGGTGCCACACAGGAGAATCCCGCGTTTGGCCGTACCGTCGGAAATCTTGTGTGCCAGCGGATGCCCGAAGTCCGGGTAATCCGTTGAGGCTGGCGAATTGGTCCCCAAGTCCTCGATCTCGTAGCCGAGCGCCTTGAGGTGCGCTTCCACACGCTGCTTCATTTCGAAGCCCGCGTGATCGGCGGCAATAGGAATGACTTCAGCCATCAGCTCTTCCTTGGCCACTGTGGCCAGGTGCGCACCAGACCGCCAACGGCCTGGAGTCGGCGTTCGGCCAGACGGTCGGCGGCCTCGTAGGTGGGAATGCCCTGTTCCTTAGCGATCTCGAATACCCCAAGCGTCGTGTCGAAGATCTCGTCAGCCTTGCGAAGAGCGCGTTGCGCCGTCCATCCCGCGAGTTCGCTGTAGACATTGATGACGCCGCCGGCGTTGGCCACGAAGTCTGGCGCGTACAGAATACCTCGGCGCTCCAATTCTACGCCGTGACGTTCTTCCAGCAGCTGGTTGTTGGCGCCGCCGGAGACAATCTCCACGCGCAGCTGTGGAATCGTCGTGTCATTGATGATGCCGCCTAACGCGCATGGAGCAAAGATGTCGGCCTGGACGCCGTAGATAGCGTCCGATTCTACCGCGCGCGCACCGACCTCTTCCGCGACCCGCTTCACGCGATTCGGATCAATGTCGGTGACAATCAGCTCGGCATCGGCTGCGTGCAGCTCCTTGCACAGGTAGTGGCCGACATTGCCCAGCCCCTGCACCGCCACCTTCTTCCCAGCGACGCTCTCGCTCCCCCAGCGGTGCTTGGCGCAGGCCTGGATGGCGCGAAAGACGCCGTGGGCCGTGACGGGGGATGGATCGCCAGACCGCGTGGCCAAGCCGGCGACGTAGTCCGTCTCCATGTGGACGAAGTCCATGTCCGCCGTGCTCGTGCCGACGTCTTCGGCCGTGACGTAGCGTCCGCCTAGCGACTCCACGAAGCGTCCATGCGCGCGAAAGAGCATCTCACGCTTGGTGGTGCGGTTGTCCCCGATGATGACGGCCTTGCCGCCGCCCAGGTTCAAGCCGGCCACGGCGTTCTTGTAGGTCATGCCACGCGCCAAACGCAGGCAGTCGACGATCGCCTCTTCGTCCGACTTGTACGCCCAGAAGCGCGTGCCGCCTAACGCCGGGCCAAGGGTCGTATCGTGGATGGCGATGATGCCCCGATATCCGCTCGACTTGTCGTGACACACGACGAGCTGCTCGTGGCCCATCTCGGCAACAGTATCAAAAATCTTCATGAAACGGGAAGCGAAAGGGATTGGAAACAACGGTGACGTTCAGGTCTGGTCCAACGCCTGCGCCGATCATTCGGCGAAAACGGGGACTCAGGTGCTGGCATACAACTCTCGAGCAATGACAATGCGCTGGATTTCGGACGTGCCCTCATAGATCTCGGTGACCTTGGCATCCCGGAAGAGTCGCTCCACCGGGTAGTCCGTGACGTAGCCGTAGCCCCCAAGGATCTGGATGGCCTCGGTGGTGGTGTACATCGCTGTCTCGGACGCCATGAGCTTGCTCATGGAGCTGAACTGCGTGATCGGCTCGCCACGGTCCTTGGCAGACGCCGCCGCGTACAACAAGGCCCGCGAGGCCGTCACCCGCGTGGCCATATCCGCCAGCTTAAACTGTATGGCCTGGAACTCCTTGATCGGGTGGCCGAATTGCCGTCGTTCGCCCGCATACCGTGTGGCGCACTCCAGCGCGGCCCGCGCAATCCCGATCGACTGAGCGGAAATCCCGAGCCGTCCATGGTCCAGGGACTGCATGGCGTAAATGAAGCCGCGCCCCGGTTCACCGAGCAGGTTCGCCGCTGGCACGCGCAAGTTGTCGAAGTGCAACTGCACCGTTGGGGAGCCCCGCAAACCCAGCTTGTTCTCCTTCTTTCCCACCACGTAGCCGGGAAGGTCCGGGGTGACGATGAACGCGCCAATACCGCGAGCGCCTTTGCGGTCGCCCCGCGTGTCCGTGCGTGCCATCGCCAGGATCACGTCGGCGTTGTCGCCATTCGTGACCCATGCCTTGGTGCCATTGAGCACCCAATCGTCGCCGTCGCGAACTGCCTGCGCGGCAAGCGACGCGGCGTCTGACCCGGCTTCCGGCTCCGACAGGGCAAAGGCGCCGAGCATCTCGCCGCGCGCCATCGGCTTCAGGAAGCGCTCGCGCTGCTCGTCACTGCCGTAGCGCAGGATCATTTGCGTCGGCAGCGAATTGTGGACGCTCATGAGCACCGCGATTGACGCATCGACGGCCGCGATTTCCTCGAGCGCCACCAGATAGGTACAGGAGTCGAGCCCCAAGCCGTCGTACGCCTCGGGCACCATCATGCCGAGGAATCCGAGGGCGCCAAGCTTGCCGACGATCGAGCGCTCGAAGCGCGCCTCGCGGTCCCACGCCGCCGTGAACGGCGCAATCTCGGTTGCGGCAAAGGCGCGCGCCGTCTGCTGGATCGCGCGTTGTTCTTCAGTGAGCGGTATGAGAGCCCAAGACATCGCGTTGGGGGGTCAAGACGCTAGCAAACGCGACAACGGTCGCATTCGCTGGGTTTAGTAGGAGTAAAAGCCGCGGCCACTCTTCCGACCGAGCCATCCCGCCGAGACGTACTTTCGCAGCAGTGGGCAGGGTCGGTACTTGGAGTCGCCAAGACCAGAATGCAGGACCTCCAGGATCGCCAGGCAGGTATCGAGCCCGATCAGGTCGGCCAGCGCCAGCGGTCCCATGGGATGATTCATGCCCAGCTTCATGACCGTGTCGATCGCTTCCACCGTGCCGACGCCTTCCATCAGGCAGTAGACTGCCTCATTGATCATCGGCAGCAGGATGCGATTCGCCACAAAACCCGGGTAGTCGTTCACTTCCACCGGTGTCTTACCTAACGTGCGAGCCAGCTCCACCACACGGCCGGTCGTCTCATCGCTAGTGGCCAATCCACGAATGATCTCCACCAGCTGCATCACGGGGACCGGATTCATGAAGTGCATTCCCACCACTTGGGCTGGCCGCTTGGTCTGGGCAGCGAGTGTGGTGATGGAGATGGAACTGGTGTTGGACGCCAGGATCGCCTTTGGCGGCGCAATACGATCGAGGTCGGCGAAGATCCGGAACTTGAGGTCAGGGCGTTCGGTCGCTGCCTCCACCACCAGGGTTGCGTCGGCCGCCGCATCTAAGGAGGCGTTCACCGCAATGCGCGCGAGTGTCGCGTCCTTGGCGCTGGCGTCGATCGTCCCCTTCTTCACCTGACGCTCGAGATTCTTGTCAATCGTGGACCGGCCACGTTCCAACGCGTCGGCGGACACATCGATCATCGTCACGGGAAAGCCGTTTTGGGCAAAGACGTGGGCAATGCCATTGCCCATCTGTCCGGCGCCAACCACGGCAATACGGTCCGTCATGTCGTTCGCTCCTCGCGGCGCATGCGCCGCAGCAAGTACCAGGATGCCACGGCGATCCCCGCCATGGCCGCCACACCACCCTCGGGTCCCCACGGGCCGCCCGTCAACCAATCGGGGCCAGCGTCCACGGTTTGATAACCGCTCAGCGCGATGTCCGTCCCGCTCACAGGCGTTCGAAGTCCGATCGCCATCGTCAGGTTCCACGCCAGGTGCGCCGCCCAGGCGGCGTACAAGCTCCCAGTGGACAGGCGAATCAGCCCAAGAAAAATCCCCGCCAGGGCCACGGCCGCGGTGGAGAGCACGGTGGCACCGGCATTCGTCAGGTGCACCGCGCCGAACAACAGGCTGGTGGTGAGCAGCGCCCCACCAGCACCTACGCGTTCACGCAATGCGGAGAACAGATAGCCACGGAACGCCAGTTCCTCCCAGAAGGCCGCCGGGATGAGCAGCAGAAGCAGCATCCCCAAGGCGCGCCACTGGCTGGCGTCCGCCACCGGAAGGGACTGGACGCGCAGTTCCCCGGTTGCCAGCAGCAACAATGACGGCACACCAATCGCCAGCACGCCAAGCAACGTCGCCTGCAACAACAGCGGGGACGACAGCGCATGACGATCGAGCCCCGCGTAGGCGCCTCCGTCGCGATGATAGCGGCGCGCCATGATGACATGGGCGACCAAGAACGACAGCGCCAAGGGAGCGATTTGCACCACTGGCAGCGCGGCGGCCTCGTGGTCCAGCCGCACCATCATGGCAATCACCACGCCCAGCCCAATGACGCTGAGTATCACCAGACCCACGAACACCATGACGCGTGTTGTGACTGGCGGAAGGGGCGCCGTCGAAGGAGCGGCCGGAAGCTCGGCGGGCGTGGTCACGGGCGAGAAGCTGGCGGTGCCCGTCACGGATCCGCGTTATGCGACGCGGGTCACCGAAAGCGCGACGGCGTCTCCGCCCCCCAGGCAGAGCGTCGCCAAGCCGCGCGCGGCGCCGCGGTCCGCCATCGCGTGCAACAGCGTCACCAGCACGCGGGCGCCAGACGCCCCGATCGGGTGACCCAGCGCAATGGCGCCACCGTTCACATTCACGCGCCCCCAGTCCCAGCCTAACGCGTCCCCGTCGGCGAGCGCTTGCGATGCAAACGCCTCGTTCGCCTCGATCAAGTCGTACGCCCCGATGGTCGTCCCTTCCTTGGCCATCAGGTTGCGCACGGCGCGGATCGGGGCGAAGAAAAGGTCCTGCGGGTCACCGGCCCCGGTGGCGTAAGCATCCACCCGCGCCAACACCTTCAAGCCATGTGCCTTGGCGTACGCTTCGGACACCACCACCAACGCCGCGCCGCCATCGTTCAAGCTGGAGGCGTTGCCAGCGGTCACGGAGAGATCCGTTCCGCCTCCCTTTGGGGGAAACGCCGGTCGCAACTTCCCGAGCGACTCCGCGGTCGTGTCTTTGCGCGGGCCTTCGTCCGTATCTACCAGGGTCGGTCCCTTCTTCCCCGGAATTTCTACGGTGACGATCTCGGACTTGAACTTGCCGGCCTCCATGGCCGCGACCGCCTTGCGATGCGAGTCGGCGGCAAACTCGTCCTGACGCCCTCGCGTAATCCCCGCCTTGGACGCGGTGTACTCGGCGTGGCCGCCCATGTGCACATCGCAGCTGGCGCACCACAGGCCATCGCGGATCATGCCGTCCACAATCGTCTGGTCGCCCAACTTGATGCCGCCACGGTAGCCGTACAGGTAGTGGGGTGCATTGGACATGGACTCTTGCCCGCCAGCCACAACGACCTGGGCGTCTCCAGCACGAATGGCCTGCGACGCCAGCATCACCGCCTTGAGCCCCGACCCGCACACCTTGTTGATCGTCATCGCCGACACGCTGGACGGGATGCCGGACTTGAGCAGGGCCTGACGAGCGGGGGCCTGGCCGACTCCCCCTTGCAGCACGTTCCCCATAATCACTTCCTGCACGTCGCCGGCGGGGACGCCGCTCCGCTTCAGGGCTTCACGGATCGCGATCGCGCCGAGGTCAGGGGCTGATAGGGTGGCGAGGGCGCCAAGGTACTTCCCGATCGGCGTACGAGCGGCGCCGACGATGACGGGAACACGAGAGGAATCGGACATGACAGTCAGTCGTTGAGAGGCGCGGCCACACTCGCTCCGCGACAGTCAACGAGGGGGCGCGAGGGGGGCGTTGTTTGGTCAGGATCAGCGCGCAACCCGTGCGTCTCGCACGGGTTGCGAACTCCGAGATCGAAAACGATTTCGACGCCTAGAGTTGCGCCGAAAGCTAGCCCCCGGCCAATAGGCAAACAACGCCGCGTTACGTCGTCCGAATCCTCACTTGGGATACACGGCAACCGCCTCGATCTCGATCAGCCATTCGGGACTCACCAAGCCTGCGACGGCCAACGTGGAGCGAGCCACCTTCGTGGGGTTGGTGGCGTTGTTGAAGAACATCCCATACGCCTCGTTCCAACCGGCAAAGTCCACACTTCCCTTCTCTTTATCCGTGACCAGGAAGGCGCGAATGAAGATGACGTCCTTGAGTCCCAGCCCGCGTTCCTTGAGACGCGCTTCGACAGCCTTGAGGGCCGAGATCGCCTGCGTCTTTGTATCGCCGTAGCGCTCCCGACTCCCGGCGGCGGCATTCGGATCGGCAGGCGTCGGAACGGTGCCGGACGTCCAGAACCACGCGGCGCCTGCAGGAACCGCCACCCCCGACGAAATGGGCGATTGGGCCGCGCCCATAAACTCGACTTTCTGCGGAGGTCCGGCCTGCGCGTAGGCGGCGGTTGGAGCAGCGAGTATGACGGCAACGGTGACGATCAGCGACGCAACAAATCGGCGCATGCTATGGACCTCGCGAGGGGAAAGGTGACACGCCGTCTCCGGCGCTTGGATACGATACCGCCGGACGATCGCTTCTGGGATAGCGCCGCCGATTTCACCCTCAATCCTTTTGCGCATCGATGACTCGCGCGCCGCGTCAATCAGCGCACGCGAATCCCCACCGAATGCACGCTCCCCCGCAGGGGCGCCTTGAGATCCTGGTAGGCGTAATCCAGTGAAAAGCGATCCATCGCCAGCGTCGCCCCAACCGTGAACGGATTCACCGACAGAGCCTCGGCGCGCTGTGCGCCGGCTCGAAAGGCGATCGTGTACCCCTCGAGCACCAGGTACGACACATCGATGCCCCCGCCCGCCGAGGTGAATCCATCGCGTCGAACAGAGAGTGAGGCGGCCGCGCTGACATCGAAGGGACCTAGATCCGTGGTCTGCGTGGTCGCGCCCAGCACGTAGCGCATGGGGAGTGGCGTCGTCGCGCCGCCCAGCTCCAAGGACGCGCCGACATTCTGGATGGTGAGTCCAGCGGACACGGGGCCAACGTCCTTGGTGGCACCCACGTCAAACGCCGGCGTGGCGTCATGCGAGTTGGCGATCCGTTCCTGGAGCAGCTTCGCGGCGGCCCCCCAACGAATGCCCTTGAAGGTGAGCGATCCGGCGGCAACGGCCATGGCACTCAGTCCATCGTTGGCGCCGCGGACACCCAGCGCCTCCCACGTTGGCCGCGCCGACTCCGACGTGCCGTAATCCAGCCACGCGACGCCGATCGCCAAGCCCCTGCTCCCAAACGACGATGACGTCGCGGCGTAGGCGAGCGTCCCCGCGCTCCCGAATCGGGAGGCGCCCAACGACATGCTGTTGGTGGTGCCGGCGTTAGCGGGGTTCACGAATACGGTCCCGGCGTCTCGCGTGGGAGCCCACGGCCCCCCCATGCCTAACGAACGAACGCCAACGGGGAGCTGAGCGGCCAGCGGCACGTAGGCAGCCTGCTGCGCGGCCACAGGAACGGTCGCCACCAGCAGACAGGAGATCGTCACGGCGCGATAGGTGATCATCGTGCGGTTCCTCCCGGCGTCATGGCCGCTGGGCTCAGGAATTCCGGGCGCATGCGTGAGAACCCGAGATTGTCCAGCACCACCGTGCCGGCCACCGTGCGATCGAAACGGAGGCGCACACGTTGCAGCTGGGCAAGGTTCAGTGAGGCGTTGGTCGCGGCAAAGTCCCGCAGCGGAATGGTGTACGTCTGAAGCACCAACTCGTACAGGTTGGCGAATCGCATCTTATCTCGGCCCGGACGCAGGTACACGTACGATTCCAGCGGCCGGCGCAGGGCGCCAAAGCGGCTCAGCGGCAGCGCGGCCACATGCCCCTCGGCATCCACGGCCTCTACCGTCAGATCAAACGGTGTGGAGTCTGGCTTGACCTTGGGTTCCGGCTTCTTCTTCTCCGGCTTCTTCTTGCTACTATCGGCCTTTTGCGTCGTGTCCTTGGCCGGTGATCTCGGTCCGGGGACGGCGTCGGTCGGGGCGAGCGAGAAGACCAGCACCGCCGACGAATCCACGTGCCACGCCGTCCGCAGGGAGTCGGAGATCGAAAGGGTGAAGCTGGCGGGGGTGGCTCGCTTGGCGGTATCGGGACCTGCTACGCGGTTGTTCCAGCCGAGCCAGACGGCGTTGTGTCCCATGTTGGAGTTGCGATTGCGGAACGGGACGACGGCCTCCTTCCAGGTGGACAGGGAGTCGCCGCTCAAGGCCACACCGGGCGCACTCCCCGTCGTGACGTCCACGTCCTCTTCGAAATCCGCGGCCTTCTGGAATTCACTTTCCTGGAATCGGGTGACGTACATCGTCTTGGGCAGCCACTGCCCAACCACCCGGTGATCGCGGAACATCGGGAGGTACTCGCGTCGTCCGCGCAGCGTGGCTTCCAGAAACGCGGTGATGTACACCTCGGCAAATCGCCGCTGCTCCTCCGGTGCAATCAGTCCGCGCAGATCCAGAAAGCGCCCGCTGCGCGGCCCGTTGTCCTTGTTGTTCCAGACCGTGTTCCACTGCCCGTGATTGGCCCGATACATCCAGATAGCGGCCTTGAAGCGCGGCTCGTGGTCCGTAAAGCGAATGCGCTCGTACTGCGTGAGGCCGGAGAAGTTGGAGACGTCGCCGTCGTGCGAGCCGTGAATCAGGAAGTAGTTGTAGTTGCTGACGGGAGTGGGCTTGTCTGCTGGTCGATACTGGCCGTCCACAGGCGCAATCGCGACCAGCGACTTGATGCCGAAGTTGAAATCGAAGGTGACGTTGGCATCGTCCGGATAATGGCTCAACCGGTTGAAGGCGCCGGCAACTGCCACCGCCTCGCCGCCGCGCGAGTGGCCCATGAGCGCGATGTTCCCCATGTCCACCTTGTGCGCGAAAGGACCGCCTGACGAGTCATTCCACGCGCGCCATCGCTCCAAGTGCTTCAGCAACATCCATCCACGAGCGTCGTTCTCGCCGCGCATGAACCCGTTCAGGAAGTTCTCGTCCACGCTGACCAGGATGAACCCACGCGAGGCCAACAGCTCGCCGAGGTATCCGTAGCCGGGATCCGAAAAGTCCTTCATGTCGTGATTGCCGTGGACAATCAGGACCAGCGGAAAAGGACCGGCGCCTTCGGGATACCACACCCGGCCATTCACGGGGAGCTTCTTGAAGTCGAACCCCCAGTACTTCTTCCGGATCTTCTCCTGATCCTTGTCTGGGGCACTGGCGAACTTGCTACCGTCCACCGTCGCCGTCTTCATCGCCACGGAGTCGCGGAAGTACACGCGATGCTTGTCGGTGCCGCTTCCATAGTAGAGCGTGCGAACGGCGTAGGTGCCCTTCTGCGACGGATTCGGCGCGGCCAGTTCCTGTCGCGCGAGCACGATATCCGAGTCGTCCTTTGCGAGCTTCAGCGTCGTGCGACAGCCAGCGAGCCACACGGCTGCAGCGACCGCAACGCCTGGATTCACCTTCATCGCGACCCCCCGAGAGTCTGCGTCAAGGTAGTGGGACACCCGCCATACGGCGAATGGTTGGTCAGGTTTCCAGGCGCGCGATGGGGGGAGAGGCGTTAGGCGCCGCGCCGGCTGGGGGAACGGCTACAGGGTCAGGGACCGCGTCTTCACCTGCTCGGTGACGCGGGCACAGAATGCGTCCACCGAAAGGATCTCCTGCTTCTTCCCCTCGCCGCGAACGCGCACCGCCACCGTGCCGGCCTCCGCCTCACGCTTGCCGATCACCGCCATGTACGGAACCTTTTGCATTTCCGCTTCGCGGATCCGGTAGTTCAGCGTGTCGTGCGTGTCCAGCTGGCAACGAATGCCGGCGCGCGACAGCGTCGACACCACCTTGTTAGCAGCGTCGGTGAGATCGTCCGAGATCGGCAGCACCCGCACCTGCTCCGGAGCCAACCACACGGGGAACGCACCGGCGAAGTGTTCGATCAGGATGGCGATGAATCGCTCCAACGAACCACTCACCGCGCGGTGGATGACCACCGGACGATGGAGGGTGTTGTCCTCGCCGACGTACTGCAGGTCGAAGCGTTCGGGGGCGGCGTAGTCCAGCTGGATGGTCCCCAGCTGCCACGCACGACCTAACGCGTCCAGCACGTCAAAGTCGATCTTGGGTCCGTAAAACGCGCCGTCGCCGACCTTCAGCTCATACGGCATCCCCGTCGCCTCCAACGCCGACCGCAATCCGCCCTCGGCGCGATCCCACAGCTCGTCCGACCCAATGCGCTGTTCCGGCCGCGTGGCGAACTTGATACGCGCCGTCAGCCCAAACGACTGGTAGTAGCCGAGGATGAAGTCCATGAGAAAGCGGACTTCCTGGGCGATCTGGCTCTCCATCAGGAAGACGTGACAGTCGTCCTGCGCGAACTGCCGCACACGCGTCAGCCCGGACAGCGCGCCAGTCACCTCGTTCCGGTGCAGCACGTCGAACGTCACGTAGCGCAGGGGCAACTCGCGATACGAGTGCTTCTTGCCGTTGTACAACAGGTAGTGCGACGGGCAGTTCATCGGCTTGAGCGAGATGTCGTGCTCGCCGGTCTCGTTGTCGAGCACCAGGAACATGTTCTCGCGATACTTCCCCCAGTGGCCGGACTGCTCCCACAATCCCTTGTTGTACAGCAGCGGCGTCTTGATCTCGACAAACGACTCGCGCTGCCGCTCGCGGATGTAGTCGTTGAGCAGGTTGTAGATCGTCGTTCCCTTCTCCGTCCAGAACACCGCGCCCGGTGCGAACGGGTGCAACATGAACAGGTCCAGCTCGCGCCCCAGCTTTCGATGGTCGCGACGCTTGGCCTCTTCAATCCGGTGCAGGTACGCGTCCAGGTCGTCCTTCTTCCACCACGCCGTCGCGTAGATGCGCTGCAGCATCTGGCGCTTTTCATCACCGCGCCAGTACGCCCCCGCCGTGTGCAACAACTTGAAGTGCTTCAGGTACGACGTATCCGGCACGTGCGGGCCACGACACAGGTCAATGAACGGCCCGTCCGTGTAGGTCGAGATGATCTCATTGGCGCCAAGGTCCTCGATGCGCTCGAGCTTGAGCGGGTCGTCCGCGAAGCGGCGCAAAGCCTCTGCTCGGTCGACCTCCTCGCGCACAAACGGAAACTTCTCGGCCACCACCTTCTTCATCTCCGCCTCAAAGGACGCCACATCCTCCGGTGTGAAGGGCTGTTCGACCTCGAAGTCGTAGTAGAAGCCGTCATCGATCGCCGGACCGAACCCGATCTTGGCATCCGGGCGCAGACGCCGAACGGCCGTGGCCAGGATGTGCGCCCCCGAGTGTCGGAGGATGGCCAGCGACTCCGCGTCACGCTCGGTGAGGACGCGGAACGCTCCTCCCTTCCGAAGGGGCGTCCCCAAGTCCACGACTTCGCCGTCGACCGTGACCGCGATGGCCGCCTTGAGCAGGCGCTCTCCAATCGAAGCAACGACGTCCCGTGGTGGTGTTCCCGACGGAACCTCGCGCGTGGCGCCGTCTGGAAGTACGAGAACCAGGTTGCCTGACGAGTCGGACACGGGCAGGAAGGGGTGAAGGGAAACGAGGGTGCTGTTCAGGACGCGGTGTCGAGCAGCGGGGTCGCGCGGGCACCGAACCGAAGCGCCAGCACGACGCCAAGGATGATCACAAAAAGGATCAAGACCAAGGCGAGCGCACGCCAGCGCGGGGAGCGGCGATCAGACGGCGGGACACTCGAGCTCACATCGCGCAAGTTATCGTCCCCTATGGGCCTACGCCATTGCGTGGCATCCTAGCTTATTTTACGTCGCTATGACCGACCAGAAACAACCAGAGGATCTCCCGCCCCAGTACGACCCGTCGGTGTTTGAAGGACCGACGTATCAGCGCTGGGAGGCAGCGGGGCTGTTCACCGCGAAAGCCGAGCGATCTTCGCGGGTGGGTGGTCCGCGCACGCCGTATGTGATCATGATGCCGCCGCCCAACGTGACGGCGGTGCTCCATATGGGCCACGGGCTGAACAATACGGTGCAGGACGTGGTCGCCCGTTGGCGTCGGATGCAGGGGGACGAGGCGCTGTGGGTGCCCGGGACGGACCACGCGGGCATCGCCACCCAGAACATGGTGGAAAAGCTCCTGCAAAAAGAGGGAAAGACTCGCTTCGACGTGGGGCGCGAGGCCTTTGTGGCGCGCACCGTGTCGTACGTGAACGAGACGGGGGGAGCGATCCTTGGGCAGCTGCGTGCAATTGGCGCGTCGGCTGACTGGACCCGCACCGCGTATACGCTCTCGCCCGCCCTCTCGCGCGCCGTGCGCGAAGCCTTCGTGCGACTGTACGAGCGGGGACTGATCTACCGCGGTCATCGAGTGATTCACTGGTGCCCCCGCTGCCTGACGTCGCTGTCGGACGAGGAAGCGGAGCATCACGAGACGATGGGCAAGCTGTACCACATCTCGTACCCGCTCACCAGCGTTCGCCCGAAGGACCCGATCAATCACGTGGTGGTGGCCACCACGCGTCCCGAGACCATGCTCGGCGACGTGGCCGTCGCGGTGAACCCGTCGGACCCTCGTTATGCAGACCTGATTGGGCGCACGGTACTGCTGCCGATTGCCAACGTGGAAATCCCCATCGTCGGCGACGAGTACTCCGACCCAACATTTGGCAGTGGCGCGGTCAAGATCACACCGGCGCACGACGCCAACGACTTTGAAGTCGCCCAGCGTCACCAGCTCGCCATGCCGATCATCATGGACGAGACGGGGACGTTGCGCGAAGTGTTGGATTCGCCCGGCCGGGTCCCCGAGTCACTGCGCGGCATGGATCGCTTTGCCGCGCGCGACGCCATTGTGGCGATGCTGAAGGAGAGCGGCAACCGGGTGAAGGTGGAGCCGCACAAGCATTCGGTGCGTCACTGCTACCGCTGCGACACGGTGGTGGAGCCGCGTTTGTCCGAACAGTGGTTCGTGAAAATGAAGCCATTGGCCGAACCGGCACTCAAGGCGGTGCGCGAGGGTACGATCCGCATCTTGCCCGAGCGTTGGGAGGCCGTGTACGTCAATTGGCTCGAGAACATTCGCGACTGGAACATCTCTCGCCAGCTATGGTGGGGGCATCGCGTGCCCGTGTGGTACTGCGATGAGTGCGGAAAGACGACGGCCAGCCGCGACGATCTGGTGCGCTGTCCGGCCTGTGGCGCGAGTGTTCGTCAGGACGAGGACGTGTTGGACACCTGGTTCTCCTCTGGCCTGTGGCCCTTCTCGACGTTGGGGTGGCCGGAAGACACCGCGGACCTGCGCGCGTTCTACCCGACGGACCTGTTGGTCACGGCGCCAGAGATCCTGTTCTTCTGGGTGGCGCGCATGATCATGAACGGCTACGCCTTCCTGGGTGAGGCCCCGTTCCACACAGTGTATCTGCACGGCACCGTGCGCGACACCAACCACGTGAAGATGTCCAAGTCCCTGGGCAACGGCATCGACCCGCTGGACGTGGTGCAGCTGTACGGGGCGGACGCGTTGCGCTACACGGTCATCGCCGGCATGGGTTTGGGCGCCGACACGATTTTGGACCCGAACGACCTGGAGCGAAGCTTTGCCCCGGGCCGCAACTTCGTCACCAAGCTGTGGAACATTGGCCGCTTCCTGCTCAGTAATGTGGGGCAGGCTCCGGTGGCGTCGCTGGAGCGCGTCCCCGCCGAGCGGATGACGGTGGCGGATCGCTGGATCCTGGAGCGACTGAACGCCGCGATTGCCGCGTGCAACACCGCGTTAGGCCCCTCTCGGCCGGCCAACGGCCAGTGGGACGAAGCGCAGCGCTTTGCCGGACTGCGGCTGAACGAGTACACCGAAGCGGCTCGCGGCTTCGTGTGGAGCGAACTCGCCGACTGGTATTTGGAATCCGTGAAGGGACGATTGACGTCCGAGGGCGAAGACCGCGAGACGGCCCGCGCCGTGTTGGTGCACACCTTCGATCATGCCCTGCGACTGTTGCAGCCGATTGTGCCCTTTGTGACGGACGTGCTTTGGCAGCGATTGCCTGGCCGACTGGCCGCGGAGTATCTCCCCACGGCGTCGTGGCCCGTGGCGCGCGACGTGCGCCCCGGGGGCAGCGCATTCGAGATTGTGAAGGACGCCGTCACAGCCCTCCGTCAGCTGCGCGCCGATTACGCCATTCCGCCGGGGAAGCAGCTCCCGGTCTTTTTGGTGCCAACCGAGGGATCGCGTGCCACCTGCGAGAGCGAGGCGGCGTTGATCGGACGCCTCACACGCTGCGAGGTGTCGGTGGCCACGCCGCCAGCCGGCGAGGCCGCGGCCCACCACGTGTTGGCCGACGGCACGGAGGTCGTGTTGCCCCTGGCGGGGGCGATTGACCTGGACAAGGAATGTGCTCGGCTCCGCACCGAGTTGGCGCAGCTGGACAAGCAGCTGGACGGGCTTCGAGCGCGGCTCTCCAACGAGAGCTTTGTGTCGCGCGCCAAGCCCGAGGTCGTGGAGGCCGAACGCCGCAAGGAAGTGGAATGGACCACGCGACGCACGCAGCTCAACACCAAAGTCGGCGCGCTGTGCGGCGCCTGATCGCCGCGTTGCTGTCGGTCGTCGCGACGGGGTGCGCACAAACGGGCGCCCCGCCCGGTGGACCACCCGACGACAATCCGCCCAAGCTGCTGCGCATTCGCCCCGACACGAACGCGGTGAACGTGCGGGCCGGTGCCGTCACGCTGCAGTTCGACGATGTGATCAGCGAGCGCCCCCAAGGCGCGTCGGGACTGGCTGGCCTGTTCCTGATTTCGCCGAGTATCGGCGAGCCCTCGGTCTCTTGGCACAGAAGGACCTTGCAGATCCGGCCGCGCGGTGGTTACCGCCCCAACACGACGTACACCCTAACGATGCTTCCCGGGCTCACCGACCTGGATGGCAACGTCGATTCTACCGGTCTAGAACTCGTCTTCTCCACCGGGTCGTCCATCGCGCAGGGCCGCATCTCCGGTGTCCAGTTCGACTGGCCCAACGGCAAGGTCGCGCCGCGTTCACTGGTCGAGGCGATCTCACTGCCGGACTCGCTGCACTACGTCACCACCGCCGATTCGCTCGGCGAGTTTGTGGTCGGGCACCTGCCCAACGGGAAATACCTGTTGCGCGGAATTCTGGACCAGAATCGCAATCGCCGGCTGGACCCGCGTGAACTCTTCGATACCAGCACCGTCACGCTCAACGGATCGTTGCACGGATTCTTGTATGCTTTTGTCCACGATACGCTGGGACCGAGCATCAGTAGCGTCGCGGTGAAAGACAGCCTGACCCTGCGCGTGACGTTCGATCATCCTCTCGACACGGCGCTGGTGATCACCCCCGCCCTGTTCGGGATCAAGCGCGCGGATTCTTCCAGCGTCACTATCGTGAGCGCCATCACCCAGCGCGCCTTCGACAAGCTGGTGGCGGACTCTCTGCTGGCCAAGCATGTGAAGGATTCGCTGGAGGCCGTAGCCAAGGCGGACTCGGCGCGCCGAGCCGACGGCGCGCGAGTGAATGCGAAGATCGATCGACCGGCGGCGAAGCGACCTGTCCCTCGGGACTCGGCGCGCGCCGACACCGTCCCGCGCCGCGAAGCCCAGAAGATCAAAATCGCCGTGCCGTCGGTCGACGTGTTGTTGACGCTGACGGAGCCGCTGCCGCCGAATACGGTCTTTCGCGTGCGGGCGGTTGGGATGCGTTCGCTGCTCAAACGAGAGCGCACCAGCGATCGACTGTTCCGCACGGCCAAGCCGGCGCCGGTGGACTCCTCTCGCAAGGGAGCAGACTCCACCAAGAAGCCGCCTCCCGATACCAGCAAGGTGAAGCGGAACCCGGCGGGTGACGGACCGAACGCCTTCGCGCATTGGCTCGGCGCGCTCCCCAATCAACGATGAGCGATCCGCGTCGGGCCCTGCCGTCGGTGGGCAGCCTGATCGAATCGCCCTTGGTGCGCGCCGCCAGCGCCGCCGTCCCTCAACGTGTAGTCACGGCCGCGGCTCGGCGGGTGATCGATCGGGCCCGCGAACATCCCGCTAACGCCCCGCGCGACGAATCCGCGTGGGCCGCCGCCGTGACGAACGAGATTCACGCGTTGCAGCTCCCGTCCCTGCGACCGGTGTTCAATGCCACCGGCGTGGTGCTGCACACGAACCTTGGGCGCGCCCCGCTGGCCCAAGCGGCCATCGACGCCATTGTGGCCACTGCCGGCGGCGCGACCAACCTGGAGTTTGATCTGGCGGCAGGGAAGCGCGGGTCCAGGTACGACCACTGCGTCGCCTTGTTGCGCGAGCTGACCGGTGCCCCAGATGCCTTGGTGGTCAACAACTGCGCCGCCGCCCTGGTGCTGGCCCTCAACACCTTCGCCCGGGATCGCGAGGCGATTGTCTCGCGCGGTGAGCTTATCGAAATCGGCGGCGCTTTCCGCGTGCCGGAGATCATGGCCCGAAGCGGCGCCCGCCTGCGCGAGGTCGGCACCACCAACCGCACCTCCGTAAGCGACTATCAGTCCGCGTTAGGCACAGAAACCGGCGCCATCGTCAAGGTCCACCGCTCCAACTTCGAGATGCTCGGCTTTGTGGCCGAGGTCTCCGTGCGCGAGTTGAAGCCCGTGGCCACCGCCGCCGGCGTTCCGCTGCTGCATGACTTCGGCAGTGGACTCCTGCTGGACCTGGCGCCGTTCGGGCTGACCGGAGAGCCGACGGCCCGCGACGCCGTGCGCGATGGGGCAACCCTGGTGGCGATGAGCGGCGACAAACTCCTTGGAGGGCCGCAGGCAGGCATACTTCTGGGGGACAAGGACGCTATTGCCGCGCTCAAAACCAACCCGCTGACGCGCGCCCTGCGTGTGGACAAGATGACGATCGCCGCGCTCACCGCGACGCTGCAGCTCTATCGCGATCCCGACGCCGCGGTGCGTGAGATTCCGACATTGCAGATGCTCGCCGCCACGGCGGGCGATCTGGAGACTCGAGCCCGCGCGCTGGCGCAGCGGCTTGAGAGCGCCGGGATTCCAGCCCGAGCCATCGCCACGGAAGGGAGCGTTGGCGGTGGCGCATTCCCTTCCGCGCGTCTGGCCTCATGGGCGGTGGCGTTAGGCGGACCTGCCGTCGACTGGGAGGCTCGCCTGCGCGACGGCCGAATTCCGGTGATTGGTCACGTGGCCGACGACGCGCTCTTGTTGGAGCTGCGCTCCATTCCGCCGGTCGGGATGCCGCGCTGGAGCAGGCCGTACGTGAGGCGCTGCCGCATGCCTGACCAGCGCGTGGTGCGACTCCGGCCGCCTGCACGCGTCGCCCCGTCCTCCATGCCGAACGCGTCAACTCCGCCTCATGCCTGACGCCCGCGCCGCGTTTCTCGACCGCGACGGCACCCCTGATCGCGGACATGCACTACCTGTCCGATGCGAACCTCGTGCAACTCGTGCCCGGCGTCGCCGCCGCCATTAGTCGGCTGCGCGGCGCGCAGGTGCATCCGGTCGTCATCACGAACCAGAGCGGCATCGCGCAAGGCCTCATCACCGAAGCACAGTACGCCGCCACGCGCGACCGCCTCGCGGCGTTGCTCGCCGCCGAGGGGGCGGAGGTGGACCTGCAGCTACACTGCCCGCACCATCCAGACGTCACCGGACCGTGTAGCTGCCGCAAGCCGGGCACGCTGCTGTACGAGCGGGCCGCCGAACAGCTGGGCATCGACCTAACGCGTTCCCTGTTTGCTGGAGATCGTTGGCGCGACGTGGAACCCGGCATCACCCTGGGCGGCATGGCCGTGCTGGTCCCCTCACCCGCTACCCCCGCCGACGAACGCGATCGCGCCGAGCGCCAGGGGCTCCTTGCCCCCACGCTGGGCGACGCCGTCACACGCTTTCTCGCCCGCTGACCGCGCACACTTACTTCGCCTTGGCGGGCACCGTAGAATCCGCGCCATGAAGAAGCGCATCGCGGTGCTGTGCTCTGGCGGAGGCTCCAACCTGCAGGCATTGCTCGACTATTTCGGCAGGTTAGGCGACCAGCGCGCCGCCGATGTCGTGCTCGTCGCCAGCGACCGCGCCTCCGCTGGCGCCTTGCTCCGGGCCCGCAACCATGGTGTGCAGGCCGTCGCGATGGATGCGGCCATGCGAACGTCCGGGCTCTCGTCGCTGCTCGTTGAGCATCGCACAGACCTGATCGTTCTGGCGGGATACCTGCGCTTCATTCCGAACGATGTGACGAGCGCCTTTCGCGGTCGCATCATGAACATTCACCCGAGCCTGCTCCCCGCCTTCGGCGGGCACGGCATGTTCGGACACCACGTGCACGAAGCCGTGTTGGCCGCCGGCACGCGACTCACCGGCGCCACCGTTCACTTCGTGGACGCGCAGTACGACCACGGGCCGATCATTGCCCAATGGCCCGTTCCTGTCTTTCCCGACGACACGGTGGACGAGCTGGCCGAACGCGTGCTCGCCATCGAGCACCAGATCTACCCCCCCGCCGTGCACGCCGTTGCGCGCGGCGATGTTTCGTTAGGCAGCGACGGTCACGTCGTCGCCTCCTCCGGCCCGCGAAGTGCCACACGCTTCGCGCTCACCGCCACCGCCGATATTGGCGCCATGGCATTGGACGTGGGCCGACGCCTTCCAGAACGACAATCATCCAACTGATCGATAGACCATGCCTCGCGCACTCCTTTCTGTTTCTGACAAATCAGGTCTTGTTGATTTCGCCCGATCGCTCGCCACACTCGGCTGGGAACTCGTGTCCACCGGCGGCACCGCTCGCGCTCTTCGCGACGCCGGACTCTCCGTCAAGGACATCTCCGAGATCACGAAATTTCCCGAGATGCTCGATGGACGCGTGAAGACGCTGCACCCGGTGGTGCACGGCGGCTTGCTGGCACGACGCGACCTGAGCGCGCACATGGCCGCCATCGCCGAGCATGGGATCGCCCCCATCGACCTGGTCGCGGTGAACCTGTATCCGTTCCGCGAGACCGCGGCCAAGCCCGGCGTGCACGCCGAAGATGTCGTGGAGCAGATCGACATCGGCGGGCCATCCATGCTGCGCAGTGCCGCCAAGAACTTCGCCTCAGTGTGGGTGATCGCCGACCCGTCAGATTACACGCGTGTGCTGGCCGCCTTGCAGGCCGGCGACGACGACCTGGACTTGCGACGTCTGTTGGCGGAGAAGGTGTACGCTCACACCGCCAGCTACGACGGTGCGATCGCCGGATGGTTTGCCACGCAACGAGGCGAAGCCTTTCCCCCGCAGCTGAACATCTCCCTGGAGCGCGCCCAGTCGCTCAGGTACGGTGAGAATCCGGGCCAGCTGGCTGCCTTCTATGTAGAACAGGCAGGCGCCGGACTCGGCGCGTTGGTGCAGCGTGGTGGCAAGGAGTTGTCGTTCAACAACCTGTTGGACCTGGAAGGTGCGCTGCTGGCCGCCGATCCGTTCGTGAATGAGGCGTGTTGCGCCATCATCAAGCACACCACGCCCTGTGGCCTGGCCGTTGGTACCGATGCGCTGGACGCCTATCGCAAGGCGCTGGCGTGCGACCCCGTCTCCGCGGTTGGATCGGTGATCGCGTTCACCGTGCCCGTGGACGAGGCGGCCGCGGACGCGATCTCCTCGCTCTTTGTCGAGTGCATCGTCGCCCCGTCCTTCTCCGAGGCGGCTGTCGACATCCTTGGGCGCAAGCGTAACCTGCGCGTACTCGAGGGACGTGCCCCGGCCACTCCCGCCTCGCACGATCTCAAGCGCGTGCGCGGTGGCTTTCTGGTGCAGGACCGTCCCCCCGCCGTGCTTGCCGATACGGATTGGACGCTGGCCACCACGCGACAACCGACCCCCGAGGAGAAGCGCGACCTGCTGTTCGCCTGGCGCGCCGTGAGCAGCGTCAAGTCCAACGCCATCGTGTTGGCTCGGGACGGTGCAACCATTGGCATTGGGGCCGGGCAGATGTCTCGCGTCGACGCGGCGTTCCTGGCCGTGCACAAGGCGCGCGTGGTGGGCCACGACACGGCGGGCGCCGCGCTCGGCTCCGACGCCTACTTCCCCTTCCGCGACTCCATCGACCAGGCCGCCGAGGCCGGCGTGCGCGCGATTGTGCAGCCCGGTGGTTCGATTCGTGACGCCGAGGTCGTCGCCGCGGCCAACGAACATGGTATGACCATGTTCTTTACGGGCCAGCGCCTGTTCCGTCACTAGAGCCCCCGAGACTACCCCGCGGCCCCCCCCGACGGCATCTTTCCCCGCGGTTGCCTCTCGCTCATTTCGATCAACTGCATGACTGAACTCGACTATCGACCGTCGTACCGCGCGGCCGCGATCGCCAGTGTCGCCGTCCTTGTGCTGTACATGCTCACGATTGGCCCGTCCACGGCCATGTGGGACACCAGCGAATACATCACGGCGGCGTACATCATGGGTCTGCCGCACCCCCCCGGCAATCCGTTTTTCGTGGTGCTGGGTCGGGTGTTCTCGATCCTCCCGATCGCACCGTCCATCGCGATGCGGGTGAACATCCTGGCAGCGTTGTGCAGTGCCGTCACCGCGGGGATGTGGTTCCTGATCACCGAGCGCGTGCTGGTGTCGTGGCTGGCGGAGCGGTGGCAGCGGATCGTCGGCGGGTCGTTGGCGACGTTGATTGGCGCCACGGCCTTCACTGTCTGGTCGCAATCGGTCGTGAACGAGAAGGTGTACACGGTGGCCCTGGTGGGTGTGGCGATCATCGCCTGGCTAACGGTGCGTTGGTGCGATGATCCTGACGGACCAAAGGCCGATCGCCTGTTGGTGCTGATCGCCTATTTGCTGGGACTGGGCTATGCCAACCACATGGCCGGCTTCATCCCGGCCCCCGCGGTTGGTCTGGCGGTGCTCATTCGCCGCCCACGCACACTGGTGCGCTGGAAGCTGATTGTCGCCTGTTTAGGGGGATCGTGCTGGGGATGACGCCGCTGCGACCCAGCCGATTCGCGCCGCGTACTTCCCAGTGTTGAACGAAGGCGAGCCCACGGGCACCGCCGCACCGAGATCTCCGCCAGCTGCACCGTTTCCAAGTCCACGTGGACGGCGTTCAAGTACAACTTCAATCGTGAGCAGTACGGCAAGCCGCAGGTGACCAGACGGCAGGCCCCCTTCACCGCCCAAGTGGGCATGTAGGTAGCTGTACTTCCGCTGGCAGTGCTGCCCGCTCACACGCCACGAGCACCTTTGATCCCGCTGCACAGCGCGTGATCTTGATTGGTGGCATCGATCCCGCGACGCTCGACAACTTCTCCGACCAATGGGAGTGGTCTGGTCAGGCCTGGACGCGCACGCCGAACGTCACCGCGCCAACCGCAGGGACGTTCGGTGGCGCCTTGGTCGCGGACGAGCACGGGGCCCTGTACCTGATGCTGTCGAGGGAGAGTGATCGTCGGGTGGTGGTATACACCGCAGCCGGCGGAGCATGGCAGCTTCGTGATGCCTCCGGCGCGCCTACTGCGTCCGCGTTCGCCGTTGCGCGCGCGCCCGGTGGAGGGGTCCTCTTGTTCGGAGGGGCGACCGACGCCGGCGTCGTTGGAGATTCGTGGCTATGGAATGGAAGCACGTGGACGCGATTGAACGTGGCTGGCCCACCGGCTCGCACTGGACACGCAATGGCCTACGACGTCGTACGAAACCGCATCGTCCTCTACGGCGGCGAATCGGCCACTCAGGCCTTCGCCGACACGTGGGAGTTTGATGGCAGCGCTTGGCGGCAAGTCCCATGAGAACGGCGATGACCGTGCTGCTCGCGGCAGTCGCCTGCAGCTCCAACGCAAGCCCCACCGCTCACGACGGTGATGGATCGAACGGATGGCGCTCGAGGTCGCAAGGCGACTTCGTCGCGTCGTTCGTCGATGCCGATAGCGCCGTGGCCACGATGGTGCTGGCCGCCGCGGTCGACGGCGAGTCGGCCATCACGGCGTTCTTCGGTGAGGCCGCCGTCACCCCCGTACCGGCGCCGGCCCGCGGCCATAGGCTGCGCATCTTCGCGTCCGGCTCAGCGCTCGAGTCGTACTGGCGGATTCGCTGGGGTAGCCCGGGGTTTGTGCGACAATCATGGATGGTTGCTGCCGCCGATTCATCAGAGGTCCAGGTGCTCTCTCCCCGTGTATGGGCTCGTGACGCGAGCGGGCACGATCCGTCCGATCCTCAGCACCTGCGAGAGATCGTCATCCACGAAAGCGTCCATGTGTATCACCGTCGCGTGAATACCACGCCCAACGTCGTGAGTTCGTCGGACCTCTCGTGGTTCGGAGAGGGAATCGCGGTCCTCGCCTCGGGTCAGTTGCACCCGTCGGACATCGAACACGTCCGATTGCAATTGGCACAGGGCTATCGACCAGCGAGCCTTGCGGAAGTGTTGTCCGGTCCTCTCGCCTACAGCGGGGCGGGCGCGCTCGTCCAGTACATCGACGCACGATTCGGACGTGCGATGACGGAACGGCTGCTTCATGTGCACAGCACAAGCGAACTGCTTGGACTCTTGCAGCTGTCCGAGGACAGTCTGATCGGCGCTTGGCTCGCAGACACGGGGTGAACATGCTCCGTCCTTCATCGGGAATCGGACGGGGTGAGCTTCCCCGTCTAGGACCGATCGGGATTGGGCGCCGTGGTGTCGTGGGCCTCAGGCAGCCGCCGCCGGGAGATGCGCCGTCGAAGCTGGCGGTTCCGTTGGGGGAGAGTACGAAGGGGAGGACGTAGGAAGGTGGTCAACGCACCCAGCTAGCGCCCTGAGCTAGCTGGAGTACGCGCTAGGTTCAACGACGCAACCAACGTGCGTTGCACTGTGGTCCGTTGACCACGTGCATAGCTGCGGGACGTTCCCTGAGGGACGACCACACCGATTCCGCACGCCCCACACGGGTTGGCCGTCAGCTCCACACGTCATTCCTGCCGTCGCGGGACTTCGACTGCGCCGGTATGGCGAATTGGATGCTCCACAGGTGAACGTCTCGCCACGGCTTCGTCGGAATCCCCGCGAACGAAGCCCTCCTCTTGCGTCCAGCTAACATCTGGGACTCATTACCAGCCACGTTAGCAAGGGGGGGGCGCGGATGACTTGGGGCCTGAGAGGCTGGCTGGCGATTCTGGCGACGCTTGTCCTTCCCGCCTGCGCATACACGACGACGTCGAAGCTGACGCAATACGATCTTCGCGAGGGCTATCGCTTCGACAAGCTTCCTTTAGGCAGGGAGCCACAGCGCAACTCCGACGAGCTCTTTGTCGTGCTCGCGTTCTCTGGCGGCGGAACGAGAGCTGCCGCAATGTCGTACGGTGCTCTGGCACAGTTGCGTGCCGTCAGGTTCCACTGGGATCCGATACGTCACGAGCCTGTGTCATGTGACTCGCTTTCCACGTTGCAGTGCCAGGCAATGGAGCGCTCGCTCCTGGACGAAGTCGACGTCATCTCTTCCGTCTCCGGGGGCAGCTTCACGGCGGCCTACTACGCGCTGCACCGGATGTCCATCTTCGATGACACCAGTCGATTTCATCGGGCGTTTCTATATCATCCCGTCCAAGGCGACCTTCTTCGTGGCGCGATATTCAAGCCGAAGAACTGGACGCATCTCCGCTCACGCATTGAAATTGCCGCGAAGTACCATGAGCAGCACATCTTTGGCGATGGCACCTTCGGAGATCTCGCCAATGGTACTCGCCCCTACCTTATCCTCAATGCAACGGATGGCTCCACGGGATCTCGCTTCGAATTCACGCAGGAGCAGTTCGACTTGCTCTGCGCTGATTTGAGCAAGGTCCCCGTGGCCCGCGGTGTGGCGGCATCCTCCGCTTTTCCGCTGCTGCTCAACAGCATGACCATCAACAGCTACAACGCCGAGGGATGCGGCTACACGACCCCCACGTGGGTTGGGCTGGCGATGCACGACGCGTTTCTCAACTATCGCCGTTACACCGCCGCCCGCCAACTGTTGGCTTATCGCGATAGCACCAGACGATACCTCCATGTCCTTGATGGCGGCCTGGCCGACAACCTAGGCCTGAGAGGCGTGCTACAGTCCCTTACATCCACCGATCGGCCTAACGATCCTCGGCTGGGCCCCGCCGTCGTCGGCGGATGGAGTTTGCTGAACAAGATCAACCGTCGACAGGTGCGGACCATCATCGTCATCACCGTAAACGCGCGCACGGCCAAGGCCAAGGATTGGGACACCAAGGCCACGGGACCGTGGTCCCTTCCCGTCGCAGATGCCTCTGCGGGAATTCCGATGGGGAACTTTACAACCGAGACGCTCGAGTTGCTTCGTGAGTACGGTTTCGATGCCCACTTGAACGGTGGTCGCGAGGCAGCTGATTCAGCCTGCAGTTGCGCGACCGCCCATGACGTCTCACCGAGGTTCTACGGCGTTGAGGTGGCCATCGAAAACGATACGAGCGACACCGAGCGGGCGTTTCTTCAAGGCGCGGGAACCAACTTCCAACTCTCTCCCTTCACCGTGGACTGCCTTGTCGATCGAGCAGCGCGGCTGTTGCGGCAGTCTAGCTCAGTGACGGAGTCGAATTCACAACCGTTCAGTGAGTTCGTCGCATCTGAATTGAAGGGGACCGTCGGCACGCCAGCCGTTCCTCACCCAGTGTCTTGCACCACTCAATCGAGTAAGAAGGAGCGCAAGGGCTATCCGCATACGTTTGACGCCGTATTGCAATACCACGCGACGAGTGCACGGAACGCGGACGTCAGTGACGGCGAGGACGGGTTTGGCTTTCGGCTCCGCGTTGCGAAGCGCAATGGGATTGGTGCGGCCATCAGCTACAACGCTGAGGCGTTCGGTGTTCCTGGAACCGTGTTCGATGCGGCGCGGTCGATCGGGCGTCTGCGACTTCGCGGTCTTTCCGCGGGCCCATCGATGAGCCGCCGCTTTGGTGCAGTCGAAACGAGCGTCAAGGTTGAGGGTGGCTACACGTTCGCGTCATTTCGCCTGACGGACGACGCGCGAGAGTCTCTTGCTGCCAGCGGCACGTTGGGCACCACGACACCGACCACGGGCTCTTGGCTGCTGAAACCCGAGGCAAGTCTCTGGGTTGATGTCTCCGACAAGATCGGAGCGAGCGTCTCCTACTCGTACGCGATGGCACGACCTACCATCCACTTCCGAGGGAGTATGCCATTGCCCGACCGCACGGTTGATGTGCGGGCGACCAGGTTGTCGGTTGGCCTCGGCTACCGAATCTTCTGAAGGAGGGACCGATGGAGTTCGTCGTCGTCACCTTTCAGGGTAAGCGAACCGTCAACGTCGACGGCACGGTCCAAGGCGACACCGGCGAGATGCTTCGCTTGCCGGCCGGGACGCACATCTTTGACTTGGGCACACCGGACGACTACGTGCCGGCGCAGCAAACGTTAGGCGTGAGCGGAACCAGCCACGCTAACCCTTTGGTGGTGGTGTTTTCACCGGCCACTAGCTTCGCCGCCCTCGGAGCAACCAATGGGGCGTTGCATACGCGCCGCGTCAAGCGCGGCGGAAAGCCGCCGCGAAAGCCACGTGCGGGGCGAATTCCCATTTCGGAGCGCGTCTTTGATGCCCGCCCCGACCGAGTCGACTTCCGCGACCTCCCATACAATCCGCCGTTACGTTCCCTGCCGCCGCGCTATCCGACCGACGACCTGCTCGCGGACTTGTTGCCGAGCTATCTCGCGAATGGGCTGATACTCGATCAGGGCACCGAAGGCGCGTGCACGGGCTTCGGCCTCGCGTGCGTTGTAAACTACCTCCTGTGGACAAGGCATGTTGCCACCGGTTCGACAGGCGCCTTTGGAAGCGTGAGCCCCAGGATGCTGTACGAGCTGGCCAAACGGTACGACGAATGGCCGGGAGAGCGTTACGATGGTTCGAGCTGTCGCGGAGCGCTGAAGGGTTGGCACAAGCACGGTGTATGCAGCGCAGCACTCTGGCCGTATGAACTGAATGGTACTGGTCACGCACCGTTCGTGCCGCCTAAGGATGGCTGGGACGCTGATGCCCTGTCTCGAACAGTCGGAGTGTACTATCGAGTTGCTCGTGAATCTGTAGTGGACATTCAAGCGGCCTTGGTGAATATCGGAGCGGTGTATGTCTCGGCACGCGTTCACTCCGGCTGGGACGACTTGCAATGGGCCCGCGCGAAGCCCGCTCCACGTGCGCACCAGCAAGTTCCGGACATTCCACTTCCCAAGCGACCTGGAACACTCAGTGGCCACGCCTTCGCGCTCGTCGGCTACGACGAGCGCGGCTTCATCGTTCAGAACTCGTGGGGCAAGCACTGGGGCGCCGGCGGCTTTGGCCGACTCCTTTACTCCGACTGGGCCGCCCACGGAACCGACGCGTGGGCGTGCGCGTTAGGCGTACCGGCTGAACCCACAGCGGAACGCACCTTGTCGGTAAGATGGAGGAAGCCGGCCGGGCGTTCAGTCGTTCAGCTCGAACGCGTCGGCCGAGCAACGCGCAATCCTGCCAACGATCCGTGGCCAGTGGACCACGAGTTCACCTACCGACCCTATGAGCCGTTAAGTACGGCAGATGCCTACGCGTGCTCTCTTGTGACGGGAAATGACGGCGAATTGAGCGTGCGCGACATGACGATAGGCGGAGCTGATGCCGCCGAGGACTATGCTAGAGCGACCGTACTCGAACGCCCGCGCGCGTGGTTCGCGAAACAGAAGGGTCGTACGGTTCGGCTGGCCATCTATGCGCACGGAGGGCTGAACAGCGAAGATCCGTCTATCGCCCGCGTGCGCGTGTTGGCGCCCTACTTCTTCGCAAACGACATCTACCCGATCTTCCTGGTGTGGCGGACGGGGCCAGTCGAAACATTGCAGTCGATGCTGGCGGACTGGGTTTCCAAGATCCCCGGAATCGGCCAGGATACCGCGACGGGCGGGCTTGAGTGGTTCAGCGATCAGAAGGACCGCGCACTCGAAGCAATTGCCCGCCCATTCGGTCGTGGCGTGTGGTCAGAGATGCGCGAGAACGCCATGCGCGGCATGCGGATGGGCAACGGCCTCGAGCTACTCGTGCGCAATTTGGCTCACCTCGGGAATGTGCTCACTGCGCAAGAACGAAAGCTCGAGGTGCATCTTGTCGGTCACTCTGCGGGCGCCATCCTGCTCGGGCATTGTCTGGAGGCCATGATCACATCGGCATCGCAATGGCCGTACCGAATCGGGTCGTGTTCCCTGTTTGCCGCCGCATGTTCAGTTCTCTTCGCCAATCAGCGCTACAGCGTCGAAGGCGAAAACCTCCTCCCGCTCGAACGGTTGTGGCTGTACTGCTTGAGCGACGAGAACGAGAAGTGCGATGCCCTGCCCACGCCGAAGGCGCCGATCTACGGCAAATCGCTCTTGTATCTCGTATCACGCGCCTGTGATGCGGACCGAAAGGAACCCCTGCTCGGCATGGAGCGAGCGCACTTGCCCAGATACGCCAGCGACGAGGATCAGTGGGCCGAAGAGCAACTGATCGAAGTGCGGAAGTGGCAGCAGCGATGGCGTGCGACGGTAGGGCACGACGCGCGACTCAGGATTGTGAAGGAGCGTTCAGTTCGAACGACACGCGATGGCATGCAGGTGCAATCGACGCATGGCTCTTTCGACAACAACATCGAAGTGCTGACGGAAACGATTCAACGGATTCGAGGGCAGAAGATTGTGTCGCCGATGGAGTGGCTGGACTACTAGAAGGCGACGACGGTCAATGCCCTGCGGCTCGCTCCTCGAAGCAAAGCAACGCGTTGTTGACGCGTGCGAGTCAGCCTCCGGCGTCACCGGCGAGTGCGCGCTCGAGAAGCGCGCGACGTCCTCGGCCGACGCGAACGCGCGCGCCGTCACTCATCACCGCGATCGAGTCGCCATAGGCGAGGGGGCGAACCTCACGAACGTGCGCCAGGTTCACTAGCGCCGAGCGGTGCACTCGAAAGAACCGACAGGGGTCCAACCGCGACTCGAGTGACGTGAGGGTCTCCCGGTGCAGCACACCCTTGCCGCCAAGGTGCACGCGCACGCAATAGTCTGCCCCTTCGATCCACGTAATGTTGGCCACGTCAACAACAATCGTGCGCGCGGTCTCGCGAACCACGAGGCGCCGCGCGTATGGCTGTGGCAGCGCTCGCGCTCCTTCGGCCCGCTCTGCAGACCACCACTCGAGGAGTCGTTCCGTTTGCTCACGCCGCACGGCGTGCGATTGACCAGCAAACCGCTTGGCGCGAGCCATGGCCTGCGCGAACCGGACATCATCAAACGGCTTCAGCACGTAGTCCGCCGCGTCAATATCGAAGGCACGAACCGCGAACGACTCGTGTGCGGTCGCGAAAACCACCGCGGGATGAACGTCGGGTTCGAGACCGGCCAACACCTCGAACCCGTCGACTTCGGGCATTTCGACATCCAGGACGACGATGTCAGGTTGCAGTCGACGGATGCCCTCGATGGCGGAAGGTCCATCGGCGAATTCGCCGACGACGACGTGCGCGGCGTCCTGCTGTAGGAGCTGGACCAAGCCGCGTCGGGCTGGCAATTCGTCGTCGACCACGACAATGCGCCACGTGTGGCCCGGCCTCATCGGTGCATCGCCGGACATCAGGCCGCGACGCTCCCCGCCGATCGGGCAGGCACGCGCACGGTGGCGATCACGCCACCCTCGGGCCTCGCGGCCACTTCCAACGCGCCCGCCTCACCATACATGCGACGCAGCCGCTCTCGAATATTCGACGTGCCGATGCCCGCTCCGGGCCCAGCGCTCGGCCGCATCAGCCCCGGGCCATCGTCCCACACCGTCAGCCTTAACTCGCCGGCGGCCACCACTGCCTCGATCCCCATCGCGACCGGCCGCCGCACCGCAGCCACCGCGTGGCGCACCACGTTCTCGGTGAGCGGCTGCAGCACCAGCGCTGGCACGCGCAGGGTGCTCGCCTCTGGCGCGATCCGCCAGGTGACGCTGAACCGCGGCGCGTGTCGCTCGACCTCGATCGCGAGATACTCACGCGTGAAGGCAAGCTCTGCGTCGAATGCGACCTCCGCGTCGATGGACGCCCGCAGCGCGTAACGCAGCAGCGCGCTCAGGCGCGAGATCATGGACACCACAGCGGCGCTATTGCCTTCCCGAGCCATCATGGCCACGGTGTTGAGCGCGTTGAAGAGAAAGTGAGGGTGAAGCTGGTTGCGCAGTCCGCGCAACTGCGCTTGCGCCAACTCTCCCTGAAGGGCGACGGCATTCGCTTCGCGCTCGCCGAGCAGTCGCTCGTACGTCAACGCATGGCTAACGGCCGCAAATGCGAGGTACGTCTCCCCCACCCGCAGCGCATACTCATTGAACAAGTCGCCGAACTGCTCCGTGAACGGGTATGGGACGTGATACACCCATGTATGCAGCGCAGCGAGGCTCGACAGATGCAACACCGCGTAGACCACCGCGCCGGCGGCGTGGACCGCCACGATGACCGCCAGACGCCGATGGACCAGGCGTCGCGCCAAGCCAATCGGGATGGGTGCGAAGACCGCCCGCAACACCCACGGCGGAAGCATCAGCAGGAACTCGTAGCCGAGCGTGTGGCCACGCACGGCGTACTCGCTCAACGCCTCGATTCCTGCACCGAGGACCATCGCCCCAGACAACAACGCGGCCACGCCCGTGCGTGAACGCCAGACTGGACCCGTGTCGCGACCGGCTACCATGCCCTGAATCTCGCGAGCGGAGCCCCGCGTCGGCCAGCGGCTGGTTCAACAGGTTTGCGGTTCACCCCGAAGGAAGTGCAATTGGCTGCGTCGTTTCGCTGGTCCGACGGGGGAGCGGGCCCGACGGGGTTCTGACGGAACATCGGGCATCCGTGTCGCGGCTGACGCGTGCACAGGGTTGCCACACCCAGAACCCCAGACAGGCCCCTCCATGATTCTTCTCTCATCGGCTTTACGGAAGATCCGCCGCCGGTACATCGTGGGCGCTGTGGCACTCGCGGCCGGATGTGGCGGAGACGGTACCTCACCGCCATCAAACACAGTTCCTGCCATCGGCTCCGTCGAGATCCCGCAGCCTAACGCCGCGCTGACCATTGGCCAAACCATGCAGCTCGACGCCGTCGTGCGCTCAACGTCGGGGACGATCATCGCCGCGAGTGTGGCATGGCAGAGCAACGACCCGTCGATCGTCCAGGTGTCGGTGACGGGATTGGCAACGGCCGTAGCACCCGGAACGGCAACCGTCACCGCCGCCGCAACCAATGCCACGACCACGTCGCCGGTCAGTGGCAGTACCACCGTGAGTGTCGCTACGCCGAATCTGCTGGCCCGTCGGGCGCATGCGATGACGTTCGACGCCGGTCGCCGACGAGTGCTGCTCTTTGGGGGGATCGGACCGCTCGTGCCAGGGGGTGTCGTCAACGATCAGTCGTCGACCTGGGCGTTCGACGGCACGCGCTGGTCCCTCGTCTCACTCGGCGCAACGGGTCTCGCCAGCCGCAACTCGACCACGATGGCGTATGATCAAGGACGCGACGTGAGCGTCGTCTTTGGCGGTCGAAGTGGCACGGCGCCAAACGCACCCGCCTACGGCGACACCTGGGAGCTCTCGGGCACGACGTGGACGCAGCGCGCTCCCGGCGGACCCGCTGCCCGCTCACACGCCACGAGCGCCTTTGATCCCGCGGCACAGCGCGTGATCTACTGGTGGCATCGATCCCGCGACGCTCGACAACTTCTCCGACCAATGGGAGTGGTCTGGGCAGGCTCGACGCGCACGCCGAACGTCACCGCGCCAACCGCAGGGACGTTCGGTGGCGCCTTGGTCGCGGCGAGCACGGCCCTGTACCTGATGCTGTCGAGGAGAGTGATCGTCGGGTGGTGGCATACGCCGCAGCCGGCGGAGCATGGCAGCTTCGTGATGCCTCCGGGGTACCTACCGCCTCCGCGTTCGCCGTTGCGCGCGCCCGGTGGAGGAGTCCCTTGTTCGGAGGGGCGACTGACGGCGTCGTTGGAGATTCGTGGCTATGGAATGGAGCACGTGGACGCGATTGAACGTGGCTGGCCCACCGGCTCGCACTGGACACGCAATGGCCTACGACGTCGTACGAAACCGCATTGTCCTCTACGGCGGCGAATCGGCTGTTCAGGCCTTCTGCCGACACGTGGGAGTTTGATGGCAGCCGCTTGGCGGCAAGTCCCATGAGAACGGCGATGACCGTGCTGCTCGCGGCAGTCGCCTGCAGCTCCAACGCAGGCCCACCGCTCACGACGGTGATGGATCGAACGGATGGCGCTCGAGGGTCGCAGCGACTTCGTCGCGTCGTTCGTCGATGCCGATAGCGCCGTTGCCACGATGGTGCTGGCCGCCGCGGTCGATGGCGAGTCGGCCATCACGGCGTTCTTCGGTGAGGCCGCCGTCACCCCCGTACCGGCGCCGGCCCGCGGCCATAGGCTGCGCATCTTCGCGTCCGCCTGCTGCTCGAGTCGTACTGGCGGATTCGCTGGGGTGAAGCCCGGGGTTTGTGCGACAATCATGGATGGTTGCTGCCGCCGATTCATCGAGAGGTCCGGGCGGCCTTCTCCCCGTGTATGGGCTCGTGACGCGAGCGGGCAATGATCCGTCCGATCCGCAGCACCTGCGAGATCGTCATCCACGAAAGCGTCCATGTGTATCACCGTCGCGTGAATACCACGCCCAACGTCGTGAGTTCGTCGACCTCTCGTGGTTCGGAGAGGAATCGCGGTCCTCGCCCTGGCCGGGGTTGCACCCGTCGGATATCGACCACGTCCGATCGCAATTGGCACAGGGCTATCGACCAGCGAGCCTTGCGGAGGTGTTATCCGGTCCCCTCGCCTACAGCGGGCGGGCGCGCTCGTCCGCCATCGACGCACGATTCGGACGTGCGGACACGGAACGGCTGCTTCATGTGCACAGCACAAGCGAACTGCTTGATCCTTGCAGCTGTCCGAGGACAGTCTGATCGGCGCTTGGCTCGCAGGACACGGGGTGAACATGCTCCGTCCTTCATTATCGGGAATCGGACGGGGTGAGCTTCCCGTCTAGGACCGATCGGGATTGGGCGCCGTGTGTCGTGGGCCTCAGGCAGCCGCCGCCGGGAGATGCGCCGTCGAAGCTGGCGGTTCCGTTGGGGGAGAGTACGAAGGGGAAGAAATAAGACGAAGGTCTACGCCGCGCTCAGGGCGACCCCGACGGATGATTCGTCGCATCCAAACAGGGGGCAACCAGGAATTGATAAATTGGAACGCCGCTGTCTTTCGCACGCTTCAGAAGCATCGGTAGTTCTGTTTCGGCTATGTAGTCAGACGCAAGGAACGCGGGACTCACAAAAAGCACAACGGCCCTTGCAACCTCGAGTTGCGCTGAAATCTCTTCTCGCCATCTATCTCCTATGTTCAATTCTTGATCTGACCATACGTTCAGTTCCTGCTGGCGAACCATCGGTCTTACGAACTGAAGGAACCGGTCCAGCCACCGTTCCTTCACATTTGCAGATTCATTGTCTTGGTGTGCATAGCATATGAATGCAGAATTCTTAGAACCTCTGTCACGAAGAGTGCGAATGCAACGGACGACGGGCATAGGCCTTTCCTGTAAGACGACGTTGCGAGAAGCCACCCAGATAGCAATAGAACCGTGATTGGGAAATCGACTAGCGACTTGTGACGCCTAACGACCAACTTCGTTGCGCCGTGCACTCTACCGATGGCTGCGCTGATCCAGACAGCGCAGCCTACCATACGAGTGTGCGGCGTCAGCAGCAAACGCTGTTTAGGCCGCGCCGCTTGGCTGTCCTGCCCTGACGTGCACGTCAGACGCAAAAGGTCCGAGGTCTGCTGTCCACTGACGCGCGTTGCACACGTCGACAAAGGTTAGGGGCTGAAGTCTCCCTTCGTTTCCTTGAACACTAGCTGCCTGCGCGAGCACCCCGTACGCGATCGAGCAGGTCGGCCAGCGTGCGTGCGTTCCGCCCTTGGCACGACGCTCCGCGGTCGTCGGCCGACGACGATTCGAGCGAAAAGTCCATCCACCGGCGCGCAGGCGCCGAGAGCAGCCAGCCAAGCGGAGGATTGACCACCCGGTCGCGCACGGTGGCAATACTGTCCTTCGCCGCGGGGTCCAAGGGCGCCGACAGGGAGTCACACACATTCAGCTGGTAGAAGAAACCGGCGTGAGCGCCCGTCGGCCGCTCAGCCAATTCGCGCGCTGTTTCGGCGCGAGCAAAGGCGCCCCTCGCGTCGCGGGTAGCGAGGAGGGCGCGCAGCGGCGCGAACCACTCACCACCGGCCGCACGCTTGGTCGCCAGCCGGCTGCTCGCGGAATCGGTATCGCGCCGGCAACCAACGGGGTCGTTGCAGAGGTACAAGACCACGAGGTCCACCCGTTGTGCGACGGCGCGCAAGGCCGGCTCGGTTTGCGCGTCGAGCAACGACGCCAAGGCGCGGCGCAAGTCGTTTAAGGTGGCGAGGCCAGAATTCTCAAAATACCCGCCGTCAACCACCGCACCGTATGCATCGCCATCATGCCGCTCCAGTCGTCCGGCAGGGCTCACATAGGTGAAGCGCGCACTGTTGTGCATCGCTGTAGAGAGTCGCAGATCCGGTCCTCCCAACACACTCAGCACGTCGACCGCATCGAGGTAGACCGTGTCCGGCGCAAACGTCGAGGCGATGTAGCGTCGACCAGTCTCGACGTGCGTTGAGTTCAGCAGGAGAGGCGGGACCCCTTGTGCCGCCTGCGCTTCCGTGAACAGTGTCCGCAGACCCATCTGCAGCGTTGTGTCCCCCATCGTTTTGTCGTACGACTGCTCCCACGAATCTTCGAGTGCCATCGCGCGGTCGAAGCGCCGGACCGGAAACCACAGGAACCATTGGGCGAAATCGGGAGCCAAGAGCTTCGCCAGCACCGGTGACAGGTAGTCCTCGGTCATGAAGCGACGCACGCATGGTACCATCACCTGCGCAGGTCCGCGGTCGCTGGCTTGGCAGTCGCGGGTCCCGGTGCTCCCGGACATGTCATGCCGCATCGCTGCGAATACGCCGATCCCGAGGCTTCCGCCCGACACGCCTGACATCGCAAAGACGTGAGAGGCAAACGTGGTATCTCGGTCCTGCAACGTGGCGAGTGACAGCGCCGTCCAATACGCGGCGCGGAGTCCGCCCCCTGCTGCCGCAACCAGCACGAGTGGAATTCGCCCAGTGGCGCGCGCTGACGAGTCTGCACTCGGCGAAACCCCGCCGTGCGCCCGCAGCCACGCCGCGAGACGTGCGTCGATGGCGATGCGCGCATCGCCGGTGTCGGACCTGGTAGACGGCTCGATCAATCGTACCGCGTGGTTGTCGTTCCATCGGGAAAACGCCAGCGCCAGCGCGAGCAGCAGCAAGACTATAGGGAACTGCAATCGTCTCCCGAGCACGGCTAGAAAACTGCCGACAAACACCATGTTCGCCGTCGCAGTCGCCAGAACGACCAACGGCCCGACAAACCGTGCCACCGGCACCGTCGCCCACGTGTACATTGCGAAGAATGCTGCGCTCACGAGAGCCGCAACCACAACTTTTGCCTTCACATCGCGCGGTATCTCGCTGATGTCGAAGTCAGCAGCTCGCTCTGTCCTTCCCTTCTCGCGTTCGCACCGCAATATCATCAATGCCTCGTTAGGCTCCTTCTCTCGTAGAATCTTCAGATCTCGCCGGAAGTACACGACGAAGTACAGCACCCAGGCGAACGCGAGCAGCAGGTACGCCCCGAGTCTCAGCCCGCCGGTGTCGCGCACGTTGGGAAGGAAGTGTAACGGCGAAAGCGTGTCGGGCAGTACGCTCAATGCGCCGAGTACGACGCCGATGCAGGCCCGCCCAGCGCGCTCGGTAACCAGCGGGTCGACCCTGGCGTAGGCCGGGAGCACTCTTTTGCCAATGGCCTGGAGAACGCCGCCGGATCCGGGAGCACCCCACCGCGACGTCCCCTCGACCGCCGTCCGGCGCTTGGACTTGGTCCGCGCCAAGCCGAGGACCAACAGGTAGCTCACCACCGCGACGGCGGCGAAACGCTTAGCGCCGTTCCCAGCTCGCGCGAAAGCAAGGGCGGACAGCAGCATGAACGCCAGCCCGACCATGCGGGGGATTTGACGTTCGAAGAACACCTCCCATGCGTCGGGGGTCTCACCGGGATCTCGCGCACGAGTGAGGACACGCGCCCCGTACCAGATCACGAGAGCCGTCATTGCAATCACGAGGACCGCGACCGACACACGGACTAGCGGGTGCGCACCCTCAACCAAGCGCTGGAGAATGTCCTGGCCCTGCGGAACAGCGAGCAGGGGCGCCGCGCCGAACAGCACTGCAAAAATACTGTAGCGAATCCGCCATACCACATGCCAGCGCGGCCCGCGGATCGTCATCGCCACCAGTCCGATCACATACAAGGCGATCATTGCCCATTTGCACGACGCGCCGAACGACCCCGCCCAGACCAGTGCCGCGGCCGACGACGATTGTTCAGGAAGCTTCGCCGCGAAGTACAGCACCAGATTCTCGGCGAAGATGTCGAAGGCACCGATCGCAAACGGCAAGAGAACCAGCAGCGACGACGTCATGGGCGGTCGCGTGCCCGTGCGCGTGGGCGCCTGTTGCGGCGCGTTAGGCGCGAACCTGCGGTATCGCTCCACCCAGAGGTACAGCGCGCAGAGGAAGAACGGGTACGCGATCGCGAACGCGATGTCCGAGCGCACGAGCGAGTGCAGTACTCCGTCGCGGCAGTCGCCGGCCAACCGGAGCAGGGAAAAGAACGAGCGGGCCGAAAACGTCAGCTCGAAGTCGAGGAACGAAAAGCGCGAACACGTTCCTTGCCCCCAGGCCTCTCGGTTGACCAGCGACCCGAACACCGCCGCCACGAACCCGCTGAGCGCGACCATGTGCACCGGCGCGAACCGGTGTTGGTCGAAGGAGTTTCGCAGACCATCGGCCCAACGCTCGAACCAGCGCGTCGTATGCATCGGCGCCTCCACGGAAGGAGAGGTCGGATGCCACGAAGATACCACGAACCCTGCGGCGAGGTAAGGGGTTGTTCATCCGGTCGAGCAAGGCCTTGGTCGAGCTGGCGGAGCCCTCGTCAACAGCGTCGCTTGTGGCGGAGGCGCGGGCTCCGACGAGGCCTCGTAAGTTGACCACAGCTGAACGACTCACGTAGCTTCACTCGACCGCGCGGTTGGGCGGGCGCTTCCCGGCGGCCGCCATGGTCACGTTCAGCGAAAGAGCTATCACGTGCGATCCACCCCCGCTTGGGCGCTAGTCGCGAGCCTTGTACTTGGCTCCGCGAGCTCGGTAGGCACCCAAGTTCCTCGGGCAGCGGGGGCGCGCGACTGCGTTACCCACCTGAGCACGGCGGGCGCAGAACCGCCGTCATCAGTCCACCGACCGCACCGCCAACCGCAAAGAGGACAATCGTTCGTCGTCGAATGCGGACGGACTCACTACTATCGCCGCCCTTATTCACGGCTCCACCGAGAGTCATCCCGTCGCTGCGCCCACCACGGCGCCTCCGACCCGCGCCAAGGACCGCATGTTGCGGACAACTGCAACCGGACAGGCTGCTGCGTGCTGCCGCGCTCTCGCGCGCCTGTTGCGCGGCAGGTTGAACGTCGGACGTGTGACCCGCTGGGCACTCAGAAGCGTGGGGAGAAGAACGATAAGGACCAACGCGGCTGCACAGAGCGAGTCATGGACGGTGCCGGGAGAGTACGCCTAACGTCGCAGATTTTTGCGCTGTTTCATAGATGACTGCGCTGGCGTTTGCACGGCGCGAGCGCAACGAGTGTGCGGCGTCAGCAGCAAACGGTTTAGGCCACGCCGCTCGGCTGCCCGGCCCCGACCGACGCGTCAGGCGACGCCCGCCTCGCCAGAAACAACGTCCCCGCCCCGGCCGCCGCGCCAACTCCGAGACTGATCACCGCGATGCCGCTCCACCACATGGCGATCGGCACTGGCCGTGCCGACACCAGACTCAGGACAAGCGAAAGGAAAGGATCACCACGGCGCACCGCGCTCAGCCCCGGCCATCCGCCGGGGCGGCATCAGGGTAGATCCGGGACGGCGTCCAGCCGCCGCCACGCCGACCGCGAAGACCACGCCGCTCAATGCCCACCGAGCAATCGCACCCGTCAACCATGCACGCCGGTGGAGTTCGCGCGACGGCAGTTGCGCGCCCGCAAGGAAGCATGGCGACCACGGTCGCGAGCACGTGGCGACCACGCCAAGGCCCCAGACGACTGCCGTTCCCGCTACACCGCGCATCAAGCGACCAAGCACCTCGCCCTCCCCGCCGTCACGTGCGGCCCCAACGTCTGCTTTCTGCTGCACTGCGATTCATAGCTGGCTGCGCTGACGCAGACGGCGCAGCGTCAGCATAGAGTTCGCTGCGTCAGCGACCATTGTTGCGAGACGGCCACCGCCCGTTTACACGCCGTCGGCGCGCCCTACTCCGGCCTCGTCGATGCGCCCGCGACAACCCAGGGCTTGGCACGTCCATGTGAGTGCTTGCCATTGGACGCCTTGCACACCACGCGCCGACCATCCCGTTGCAGCCGCTTCCACGACAAACTCAAAGCCCGGCGTTGGCGCTGCCGCTGCCGGATACGCGCGAGCGATGCCGCTCGCATCCAGCCGGATATCGCACTCGGCGCATGTCAGCGACACATCGGTCCAGCTGCACCCGGTATCACAATGCGCACGCCATCCCGTAGCATTCCGCTCCAAGACCACAGCGAAATGGTTCGGGGCCAGTGGTGTCGCCACAACGGTTTGGCGTTGGCACCCTACGAGCAATAGACATCCGACCGCGATTTTGGTGAAGGCGATGCGGCGCATGGGCTGCTCCTGGCTAGTGGTGAATCGTATGCAACGGTCCGTTCGCCGGCTAATGTCCGCGCCAAACCGGATACCGCTCGCATGGAGCCGGCGCGGCGTGGGACGGCGTCAGTGTTCAGATATAGAGTCGCTCGCAGCGATTGCCAAGACCACCCGGCGTTCAGGTTCAGCCCCTTTCGACGAACTACCGGCACAGGCCTGCGCGGCGGAGGTTCTGCGTCAGGGACCTCGCCGCCGCCAGCTGCTTCCCTCGAGCACCCAAATCTCATTCGAAGGCACGCGATCGAAGCCGCCGAACAGGAGGAGGCGTCGCCCGGCCGGGTCGTAGTGCAGCGTCGCGAACCGGCGCGGCGGGCCTTCCGTGGAGACCTGCGTCCACGCGCGGCCATCATATGCCCAAGTCTCCGAACGGGCCGCATCAAAGCCGCCGCCGTATAGAATCGTCGCGTTCCGGCTTGCGTCGTACGTCATCGCGACGTGATCGCGGGCGCCGGGTCCCGTGGCCGAGCTGCGCGTCCAGGCGACGCCATCCCACTCCCACGTGTCCGCAAACGATGGAGCGTTAGGCGCGAGCTCGGCGGTCCCGCCGAAGACGACGGTCCGACCGCGCAGCGCGTCGTACGCCATGCCGTGCAGCGTGCGTGCCGGTGGTCCGTCGGTCGCGACGCGCGTCCATCGCATACCATCATATTCCCACGTGTCGCCGAGCGTCCGGTTGCCGGTGGCTGCGCCACCAAAGAGCACCATGCGGCCGCGCCGAGAGTCGAACACCATCTGCGCTGTCGAGCGCCCGGGCGGCCCCTCGATGTTCATCCGCGTCCAGGTCATTCCATCGGATTCCCAGGTATCGGCGAGCGCGCCGTCAGCGCGGGTGTCCCCGCCAAAGAGGACCAGGCGATGTCGTCGCGAATCGTAGGCAAGTTGCGGTGCGTTGCGCGGGCTCGGCCCCGAGGTCGCAATCAGGGACCAGTGATCTGCATCCCAGGCCCACGTCTCACCGCGGTAGCCGCTCGACGCCATCCCGCCGAAGATCACCAGGCGCGCGCGCGCGACCTCGAACGCGGCTCCCACCGAGTACGCCGGCCCCGGCGCCGACTGTGCCGAGAGCTGCAACGGGACGGCGAGCGCCACCAAGAGGCACGTGAATTCACGAACGACCGATCGGCAAAGAGTCCGCATGAGGTCTCCGGGAGGTCCATCGCAGTCGTGATCGGCCCTTCTATGGGCCCTCGAAGGTACGCGAGAATAATCGCCGATTCGCGTCGGTTACGGATTGCATGTTGGTGCGGCGACCGCCCCGCGGAACTGACCGTTCGTCAAGATCGGTCATCGGTCACTGCGGCGACGAGCGCCCCGTCGACGAGGGCGGCTTCTCTTCCGTGTGCCGAGGGAGGACCACCGCGCCGCCGCGCACCACCACGTTGCCGTCGCGGATGACCACGTCAACTTTGCCGAGATCGTCGAGCGTCGCGTCGGGGCGGCCATCGACCACCAGGACGTCGGCGAGCTTTCCGGGCTCCAGCGTCCCCAGCTTGTCGCCCATGTCGAGCAGCTCGGCGCTCGTCTTGGTCGCCGCCACCAACGCCTCGGGAACCGTGTAGCCAGCCTGCACGAACGACCGCAGCTCCGTGATGTACGCGCCGGGGAGGGCGCGATACCAACCGACCACCAGGTCCGTGCCGATCCCCATCTTGATCCCCGCGCGCTTCATGCGGACCAGCATGTCCAGGTTGGTCGAATCGTTGAAGTAGAAGCGGCGCGACGTGGACCCGTAGTAGCCACCGCCATACGAGGCGAAGAGGTAGGCGTACGTCACGAGCGTCGGGTCGGCCTCGACCTTCCGCTCCGCCATCAGGCGGATCGTCTCGTCGCTGCGAGGGAGCGGGTGCTCGATCATGTCCACCCCGGCTTCGACGGCCCACTGCGTGTAGAACGTCTCGCAATCGCAGGTGACCTTGAGGCCCAAGGCGTGCGCCTCCTCGATCGCGGCCTGCACTTCCGCCTTGCTGAAATGCGAACCGACTTTGATGACGTCAGCGCCGCGATCGAACAGGTCGCGCACCGCATTGCGCCACTCGTCAGGGCCAATGAGGGCGCGGACCAACTGCTTCGATGACGGATGCATGCCCAACCCTTGTGCCGCGTGCCCACTCACGGACGTGAGCAGCTGACCCGCAGCGAACACTCGCGGCCCCGGGATTCGATTGCGGGCGACCCAATCCTTCAGCCGAAAGGCGACGTCGCCCATCGACGCCACGTCGCGGATGCTGGTAATGCCGCTCTCGACGAAGTAGCGCAGCCGCTCCGCGCCCCGCAGCACGGCGTCGGATTCGCTCAGCGCCTCTTCATCGGCATCGCGCGGATCCGAGTAGGTGAGGTGCGTGTGCAGGTCCACCATGCCTGGCATGACGGTCTTCCCCGCGGCCTCGATCACCGTCGCTCCTGCCGGCCACCCTGCCGATCCCGGGCGAGCCGCGGCCGGCAGTATCCGCGTGATCTTGTTGCGCTCGATGACCAGCGTCCCTTCGCGAGCGGCGGCGCCGGTTCCGTCGAAGATGCGGCCGCCGCGAACGACGATGGCGCCATCGGGCCCTTTCGGTCCCCGGGGCACGGGAATGCGGCGCGGGTCGTCGGTGGTCTCGACGTTCATCGCCGCCATGTTGGCACGGCGATCGCCGGCGCGGCTTTGTGCAGGAAGGGCACGCACCGAGCCTAACGATGCGAGAAGAAGGGCGACGACTTGGACCAGTCTGACGTCGCGGTCATGGCGCGACAACCGGCGAATCATCGACGAAGACGCTCTGAACACGTGCATGGGGGGCCTGGCGTGCGTGGTTAGTGTGATCCGGAGATCGGGAACAGTGCTCCGGGGCTTCACCATCAATTGTACGGCTTCATTTGGTACGTCGGCGGCGTCTTCCCGAGCAGCTCCCGGACGAAGAAGTCCCATTGGCGACGCCAGAAGTAGGGGACGGCCATGATCGGATGATTGGCGTTAGGCACGATCAGGAGCTCGAAGTCCTTGTTCGCCTTCATCAGCGCATCGACCAAACGGAACGTATTGGCCGGCGGCACGTTGTCGTCCAGCTCTCCGTGGACGATCATCAGCTTGCCGACCAGCTTCGACGCCCACGTGATGTTCGAATTGGCGTCCCAGACCGGTCCCATCTCGGGTCCCATCCACTGCTCGTTCCACCACGCCTTGTCGAGCCGGTTGTCCTGCACACCGGCACCCGTTAGGCCAACCTTGTAGAAGTCGGGCCGTTCGGTGAGCGCCCGGACCACGTCGTAGCCGCCCGCGGAATAGCCGTACACCCCAACCCGGGAGGTATCCATCCATGGATATTTCGCGGCCGCCGCCCGGATCATGGCGATGTGGTCATCGAGGCCAACGGCGTGGACGTTCCGATAGGCCGGCTGCTGGAACGCGCGCGAACGGCCGGCCACCCCGCGGCCGTCCACCGTCACCCCGATCGCGCCAATCTGGACCTGCGGCTGAATGAACCTGGCGACCAGCGACGCCTCGAACGACTTCGGACTATTCGCGATGATCTGCGGCCCCGTGTAGATCTCCTCGATGATCGGGTACCGCTTGGCCGGATCGAACCCGGCGGGCTTGAAGATCGCTCCGTAGATCGGTGTCTTGCCGTCCGCCGCCAACGACTCGAACGGCTCTGGGAGCAGATACCCCGCCGAGAGAAAGGCGCTCACGTCGGCTTTGCCCAGTTCCATCAGTATCCGCCCGTCGGCGCTGCTCCGAAGCACCGAGCGTGTCGGCTGATCGACGAACGACATGTTATCGACGAAGAACCGTCCGTCAGGTGAAACCGAGATGTCGTGATCGAGGGGCTCAGGGGTGAGCAGCCGGATCGCACCGCCCCGGCTCGGCACGGCATAGAGATGACGGAGATACGGATCGCGCCCCGCTTCGCGGCCCGTGCCCGTCACCAGCAACGTACCCGTCGCCTTGTCCACGCCGGCGACGTCGCGCACCAGCCAGTCGCCTTGGGTCAGCCGGCGCCGGTTCCCTGACCGCGGGTCGATCCCATAGAGCTGGAACCAGCCGCTTTCATCCGCGGTCCAGTACACCATGTCGGTGTTGTTGTCGTAGAACCAGAACTGGGTCCAGGTGTCGAGGTAGGTGTCCGAGCGATCCTCCCAGAGGACCCGCGCTTCCCCGCTGGTCGCGTCGACTCGGTAGAGTTGCAGCCGACGATCCCCCCGCTCGGCCAGCCGCGCGAACACCGCCGTGCCGTCGGCGCTCCACTGGTAGGACGGCCCGAAGTAGTAGAGCACCGGATCCGGCGGCAGCGTCATCTCGGTCCGCGCCCCCGACTCGATGTCGAAGAAGATCCCGTGCGCGACCGCCGTCACTGTGTCGCCCGGCAGCGTGTAGACGTATTGGAATACCCTTGGTGCGTCCCCGCCCGGCGGCGTGGACTGCACCAGGGCCAGTCGCCGCGCACCGGTCTGATCGAGGCGGAAGGTCGCGATCCGCCGCGAGTCCGGCGACCAGCTGAGTAGCGGCTGCATCACAGGGTTCTGTGTCCCCTGGGCGATCATGATCTTCGGATCGACCACCGGCGTCGCATAGGGTGACTCGGTGGTCCCGTCGGTGGTGAGTTGGCGTTCGCGGCCGTCCTTGGTAGAGATCAGGAACAGGTTCCCGGCCCGGACCACCGCCCGCCACGCGCCGTTAGGCGACCGCTCGCCGGCGAGGGTATCGCGGTCCGCCACGAGGGTGCGAGCCGTCGGCTCGTACTCCCAGCTCTTTCCGCCGTGCGCGAAGCGGAGGATCCCGGATTTGGCGTCGACGCGGAGCCCGAGCAGTCGGAAATCCTTGGGGTCGATCGGCTTCCCAGTGGCGGCCGCCAAGGACGCGACGAGCGCGGCGTGATCAAATAGTGGTCGAGTGGTGCCCTCGGCGGCATCGACTTGGAGATACTCGCGGCCGTCTCTGGTCTGCTTCTCGAACCAGAAGCGGGACGTTTCGCCGATCCATCGGGGACGAACGCTCAATCCGGGAATGAGCTTGCGGACGTGCTGCGGCAGCAGCGCTTCGGCCCGAGCGTACGCGGAGGCCGGGACCGCCTCCTGTGCTGGCGAAGCCACGAACGGTGTTAAACCTGCCAAAGCGCATGTGGCAACCGCCATCAAACGCTTCATCCTCACCTCCGGTGGGAAAGTGTGCGCGGCTGCTGACACGGGTCCGGGGATCGACAACCATGGGCTGTGATCGGTGCGCGTAGATGGTACCCTGCGCAGAGGCCGGTGGCAATGCGTGGCGCCGCGCACCGCAACGGCATCTATGTCCTTTCTGGTCCTCGCATCAACGCATCGCGCGCCTCACGAAACGGGTCGTCGCGCGTGAGAGCACCGCCAGTTACGTCGAGTAAGCCTAACGCCCATGTTCAGCTGCGGCGCGAAGCGCAGGCAGCTGCAACGTGCTGTTAGCCCGCAGTCTCGTACGCCGGCGCAACCTCCCTCACGACCACGGTGTCGTACAGACCGTAGTGCGTAAGCCCGGGGTGGCTATCGATGCCGGTGTACCGCAGCGATGCATCTTCATACCGGCGGAACGCGAACACGGCCTGGTTCATCTGCTCCGTATTGAAGACTTTGAGGCGCACGAGCAGGTGAAAGTCTTTCACTGTCAGTCCGGTGACCGTCAGGAACAGATCGGGCTCCAGTTTAGTGATCACGTCCTGTAGGGTGTTCTCGCGGAAGTCGGTCAGGTACATGAACGCCGGAATCCGCGTCGCAAACTTGATTAGCTTCTCCTGAACAAGCTTGCGCTTTGACTTGTATTCCTTCTCCTCTTCGGTGAGCTGCTTCTTCTGCTTCTCTGTCAGATCCTTGCCCTTAGCCTTGTTCTTGAGTTCCTTGACCTTTTCGCTCTTGTTGATGATGGTCTCGATGATGTTGTCGCCGAGCGAGCGCCAGCCTTCGATGCGCTCGACGGCAGCCATCGCCTCGGGGTTGTCGAGGATGCGGCGCAGGGTGTCATTATCAACGTTCACCAGCAGCGCGCTCTCCCACTTGCGCGCCAGGAGCGTGGCCGAGGTCCCCGCCATCGCGATGTCGAGGATTCCGCCTGCGTCAATTTGCGTCATGTTTGCGCCGTCGTAAGCGAGCACGGGCAGGAATGACACGAGGTCCTTGACCGCGTTCTCCGGGTTCGATTCGTTGGGCGACAGGCCAATCGCGTATTCGGAAAGCTGCCGCAAGGCGCGCGTGGGCGCGAAGTCGAAAACGAAACACACGGGCTTGAGGACTTCTTCCTCGTTCGGGTCGTCGCCGTTGGGGTTCTTGATGGACCACGGTGATTGCACGCGAAACGCCGACTGAAAATACGTCTCGGGCGACTTCAAGTTGCGCAGCATCAAAATGGACGACCACTGCGGCACGGTGACGCCGGTAGTGAGCTTGCCGCACGACAGCGTGATGGTTTTGCTGTCGAAGCCGCTCCCAATTTTTTCGCGCACCGGTGGCAACGCATCCAGCCCGATGCCAGCGGACGCGCCAGCGGCGACGAGGGTATCGTAGTCGCGCCAGAAGATGTTTTGCTTCTCGGCCAGCACGTTCGCCATCGCGTGGCAGGCCGCGACGTTGGGCAGAAACCAGAACGAATGCTGCAGATACGGCAGCAACCGCGCATCCGAGAACGGAAACGGAGGGCGCGTCCCGGTCTTCAAATACTCGGTCGCCTTGGGCGCATGCCCTCCGCGGATGATGTCAAGCCACTTCTGCACATCGCTCTTGTGCTTGAACTGCGCCTTCGCACCCGTGCCTGTGGCTTCGAAGAACGCATTGAGATCGAACTCGTCGAACTCCCCGGCGCTGGCGATGGCCACCAGTTCGTCCGGCATCTGATAGGTGAGCAGCCGCATCTGCGGCAATGCGCCATAAGGATTCCACTTGCCGGGATTCCTTGTCGCGAACGCTTCCTTGGCGCGCTGCTCGTCGGTATAGGTCCAGTTGAAAATCTGTTCCTCGATGAACTCACCCGTGGCCAGCGCCTTGAACGGCGTCCCGGAGAGATACAGGTAGGCCTTGGTGGTGATGGGCAGGAACTCCGTTTCCTTTTCGGACAGAACCGCGAGGTCCTCGTTCACGCCTTCCAGACCGGCGGCATATTCGAGCTTGGCCTCCTTTTTGGCGACTGCCTCTTCTTCACCTTCGAACAGCTCCTTGGCCGTCTCGCGCCATGCGCCGAAGTGATATTCGTCGAACACGACCAGATCCCACTTCACCTTGTGCAGCCATTCGTTCTTGGCCTTGATGTTTCCGGCATCGTCGCGACCCAGCAGATCCTGGAACGAACCGAAATACACCAGCGGCTTCTTGGCGGAAACCTTCGTCGGATCGCTGCCGGAATTGCGCGACTGATACTGCCAGCCGTCGAAATCAACGTGGGACTCTAGGTCGGTCTGCCAGGCGTCCTCCACGGCGGGCTTGAACGTGACCACGAGGACGCGCTTCGCCCCTAGCTTCTTTGCGAGCTGATACGCGGTGAAGGTCTTGCCGAAGCGCATCTTCGCGTTCCATAGGAAGCGCGGGACGGCGTGCATGTCCTCCTTCCAGATGGAGCGGAAATACGCGTGGGTCTTGTCCACGGCGGCGCGCTGCTCGACGCGCATTGGAAAACTCTGGTCTCGGGTGCCTGTGATCTGCTGCCCGGTGCGGAGCGCGATAAGCACCGCTTTCAAGTCCGCCACCGTGCAGCGCATCCATTCCAGTTCCGTGTTCTGAAACTTCTTTTTGATAAGCGCGGCGCGCACATCGTGATCGGTGAACGTCGTACCGTCGTCGCGCTCGGCGACCTCGTCCAGCTCGATCTTGTAGTTCTTGATGTTAGCGGTCTTGAGTTGCTCGGCGACACGCTGCTTCACGTTGCGGGTGGTCTGACCGACCTTGAGCAGGCCCGCGTGCGCCTTATCGTTTATCGAGTAGGCATAGATGCGCGGACGCACCTCCGGTTTCGGCGCAAGGATCTCCTCGATGGTCTTACTCATCGTCGTCGCTCGCACCTATTTCATCGGAGGGACGCCCGCAATCAGTGAGTTGATGAATCACTTGCGGCCGGGTGATGCCGTAGTGCTTGTAGAGATCTGCATCTGTCCAGACGCGATCCATAGGCAACAACGGAACAAACTTGTAGGAGTCTCGAGTGATGTTCTGAGTAATCTTTCGGAGAGAAACCAGAAATCTGACAAATCGTGTGCGCATGTAGGCCGCGAGATTTCTTGCTTCGCTTTCAGAAGCACACACTCCAATTACGAGGTATGTCTCTGTGCATGCTGTTCTCGGTCCGGCCAATACTGGCTCGCCAAGGATTGTCGTATCATCACGGCCGCTTGTGCCGTGAGCTTTAACCAACAAGACCTTCCACCGATCAACCCAATCGTCGTTGCTAGTAATAGCCGTGCGTGGCAAATAGGACGTGTGCTGGTTGCCGTAAACTAGAACGGCATCTTTCACGCCGGCGGGGGTTGGCTTGCCACGTTGGTTTGTTAGGCCGAATGGCTTTCTTGCTGACACTTGATCGCCAAGAGTCGGTTCAGCTTTTCCCTTAACTCGGAACCCAGTGACTTTGTCGAGGATGCGCACCGCCTCATTTCGTCGCACCAGAACGTCGTAGGCGTCAAGTCGGCGAGTAGCAGGGTCGCCGATGATCTCGTTTCCAATCATCGTCACGACCTCGCATCCACCCTTGTGGTCGCTGCCCCAAAGCCAGTAGGAAACGCCTCCGCGAATCTTCACGCCGGGGAACACATCGTACAGTTGCGGACAATCTACAAGTGTGATGAAGCGCCCATCTCTAAGCATTCGGTCTCTAAACTCGTCCAATCCTTTGCCGCCAGAGAACCAGCGTGACGGAGTAATCATCGAGACGTAGCGCGGCTCAAGCGAAAGCGCCGCCTCTACGAACTTGTTGTAGATCGGCGTCGCTGATGCTCCGCCACCACCACCGCCATCACCGAGTTGATATGGAGGGTTTCCGATGATAACGTCGAATTGCACGTTGCCTCCGAAGATCTCGGCGAGCCGAGTCTTGACGTTGTCGGTATGAATGAACGCGTAAGCGTGGGATTCCAGTCCCGCCGCCCGGTCGTAAACGGATTTGACCGCGCCACAATACATGCACTTGTCACCCTCCCGCGTGCTTGAGGCGCTTGAACCAGATGTTGCCATCGTCCTTGGTGAAGGATCTGGCGATGGAGTGCTTTCCCTGAGCGTGCTTGAGCAATACACGCTGCGGCGCGCGAGCAGACTGGTGATCTGCGTGATGCCGATGCCGAACACCTGCCTCGTGAGGATGTGGTTCGCGCGCTTGTCCAGATTCGAATGTCATGCTCCAGCCCCTGGGTGAGGCGGCTGGTGATCTCGCGCAGGAACACGCCTGATTTCGTGCAGGGATCGAGGAACTTCACCGTCTTGTCCGCCCAGATGTTCGCGCCCTTGTTCTGGTCCGCCCAGGTGTCGGCCAGCGTGTCCAGCATCCGGTTGGCCAACTCCGGCGGGGTGAACACCTCGTCGTTGGAGAGGTTCGCGATGCACGTCAAGACGTCCGGGTTGCGCCCGCGTAACGCAAAGCTAGCCTGAGTGCTCATACGGGTACTCACTCGGTGGCCGCCAGAGAGCGCGGCCAGCGCGCTCATCGTTGTCGGTGGGTAGGTCTTGGTAGGTGTGAAGATCTCGTGCTTCCCAAGGTGGGCGAAGAGCGAGCCCTCCGCACTGAAGGCTGACGAACCGGTGAGGATGTCCAGGCGGAAGTCGCGGCGCTGGAACTTTCCTTTGCCGAGGTAGCCCCATTCCGCAAACGTGATGGGCCGATCGTCGTTGGTGCGCATCTTCAGGGCATCGCCGTGGACCAGGTTCTGGGACAACACATAGCTAGTGGCCCGATAGAGTTCGTCCGACTCCTCGAGCTTCATGTAGGCAGCGAGTAGCTCGAGCATGTTCGCCCTGCACTCAGCGATGTTGTCCGGTAGGAGCTCGACGCCGTAGGCGCACATCACGGCGAGAAGCGCGTAGTGCCTCTTTTCAAAGTCGGACCTGCCAAACTTGAGTTCAACGGTCGCCAGCTTCCGTTGCAGGATGCGAACTAGGAAGTTCCCACTCCCGCACGCTGGCTCTAGGAATCGGGCATCAATGCGTTCCGTCTCGCCCTTCACCAGGTCGAGCATTGCCTCCACCAACCACGCCGGGGTGAAGACCTCCCCGTGGTCGGCGACGCGTTGTTTGGATTTGACGTAGTTCATAGGCTGGTGTGGTGCTTCATCATGCTCACTGCGGCTAACGTTGAAGCTCAGCAGCCGCCGAGTGCAATAGTGCGAGCGAAGGGAGCACACGATAGTTCGGCGGTCTGCTGCAGCGTCTGTTAGGTGGCGCCACCGCCTAAGCCGGTGCCGCCATGTCCATTGAGATCAGTACGATACTCGGCGTACGCGCAGGTGAGCCTGAGGAACTCACCGAGTTCCTCGATATTGACGGCATAGTGAATGAAGTCATGCGGCGACACAACGATCGTGATTTCCTCGCAGAAGCGAGTGGACGCGGCCGCCGCAACGACACTACGTATGATCTCGCGGATCAGTACCTCCCGTTTCGCTGGGATGCGCGCGCGCCCACCGCCAAGGACTGGCACGACAAGCTTTGTCATGTTGCCGCGCTGCGCTACGAAGTCCCAGAGACTTGGTAGTGCCACACGCAGATCCTCGATTGTGGCCGAGACGTTCTCGTGGTCATTCATCCGCGTTAGAGCCACGAGGTATGCCGCGCGGCCCCTTGCTTCCACACGGACCACTGTCCCCACAGGGAACTCAGTGACCGGCTTTCCCGAGCGTGTAACCGTCACTCCTTTCCTTCCCTGTAACTGACGTTGAATATCGAGCGCCAGATGCTCGTGGGACGCGTAGAGCCTCTGCGTCAGCTGACCTTGCAGACTGTCGCGGGCGATGAGTTTTCGGTCGAGATCTGTGTCGAATGAGCGTGTTGCGCTAATGACGACCTCGCCCGGGAGTGACCAGATGTCGGCGACCACGATCCCCATGCGGATATCTCTTCCCGCCAGTACCTGATTCACGCGCAAGACTGGTCGCGACCGGACGACTGCCCAAACTATGCCCGCCGCTGCGAATAGCCACCAGTGATCTTGGAGCCAAACGGCCGCCGAACTCTTGCCGAAGAATGCTGCCGCTTCAACACATGTCCATAGTCCACCAAGTGCGGCAAACAGAGCTTCTGTGGCGCGACGAAAAGAGAAGCCCAGGCGCCAGTAGCTGCTCGAGAGGAGAAGCCGAGGTCGCACCTAGAGCCCAAGCCTCCTGTAGACGTCGGCGACATAGTAGAAAGGCCCGCCGCGGCCCTGTCGGCGCATCTCGTCATGCTCGGCAGGCCAGTTCTCGAGCGCGAACTGCATGATGGCAGGGTTGTAACTGATGTGAATCGCCAATTCGTCGCGAATGATCGGCGGACAGCGGTCATCATCGCGCTGCCGCAGACCATTCACGTTGACAGCGATTATGGGAAGGTGGAGGCTGAGGGCCTGCTCCATTTCCCAGCGCACGAACTTGGTGAGGTATCGAGTGCGTTCGCCGATTAAAACTATGAGGACCTTGGATTGGTTGAGCCGGTCTCTCAATTGCCGCTTGATACTCGCTTCCTGCGAGGAGTCGCGCGCGGTATTGAGGTCGTGAGCGTCGTAGAAGCTGAACGAAGAGCGGTCGTTCTGATGCCACGCTTGCATCAGTCGGTAGTAGTGCATGTCTGTATCGCCATCAAAGCAAACATACGTCTTGTTGCGATAGACCATGAGACTCTCTCTCCTTTGTCTTGCCGTCTGACGCGAACCCTCTGCCTTGCGCCACCTAACGTATCAGCATCAGCTGCACCGCACCAATAGACGCGCGCGCTGGCGGAGCACAGCACGCGCTACAACACAAAGTGTGCGGTGGCAGCTGCGTGCTTTGTTACGTGGCAGGTGCACCCTACCGTCGGCCCTTCCGAAGGAACGCGATTGTCGCTTCATACCGAGCGGCATGGTTTCGAGGAGCTCTCTCCATCATGTGGCGAATGGCGGCTGTGGAGTCAGGGTCTCGCTCGTGCCATGTGACCGCCCACTCGATCGCCGGGGATCCAGGCTTCACCGGTACGTGGTACTCTCGCACGTCGACGTGTTGGCGTACTGAGTCACCGCACACGGGATCATCGGCACACAGAGTGTCGATCCCCACCCCAATCCAGTCCTGGGCCTTCTCGAGGTCGAGTGCACGGATGATTGGCTGGCCGAGAAACAACCCATCGCCCTGATGAATAACACACTCGCCCGCAGCGATCGCCCCCCGCAAAGGCCAGCCTGCCTTGCTTGCCACTTCCATCAGGATTGAGCAACTGGAAAGGAAGAAGGTGACATTTTCTTGCTCTAGTGTCGACCATAAGACGATCGTGTCGCTATACACCGCGTTGCGCGTATTCCACCGGATCGCACGCGGATTCGTCGGACTCATCACGAAGAGAGGTTGATCGGTACTCCACACTAGATGCCGCTTCAGCTGGCGGTACTCCTCAGCAACCGCCGTAAGTGGAGATGTGGAGAGGCGGCTTGTGAATCCGAGAACGTCGAAGAGACCGACGAGATATCGGCGTGGTGCATGGTCATCGGTTGCGGTGTATCGCTCCTCGAACGGGACTGGGTAGTTGCTGTCCGGCATCGTATCGTATCAGAAAATGTGTTGGCCACCTAACGTGTCTTTATCCTGCAACTGACGGGCATGAGACTCCGCATCCTGCCCCGCCCTGCCAGCGCAAACGAATTGATATAACTGCATTCGGCTGCAGCCACCACACCGCCCCGCCCCCGAACACCGCGCGACCAATGCCGGCCCACACAACGAGAACCTTCAATAGCCTGCACCGTATGCAGGAGTATCTGAACGCTCAGGGTAAATAGCCTGCGCCAGGACTGGACACAAGCGCATAGTACGGATCCCACACCGCGAACGTACGCGCTCCCTTTAGACGCGGACGGGACGTCCGCACTGCCACGCGCGTTGACCAGTGTTGCGGAGCTGGGACCTACGTTCACCGCTTCGTGGTGATCACGATGACGCCGTTACCACCGCGTGAGCCGTACAACGCCGTCTCGGCCGGATTCCGCAGCACATCGATGCGCGCGATCGCGGATGGCTGAATGAGGTCGAGCCCGCGCGCCGGATCTACTTCGTACGGCATCCCGTCCACCACATAGAGTGGCCCCGCCACGCCAGCTGCACCGGAGGACCCTCGGATCTGAACCACGAATCCTCCTCGCGGCGTACGAAGCACCCTCACGCCAGGGAATCGCCCCTGCAGGATCTCGCCCACATCCGCCGAGTTGTCATTTCGCAGATCACGGGCGGTCACCGACTGCACCGATCCGCCGACGCGCTCGCGCGGCTGCATGGTGTAGCCGTCGCTCACCATCTCACCGGAAACACGCGGGGCCGGTGCGGTTTCCGCAGGTCGAACGTGGCACGCCGAGCAGAGGAGCACGGCGGTTCCAAACCACACCGTGTAGGTCCACGTCGTGGGAAGGTGCCTGGACATATGGGTCGACATATCGCCTCCTGTGCTGATGGCCGTTGGGCCGCGGTGACCGAATGCCGCTGCGGCTCACCTTCCGAAACGGAATCGGCGCCAAAAACGGCTCACGGGTGAATGCAGCAGGGCCTGTCCGGGAAATCACTCTGGCACGCCCCCTGATCACCGCAAATCTTTGCAGGTGACGGGATTCGATCGGGGGGTCGCCGTATGGGGTTTCCCGCCGCACCGAGCTTCGAAACACCCGATGTCACCCGTCTTCTCACGCGCTGGAGCGAAGGAGACGACGCGGCACGCGATGCGCTCGTTCCGCTCGTTTACGAGCGCCTGCGCGACATGGCGCGCGATCGGCGACGCGACTATCCCGCGGAGGTGACGCTCAACACCACGGCACTGGTTCACGAGGCCTGGCTCAAGCTCGCCGACGCGTCGCACCTGACGCTCCCTGACCGCAGCCACTTCCTGGCGCTGGCGTCGCGCATCATGCGAAACCTCCTCGTCGATCACGCGCGCGCCCGCATCGCGGCCAAACGTGGCGCCGGAAAGGAACCGTTGCCACTCGATGAGGTGTTGCTGCCCAGCGAGGAATCCTGCGAGCGGCTCACCGAGTTGGACGACGCCCTCACGCGGCTGCAGGCCCTATCACCTCGTCAGGCACGCATCCTTGAGCGGCGCTACTTCGGCGGGCTCACCCTGGAGGACACCGCCATCGCGGAAGGGGTCTCGCTCGCCACGGTCAAGCGGGAGCTGCGCGCGGCGCAGGCGTGGCTCGCCGACCAGCTCTCCGACGACGCGCGGCCGTAGGCGCCCGGTGCCTGCCATGAATGCCACACGGTGGGACGCGGTGTGCGCCACCTTCGACGACCTGGTCGATCTCGATGCTTCCGAGCAAACGGTGCAGCTGGCGGCACTGGCCGAAACGGACCCGGAACTCCAGCGTGACGTGCAGCGGCCGCTGAACGCTGACGCGCACGCGGCCTCGCGCCTCGCGGCCCTCCTGTCACCACTCGGATTGGCACCGCCGGAAGGCGCGGAAAGCTCCTCGGCGACCTCCAGCGACGCCTGAACGCCGCGCTCGCGCCCCGGTATCGCATCGAGCGTGAGATCCCCGGCGGTGGTTCGTCGCGCGTCTTCGAGGCGGTGGAGACGTCGCTTGGCCGACGCGTCGCCCTCAAGGTCCTCCGCCCCGAGCTCGACGACCCATCCTACGCCATCCGGTTCGAGCACGAGATGCAGCTGGTCGCACGCCTCCAGCACCCGCACATCGTCCCCCTCTTCGCCTCCGGCGCGGTGGACGGCATGCCGTACTTCACCATGCCGCTCATCACGGGCGAGTCGCTGCGGACGCGCATCCAGCGCGACGGAATGCTCCCCGTCGCCGATTGCACCCGAATCCTCCTGGAGGTGGCCGACGCGCTCGTCTACGCGAGTGTGCATGGCGTGGTGCATCGCGACATCAAGCCGGGGAATATTCTGCTGTCCGATGGACACGCGCTCCTCACGGACTTTGGCGTGGCGAAGGCGTTAGGACCGCGGTCCGTCACGACGCTCGCGACCACCCAACACCTCCTGGTAGGCACGCCGCGTTACATGGCGCCCGAGCAGTGGTCGGGCGAGCGCGTGGACCAGCGAGCCGACGTATATGCGTTAGGCGTCGTTGGATACGAAATGCTCACCGGTCGCCCGCCCTTCACCAGCGAGACGATGCCCGCGTTGATGGCAGCGCACACGACCTCACCACCAACTCCCGTCGCGGCGATACGCGCTGACGTCCCAGCGCCACTGACGGCGCTCGTCATGCGCTGTCTGGCAAAGCGGCCGAGGACCGGTGGCAGACGGCCGACGACCTTCTCCGTCAGTTGCGACAGCTGGATCTGGCGGATCCCTGCCGGCGCGAGCGAAGGGTGGATGGTCGCACGTGTCGCGGCCGACAGGGCGACGGATCATGCGATATGCCCTTGTCGTGTCGGCGCTCCTCGGCGCCGCCAGCCTGACCTACCGCGGGATACGCGTGGCGCAGGACCGCGGCCTGGGTGCCGACCGCAGCGTCGCGGTGTTGACCTTCGAAACGATTGGCAGCGACGCAGACGCCGAGTACTTGGCCCAGGGGCTCGCCGATGGCATCACGACATCCCTCGGAGGGGTGAAGCGGCTGACGGTGGTGTCGCGAGCGGCGGTACGGCATGGGGGCGATCGCCAGCGGCTCGGCACCGCGCAGCTCGGCGCTTCGCTACACGCGGCGCAGCTGGTGAGCGGGAGTGTGCAACGCGTCGGGAGTCGCCTCCTTGTGATCGTTGAACTCGTGCGCGCCAGCTCGGGCGAGCAGCTCTGGGCCGCCCGATACGACACCACAGCGACCGACGTGCTGGGGATCGAGGCCGTCGTAGCCGAAGCAGTAGCCCAGCGCATCGCGGGGCGGCTCCTCTCTCGCGAACGCACACAAGTCGCGTTGCGCCCGACGGAGAGTCCGGCAGCATACGATCACTACCTGCGAGGCAACCGCCTGTTGTGGGTGGAGACCGAGCCCGCCGTGCTGGGGGCCATCGCCGAGTATGAGACCGCGCTCCACTTCGACTCATCGTTCGTGAGCGCGATGGGGCGATTGGCCTACGCGTACGGCCTGTCACTCAACTGGGGATATCGTCCGGGTAGTCTGCCGGCGGATAGCGTGCTCGCCCGCGGGCTGAGCGTCGCCGATCGCGCGATCCGCCGCGACTCGTTGGCGCCCGACGCGTGGATGGGGCGAGGAGCCATGTTGCTCTATCGCGGATCGGTCGCAGACTATGAGGCTGGTGCGGACGCCTTTCGGCGCGCCGTGTCGCTGGACCCGTTGAACGATGCGGCCCACCACTGGTTAGGCACTGCCCTGCGACGGCTGGGGCGGCTCGATGAAGCCGTACTCGAGTATCACCGCGCCCTGGCCAACAATCCGGCGCGCCTTCAGTCGATGGCCGACCTCGGCTTCATCGCGTTCAGCCAGCGATCGTATGACGTGGCGGCAAGCTGGTACGCGCGCTGCAATGCGGTCGACTCGACGGTGGCCGCGACGCACAGCATGATCGCGATGTCGCGATCGTTCGCTGGCGACCGGGCTGGCGGCTTGCGCGAGGGACAAGTCACCGCGGCACTCGCGTCGGAGGCTGAACGACCACGCGCCTTGGCGATGCTGGCCGAGCTGGAGGTGCGCGCCGGACAACGGTCGAGCGCCAGGGCGCACCTCCGCGACGCGCTGCGCGCAGTCGGCGCGACCCCCGACAGGCTGCCCACGACGTTAGGCGTGCGCAATTGGTGGCAGATCGCCGGAGCGTCGGCGATGCTTGGTGAACGGGACTTGGCGCTGACGATTGTCGAACGCCTTCGGCCGCGCGGCCCCTGGCTCTGGAGTTACCTGATCTTCGAGGACTTCGACGCTGTGCGGGCGGATCCTCGCTTTCGCAAAATCTTCGACGCGTCGCGTCCCCCTCGAGCGATGGATCCGCGCGAGACGTCAGGTGCGGGAGTGGCTGGCGAGCCGCGGCAGAGGTAGTCGAGCACCACGACCATCACCGCTCCGCTCACGGCGCCCACGCAATCGCGGTATCTTCGCACACGCCGTTCCTTCATCGCTACGCCTCGCATTCCGCCGCCATCCGGGATGGGCGCACGCTGATTTCCCGAACATTGCCCCTATGAACAACGGACGTTTCGCGACCCCCAACCCGCCAGTGCACCGCACATCCACGGTGCTGTTCGACTCAGTCGCGCACTTGGAGGAAGTGCAGGCCGGCATGCGGCGGAACGATCCGTCGATCACGATGTACGGGACGTTCGGCACGCCGACTACGGAGGCGCTGTCGAAGGTGCTGCTGGCGGGCGAAGGCGGCGCGGGGGTCGCCTTCGCACCGAGCGGCTTGGGCGCAGTGTCGCTGGCCCTGCTCTCGGTGCTCAAGTCCGGGCATCATGTCTTGATCCCCGATTCGGTCTATGGCCCAACCCGCGAGCTGTGCGACACCACGCTCGCGGGACTGGGAATCACCACCGAGTACTACGACCCAACAATCGGCGGCGGAATCGCGTCGCTCTTCCGCCCGAACACGGCCGCCGTGCTGATCGAGAGCCCCGGCAGCTACACCTTCGAGATCCAGGACGTGCCGGCCATCGTGGCGGCGGCGAAGTCCCGTTCGCCTGCGGTCGTCACGCTCATGGATAACGCCTGGGGATCGCCCGGACTGTTCAAGCCGTTCGACAAGGGCGTGGACATTTCCATCGTACCGCTGACGAAGTACTGGGGTGGGCACGCCGACCTGCTCATTGGTGCGGTGTTTGCCAACGAAGCACACTGGTCGGCGGTTCGCAGCACCGCATTCGCCCTCGGCACCTGCACGAATGCGGACGACGCGTACCTCGCACTGCGAGGCGCGCGAACCGTGTCCCTTCGCCTTCGTCAACACGAAGCATCGGCGCTCGCCGTGGCCCACTGGCTCGACGGCAGGCCGGGCGTCGGCCGGGTGTTGCACCCGGCGCTTCCCAGCTGCCCCGGGCACGACCTGTGGAAGCGCGATTGCTCGGGGTCAAACGGTCTGTTCAGCTTCACACTGACGAACACTGACGGTGCGCCGGCGTCCGTTCACCAAGTCGCGACGTTCGTGGACACCCTGGTCGGTCACGGAGTGTTTCGTCTGGGATACTCGTGGGGTGGATACGAGTCGCTGGTCATGCCCGCAGCCCTGCCCTCCGCGCCGAACATTGCGCGCACTGCGCGTGCGACTCTGTTCGCCAATATTGTACGACTTCACGTGGGGCTTGAGCCGGTGGATGAGCTGACGGAGAGCCTCGCCAAAGCCTTCCGCGCGCACCTCGGCGGATAGACACAGCGCCCCGAGCTCACGAGGCCGGGCGCGACTTTTACGTGAAGCGGCCGGCCGAGCGGGTCGGGGCTGCGCGCCGTCGGCGGCCGCATGCGCATCCCTGCGCGATCCCGCTCACGACCTCGAAGCCTAACGACTGCGCGTTCCGGCATCTGCCCCCCGCCCACCTTACTTTGGCAATTGTTACGACAGCGCGAGACCCGCCACCCACCCCCGCCCAACATCACACGTTGCACCTGTCGAGCTGCTGAGGTGGCGGGCGGGTCCCCCTCCACCAGCACCAGGCCCGCCAGCTTTCCTACTGCGATCGTTCCCAGCCACTCGCTGACCTCCAAAGAACCGTGCGTTCTCTCTGGTCCCCGCGACAATAGCCGTCGCGGTTTCGCCCACAACTCCGGTGGTAAGCGGGCACGAGTTGGGCATTCGGGAGGATGAGAAACCGAATTGCCAATAAGTCGTGCAGGCTTAGCGAAGCCAATTTGATTCGAGCCCGTACTTTTGCCACCTGGTTCGTCATACCGTTCCAGCTCAAACCCGTGAGATCCGTCGCTCTTGGTATGCCGTACGCAGTCAGAATCGAACAGCCATAGCTATTCCCCGCATCAAGTACGCGGCATGGCGGCGGCACGCGCTTGCGGTACGACGTTACGGCATCGTCGGCAAAGAGCTCTCTTGCCCGCGGCGAGAACTCGTAGAACGGGCCCGTTCTTACTTAAGTATCGGCGCGCTCGGTGAGATTAGATCCCTCGGCCGGATGAGACAAGCTGAGATGGCGTTTGGCGATCTTGTAAAAGAGTCGATTCGGTTGAAGGTTGCTTCCATCGAAAATTGCGGAATCGCATGGCATCCGTTTCTACAAACACCCGCCGGCAATTCCCTTTGCGGCTATCCCTGGACAAACTGTCGCTTGACTGCGAATACAACTTAGGCAGATCGAGTCTGACAATTTCCTGCCTGAAAACAGTTGGTACCTAGAGTTTAGAGCTGCTGCGCACTTGGCAAAGGCGTACTCTAGCAATCGAGGTGCCCGTGAAACGATGGGATGCATTCATCAGTCACGCCAGTGAAGACAAGCACGACGTGGTCACGCCGCTGGCGGAAGCGCTCGCGGCAGGCGGACTTCGCATCTGGGTTGACGAGCAGGTATTGCGACCTGGTGACAGTTTGCGCGAGAAGATCGATCAGGGCCTTGCCGAGAGCCGCTTCGGAATCGTCGTACTGAGTCCAAACTTCCTGGCGAAGCGGTGGCCTGCCCGAGAATTGAACGGACTGATGGCGCTCGAAGAAGGCGGTCTCAAAATAATCCTGCCCGTCTGGCACCAGATCGAAAAGCAGTCACTTTCGGCCTATTCGCCGATCCTTGCTGATCGTCTTGCGTGCGACACCAGGTCCGGGATTCAATTCATCGCCAAACAGCTCACCGAGGTCATCGTAGATCCTGCAAGCGGTAGTCCTTCCGCGGATGCACCAACGCCGGCGCGACGTTTCATCCACCTGCTCGATTCTGGACCTTCCAACAGCGAGGTCCGGCGTTTTCTTGAGTCGCATCCGAGCATCGTCGAGCGAGCCGTCGGCGGCAAGCTTGCTGGAAGCAACACCACTCTCGACGGTTTGTTAGTTGACCTCAGTATTGCGAGGGTCGAGGGCAGCAGCCAATCCTACCATTGGACGATGCTGCTACTAGGGGATGCGTCGCAACATCCCTTTCCCAACGGCGCCAATCCTTCGGAAGAAGTTCGCACCCGCTTCGAACAGCTTTCTGCACTGCGGTCGAAGGCTCCAAGAATGCTTCGCGAGCTCCGATCGTCTCTCGAGAATTTCAATTCGTCGTTCAGGGGCGTTGTGGTCGCCGGGCGCCGCGCGATGCTTTCGGAACAGGACCGCGAATGGCTACGCGCGTTCAATGATGAGCAGTTTGGATTGACGCTGCGCACGTACGATTGGCTGGTTGAAGCGGCGCTGCAGGTGCATGCCTAGCGATCGGAGAGCTCACTTATGAATAGGGACAAAAGCGATGACGAGTGGTACTTCGAGCTCAAATCGGAGGACGCATACTTGGATGGGGATTGGCTCGAGAGTCTGCGCGATCTGAATTTTGATGGCTTGATGACTGATGAGAATGGCGAGGAACGCCAAGTTCACTACGAATACGACGGCTTGGCCGGGTATGGCTCCAATAACATCGCCTTCAAAGTGCGAGAAGGCGAAGGCGTATTCGTGCTGAAGTTGCCGCGACGGAGCTGGAGTTTCGCCTCATACATAAAGGAAGTCCCGGCCGGCTTTCTTGGCGATAAGCCAATCGACACGGCGCGCGTCTGTCGCAAAATAAACAGGTTGATTGGCGATTCGATGCTGGACCAAATTGTTGAGCCGTACCACGACCTCTATCGCACCGTGGTCGACAATCTCCACTCTTGGCCGGCATTCGATCAAATACTCTGGGAGAGTGAACATGCAAGCCAAGTGATGGGGTTTGCAGTCAGTACTCCAGGGACGCTCGCAAAGTTGGAACAGCTGGCCTCCGGAGAGAAATGCCGTAAGTCGACGGCGAGTTGGGCTTCGCAAACGATTGAATTGCTCTCCCGACAAAAAGGGAACTTGGATCCAAGACTCAGGCCCGAAGCGTTGCATTCGAATCCTTTCTACACGTGGGCCGGCGCGCAGATGGAGGGCTTTTTGAGCAAGGACACATCTGAAGCAGACAAAATGCTTAAATCCAGCTTCTCCTCGTGTTCGCCGGACGATCAGAGAACTTATTTTGCGCAGGGCAATATCGTGGGTCATCTCCTGACTGTGTTGCAGGTCCCGCGGGCAGATTCATTTTTCAATATCCTCACCCGCACCTTTCCCGGTGGGCCCACTGTCAACTTTCAACTGGAGGGAACCACGGGGGAACGTCAATTCCTCTAAACTTCATCGCCCACCCCCGTGGAGCGAGGTTGGCTAATGCCCTGGTTGGAGACAGTCCCCACGGAACAGCGTCTCGCCTTTCTTTAGGCCCTCGCCGACGGCTTCTATCCCATAACCAGCGGTGTGCGCGATCGGAGTTGCGCGCCGCACCACTGTCCGCATCGCATCACCCCCGCCATTGCGCAGCTGCGCTGCGACGTGCGGCGCCAGCATCCGGAGTGGGGGCCGGTGAAGCTGCTCGACTGGCTCGCCCCGCGGCATCCCCAGGTCGCATGGCCCGCGCCCAGCACCGTCGTCGACTTGTTCGTGCTGGAAGGCTTAGTCACCAAACGGCGGCGCCGGCGGCCGCATGCTCATCCAGGCGTGGTCCCGCCCACTCCCACCGCGCCTAACGACCTGCGGACCGCGGACTTCAAGGGACAGTTCCTCACCGGCGACGGCCGGTAATGCCTATCCGCTGATCATTGCTGATTGGCACTCGCGGTTCATGGTCGCCTGTCGCGGGGTCCTCTCGACCCACGCCGTCCTCGCGCCCGCCGTCTTCGAACGGGCCTTCCGCCAGGGTCGACAAGCGGGAGCTCTACCAGTCCCACCGCGTCGAGACGTACTGGGTGATCGACATCGAAGGTGCGATGATTGAGCAGTGGCGGCCTGACGACGAGCGGCCGGCACAGCTGTTCGACCGGTTGAGCTGGCGCGTATCGCCGGACGCGCCGGAGATGACGATCGACGTGCCCGCGCTCTTCGAGAAGCTGCCGAAGTAGGCTCTCGCGAGCTTGATCGTCTGCGTTCCTTGAAGACAGGTGGACTGATTACTTGCCGGCCTTCGCCGCGTCCACCCAACCCTTCTCCTTGAAGACCGCCCAGATGGCCATGGAATGCCCATGGCCAAGATCGAACTCGTTCTTGAGGAAGGTGACGAGGTCACCGGCCTTCATGTCGCGCCGATACACGCCGGCCTTCAACGCCGCAGCCTTCAGCTGCTCCGGAGTCTTGCCGGTCTTCGCCTTGATGTTGTCGATGTACGCCTGAAACGACATACGCACTTCCTGTGGTTGACGGTCGCCGCGCTCTGGCCGATAGCGATCGGCCTAGGGGTCAGTTGATTTCAGTGGGCATTAGGCCGCCGCGCCTGAATGTTTAATCTGTGCGATGATCGGCAATCCCGCTCGATCAGGCTCATCACCACGTTCAAGGCGCAACTCGTACAGCACGTGAATGCCGCCGAGTTGCACGAACAAACGTGCCGAGTCTATGTATGCTCATGCCAGCGTTGCGCAGGTAAACCGTCGCGGACCTCGCCGACCTCCCCGAGGACGGCAAGCGATACGAGCTTGTTCGCGGCGAACTCGTCGTGAGTCCCTGGCCGAGTGTGGCGCACCTGCCGAGGTAGCCGCTCGTCAGCGCCCCGCCTCACGATCGAAGAAGCGCACCAGCTCCGGCGCAAACGCCGATAGGTCCGGATATCGCGCGCGCTCACGCGCGTAGCGATCCAAGGCCCGAACCAGCCCTCCCATCCACAGGAAACCTGCTCCCTCCTGCACCGCGATCTCTCGATCCTTGTTCGCCGCGCCCCCCATAGCCGCATGGTACTGGATGGTCACCGCCCGCACCAACGACTCGTAGAGGAGGAAGCGCCAATTGTCGTAAAAAGTCCCCCGCACGCGCTCGCGCACCCGCGGGTCGGACAGCAATCGCTCGGCGGCTCCGCGCAACTCCGACGCGTGCCGGTCGACAATCTGGTTGGTGTATGCGTGAATGGCTTCATGCAGGGAACTTCGCGCGACGAACTCCGCGTCCGGGCTCGCCAGCACGCCACGCACGTTGTAGGCGACGGAGCCGACGATGGTGTGGGAATTTCGCCGATCCTTCCCAAAGTTGACCCGAATGTAGTCGCCAAGCCCGAGGGCCATCAGGCTCACAACGGGTGTGTACGTCTCTGTCGCCGCAAGGCCGGCAAATCGTTCGATCCACGACTGGTCGATCGTGGTCGAAGGCTGGCGGTACGCGTCGTTCACCGTTGAATAGTACGGTCGCTCGGCCTGGAAGAACGCCTCGGCGTTGGCGTCCTTATAGAAGTCCCGCAGTAGCTGCAACAGGGGTGGGCGCAGTAGTGATCGATCGTCCCACCCATCGCCCGTGTCCGTGCCGTCAACGAGGGGTTCGAACGCGGGAGCGGGCCCCAGGTGCAACGCGAGGGATGGAATCTCCCAGCCCCCGAGATCCCCTTGGGCCTGCGACGCACTATCGGCCAACCGCGCCAAGGTGCGAACGAACGAATGCTCCCGCACGCCGGCAAAGTGGCGTTGGATCGCGGCGACATACTCGGCGTTCAGTGAATCCTGGGGGAACGCGTTGCGCGCCAACCGATACGCGATCCCCAGCAGTTCCACTCGCTCATCGACCGTTGGCACAACCGCGGACGGCGTTTGTGCCTTGGTCGGCCGAGCCATGATGAACGTGCTGGCCACCAAGCAGACGGCAGTGCACACGCGTACCATGCGCCTAACGCTTGGTTGCCGCGGTCCGCCGCTCGGACGGCCGACATCGGAAACCTATAGATGTCGCCCTTGCCGTTGCCGATCCCCTGCACCAGCGAGTCATTCGGCGGATGGTCGAAGCGCTCACCGAGTGGGCCGCTATAGCGACGGTTGCTGCTGAAGTAGAGCCATTGGCCGTCGGGGGACACGCTGTGATTCAGCTCCATCGCTGGACTGTTCACCGTCGTGATGGGACGCGGAGCCTGCCATTCACCATTCACGCGCAGCGAGACGTACAAGTCGAAATTTCCCGCGGCATCCGGGCGTCCTCGCCCGCTCAGAATCATGTAGGACTCGTCGGGGGCAATCCACGGCTCGACCTCGTCGGCCGCCGAGTTGATGGCATCGCCGACGCTCTCCGGTGGCAGGTAGTGCCCATCCTGCCAGCGCGCGACGTACAGGTCGAATCCACCGTGTCCACCATCGCGGTTTGAGCCGAAGTAGAGATTGCCATTGGCCGCCACGCTGGGCGCCCACTCCTCTGTGCCCGGCAGGTTGATCGGGGCAGGAAGGTGGGTCGGCGTGCCCCACTGACCGTCCGGACCGAACGGCACCATCCATATATCGGCCACGATGGCGGTCGTGTCCCCGGGCACGGGGCGATCGGAGATGAAGAAGAGCTGACGACCGTCGGGGGAGAAGTGCGGGTCGGCATCGCTTCCCGTCCACGCGAACGAAGGAATGGACGCCGTGCCCCACTGTCCTTGCGCATCGCGGCGCGCCTCACGCAAGTGGTACTCGGTGAAGTTGTCGTTCGCCACGCAGAATACCGCCCGCTGCTGGTCGGGTGTCAAAGCCATGAAGAAGTCCCAGGCCCCGGTGGAGAACAGGCCGGCGCCGTAGAGTGTGGGATGGTCGGGGGCGGCGACGGTGTTGCAACCGGCGATGAGGGAAAGGGCAAGTGCAGTTCGAAGGCTCATGTGGTTGTTGGACTGGTTGACCTATACTCGTCCGCCTGTTCGTGGCGCGCTGTCACGTTCTTGCGGTCGTCTCATCTTCCTTGTGCATGTCAGCACCATCCCTCGCGTCGTCGCCATCGCTCGTCAGGCTCGTTGATGTCACGTGCGGCATTCGTCGCTCGCGTGCGGGGGCCGAGCGCCTGGTCCCACTCCACGAGTTCGTCTTCGTGCGCCGCGGTGTCTTTCAAACCCACCTGCATCGCCGAGTACTGACGGCGGATCCGAATCAGGTGCTGCTGGTGGACGGTGGGAGCGAAGTTCGGTTCAGTCATCCCACCGACGACGGAGATGAATTCACCGCGATTGAACTCTTTCCCGACGCCGCGCGGGAGCTATGTGCGCGCCAACGACCGCAGCTGGCGGATCGGTTGCGCACGCCGATGTCTGACGGCACGCACCCGGTCAGCCATCACATCGTGCTTCAGCTACAACGTATGCGCTCGGCGATGCGGCGCGGCGATGCGTTGGCGCAGGAGGAACTGGCGCTCGCCCTCGCCGCCGGCATCCTGGACCAGCGGACTCCAGAGCGAAAAGGCGGGGCAATAACCGACGAACCAGCCCCCGGTCGTCGTGATCTGGTGGAGGAGGTGAAGGTCCGACTCGCGAGTTCGCTCGGCGAGTCGCTCTCCTTGGGACAGTTGGCACGCATGGTGGGCCGCTCGCCGTTCCACCTGGCCCGCACCTTCCGCGACGCGACCGGTGTTCCGCTCTATCAGTATCGACTGGGGCTACGGCTGGCCGTGGCGCTCGATCGCGTCGCCGAAGGCGAGACCAACCTGAGTGCGCTCGCCCTCGACCTCGGCTTCTCCAGCCACAGCCACTTCACACGTCACTTCCGTCGCCGCTACGGGGGCGCGCCGACTCGCTTGCGCGGCATGTTGCAGGTGGCGACGCCAAGGGGTGCGTAACGAGTCGGCGTTGCTTCACGCACGCCGACGGAAGTGCGCCACTACACCTTCAGCTTCACCAGCTCCACCCCCGCCTCCTTCAGCATGCGCGTCGCCGTGTCGTTCAGCGGGTAGGCCTCATTGTACACCACGCGCCGGATGCCGGCGTTGATGATCATCTTGCTGCACAACAGACAAGGCGAGTACGTGGTGTAGAGCATGGCATCCTTGATCGCGATGCCGTGGTACGACGCCTGCACGATGGCGTTCTCTTCGCCGTGCGAGCACAGGCACTCCTCCAGGTTCTTGCCGCTCTCGCTGAAGCCGTTGCAACGCGGGCATCCCCCTTCGTTGCAGTTCTTCACGCCGCGCGGGGTGCCGTTGTAGCCGGTGCTGATGATACGCCGGTCACTCACGATGACCGCTGCCACCTGCCGCTTCATGCAATTGCTGCGGGCCGCGACTTGGCGCGCGATGTCCATGAAGTACTGGTCCCATGAGGGGCGGGCGAACGACACCTCGAGCTGCTGCAAGGCGGTCGTCAGCTCCGCCGAGAATTGCTCCAACGTGCCGCTGTTCTCGATGACGCGATTGGCGAGGCGCTCAGTCTCGAGCAACTGTTGCGCCGCGGCGTTGCTGCTGGCGAGCTCCCGTTCCTCCTGCAGGATAAACTCCTGCAGCGTGCGCGCATCCCCGGGCCGCTCGCGGGCGTGCGACCGGGCAAAGCGCGCCTCCAGGGGGGCAAAGATGTGGAAGAGCGAGAACGATCCGGCCTTCTTGAGCGCCATCACCTCGAACGGATGACGAATGCTGTCGACGGCATAATTCCGGTCGGGCAGCATGCTCTGCACGGTGAGTTCCGCCAAGGCGCCCGGGCCGTGGCGTTCGCGAAGCTCATTGCCCAGGGCGATGAGGTTTTCACGCACGTCCGTGAGACCCCGCCGCTTGGCCTCGTTCCGAATGACGTCAGAGAGGGAGAGGTAGGTGAAGCCGCGAGACGCCAGGTACTGCCCGGCGGTGGTCTTGCCGCTCGCGTTTCGGCCGGTGAGTCCGATGATGATCATGCGGGGAATCTACACGGCCAGTCCACGAACCGCTTTCTCTCAGGCACCCAGAGTGTGAGGCGAGTGGCCGGCCATGCATCGGGATCGGGCTAATGGTCGCATGATCGGTATGGACGACGCGGAATCGAGCAGTAAAGGACCACGGGATTAGCGCGCGCACGCACGACTGAGTCGCGGAGGCAACTAGTCGGGACTTCGCAGCTGAAAGGTGAAACCTTGCTTGGAGTTCTGCAGGTTGACCACGCCACTGAACGCCACAATGACCACCGCGATGCCGGCCGCGAGAAGCACCGTACGCGCCACATCCAGTCGCACATCCGCCACCGAAAGATCGTCCGACACGGCCCACGCGACCTCGCGATACCGTGATTGTGATCGATCGACCATTCGCACCGTGGCGTTCGTCAGGCGAATCGAGTCGCTGCCGGCCCGGACCAGCACCCCCTCGGCCTGCACCGCCCCTTCCAACGCGTTGCGGCTGCCATCCTGCAGGACGACGTTGACGGTGACGGGAGTGCGCGACTTCGTAACGACTTTCTTGCCCTGGGCTTGCGTGGCACTCGCCGGCGCGAACTTCACGGCGTTGTAGCACCCAGTCACCCACGGTGTCATGGTCGCGATGAGCGTTGCACCGACCAGTCGCCGCCATCGTGTGGTCTGTGTCATGACAGGCTCCTCTGGCTGACGCGCCCAAGCTCGGACGCGTTCGGACCGTCACATCACAGTGCGCAACACGATCGCTTCAGGGGATCAGGCAGCTCCCCTGTTCGGCTCAGGTTCAACCTGACGACAGATCGCAACGAAAGGGGCGCGGGGGTGGGGGCGCGGGCCTTCAACCGCCGGACAGTCGAACCTCAACGACTCCGCGGGGTTGGCGGCAAAAGACAGCGCGCGGTAGCTGCAATTGCGAGCACGCCCATGATGCCGCCGGGGGGCGAGGGGCACGCCACTGCTCGACGTCACAGAAGCGTTTGCGGCGGCGCCGCTTTCCGCATGAGCCCTCGGCGGTGCGCGCTAGACCTTCAGAATGCCCCGCCATCCCCGCGCGGCATAATACGATTCTGCGCCATTGTGATACACGAACACTCGGCCGAACCGTCGGTCGCCGAAGAGTGCTCCACCGAGCGACCTGACTTCAGCCGGGGTTCCGAGCCAACTGGAGGTCTTCAGGTCAAACTGGCCGAGCGCCTGCAGCGCGTGATATTGCTCCTCGGAAATCAGCTCGACGCCCATGCTCGCGGCCATCTCCGCGGCACTGCTCTTGGGCTTGTTCTCCTTGCGCGCGCGCAACGCGGCTCCGTCGTAGCAGAGGCTTCGACGCTGGGAAGGGCTCTCCGGGCTGCAGTCGCAGAACGTCACGGCCCCGCTCTTCTTGTCTCGAGCGATGACGTCAGGCTCGCCCCCCGACTCCTCCATCGCGCGGAGTGACTTCAGAGCGGAAGCACTGGCTTCGAGCCTGGACTGCACGTCTTTCCAAGCGACGCCGACATGGCGTGGCATGTGCTTCTCGAACCGCTCCTTGAGTACGGTCAGCAGGTCGTCGCTCTTTTTTGCCGGCATGTGGCTCTGGATGAGATGGTCGACTCGTCACGGTCAGCTTCGGTACGATAAGTGGCGCGATGGCTGATGACCAGCACTGTCCGCCTGCCCCGAGGTTGTTAGGCGGCTCCGCTCGCCCTCGAAGCCGTGGCTGACTCCGGTCTGAGGTTACTTCTTCGTTGAGGGCCCTTTCGCTGGCTTCACGTACCGAAACTCGATGAGAAAGACGCGACGACCGGGGCCGTGCTTCGCGGTCTTGAGCAGGTCCACCAATCCCACGAAGCCCGACTTCCTCGCCAACTCGGGGGTGACATCGGCCAGTGAGATCTCGGAGAGTGAGGTCACGAGGATCTGACCAGGAGGGAGCGCGTAGCGCCCTCCCACCTTCACGTGCGGCTTCTGCCACAGGCGAACGCTGCAGGTGATCTCACCCTGCCGAATCCGATCGCGTAACGCTCGTAGGAACTGCATGGGCTCCGCGGCAACGGTCGTGCCGAACATGCAAAGGCCCACGCCCTCTGTCGAGAGCGTGGGCCCTGCAGCATACGCGTCGCCGAGCCGCGTCCGCTACGGCACAATCACCGTCAGCGTCTGTTGCCCAATCGCGCCGAACTTGTCCTGCACGAACAGCTTGACCGTGTACGTTCCCGCCGTGGTGTAGACGTGACTTCCCGTGATGTTCGTCCCGGGCGTCACGGAGGCAAAGTTCTTCTGCCCTTGTCCTGCCCCCCACGTGATACGTGCCTGCCACGGGTTATCGGTCGTTCCAAGGTCCGTGAACCGACCGACGAAGTTGAGCGTGCCGCCGACCGGAATGTGCACCGGGTTGGGATTGGTGATCACCACCGCGGGAGCGACGTTCACCACGGTCACACTGGCTGAGTAGGTCGTGATGCCGCCATCCTTGTCGCGCACTCGCAGCTGCACCGTATAGTTGCCGGGGACGGTCTGGTTGCAGCTGAAGCTGGCCGACGATTGCAGCGGACCAAAGCCGGCGCCGCAGCTGAATCGGTACTGCAGGGAGCTCTGGTCGACGGGTGAGGGTTCGACGACACTGGCGAGCGAGATCGTGAATGCCGTCCCTTGATTGACGGGACCGGTCGGGACGACGGGCGTTCCCGTCGGCGCCACGTTGGTGATGCTGGCCGTCGTGGTGGTCGTGGTGGTGTTCACGCCATCCGTCAACTTCACCGTGATGGGGTAGTTGCCGTTGTCGGGGCAGGCGTGGGATGGTGACGCGCCGACGCCGTGCGCGGAGCCGTCGCCGAAGTCCCAATCATAGGACAGCGGTTGATTCTCCGGGTCGCTGGCGGTGGCATGCATCGCGATCGCCGAGCCCTCGGCTCCCGAGTATGGGCCAGTGAGCGTCACGGAAGGCGGCGCATTCGGATTGACCGTCACCGTCGCCGTGTACGTGGTTGCGCCGTTGTCCTTGTCCACCGGTTGCCCGCGCACGGTGATCGTGCCGGACGTTCCCGGCGCCACGCAGGTGAGCTGTGCGGTTGGCGCACCGCGCAACACGCCATCGCCGCAGTCCAGCAGATAGTGGAATCCAGCTCCAACGTCCACGCTTAGGGGTCGGCCGCATTGGTCAGCGACAGGTTAAACTGAAAGCCTGCCGTCACGGCACTGGGCGCGTTGAAGGTGGCGGTCGGTGCCACGTTCGAGATGACGGCCGAGGCGGATGAGGATGCCGTGAGGCTCCCATCGGACACCGTGACCGTGACGTTGTAGCTGCCGTTGTCGGCATACGTGTGGCTGGGTGACCCTCCGGATCCATGCGGCGAGCCGTCGCCGAAGTTCCAGTCGTAGGACAACGGCTGATTTTCGGATCGGTCGCGGACGCGCTGAAACTCACCGCCGCGCCTTCGGCCCCCGACGTCGCGCCACGGCTGCAACACCGGGAGGCTGGTTGGGCGGGGCCTGGACGACAACCTGCGCCGTGTAAGCAGAGGCGGAGCCTTCAGTGTCGGCGATGCGTGCGCCCACCGTGTGGGTGCCGAGGGTGTTGATCGTGCAATTCGTGCTGGCCACGGCGGCGTACGCCGTGAACGTGCCGTCGCCTTCGCAATCGAAGGCATACTGGAAGCCGAGGCCCGCATCCACCGGCGAGGGATCCGTAGCGTTCGTCAACGCGATGGTGAACGGCACACCGATCGTGACCGGTGTAGCAGGCACGTCCAGCGTCGCGGTCGGCGGCGCGTTGGTGATGACGACCGACGTGGACACCGTCGTGGTGAGTACACCGTCGCTGACGGTCACACTCACGGGGACCGTGCCATCGTCGTTGTACGCGTGCGTCGGGGACGCCCCCGACCCGTGGGCGCCATCGCCGAAGTCCCAGTCATAGGTCAGGGGCTGGCCTTCGGGGTCCGTCGCGGCAACGGAGAACTGGATCGACGATCCTTCGGGTCCCCCCGCACTTTGAATGGGTTGGACCACGGGCGCCTGGTTCGGAACGGGGGTGATGGTCACCGTCGCCGTGTACGTCGTGCCATCAGAGTCCTTATCCAGGATCTTCCCGCGCACGGTGATTGTCCCGGGAGTGTTAGGCGCCGTGCAGCCGATGGATGCCCCTGTGGAAGGCACCAGCGTCCCGCCTCCGCAGTCGAACGAATAGAAGAAGCCTGCCGACACGTCGGCGGCTCCCGGGTCGACCGGGTTCACGAGTTGCAGCTGGAAAGCCGTGCCCACAGTGACGTCGCCAGTTGGCGCGTTGAAGGTGGCGGTGGGGGCCACGTTGCTGACCTGTAGGGTGCTGCTCTCCGACGCCGACAGCGTGCCGTCGGAGCTGGTGACCGTCACCGTGTACGAGCCATTGTCCGTCCAGGTGTGAGAAGGACAGCAGCCGTTCCCGTGTGGCGAGCCATCGCCGAAGTCCCAGTCGAAGGTGACGGCATTGCCGTTCGGGTCGTGCGACGTGGCGTTGAGCTGGGCGCTCTGTCCCTCGGCGACGTTGCTGGGAAGGGTGAGGCTCACGACCGGCGGGACGTCAGGCACCGTGACGCCCCATTGCGTGGCGCGAACGTCCAAGTTGGGCCACTGGGAGTAGCCGACGACGTCGCCAGCCGGGTTGATGCCACGCGCCACCGCCCTGTAGAAGCTGCCGGGCAGGGGGTCGAGCAGCTGCACCGTGATCGTACCATCCGAGAACCGAAACCAGACGGCTGCCTGGGAACCGCATTGTCCAGCGATCATCATTTCACCACTGGCCGCCGCGGTGATCGCAAAGGCCTCGCTTCCGCCGCCCGTTTGGCAGTAAGGATCAGGTCGACTATGCCCGTCGCGTCGGGCAGCCAAAGCACGGCGTGGTTGTCTGAACGTCCGACGGCAAAGCCATTGTTGTCGATATCGTTTGGAAAAGCGTTGGTGCTACCGGGGAGCATCGGCATGACCACGGTGGTACCCGTTCCTGCTCCCCACTGCGTCGGCGTGATGACGCCAGAAAGAACCTGGTAGCCGACCACCACGTCTGCGTTGTTTATCGCACTGGCGAGGCTGAAGATGCCTGGCTGTCCCAGGTTGGAAGCGAAGAGGGCACTGTTCCAGAACGTCGCCTTTAATTCCCCTGAGACGTCGTCTACGAAACCGACCACGTGGCCGGCATCGTTCACGTCATTCGCGCTCGAGATCCCGTTAGGGACGAGTGGGGGGAGCCACACGACGCTCCCAGGGTTCGTGACGAAGGCGCGTTGCACGCCAGACTGGATCCCCCACCCCGCGATGTATCCTTGCGTACTCACACGCTGTGCAATCTCGGGGCTGCCTGAAGGACTGGTGAGTGCGGTAATCGGGTTGAAGATGACGGCCAGATTATCCGCCAGCCCGACCACTCGTCCGGCCGCATTGACGTCGGTTGCGATGCTGTTCGTGTTCTCGCTGATGTCCACCGGCGCCAAGCCTGCCCGGGGATGCGCAGCGACTGCGGATGGCGACGGCGCGATGACGGGCGCTTGACCCGACCGCGGTTGCATCGCGTCTTCCGGACGGCACCCGGCAAGAGCCCACAGCAGGGTCGCGGAGAGTACGAGGGCCCGACGATGACGGGCCGGTCCTGCGCTAACGACGTTCGCAACGTGCATAACGCCCCGACGTGAGTGGTGGTGGGGCGTGGCCGCCTGACCCTGCGCGGCCGACCCCGGAGTGCTTTCGCTGTCCCAGCCGCCCCCGCCCAGGGCTTCCAGTACGTCCGATTGGGAGGGATAGTATGAGCTCCAGCGCGCGTATTCGCATGGGTCGTTCTGCCTAGTCGCGCAGATGCAACACGCGCCGGGGCGGCCACCACACGGGGCGTCGTTCGGCCGCAGCGATGCGCGCAGGGCGCACGTAGTTGCTCCAGTCGACGTCCCCCTCCCCTCCCCACCCGTTTAAACCCGCCCGCGCATGCGACCTGCCCACGCTCTCGTCGCCGCCCTGTTGGTGGCCCCCGCTGTCCTTCCCGCCCAAGAAGTCGACTACCACCGCGCCGACGTCATTCGGACCGCCGGGGCCTACGTCCTGGGCGCCAGCGTCCGGCCGGTGTGGCTGGATGACAGCGTGCGCTTCATCTACGCCTCGACCGGAAAGAGCGACCGCGGCACCTGGTACCTCGTAGATCCGGTGCACGCCAACAAGCGTGTCTTCTTCGACAACGACCGCCTCGCGGCCATCCTTTCCGTGGCGGCCGACACGATCCTGGACCCCACGCGCTTCCCGACCTTTTCGGCGGTGGACTCGGGGAAGGCGATCGAACTCGTGTTGCACCACAAGGTGTTCCGCTGCGACCCCGCCAGCTACAAGTGCGCGGCGCAGGACAGCGTGGACTGGGCGCTTAAGCGCACCTTGAAGGATGGTCCCACCTGGGCGAGCCGTTCGCCAGACAAGAAGTGGGACGTCTTTGCGTGGCGTTACAACCTGTACCTGCGCCCGTCGGCGCTCTCGGACTCGGATGCCGTGACGACGGCCGACTCGGTGCGAAAGGCGCAAGGCGACACACTGCGAAAAACGCAGGGGGATTCCACCCGACGCCAAGGCAACGCCACGGGGCGCGGCAGGGTTGCAGCTGTGAAGCAGGACTCGCTCCCGCTGCCACGGGGGTCCATCCCTCTCACCACCGATGGCGAGCGTCTGTTCGCGTACGGCAACACGAACCGCGACGTCTCCGGGGACACGCTCAAGCCTCGCCCGGCGCGCGTGTTCATCAACTGGGCTACGGACTCGCGACGCTTCACGGTGGCGCGCGAAGACATTCGCGGCACCCGCATCTATCCGATGTACTCGTCCACGAAGGACCAGCCAGTCGACCACAGCTACCACTACGCGGTACCCAGCGATTCGATTCTTCCGTCGAACGTCATCCATGTGATCGACGTCATCGATCGCACGAACACGTTGGCCAAGGCGCCCCCGTCGCCGCAGACCACGGTGAGTACGCAGACCTTCTGGAACCGCGCCAACGATCACTTCTACATGCTGAACGCCAACCGCGGGCCCAGTCGCATCTCGGCGTTGCTTGTGGATGCGAAGACGGGAGAAACGAAGACGCTCACCAAGGACTCGACCGCGACGTGGGTGGAGCTGTCCCACTCCTTTGGCGCGGAGAACTGGCAAGTGCCAAAGGGAAGCGACGACATGGTGTGGTGGTCCGAACGCGACGGATGGGGCCACCTGTACCGAATTGGAGCCGACGGGAGCGTCAAGAACCAGATCGAGTCCGGCCCCTACGCCGTGGATCGCCTGTTCCGCGTGGACAGCGCGACCAAGCTCACGCCGCAGATGGTCTACTTCAGCGCCTGGGGCAAGTCGCCTGGCTTCCTGTACTACTCACACCTGTTCCGCGTGAATGCGGACGGCAGCGGCATGACCGCGCTCACGCCGGAGGAAGGCGACCACGCCATCGTCTTCACGCCCAAGGGGCCATACTTCATTGATACCTTTGCCCCGGTGGACAAGGCGCCAGTGATCACGTTGCGGTCTGCCGTAGACGGGAAGTCGATATTGGAGCTGGCGAGAGGAGACGCCGAACTCCTGCAGTCGGTGGGGTGGCGTCCGCCGGAGATCATTCACACCAAAGCGCGCGACGGTGTCACCGACATCTACGGCTTGATGTACAAGCCCAGCACCTTCGACGCGAAGAAGTCGTACCCGATTCTCGATCACATCTACCCCGGGCCGCAGGTGGGAAGCGTCGGTCGCTGGGGATGGTCGGGCACGGGTGAAAGCCAGGCGCTGGCCGAACTGGGATTCATCGTGGTCGAGATCGACCATCAAGGCACTCCTCGGCGCTCAAAGTCATTCCACGACTTTTACTATCGCAACATGGGGGACAATGGGATCCCCGATCACGTGTCGGCGATTCAGCAGCTGGCGGCGCAGAATTCGTGGATCGACATCAACCGCGTGGGGATCTGGGGTCACTCCGGCGGCGGCCTGGCGTCAACCGATGCGATCCTTCGCTATCCCGATTTTTACAAAGTGGCGGTGAGCGGATCGGGGAACCACAACCCGGACACCTACGCGTGGTACTGGGCCGGCCGCTATCAGGGGCCGTACAACAAGGCGTCCTATGACTCGGCGGCCAACTACACGCTGGCGAAGAATCTGAAGGGCCACTTACTGCTGATGCACGGTGACATGGACAACAACGTGCATATGTCCAACACGCTGCGAATGGTGGACGCGCTGATCAAGGCGAACAAGTCCAATTTCGACTTGATGATCTTCCCCGACTCTCCGCACGGCTTGCCGGTCTTCAGCATCCGGAAGCGTTGGGACTATCTAGTGAAGTACCTGTTGCACGCGGAGCCGCCGGCGGACTACGAGATGATCACGCCGCCGCGGACGGGAGGGCCGCCGTTCTAATGGGCGAACTATCTCGCGGCGAAGGACGGCAGGTCGCTTGACGGCGACGCGCTTGCGACCGCCGTCCTCTCCGTTGTGCGCGGCGCGTCCCAGGTTACGTCGTCAACACACCACGCCCAGGTGAAAGTCCTGGTCTGTGAAGACGCCACCCTGGGCGAGTAGTGCGCGCACCTCGACCGTGAACAGGCGCGCGCTGGATCCCGCGCCGATCTCCACCGTTGCGGCTGTCGACGGAATGCCGCGACCCGACGAGCCGCGGGTGACCAGCTTGGCGCAGCCGCTGGTATTTCCCGTGCTGTTGACCGTATAGAGACCCGTGGCCGAGTGGGTGACGGTGCCGGCACCGGCCGGACTCCCGCGCACGATGAGCCCACCGGCGGACAACACCGCGTACGCCGTGTTCGGCGCGGTGCCACAGAGGGTCACCAGATGAAATGGGAGCCCGCCCTGCGACACGCCGCTCGCGTTCCGCGTCTCGACACGCACCGTGTTCACGCCTACGTATGAGGCGGTGTAGACACCGCCGACCGACGGCACTGTGACCTGCCCGGCATCGCCGAGTGAGGCCAGATAGCTGCAACTGGCAATGTTCTGCGGGAACGTCACGCGGTAGACCCCAGTGCCCGCCACGGCAATGGTGACTCCACCGGACGATCGAGCGACCTGCCCGTTGACGTCGACCACGGCAAAGGGCATCACAGCGGTGCAGCTGACGAGCAGGTGGAACGCTCCAGCGATGGGAATTCCCGTCTGCGTCCGAGAAGTGACCACGATCCCGTTGGGGGACGTCGCCCCCGACGTCGACACGATGATTGCGTCGGCGTAGGCGTTGGTTGGCGTGGCCACGTACGCGCACGGAGCCACGGGCTGCGTGAACGTCACCTCGACCGCGCCCGCGCCGAGGGGAGTTACCGAGGTGACTCCCCGCCCCGCCACCAGCGCCCCGTGTGTATCCACGACGGCAAAAAGGTTGGTGCTGGCGGCTAGGCCAATGGCGCGAGCGGCGGTCGCCGTAGTCTGGGCCGGCGCGAGGGATCCCTCGGGTACTCGACAACCAATAACAGCCACCGCGAGCAACGGGGTGATACAGCGCTTCATGGGAGAGTCCTGGCGAATCGGTGTCAGAAACAGCAGTCGTTCAGCCATCGGCGCAAGGCGCTTCCGCGGCGTAGCGCTGTCGCCTGCGTGCTCATTCGCGATGACTCATCTCCCATTGTCGCGGAATCGCCAAAAACCGTTGCTCCGGTGACGGCCTGCTACCTCTTCTCGACGATCTGCGACTGCATCGGTCCGAGCGCGCCAAGGAGTTCGCTCTTCTCCTTCTCGGGAACCTTGAACTTGTCCAGCGCACCGACGAGGTCCTGAACCAACGCGCCGAAGTCCGCACCGCTCACGCCCATCCCCTGGTGCGCGGTCTTCATGTCCTTACCCATATACTTGCACGGCCCACCCGATGCCTCGCAGATCTGATCGACGAGCTTCCCCTTGAAAGCCTTGAGCCGTGCCGGGTCGGCAGCCGTGGCGGCGAAGAACTTGTTGATGCGGTCGTCGCCGGCCACGCGCGTCACGAACTCATCGACCACGGCGCTGATCGCCGCCTTGCCACCCAGACGGTCGTACAACGACTTGTCGGCGTGTGTCATCGAATCCTGCGGACCCTGCGCCTGTACCAGGGTCGGAGTACCCAGCAGCAACAAGGCGCCGAGGGCGAGCGGAATGAAGCGAGGTGACATGTCATCTCCAGTGACGAGTGAGGGGGAACGCACGACTGGCGACTGCACGCGAGCGCGCGTCCCACGACTCGGCTACGTCACCCCCACCCAATCGGATTGCCTCGTGCGATCTGTCGCAGTAGTGCGGTAGGTGCCGCGCGGTGGAGGACCTTGATCTCCGGCGGCTGCTTTTCGCGCATGACATTGAAGCGGCTTACCTTCACTCATGCCCATGGACGTTCTGCCACGCTGGATTCCTCGCTCGGGACTCATGGTCGCCATGACCATTGGGTGGCTGGCGGCCTGCTCGGGCCACGACGCGTCACCGAGCGGGCCCGGTGGCCCGACTGGACCGACGTCGCTCGTCGCCACGGCGGGCATCGCGCAAGACGGGTATGCCGGTGTGGGGGTCGCGATTCTGCCGACGGTTCGCGTGACCGACGCGCAGGGACGCCCGGTGTCTGGCGCTACGGTGACCTTCGTGGTTGTTGCTGGCGGTGGCACGGTGGACGGTGCAGTGACCACCTCGAATGCCGACGGTCAGGCCTCCATTGGCCGCTGGACACTGGGCGACTCCGGCGACCAATTGCTCGAAGCCCGACTCGGCTCGCTGACGCCTGCACGCTTTCGCGGGACGCTGGGAAGTTCCAGCGTGGAGGTTGCGTTGCCCGTCACTGGGGGAAGCCTTGAAATCACGGACGCCGCGCATCCCTATCGCGGTCTGCGTTTGGACGTGCCGAATGGCGCCTACGCGCAGGGGAGCAGTTGGCGTGTGTCGATCGCCCCGGACAACCTTGCTCCCGTACTGCCGGAGGGGCTTGTAGCTGCCGGCCCATCCCTTCGCATCGAGACGGATCAACTGCGCGCATCGCGTCTCATGACCATGCGGATTCCCTTCAAGCGAGCGGCGGGCGCGGTGCCGGCCTTTGTGGTCACCGATCCCAGTCGTCATGTCTCCGAGGTCGTGCCCGTCATCGCCACAGACTCCGTGAGCATGACGGTGGCATTCACGCATTTGTCCCCGTCACTGATCCTGGGGCCGCCATCGGCGACCTCGGCGCGGGCATTCTCCCTGGGCGGCATGTTCGGGGGGCTGATCGGCACACCGTCGCAGGCGATGCTGAATGCCCTCGGGCTACCGCCGCACCAGATCGCCAACTACCTGAGCGATGACTGGCCGGCCTCCGAACGTGGTTCCTACGCCTTCCCCGCTGGTCATGGGCCGGCCATCCCGCTGCTCGGCTTGTTAGGCAAGGTGCAGAACATTCGCGTCGCCCCGCTGGTTTCCACGGTGTCGGCGACCGGGGAGCTGGGAGACACGGCAGCCCTCGCCGCGCTTCAAGTCGTGGCCGCGCGCCACAGGGCGTCACTGAACATTGCCGGAACGCTGCTGAGTCTTCGCACGGCCTACGCGTCATTGGCGCTTCCCCTTCGCGACACGCTCACGGCCGTCAATCTGTGGGCCGGCGCGGCGGTGTCCCGCTACCCACAGCTCATGTGGTTCGTGGAACGCGTGCAGGGAAACCCGTTCCGCGAGGCGTGGAGTGCCATGTACGGCGTGTCCAACATGCAGACGTGGTTCTCGACAGCTCCAACTCCGACCATCCAGTCGCTGCTTCCGCTCGGGCCGGGGGGATTTCCGTCGCGACCGGCGCGCGAGACGGAGGACGCCAACCCGTTCAACGCCGAGGCCGTCTTGCCAGTGGGCGGTAGCCTGATTTACCCCATCGACTTGTTCGACGACATTCTCCCTCGCCTCCAAGCGACGTTCATCGCGACGGGCGCCGTGCGCGATGCCGCCAATCGGGCCTGGGCGCAGGACGCCGGATTCCCCGACGTTGCACTGGAGGTGCAACCGACGACCGCCAGCACGTGGATGCCCGCGGACACGCTCAACATCATTCACGACTCCACTTCGCAGGTGCGCGCCATCTGCAACAGCTGTCCGCAGGCGCTGCCGCAGTATACAAACCCGCGGCAGGCTCCTGTGAATGTATCGATCGGCCCAACCGTGATGACGTCAGCCGGTCCGATTGGGTACCCATCGCGTGCTTCAGCCCTCCTCAACGGACTGGGGTTCGGCACCTTGGACGTGACCGCACTGGCGGCGGTCGATCCGCATGTCGTAGGGTCCTCGCTGGCGACGCTCTATCGCCAGATCGTCCCTATGCACTTTCCACTTCACTTGGATCTCATCAAGGTCACTCCCGATTCCCAAGCCGTTGTATTCTACGACGATGCGAATTTTGACCTGACGGTGAACTTGGTCCCGCGCAGCGGATACGTCGTCACCTGGGATTTTGGCGACAGCACGCAGCTCACGGCGGCGCCGAACGTCGCGCACGCCAAGCACATGTACACGACTCCCGGGACGTACGTGGTCAAGGCGACGTTCAAGCTGCCGCCGAACGTGCCGTTCGGTGGGCAACCCATCGCGACGGCAACGGCCAAGATCGTTGTGTCTGACCACATCTCGTGGAAGTTTGTGTCTGCGACGCTGCAGTCGAGCGTCCTGCCAGCGGGAGGGATCGGCTCGCAGCGTTCCGACACAGCCGTCTTCAATACCATGCAATCCTGGCTGGCCGACTTGGCCTCAGCACCGGGGAACAGTCAGATTCGGGCGTACGGAGCGAATACTCCGGCGCTCTGCCTTGGCGGCGTGTTCCTGGTGAACTATCCAGGTGGCAACGTGGTGGAGCCCCCTGACCTCGCGAACATGCGGGGCATGCTTGCGGGGTGCGGCCTTTCGGACTACGCCGGACAATATACGTTAGGCCCGATTGGCAATGGCGCGATGATCGGATCGATCGCTCGATCGCCAAGTGCCGCGCCGGATGTGACGACCTACCCGGGTGGCTCGATCAACGCCACCATGTCGGGGATCCGGTTGAGTGGTTCCTTCGTCGTGCTGTTTCGTTTCAGTACCGGGATGGCCGCCAGCACCTTCACGTTTCAAGCGGACCAGCTGCCGCCCTGAGCTCAATCCGCGACGCATCGTGCCGCGACAGCGTGAGCGATGCGCGCCGATCGGTCGACACTACTGGCGGGTTCCGCAATGCTGGCTACCTTCAGCCGCTTCCGCCAACCCAGGTCGACGATGACGGTCAGCCGCCGCCAGCTCACCTTTACGCTGGTCGTGCTGTTCCTTGTGAACTTCATGAACTTCTACGATCGCCAAGTGCTCGGCGCGATCGGGGAAGTCATCAAGCGCGAGTGGCAGCTGACGGACAGCCAACTGGCCGGCCTGACGACCGCGTTCGTGCTGCTCTACGCGGTGATTGGCATCCCGCTTGGACGCCTGGCGGATGTGGGGCGTCGTCGGCTCATCCTCGCCGTCGGCGTGTTCACCTGGAGCGTTTTTACAGGGCTGTCGGGGCTCGCGCCAACGTTCGCGTGGCTGGTGGTGTGTCGGCTTGGGGTCGGTGTCGGTGAGGCGAGCGCCGCGCCGGCGAGCAATTCGCTCATCGGTGACCTCTTCCCTCCAGAGCAGCGAGCGCGGGCCATCAGCGTGTTCATGCTCGGGCTCCCACTGGGGAACGCCGCCAGCTTCCTGGTGAGTGGCTTGGTGGCGAAGGCGGTGGGGGGATGGCGCCCCGCTCTGCTCGTGGCGGCGGTGCCGGGGATTCTCCTCGCCATCCTAACGTTGTGGCTGCCGGACCCAGAGCGCGGCGCGGCGGATCGGACGGCAGCGGCCCAACCGATACCAGCGTGGGCGTCCATCCGCGGCATCCTGTCGATTCGCACCATGTGGTGGATCATCGCCTCCGGCGCGCTGTTCAACCTCAACATGTACGCGCTGGCTGCGTTTCAGACGTCATTCTTCATCCGCTTTCACGGACTGGACATCGACATGGCCAACCGGTTCGGCGCGGCCATCAATTTGTTTGGCGGTGGCTTCGGTCTCATTGTGGGCGGCTTCGTTGGCGACCGCGTGGCGCGATGGGCGGCGCGGCAGGGCGCGAGTGCGGCCCAGTACCGTCTCCGCGCGGCCGCCACCGCACTGGCCCTCACGGCGCCGCTCATGTTCATGGCCCTGCAGCAGGCACCGGGGCAGTACTGGGCCGCGGCCATGCTCATTCTCGCCGCGGCGTGCGTGATGTTCGTGTACTACTCCACGGTCTACGCGACCATCCAGGACATCGTGGGGCCACGCGAGCGCGGGACGGCGATGTCCGTCTACTTCTTTGTGTTCTACGTGTTCACGGCGATCGGTCTGGTCGCCTTTGGTCGGCTGAGTGACACGCTGGCCGCGCAGGCCGTGTCGCGAGGTGCAACGGCAGTCGCGGCGCGCGCCGCCGGGCTGCACGGTGCGCTCTATGCCGTGCCGACGATTTGCGTCGCCTTGGTGTTTATCCTGTGGGCGGCTTCAGGCACGGCGGTACGGGACGAGGCCCGCCGTTTGGCGGGCCCCGTGCGCGCGTAACGCGGCGCCCATCGCTCGTCCGCTAGGGCACGACCTGCACCACCAGCGACTGGGTTCCCGTGGTGCCGTCCTTGTCCGTGATCTCCAACCGGTAGGTGTACGTGCCCACCGCGCCCGCGGTCAGCGTCACTGCCTGTGTTGCTCCTGGCGGCGGCTGCGTGGGGCGTGTCCCTTGCTGCAACAGGGTGGTGTTCCGGAAGAATTTGTAGGTCCAGGGCCCATCCGCCGTCCCCTTGTCGCTGAAGCCGGCGCGCATCGTGAACTGTGTGCCCGTGTGGATCGGCGGCACCGATTGCAGCGTGAGCGTTGGCACCGGTGCCACGTTGGTGATGGTCGCGGACGTCGTGGCGGTGGCCGATCCGGCGGCGTCGGTCACCGTCAGCGTCACCGCGTATGTGCCATTGTCGGCGTACGTGTGACTGGGCGTTGCGCCCGTGCCATGCGCAGTGCCGTCACCAAAATCCCAGTCGAACGTCGTCGCGCCGGTGGAGTTGGCGGCTGAACCGGAGAAGCCGACGGACGTCCCCTCGGTGCCGGCGGCCGGCGCCCCAGCATTCGCCGAGAGGGCGCAACCTCCGCTGATACCCGTGTTGTATAGGCCTTGCACCTCGGTGGCCGTCAACACGCGATTGTAGATCTGGACGTCGTCGATGCGCCCCTTGAATGCGCCAGCCAGGCTACCCCCGAAGCTGTTCGCCGGCCGATTGCCGATGTGGAGATCGGTGCTCGTCTGCGACGTAAACGAGGGAAGCGTGGATGCCTGCACTTGCACACCATTGACGTACACGACGGCCGAGCCAGTCGTCCGAGTGTAGCTGACGGCGATGTGGTTCCACGACAACTGGGTGAGCGCCGTTGGTAGGGCGATCAAGTGCTGCGTCCCGTTCAGCTCTACCAGGTTCACATGAAGGCCGGTCGTCCCGCCGCCCGTGTTGAAGTTCCATACGTGGACGCCGTTGACCCACTCGAGGATCGGACCCGCCCCGCGGTTTCCTGTGTTGCCCGATCCCTCGGGTCTCACCCAAGCCTGCAGGGTGTAGCCGGTGCCCACGCCGATGTTGAGGCTGGCCTTTGTTCCCACCGACGCATCGTCATTGAGACCATCGAGCAAGAACGCGTTGTTGATCTGTCCCGCCCCGAATGCCACGCCGTTCAGCAGCGTCGCGTCGTTTCCACCAACGGCGTCCAATCCGGTATTGTCGCCCTTCCACCACGAGATGAGCCCCGTCGGAGGCGCCGGGCAGGTCGCCCCGAGTGCGCTGGAGACAACGAGCCTGGACGGCGGAGCGAGCGGCACGGGTTGAAGCAATGAGTCGGACTGGCAGGCGGCGAGCGTTGCAGCCAAGAGCGAGACGGCGAGTTGCTTACGCATGAACAAGTCCCAAGAATGGAATGAGGGGGCGACCACGACGCGAACGTGCCTGGGAACCCGACGTTTCGTCCGGCGACTTCAGGTTCCTCTAAGGTGTCTCTCTTAGGGGCGGAACGGGCGCGGAAATCCGGACATTCCCCCGGCGTGAACGTCGGGCGTTGTGACCCAGAGCCGTGTCCTTCGTTAAAAGGTATGGCCGCCAACACAACGCTCGTGGATCCCCTCTTCCTCGCCTTCCAGGAAGTCGTGGCCGGGCACTATTCGCTCGATCGAGAACTGGGCCGCGGCGGCATGGGCGTGGTGTATCTGGCCCGCGAGGTTCACCTCGATCGGCTGGTGGCAATCAAGCTCCTCCCCCCCGAACGTGCCCGCGATGCTCGCGTCCGCGATCGCTTCCTTCGCGAGGCGCGATTGGCCGGCAAGCTCTCGCATCCGAACATCATCCCCATCCACTCGGTGGAAGAGCGCGCGGGATTCGTCTTCTTCGTCATGGCGTTCGTCGACGGCGAGACGCTCGAGCATCGCGTGCGAACGCGTGGACCACTCCCGCCCTCCGAGGGGGTGCGTGTACTGCGCGAGGTCGCGTGGGCGCTCGCCTACGCGCACGAACAGGGGCTGGTGCATCGCGACATCAAGCCCGAGAACATTCTCATCGAATCGTCCAGCGGGCGCGTCTTGGTCGCTGACTTCGGCATCGCCACCTCGGCGCACGAGTCACCCACCGAGGGGATCGCCGGAACTCCGGCCTTCATGAGCCCCGAGCAGGCACTGGGTCAGCCGCTCGACGCGCGCACCGATCTGTACGCGTTGGGAGCCACGGCGTGGTTCATGCTTTCCGGTCGACTTCTCTTCGAGTCCGAGGACGTCACCCGGCTGCTCGCTCGACAAGTCGTTGAATCGGCGCCCCCACTCATCTCTGTTGCATCTGGTGTTCCGCGGCGGCTCGGTGCGCTCATCGATCGCTGCCTGGCGAAGAACCCAGCGCAGCGACCTCCGAGCGCTCACTCCCTGGCCAACGAACTGAGTACGGATTTGGAGCGGCGGCGCGAACTCCCCGCGGCATTGCGCGCCTTCGTGAAGCGAGAGGCTCGCCTGAATGGTGCCGGCACGGTGATCGGGCTAGCCTTCACGTTACCGACGGCAATAATCGGCGCCTCACAACTCGGCGGCCGGTTTGGGTATTCGACACTACTACTTGGCGCGACGGTACTGCCCTTCAGCTACTTCGTGGCGGCCGCGCGGCGCCTGCTGCGCCTTGGCTTCGCGCACGCAGACCTTGAACCCGCGTTTCGCCGCGAGCTCGAACAGGCGCGAGAAGAGCTGTCTGTGAACCGACGCGTTCGAGTGACTTGGCTGGAGCGCGCACTCAACATGTCGATTCGGGTGGCGTTCTATTCTGGAGCGGCGGGGCTCGCGACGGGCTTGTTGGCGCAAGGGGCTTTGGCGAGCCGCGTTGGAGACATTGGCGCACTGACCATGGGCGTCGCCAGCCTTGCCGCGTTGTGCCTGTTGGCTTTGCGACAGCGCCACGAGGACGTGGACACCGAGTTCTGGTCCAAGGTCTGGCTCGGCCGCGTGGGCCGCACGGCGTTCGCCATCGCCAGCAAGCTGTTGGGACAACGACGGCGCCTCACGCCTGTCACCCATCGACCGACGGAGATCGCCATCGGGCTAGCCGCCGAGGAACTGTATCGCACTCTTCCGGCCGAAACGCAGCGCGCCCTCGGCGATGTGCCCGACGTCCTGCAGCGCCTGCAAGGCGATGTTCGCGTCATGCGCCAGCGATGCGATGAGGTGCAACAGGCGCTGGCCGAGTCGGCTGATGCCACCGCACCGGAGCACGCCGACCTGAGCGCGATACGCACGCGATTGGAGCAGCAGCTGGCCGAATCCGTCAGCGCGCTCGAGAGCGTTCGCCTGAACTTGTTGCGGCTGCACGCCGGGGCGGCGACGGTCGAGGGGTTCACGACGCACCTTGGCATGGCGGTGGAGGTCTCCACCGAGGTGCAGCGCCTGATTGCCGCGCATGAAGAGGTCGCGCGAGGGCTTAAGGAGCCGGGCGTCCCACTGACGACGCCGTCTTTTCAGACGTAAGGCAGCGGCGTCGCCTTCGTCTGAACAATCCGCTAGACCGACTGCTGGGGACGCTGCCGGGGACACTGCATCCCCACCGCATCATAGCCGAACCAAGGGACGCGCGATGCGCGCCTTCGCCAGAAGTTCGCGTCGACTATGAAGGCGACACGTCCAGGTCATGCAGCATGAGGAGCGCAAGCACGGCCACAGCCGCGACCGCGACGAAAATGGCACTCACTGCTGTCCGCGCCTTGTAGAGTCGCACTTCGACGATCGAAAGCGTCTGCGTGGCGGGGAATCCCGCCTCTCGATATTGTGACTGCGACTTATCGGTCATGCGCACGACAACGTCACGGAGGCGAATCGAATCCGACGTCGTCAGCACCAACTCGCCCTCCGCCTGCACCGCCTGGTCCAACACGGCCCGACTCCCGTCTTGCAGGATGACGTTGGCGGGCACTGGCGCTGACATCTTCACGAGCACCTTTCGGCCCACCGCTTCCACCGCGTTCACGCGAGGATAGGTGTTGTGTTGATAGCAACCGGTGATCCACGGGGTCATCGTCGCCAGGGTCAGTCCAGCGACCAGTCGCCGCCAGCCAGCGTGTCGAGTCATAAGGCGTCGCTCCAGTGTCTTGTCCAAACGCACACGTCTGCGGATGCCGGATTCGAATTTTGCCACGCCTTGGTGTCCCAATGCGTCGGGAGGATTCCCCAAAGCGATCAGCTTCAACCGTAGGCAGGCGGCGCCGCCGCGCGATCAGTGCGGCGCAGGAGGCTCCTCCCGCGCGGTCAGTGCGGCGCAGGCGGCTCCTCCCGCGCGGTTGGTGCGGCGCAGCCGGCACAGCTCTAGGCCCGCGCAGAAGGTCGCGCCAAGGACGACTCTCAAAGACGCCAGGTTGCAAGTCGTTGTTATACATCACCTTGACAGCTCTCACGGAGTCTTCGGCGCAACCCCGGCCCAGCCGCCGTACCGGCGCGAATCGTGCTCCCATGCCTTCAGGCGCACTCGACAGTTGAAGCCACTCCCGCAGCCAGCCACCTTAGACCGTGCACTCGATGGCCAGTAGTTCGGGGACTCTTTCAGGGAAAGTCATGGCAGAATTGAGGCTCCGCACCTTCGGCGGAGTGCAGGTGGACGGACCCGCAGGGGCCGCAGCGACGCAGCGCCGACGCTTGGCGCTGCTGGCGCTGCTGGCCGCGAGTGATACCGGGGTGACGCGTGAACAGCTGGTCGGCCTCTTGTGGTCGGACACGACCGAGGAGCGCGGGAAGCACGCCCTGGCCCAGCTGCTCTACAGCATCCGCCGAGAGTTTGGGGACGACGTCATCGCGGGCGACTCCGTGGCGCTGCGCCTGAACCCGTCTGTCCTGCCGGCCGACGTGGTGGAGTTTCGGCAGGCCGTTGCTGCTGGCGACCTGGAACGAGCCGTCGCGTTGCACACCGGCCCCTTCCTGCAGGGGTTCTACCTGACGGGCTCCCCCGAGTTCGAGCGCTGGGTGGAGGACACACGCGGCGTGCTCAGTGACACGGCGCGCTCTGCCCTCGAGCGGCTGGCCACTACCGCCTTGCAGGAAGGCAGATTCGCCGAAGCGGTGGATCGGTCGCGGAGCCTGACGAGACTGAGTCCGTTGGACGCCCGCGGGACCCTCCTGCTGATGCGATCGTTGGTGGCCGCCGGTGACCGCGCCGCCGCGCTGGACGCCGCACGTGTGCATGAGGCGCTGGTGCGATCCGATCTCGATGCGCCGGTCGATCCCGCCATCACGACGATGGTCGCGGAGCTGCGTGCAGCTCCAACGACGGCGCCGTCCACCACCGCCCCTTCGCCGACGCCGTCAGCCGCGAGCGCGGTAGACGAGGGAGCAACGCCTGCCTCGGTGGGCGCGATGGGCGACGTCGCGGCGCTCGCTCCGGCGCGAGACGTGCCGGCCTCGCCGGCCTCGTCTGCCTCGCTGGCCTCGCCTGCCTCGCCACACCGTGCGGCGACGAGTGAAACGCAGGCACGCCGTGACCGGACCCCGGTTCGCTGGCGCACGACGACGGCCTACTTGTTGGGCGTCGCCTCATTGGCGGTGTTTGGGACGGTCCTGTCGCGCCTGGGCAGCTCCAACGGACCACGAAAGTGGGTCATCATTGCCGACGCCGAGAATGCCACCGGTGATTCGGCGCTCGACCGCACCATGCCGGTGGCGCTGGCGGCCACCCTCGCCGGCTCCAAGGACGTCTATCCCGTACCGCCCGACCGCATTCGCGAAGCGCTGGTACGCATGCGACGTCCCGGGGCGGATTCGGTGATGGGGCTTTCTCTGGCCCGCGAGATCGCCCAGCGCGAGGGGGTGGCCGTGGTCGCCGTTCCGCATGCCGAACGATCGGGGCGCGGGTTTGAGCTGTCGGTGAAGCTCATCGATCCGCAGACGGGGGGCGTGACGGCGATGCCCATCGTGCGCGCCAATCAGCGTGAGGACGTCATCGACGCCCTGGACGCGCTGGCCCGCGCCCTGCGCCGGAACCTCGGCGAGTCGCGCTTTGCCCGAACGAACAGCGCCACCTCCCTTCCCCTCGTCACTACGTCCTCGCTGGACGCGTTGCGCAAGTATGCCGAGGGGAACGCTGCGATGGCGCGCGCTAAGTACAAGGAAGCCGCCGCCCTTTGGCTCGAGGCGGTGAAGCTGGACACGGCGTTTCGGTCCGCGTACGCGAACCTTGGCGAACTGTCGTACTTCCTCAACTCCCCCGGCGAAGGATCGGCATTCTTCGCCAAGGCGCAGGTGCGCGAGAACGACCTGCCGGAGCGCGAGCGTGTGCGCATTCGCGCGATGTACGAAAACAGTCGCGGCAATTACCGCGGCACGATCGCCGTGCTGGGTCCGTACCTCACCACCAATACGAACGATCTCGACCTGGTGGGGGCTCTCGCCTACGCCTTCCTACAACAGAAGGAATATGCGGAGGCCGAGCGCACCTTCCGTCAGGTCATTGCGCTGGACTCGCTGAGGTTCGGCGCCAGGATCAACCTTGCAACCATTGCCCAGGTACAGGGGCGACGCGAAGAGGCCATCGAACTGTACCGGACAGCCTTCGCGATACAGCCAGCGGCATTGGTCGCGAACAACAACATCAGCTTGGAATACGGAGCGACGTACGTTGCGGCTGGCATGCCGGACTCGGCGCGCGCGTTGTTTTCGCAGATGCTGGAGGGCGGCGACAAGATGGTGCAGGCGCGTGCCCTGCGTTCGCTCGCGTATTTGGACATGCGGGACGGGCAATACCAGCAGGCACGTGAGCGACTGGCCAAATCGACCGCGCTGTACGCCGCGCAATCGGCTCGAACCAGTGAAGTGCGCAACCGCGTGCTGACCGCCCAGGTCCTGCAGGCCCTCGGTCTTTCAGGACCAGCCCGGCGTGAACTCGATTCCGCGAGTGCCTTGGTCCTGCAAGGGAGGCAGGCACCGGCGGTGTTGGCGCTGTTCATCGGAAAACCCATGGCGCGGCTGGGACGCAGTGCGGCCGAGCTGCGTCGGGCCCATGAGTTGTTGCAGGTGGCCGAGCAGGCCATGCAGAAGGATGTACCTGGCGACGTGGCGGCGATCGAGGCCCTGCGCGGCGAGCTGCTCGTTGCCCAGGGGAAAGCAGTGGAGGCTCTGCCTCACCTGAAGGCGGCGTTGTCCGGCGACCCGTTGGTTTATTTCGCGGAGTCGTACGCGTTTGGGCTGTCGGCGGCCGGTCAACTGGACAGCGCAGTCGCTCACTACGCAGCGCTGGATTCCGCCGTCACCTTCGGCCATGAAGCACAGTTCTACGTGCGGGAGTCCTCGTATTGGCGAGGACGCGTCGAGGAACGTCGTGGCGATTCGCGGGCCGCGTCAGCCGCCTACGGCGATATCTGGGTGGACTTCCTCACGCGGATTCCGCGTTGGTGCTGGCGGCTGACGCTCGTGGGCGGGTGGCACGGCTGGAGGGGACATCGCGGTAGGCACGCGTCGAGCGGCTCATCTAGCCCCACGCGTTCGTCCCCGGAGTGGAAGTCGACGGATTTGGTTTCGCCCCACTCCATTGCCCAACCCCTTTGCCCCCGGCGATACTTCCCCCCTCGGGAGGGCTGGCAGAATGGCTATTGCACCGGTCTTGAAAACCGGCGTCCGCAAGGACTTGGGGGTTCGAATCCCTCGCCCTCCGTTTGGTTGACTCCCCCGAGCGACCGGACTATGATCCGCAGTTCGACCGGGCCAGTGTCCTAACCACCGCGCCCGCTGGAGACGTGGCCGAGAGGCTGAAGGCGGCGGTTTGCTAAACCGTTATACGGGCTTAAACCTGTATCGAGGGTTCGAATCCCTCCGTCTCCGCTCCAACACGCAACGGGAGACATGAAGCGGGAGAGTTCCTCCCCCCTCCAGGTCTCCCGTTGTGCATTTTGCGTGACTTACCCTGCACGGTCGCCGGACATGACCCACCGCTTGCGCTTCGCCCCCTCCCCTACCGGCTACCTCCATGTGGGAGGCGCGCGCACGGCCCTGTTCAACTGGCTGTTCGTGAAGCACTACGGCGGCGCCTTCCTGCTTCGCATCGAGGACACGGACAAGGCCCGCAGTACGGACGAAAGCACCCGCGCCATCTTCGACGGGCTGCGCTGGCTGGGGCTCCACTGGGACGAAGAGGTCGTGTATCAGGGTGCGAACGTGGAGCGGCACCAGCGCGACGCGCGTCGGCTGCTCGCCGAGGGGAAGGCGTACCGCTGCTTTTGCACCGCCGCCGAACTCGACGAGCGGCGGAAGGCGGCGGAGAAAGCGGGGTCGGCCTTCGTGTACGACCGCCGATGCGATCGGCTGTCCGCGGACGACGTCCAGCAGCGGCTGAATGCCGGTGCCCCCTTCACCGTGCGCTTCCGTGTGCCCCAAGGCACCACATCGTGGGACGACATGGTGCGCGGCACGATCTCCTTTCCGAACACCGACATCGACGACCTGGTCATCCTTCGCTCCGATGGCACCCCGATCTACAACCTCGCCGTCGTCTCCGACGACATCGCGCAAGGGATCACCATCGTCATGCGCGGGGAAGACCACATCTCCAATACGCCAAAGCAGATTCTGCTCTATCAGGCGTTAGGCGCTGCGCTGCCGACCTTTGCCCACCTCCCCAACATCCTTGGCGCGGACGGCAAGAAACTCAGCAAGCGCCACGGCGCCACAGCCGTCGGCGACTATCAACACCTCGGCATCCTTCCCGAGGCGATGGTCAACTTCCTGGCGTTGCTGGGCTGGTCGCCCGGTGGCGATCGGGAGGTGATGACGCAGCCCGACCTGATCTCGCTCTTTACCACGGACGGTCTGCTGAAGAAGCCCGGGGTGTTTGACCTGAAGAAGCTGGAGTGGATGAACGGGCAGCACCTGGCCACGATGTCACCGGAGCAGCTCGAACCCCTGCTCACGCCATTGGCAGTCGCCGACGGGCTGGCGACCGCTGGCGAGATCGCTGATCGTCGCGACTGGTGGCTGCGCCTGATCGACCTGCTGCGCATTCGGGGGCGCACGACACTGGACATCGTGAAGCAGGCGCGCCCCTACTTCACGGACGACTTCGAGTACGAGCCGGACGCGGTGGCCAAGCAGTGGAAGGATCGGGGCGAGGCGGCCCATCTGCTCTCGGCCGCCCGCGAGCGGCTTTCCCAGGTAGCCTGGGATGCCGCGACCATGGAAGCCGACCTTCGCGGGTTGGCAGAGTCGTTAGGTGTCGGCGCCGGGAAGCTGTTGCAACCATTGCGCGTGGCATTGGTCGGATCGGCGGCCAGCCCCGGCATGTTCGACGTGTTGCTGCTCCTGGGCCGCGACCGTGCGTTGGCACGGATCGACCGCGCGGTGGCCTTCCTGACTGCGCCCGCCCAATGAACGAGCCGCTCACTCCGCTCGAGCGGCGTGTCTACCACTATCTGATCGACTACCTCGCCGAGCACACGTACCAACCGAGCGTACGCGAGATTGCCCGCCGCTTTCGCATCCCGTCCACCAAGAGCGTGGCCGAGCTGATCGAATCGTTGGCGACGAAGGGATTCGTTGAACGACCCGAGGGACGGTCGCGCGGCGTCCGGCTGCTGGGATATTCGAGCATCGGACGCACACAGCCTGTTCCGGTCTACGAGCGCATCGCCCACCGTGATCCGTATTTCGTGGACGCGCATCGGTCGCGCTACGTGACCGTGGATCGCGACCTGTTGCCGAGCGACGAGGCGTTGTACCTGCGGGCACCGGACGACCTCCTGCAATCCCAAGGCATCATGCGGAACGACCTGGTGCTATTGGACCCCTCGGCGCGGGCCAAGGATGGCGACCTGGTCGCGGTGCGCACTGGGGAGTCGCTGGTGTTTCGGTTGCTGAACCATCGCGGGGCCACGTTGCTGCTGTCGGGGCCACACGGCGTCGTCAAGGAGATCACGTTGGGCCCGCGGGATGACTTCACCGTGCTGGGCGTGGTATCTGGCGTGCTGCGCGCCTACGTCTTCGATACCCTTGACGAAGAACCGACCGGCCAGCTTCCGGGATAACTACTGCGGCGGCCGCTCGCTGGGCGCGACCACGCCGCGGTCCGTACGCCGCCGAACCACGGCCACCGGCTCCGCCTGATTCCGCTTTTCGCGCTCCTTGCGCTCGCGGATCGCCTTCACCGCGCGACGGAACTCTTCCTCGTTCATGGCTGCCTGCGCGTGTTCCATGATGTCGGCGCGCATCGCCAGCTGCCGCCGCGACTCCTCGGCCGCGATGGGATTCGCCTGCACGCGGTTGAACGGCAGCAGGGCCAGCAGCGGCGTCGGAATCGAGAACTTGCCTAACCGGATGTACTGCTGGTCGATGCCGTACTTCTTGCCGTTCTTCTCCACCGTCCAGTCGCCGCGTTCGAACTTGTTCGGTTGATGCGTGGCGATCGCCACTGAATCCTGGAACTTCTTCACGCTTGCCACGACCGCCGAGTCCAGTCGCTCTTCGCTCGACTTCGGAGCGTTCACGAGCGGCCCTTCGGTGGCACTCCAGATGCGCGGATCTTGGTACGACGGCTGAGCACCAGCCGTGACCCCTCGCCCGGTGATCAGCGGGCCACTGGCGGGTCCCGGCGGCGCGTTGATCGCCGGTCCGCGCGTCACCGGCGGCAAGGTCGCTGGGACCTCACGCGGCGACACGAGTGGTGGAGCTGACGGCTGCGGTGGTGGCGCGGCGACCGTTGGCGCGGGGATCGAATTCTGGCTGACGGCGGCCCTCCCGCGCGTCGGTACGGTCACATAGGTCAGGCGCTCCGCCTTGGGACGCGAAGCGGACGCCGGGTTGTTCAGGAACATGCGCTCGAACGCGGCGGGAATCTTCAACGCGTTCCAGAACACGACGGCCAACACGATGTGCAGGATGACCGACGTCAGCGTATTGAGGGGCTGGCGGCGCTCTTCGCGCGCACGAGCCTCCCGAATGGCTTCCGTCGGTCGCTTCAGCTGCTGAATCATCGCGCTCCGGTCTGCCCGTTGGTTCCTCAACCCCTACTGATTGGAGTACCCACGGGGCTCCCGAGGTTTCCTCGAACCCACGAATTCCCAAATACTTGGCTCAACCGTTCCACTCCAAAAGACACCCTGCGACTAACGAACCCTGTTCACCACGCGGCTGATTCCGACTAGCTCGATTTCCACCTCGTCACCGGAAGCTAATCGACCAACCCCCGCCGGGGTCCCCGTGGCAATAAGATCGCCGGGCATCAAGGTCATGATTCGCGAGATGTACGACACCAGGAACGGAATCGAAAAGACCATCTCCGAGCTGAAGGCGTGCTGCCGCTGTTCCCCGTTGACCCGCGTAACGACTTCTACCGCACGAGGATCGAACGCGCCCGGCCGCACCTCTCCTACGCAGCAGAAGGTGTCGAACCCCTTGGCCCGGGTCCATTGGGAGTCCTTTTTCTGCAGGTCGCGCGCCGTGACGTCGTTCACGGCCACCAACCCTGCTATCCCAAGTACGGCCTCCGACTCCGAAGCGTTCTTGAGCGTGGAGCCGATGACCAAACCCACCTCGCCCTCGAACTCCACGTGAGAGGAGAAGTCGGTGGGCAGCACGATCTCGTCGCCCGACCGGATGACGCTGGATGGCGGCTTCAAGAAGATGAGCGGCTCGACGGGCACATCGTTCCCCAACTCCTTGGCGTGCTCCACGTAGTTACGGCCGACGCAAACGATCTTACTGGGCGATTGGAACATGTGTGTCTCTTGGAATGGCGCTGATGGCGGATTGACGTGCGTAGAAAGTGCGACAGTTGGGTCGCGGAGAGAAGTAGTCCGCCCGCGATCGTCGCCCTCACCTGGGCGGCCGGCGCGTCCGGACGCGGGCGCCGACACTCACCTAACGACGACCCTTCGAACGGCCAAAGAACTTGCGGATGGCCGTGCGCAGTTCGGGCCACTCGCCATGCAGCTGGCGCGCCGGCGGGAGTGAGTCGAGCAGCATCTGCCCGTATCCCTTCGTCGCCACACGCGGATCGGCGATCACAATGGCTCCTCGGTCGGTGGAGGAACGAATCAGTCGCCCAAACCCCTGCTTGAGTCGCAAGGCGGCGTGCGGCAGCATGTAGCTCTGGAACGGATCGTCGCCGCGCGCCGAGATGGCTTCGCAGTGCGCCGCGGTGAGCGGCTCCGTGGGCACCTTGAACGGGATGCGGGCAATAAGCAGTGCGCGCAGGGCATTCCCGGGCACGTCCACCCCTTCCCAGAACGATGCCGTGCCTAACAAGACTCCCCGATCCGTGTCGCGGAAGCGTTGCAGAAGTACGTCTCGACGATCCTCGCCGTGCACCAGGAGCGTCCAGCGACCGTCGGCCCCACGAGCGCGCATCGCCTCAGCCGCGCGACGCACATCGCGGTGCGACGTGAACAAGGCAAAGGCGCCCCCGTCGGACGCCTCCACCAAGTCCCAGAGCGCCTCCAAGACAAAATCAAAATGGGCGCCCGCATCCACATTCGGCGCGATCGAACCGGTGGGCACCACCAGCAGCGCCTGCGATGGATAGTCGAAGGGCGATGGGAACGAACGGCACTCGGGCGCCACATCGTCTTGATCCAACCCCAGTCGCGAGCGCAGGAACTCGAAGCGCCCATCCGTGGACAGGGTGGCACTGGTGAGGACCGCCGTGCTGGCGCGACGAAAGAGGTCGTCGCGCAGAACGGGGGCCAGGTCCAGAGGCACGGCGGTAGCCACCACGTTTCGCTCCCGACCGCGCGCCTCCAGCCATCGCACCATCGGCGCCGAGTCGTCCTCTGGCGACAGCGTGAGTCGTAAGGCATCGCCCGCGTGTTCGAGCCGACGGACCACACCGCGGATCTCGCCGAGCACCGGTTGCAGTGCCTCGGCCAGACTGGTGTCCGTATCCAAGCGGTCGCGAATGACCCGCAGGCCGTCACTCAGCAGCGAGATCTCGGTGAGGGTGTCGTCCAGCGTCGCGCGCAGTCCGGCGTCCCACACCCGATGCGTCGCGAACTCTGGGACAATACGCAATACGGGACCGTCGCCGTCTCGAAGCACCGCGTCCAGGAAGTCGAACACGGCCTCACCCTTCTCACGCGCTGCACGCAACGACACGTACAGGCGCGCCTGTACCAGATCGCGCGACGCGACACTCAGCAGGTCGTCGCGCCCACTCAACCGCGTGACGAGGGTCGGCAACAACCCGCGACCGCGTCGCTCCAATCGCGAAAATAGGCGTTGTAGCCCGCGACGCGTGACGGCGACGCCAAGGTGATTCGCCGCGGCGTCTTCCAAATGATGCGCCTCGTCGACGATCAGCCGTGTGTAAGGCGGCAAAACAGCCGCGTCCTGCCAGTTCTGCGAGGAACGCCGCACCGCCACATCCGAAAGCAGCAGGTGGTGATTGACGACGATCACGTCCGCCTGCGCCGCCTTCCGCCGCGCGGCGAAGAGGAAGCATCGATCGAAGTGCGGGCACTGCATGCGCGTGCAGAGATCGGTTTCCGCTGCAATCTCATCCCACACCTCGGGGCGCGGGGGAGCCGTCAGGTCAGACAGCGATCCATCCTCGGTTCGAGCCGCCCACTCCGCCACATCGGCCAGCTCGCCGGCCATCCCAGGATCCAGCAGGCTCGGTGCCACCAATCGTGCTTGCTCCAGCCGCTGCAAGCACAGGTAGTTCCGCCACCCCTTGAGCAGCGCAAACCGCACCGGCTGGTCGTCCAAGGCCTCGCGAAGGAACGGCAGGTCCTTGCCGACCAACTGCTCCTGCAGGTTGATGGTGTTCGTGGACACGATCGTCCGCTCGCCGCTGGCCGCCGACCAGTGCAGGGCCGGCACCAGGTAGCCTAACGACTTCCCGACGCCGGTGCCCGCCTCCAGCAGCCCAATACCGCCCTGGTTGTACAGCTTGGCGATGGTGGTGGCATAAGCCCGCTGGCTGTCGCGGTCCTCGTATTGGTTGTGCTGCCGGGCAATGGCTCCAGTGGGGCCAAGGTCGGCGTCCACCGCGGACAGCGAGATGGCACTCGCCGGCTTCTCGCGCGGCACCTCGACCACCACGTACAGGTCACTGGCGTCATTGTCGGTGATGGCAAAGCCAACACCCTGGTCGTGCATCCGCGCCGCGATTTCCATATCCGCGCCCGACGGCTCCAACACGCCGGACGGATGGTTGTGCAGCAACAACTCACCACGCTGCGCGAATCCCGGCAGGGCCAGCACGCTGCGCACGTCGCCACGCGACACCACCCGCGCGCTGCCAACGCGGCCCTCGTCGTCCATGGTGCACACGAAGCACACTTCCCGCCCGCCGGCAAGACGAATGGCCGCGCGTATGGCGCCGGCCGCGGTCGGGACAATGCGGGAGAGACTCTGCACTCCCGAAAGATGGCCGAGCGAAAACCATCTGCGGCAGTGGCGCCCGGCTATGTCTTGAGCGGCTTCTTTTTCGCGGCGGGGAATAGAACGTTGTTCAGGATCAGCCGATATCCTGGCGACGTCGGGTGCAGCGCGAGGTCGGTGGGCGCCGCCCCGATGTTGTGTTGCGGATCCTCGGGGTCATGCCCGCCAAGGAAGGTCCAAGATCCCTTGCCGTAATCGCCGTGAATGTACTTCACCCACGGTGCCCCCTCTTCGCTGGCCAGGATCGTGTCTCCTTGCTTCAGCGTGGCGCGCGTAAAACTAGTCGTCACGCCGTAGAAGTCGGGAATCACGGTCCGGTGATTCTGGATGAGCATGGACGCCACCGGGTCGAACTTCGCCGAGAAGGAGAAGAGCGTGAACTGACCCAAGGGCTGACGACGTCCAGGCACGTTCACCTGATGGCCGTCGATGTCGCTCATTGAATTCACAAAGGCTGACTGCTCCAGGTGCACATTCTGGAAGGCGAGTGAGCGATCCCAGTCCAAGCGGGCGTCGGCGTTCTCGTCCATCGGCGTACCGTCGGCGAATGACGACGCGATGTCCGTCTTGTCGGCCGCGATGGCCAGGGCCAAGGTCTCCGTGGCACCGCACATGGCAAAGAGAAACCCGCCGCGATCCACGAACTGCCGGATCTTCTCCGAGACGGCTTTCTTGAGCGCGGGAATGGATGCATAGCCGAGCTTCTTGGCCGTCAGCAGGGAACGATCGCGTTGCTCGATGAACCACGGGGCGTCGCGGAAGCCTAGATACAGCTTGTTCAGCTGGCCGGTGAAGTCCTCGTGGTGCAAGTGCAGCCAGTCGTACTTCGACAGGTCGCCATTCATGACCTCTTCGTCAAAGACGGACGTGAACTCGATGCCGGCGTACTGAAGCGCGAGGGTGACGGCGTCGTCCCACGGAGGCGACTTGGCGGGCTTGTAGATGGCGATCTTCGGCGCGCGTTCCAGGGCGATGGCGTCCATGTTCGCCCCCTGCATCTCGGTGCGAATAGCGCCTAACGCACCGGCGTCCAGTCCCTCGAATGAAATGCCGTCGAGCGTGGCACGCTTCCGAATGTCAGGTGCGTCGGGGAGCAGGAACGAACCGCCGCGATAGTTGAGGAACCACTCGGCCTTGCGCCCGTCCTTCAGCGCGTTGAAGACGAGCCCGTACGCCTTGAGGTGGTTGGTCTGGGCGTCGTCCATGGGGACGAGGAGGTTTTGGGCTCGCAGGGGGGCGGCGGCCAGCAGCAACACCGCGGCCGAAGCCAGGGCCGTTGTGGCGCGGCGAAGGGAGCGACCGGAGCGGCAATGCAAGGATGTGGAGTGCACTGAAAGGATGGTGGTCGCGAAGGAAGAAGAGGGTATTAATAAAACGGGGGGGGCCCCCCCGGGGCGCACCGCAGTCGACGAAACGTACGAACGTTCCACGCTCGTCGTCATGACGGCTGCCCGTTCGCGCCGTGTCCGCGCGTAAGGTCCAACTCGCGGCGCGCCTGAGGCACCAGCGCGCTTTGCGGCCACGTGAGGATCAGATGCTCCAGGTGACTCGCCGCGCCGCGCTCATCGCCGCGCTGCCGTAACACGCGCGACCACGCCAGCTCCGCCTCAGCGGCTTCCGGTGCATCCTGGTACGTACGAATCACCGACTCCCAAATGGCAACGCTCTTGGCGGTGTCCCCCGCCGACGCATACAACCGTCCGGCGACACTTAGGGCCAAGGGCGCCGCATCCGACACTTCGGTCGCCAACTGTTCAAACTGACGGGCGGCCGACCCGCTGTCGCCGCGAGCCAGAGACAGGAACGCCTGACCAGCCAGCGGCGACGCGTCAACGCGCGTCCGCGACAGGAACGACATCGCCAGCACCGCATCCTGCGTCGTCTCGTCCGTGCGTCGCAGCCCGGCCCGAGCCTTCTTGAGATCACCTTGATAGAGGGCGATCCACGACGTCGCCCGCTCCTCTTCATCACCCCCGGCCTGCGCCAGCGCCTCTGTTGCCTTGACCAGGTCGCCCACGCGCACCCATCCCCACGCAATCGCTCGAATGGCCTGGTTGCGAGCTTCCGGATCCAACCGCGTGCCGGCGTCTGCCACCGCCTGGACGGCCTCGGCCGGGCGTGCCAACTGACTGAGCGCGCGCACACGCAACAGCGTCACGCTCCCCACCAGGGAATCGCCTAACGACCCGCCGAGAAGCGCCAGGAGAGTGATCGTGGAGGCGGGCTCTCCGCCTTGCAGCGCCGCCTGCGCCCCGCGAAGGGCATACGCGCGCGATGCTCCGCGCCCTACCGCGCCTGCAAAGGCGTCACGCGCCGTCAACCATTCTTCGCTGGATTCGGCGTCCGTAGCAAAATCCACCCAGGCCTGCACGGTGGAGTCGCTCTTTGGCAACTCGGCCAGCGCACGCCAGGCGTCCCGCGGCCGCCGCCAGCGCAGGAGCAGTCCAGCTTCAACCTTTCGCGGCAAGAGCTCCACCGGGGGGGCCGCCAGTTCCGCGAGCACCGAGTCGCGCGACGTTGCCGGAGTGGCGGTGAGCGAGAAGATCGCGGCCTGGTCCAAGTACGGCGAAAGGGTCAATGCCTCGCGCCAGCTCTTCGCCGACGCACGCCAGAGACCTAAAGCCGCTCGCAGCTGCGCCACCTCGGCCGCCAAGTCGCGAGTCGTGCCTAACCACCGGGTAGCTTCCTGCAGGATGCTGTCGGCCGCCAGCGTTCGCTGCTCATCCAGAAGCAAGCGCGCGTACTCGCGATACGGCGTGGCGTCGCGTGGCGACACGGCGACCCAGTGATCGAACGCCTTCCGTGCCTCGTCATCACGACGGAGTGTCACGAGCGTCCGCAGCTGCACCGTGCGCAACGTGGGTTGCGTGGGCCGGCGCGCGAGGACGGTGTCCAGCAACGGCAGTAGCGAGTCCGGGCGCCCCAGCTGCGAGAAGCCGCGCTCTAGGCCTAGAATCGCCGCGACGAGCTGCTCGGGATCGGCCATCGCTTCGCGATAGGCAGCGATCGACTCGCGCAATTTTCCCGCACTCTCCAGGTCCAACGCTCGCGACATGGCCGCCGCCCCTGGACTGGGCGGCGTGCTCTGCACCGTCTGCGCTGGAAGAGCCGTGTGCGCGATGACGACCAGCGTCGCGACACCTAGGAGACTACGGACGCTCCGCATTGATCTTCTTGAAATACTCCAGCACGAGGCGTCGCTCTTCGGGCGTCAACCCGCGTAGTTCGTTCCACGCCGGTGACTGGAACTTGCTCGCTGCCTTGCCATTGGCCGTGGCGTTTTGCGGCGTGAACACGTCCGTTCCGGTCCACGGCTTGGCTTCGCGCTTGCCCGTGTCTTCACGCTGGTCTTCTTCCAGCAGCTTGCCCGCATCGAGCATCTTGCGGAATAGTCGCTGCTGACGCTCGAGCACCGCCGGGTCCAACTGCGACATCTCCAGGGCCTGTGCGATCTGACGCGCCTCCTTGGCCATCTGTTCGGTGCGCCCGCTGTCGTCGCGATCGGCTGCGTCATCCAATTGCGAGGCCACGTCGCGCTGCTGCTTGGCCAGCTGGCGCGCCTGGGCCTGCGCCGACTGATCCATGTTCTGTCCCGGCTTGGGCATCAGGTCCTGCACCGCACTGTTCAACTGCCCCTGCTGCTGGGACATCTGTTGCAGCTGCTTGAGCATCTCGGCAAAGCCGGAGGCCGAGTTGGACTCTGAGGTGCGCTCGCGATCTCGAACGAGGGACGCCGCCGCCTGGTTGAGCGATTCCGACGCATCGCGCATGGCGCTGGCCATCTGTTGACCCGTCTGCGCGGACTGCGTCTGCCGTGTGGCGTCCTCCACCTTGCGCCGCGCGTCATTCATCATGCGAAGGGAGCGCTGTGACAGCAGCGATGACTTCTTGCTGGCGTCCTGCAGGCGTTGGCCGGCCTTGTCGACACCTTGCTGGAGTGCGCTCTGCTGCGAACGCAGGTCGTCCGTCGATGCTCCCTTGCGGGCCTGCTGCTCGAGGTTGTCCTGCTCTCGCGCCAGCTGCAACATTTCCTGAATCGAGCGGTCGAGTTCTCCCGTCAGCTCCTTCTTCCACTCGTTGACCTGTTGGTCCCGGGCCTTGGACAGCTGATCGGCGGCTTCTTCCATGGCTTCGGCCGCCTGGCGCGCCGCGTCTTCGGAGCTCTTGCCCTGCCCTTGGCCGGACTTCGCGCCTTTCTCCTGGCTTCCCTCGGACTTCTGGCCACCCTGCTGCGACTGCCCTTGCTGTCCCGCCTTCTGCTCACCGCCGGCCTTTTGTTCACCACCCTGCTTCTGCTCGCCGCCTTGCTTTTGTTCGCCACCTTGCTTCTGCTCACCGCCGGCACGCTGCTCACCCTGCTCTTCCCCCTTCTGGCCGGCCTGCTCGCGTGCGGCCTTCTCCATCTGCTGCGCGGATTCCTGAATCTTCTGGTTGGCTTCGGCGGTCCGTTCGGCGCCGCTCTCCGCCTTCTCATTCTGGAGCCGCTTCTGGAGCTCCTTCACGTCGTTGGACAGTTCCTTGGCACGGTCCGCCAGTTCCTTGGCGTCGCGTTGCGCCTGACTGCGTTCCTCGGCCCGGTCCGCCTTGCGCATGGAATCCACTAAGTCCCGCTGCTTCTTGGCCAGCTCCTTGGCTTCATCCTTCAGCGTCTGCATCTGCCCTTCGATCGCGGCGCGCTTCAGCATCTCCACGCTCTTCTCGAGTTGCTCGCGGAGTTTCTTCTGCTGTTCGGACAGGTCCTGCATGGCCTTGCGGGCGTCTTCCTGCGACAGCTTGTTGGACGCTTGGTCCAGCTTCTTGAGCTGTTCCTGCAATTCCGGCGTCAGGGCATCGCGCAACAACTTCTGCGCCTCGCGCAGGCGTTCTTGCAGGGCGCTGTCCAAGGCCCCGGTTTCCTTCAACTGTTGTTCGAGCTGTCGAGCGGCCTGCTGCATCTGCTGCATGCGGTCTGCCAGCTGACGCTGTTCCTTCGCCAGCTGCTTGGCCTGCTCCGCCGACTCGTAACTCATGGCGTTCTGGCCGGGCTTCTGCCGCGCCTTGGCGGCATCGGCGGTGCGCTGTTGCAGCTGCTTTTGGGCACTGGCCGTGGCGGCGGCCTTGGCGACCGCGGAGTCGGCGGCGGCGCGTACGGCGTCCCGTTGCTCAGATAGACTGGGCAGCCGCAACACCAGCTCGCGGCTTCCTCCAACCTGATGCCACGGCGACCGGTCTGAGGCCAGCGCGACGACGTGCAGCGCGTCACCCGGCGCCAACGCACTCATCGCGAACGGCGTCTCGCCCGACCACTGTGCGTCGGTCACGGTAGCCACCGGACGGGTGGCCGCCGGTCGTGTCTCCCCGCGCCCGGTGACGATCCAGCTCTTCAGCAGGATGGCGCCGATGCCATGGTCGTCCGTCGCCAGGATCGACATGCTGAGCGTGTCGTTGGCGCTGACGGTCGTGTCGCGGCCGGGCGCCAGGATTTCCACGTGTGGGGCGGAATCGGGCTGCACGTCCAGCTCCAGCGGCACGGGCACATCGGCAATCGGCCCGGCACTGCCCACCGCCGACCAGCTGTACCGTCCGCTGGTGCTGGCCACCAGCCGACCGCTGAACATCCGCCCCGTCGGGGTCAGGTGCAACACTTCCCCCTCGCGGGCCAGTCGCACGTCGCGCAACTCGGTCGATGATTGCCCGTCCAGTTGCAACACCGTCCCGCGGGGGATTCGCGCCGGTTCGCCGAGTGGAATCGTCTCGTCCCGTCGGTCCAGGTACGCCGGGAAAGACGCCTTGATCGTTACGCTGCCGATGAACGGGCGCTCGACCACCGCAATCGTCGCGGTATCCGACGTCGCTCGCCCATCGGTGGCGTACACGGTCAACGTGGCGTCCAGGGATCCAAGCGAACTGTCGCCACGCCGCTTTCCACGCGATGCGCGGAGCGTAGCCAAGACCGCCGGTACGACGCTGAGCGACTTCCACCGTGCGGCGCCCCGGGGCGCGCACCTTGAGGGTGACACGCTCGCCGCGCAGCACCGCGCTCGGTGCCGGTTCCAGTGACACGCCGTCCAGCAGTGTGCCCTTCCACGCCCGCACCGGGTGCATGAGCGCGGCCCAGCCGTCGGGCGCCGCATTCGCACCGGTGACAATGCCGAGAATCCCGGCCACGGCCACCACGCCACCCACCACGGCCCGTGTCAGCGCTCGCTTCCGAGCCTGCGGCGCCAGCACCGGACTGCCTAACGCGGCGAGCTTCGCGGCCATTTGTTCGGCCCCCAAACGACCCAGCGCGCCGCTGTTGCCAACCTCCAGCACCCCGCGCAACGACCCAGCGCGCAACTTCCGCTCCTGCTCGACGGCCAGCGCCACATCGCTCAACCGACTGGAGCGTTGCACCATTGTGCGTCCACGCTGCAACCCGAGTGCGACCAGTCCGACGATCAGCGCCCACAACAAGAACGGCAGCACACGCGGCAACGACAACCACCGCGCGCCACCCATCCAGATGATCCCCACCGCAACGGCAACGGCCACCAGCGCAATCACACCCGCGGTGACCGTGGTGCTGGTGAGCCGCGCGAGCCCGCGCCGTTCACGCTCGACGATATCGTGAAGGGTCATGAAGCGGGCCTGCTCGTGATCACGTACGTGAAGAGATTCACACCCATGCGAAGCGCTGCCTCATGCAATTCCGGGGGGTCCGAATACGTGCCAGGGTCTTCCCAGCCATTTCCAAGATCCGACTCGTGCGTGTAGTACACGGCCAGCCGATCGCCGATGAAAATCCCATACCCTCGCGCTGGCTTCCCATCATGCTCGTGAATCTTGGGCACGCCCTTCGGGAAGTCATACACGATGTGATAAATCGGATGCGAGAGGGGCACATCCACTAGGGGACGATCCGGAAAAACGCGGGCAATTTCCTTTCGAAACGTCTCATCCAGCCCGTAGTTGTCGTCCGCGTGCAGAAAGCCCCCGCGCAGCAGATACTCCCTCAAACGTGTCACCTCGGCGTCCGAAAACTTCACGACGCCGTGACCGGTCATGTGCAGGAACGGGAAGTCCCACAGCCGATCGTCCATCAGCGTCACGCGCGCCTCTGTGGGTTCGACACGCAACGTGGTCCGTTCGTTGATCGCGCGCAGGAGATTCGGCAACGAGGATGGGTTCGCGTACCAGTCACCCCCGCCGTCGTACTGCAGGCGGGCAATGGTCATCCGCGGAGCCGGCTCCGACATCAGGAGGGCGGCAGCACCAACGGCCAGAACCGTTCGACCAATCATGTTCCTTCGTGCGCTAGACGGTACGCTTGGTTTCGCGAGGCACCGTGCTCGTCCTGCAGCGCGGTGGCGATGGCTCTCGAACTATACCCTTTCGCACGCAGCTCGCGCGCGATCCCCCGCAACTCAGGCTCTGACGTTTGCACCACCGTCCGAGCCTCAATCAAAATCACCACCTCGCCCCGCGGCGCATGCTCGCGATAGTACTGGGCGAGTTCGTCTACCGTTCCGCGGCGAAACTCTTCGAACTGCTTCGTGAGTTCCCGCGCCACCACGGCGCGACGATTACCGCAACCGGCCTCAGACAGATCCTGCAGGGTCGCCACGACGCGCGTGGGCGCCTCATACAGTACGCTCGTGTGTGAGTGTGCGCTGACGGCGGCGATGGCACGATCGCGATCTCCGCCTTTCCTTGGCAAAAAGCCAAGGTATGTGAACGCGCTGGTGTCCAACCCTGCGCCAACGAGTGCCGCTAGAAGTGCCGAGGCGCCCGGTACAGGCACAACGGAAAACCCTGCGTCGATGACGGCTTGAACCAGTCGCTGCCCCGGGTCTGAAAGAAGTGGTGTGCCCGCGTCCGAGATCAGCGCCACGCGTTGTCCGCGCGCGAGAGCCTCGATCACGCGCGGCGTCATCTCGGCCTCATTGTGCTCATGGTACGAGGTCAGCTTGGTCTCAACCTCGAAGTGGCGCACCAGGGTTTGTGAGTGCCGCGTGTCCTCTGCCAAAATGAGGTCCACGGTCCGCAGCGTCTCAATGCCTCGGACGGTCATGTCGCCCAAGTTCCCGATCGGTGTCGACACGACGAAGAGCGCCCCTGGAGTCGTCATCGGCGCAGCCACGAACGCAGATTGTCGCGCCTGTCAGACCCGGCCAATGCGCTCCCTCAGCGGTGAAATGGTCCAAACGCAACTCGCCCGAGGGACTGGCCCTCGGGCGAGAAATTGCGGGCCCGCAACGGGCCGAGCAATGCGGTCAGGCGGCGTGCTGCTTGAACTTTGCTTCGAGCACCGGCTTGGGCACGGCGCCGATTACCTGATCGACGACCTTTCCACCCTTGAAGAAGAGCACCATAGGGATGGAACGAACATTGAACCGCGTCGCCGTCTGAATGTTCGCATCGACGTCCACCTTGGCGACTTTTGCCTTTCCATTGTACTCCACGGCGAGTTGATCAAGGATGGGCGCGATCATGCGACACGGACCGCACCAGGCCGCCCAGAAGTCCACAACCGCCAGCCCATCGTGCTTCTCGATCTCCTGCGCAAACGTCTGGTCAGTTACCGCGACCGCCATCGACATTTTCCTTTCTCCATCGAGTGGCCTCGTGCCACCCGTTTTTCCGAAGTTAGCTTCCCGCGCACCGATTCCGGAGCGCATGTTCGATGACGACCTCACCCTCTCCGCAGCCCTCGCGCGGCACACGCATCGCCCACATCGGTGTGGCGGTCCGTGATCTGGAGGAAATTCTCCCCCTGTACCGCGACCTGCTCGGCATGCCTCAGGTTCCCCTGGACAATGCCGACGGTGCACGCATCGCCGGTGTCGCGGCTGGCGATTCCTTGGTCGAGCTGCTGGAGGCAGAGTCCCCCGATTCGCCCATAGCCAAGTTTGTCGCCAAGCGCGGGCCAGGCATTCACCACATTTGCTTTGCGGTGGACGACCTGGACGCGGCCCTCGATCGATGCCGTGCCGCAGGGATTCGCCTGATCGACGACACCCCGCGCATTGGAGCCGAGGGAAAGCGCATTGCGTTCCTGCACCCATCCTCAACCTCAGGAGTCCTCATCGAACTCTCTGAGTACTAATCTCACTAGGGCGTCAAGAGTTTCGCTACGCGCTCAGGACTTACAGAACTCGCGCATGGCCGTGTAGTCGGCGTCCAGCACATACCAGCGGTCGCTCGGACCCTTCACGGTCGTGAAGTTCGGGCTTTTCGTCTTGCCCCCGCGCGTGATTTCCACCTTCACCATGCGCTGCCCCCCCGTTCCCGGGGATTCGCTTACCACGCGAAAAGAGTCGTGGCTGTAGCAGCTTTGCATGATGATCTCGCGCTTTTCGAGTTCGTTGCGCTCGATCTGGTCGCGTGCGGGCCCCTTTTGGGTCCCCCAGACGACGCTCATGGCTTGAAGGTCCTGCGCCTTCACCGCGCCAAGGAACTGCTCCACGGCGCGACGTGGGGCGGGAGCCCCGGTCAATGAATTCCCCGCTCCGGGACCGTGGCTGCACGCCGCGACTCCGACCGCGAGAAGGATTAACTTCTTCACTCGCCACTCCAGGCCTGGATGCCAATGCGAACGTAATGTGTACGCCTTGCACGAAGCAACGGCGTACGCGAGCTACCCCTGGTCACTGATGCCGTTCCGGAGACATGCGCGCAACGTATCAACGTCTGTACATCAACATCGATCACGTCGCCACCATTCGTCAGGCGCGACGAACGTTTGAGCCGGACCCCGTGGCTGCGGCCGCGCTCTGCGAAGCTGCCGGCGCCGACGGTATCACCGCACATCTGCGTGAGGATCGGCGACACATTCAGGACGCGGATGTCGACGGCCTCGCAACCAGTGTGCGCACCGTGCTCAACCTGGAGATGGCGTGCACCGAGGAAATGGTCGGCATCGCGTTGCGCCTCAAGCCCCACCAGGTCACGCTCGTTCCCGAGCGGCGTCAGGAGGTGACCACGGAAGGGGGACTCGATGTCAGCGGCGCGCGCCCTGCCGTCGCTGCGGCGCTCGACACACTGAATCGCGCGGGCATTCGCACCAGCCTGTTCATCGATCCCACCGAGGAGGCCGTGCGCCAGTCGCACGGGTTGGGCGCGCACGCGATTGAGCTGCACACCGGGCGATACGCGCATCACCCGTCCGATCCCGACTGTCTGGCGTCGCTGCAACGGAGTGCGGCCGTGGGCGCGGAGATCGGCCTAGCCGTGCACGCCGGGCACGGACTGACGGTGAGCAACGTGGGACCCGTGGCGGCAATTCCGGAAATCGAAGAGCTGAACATCGGCCACTCGATCGTATCACGCGCGGTCTTTGTTGGCCTCTCGGCGGCGGTTCGCGAGATGCGAGCGGCGATGGACGCGGCACGTGCGCGCTAGCGGGTAGTTATGCGTGCACGATAACTTGGTCGCGCGTTCCCCTTCACTCACTCCTGAATGAATACGCCTCCGGAATTGCTGCGGTACTTTGTCGCCGAAGCCGGAGAGTGCCTCGATACGCTCGAGCCACTTTTCGCCAATGTCATCGGACCTGCCGAGGGGACGGAGGTCGTGGCGACGGGCCGGGCACTGCGTGGCGCTGCCACGATTGCACGCCTTCCGCGCCTGGCGGACGTGGCCTTTGCGATCGAGCAAGTGGGCGGAGGCATTCGCGACAGCGACACGGCGTGGACCCCGATGTTGCAGGAGGCGCTGCGGCACACGCTGGACGAGTTGCGCACCATGTTGGGGCTGGTGGGTCAGTGGGGACCCGCCGAGGACGCCCGGGCCGCCGCCTGTGAAGCGTCGGTCAGGCGTTGGGTGCCTAACGTCAGTCGGCCGACTCCGCCGATGGCCGCCAGTAGCACACAGCCGGTGTTCATCGCCCTGCAGGCGTCGGCCATTGCCAGCGACCTGGACGCGTTGCTTCGCGCGCGGGATACGCGCCCCGTCCTGGACGAAGTGCTGAGCCGCGTGCGCATCATGCAGGGGATTGCCGGGCTCCAGGAATATCCTCCGCTCTCAGACGTGTGTGACGCGATCGAGCGGACCTCACGCTCCATCGTCCCGGACGCGCCGCTGTCTGCCACGGAGATCGAGCTCTTTGTGGCGGCGGCCGCCTTGCTGCGACGGGCCTCCGACGAGCTGCGCTCTCGATCCGTCCCTGACCGGAATTCGCCACAAGTTCGTCGCTTCGCGGACGCCCTCTCGGCCCTGCACACCTCGCATCCCACGCCGGAACGGGTGGTAAATGTCGAGGAGCTGTTCTACCACGACGCTGGCCCGCACGTGGTGAACGCGCCGGGCGCGCCGCCCATGACCCCAGCGCGGCGCTTTGCGGACGAGGTGGTGTCACGCGCGGAGCATGTGAAGCGTCTCATCGCGGATGCCCGCGCAGCGGGGGATGGCATTGCCCGCCAGCGCATTCGACGAGACCTCGCTTCAACCCTGCATGCCTTGGAACTCACCGCTCAGAGCTTTGGCGCCGCACAGGTGGCAGCGTTCTGTCATGAGGCCGGGCATCGCGCCGACCAGCTCTCTCCGCTGGAATTGGACGCGTTGGATGCAGCCGCGACCTTGCTCCTTACCCCAACGGCGTCCATCGACGAACTCGAACGCCGTGTGGCCGTGCTGACACGTCGGCAGAATACGCCCCCGGCGACTCCTCGGGTTCCGACCCCCGCGCGTGGTGTGGCGACGCCGGCGGGAAGCGGGCCTCGCGCCGGTGGCACCCCGTCGGTGCCTCTCGCCGCCATCTCGCAGCCGCCGCTGACCGCTGGTGCGCGTCCGCCAGCTGCGCCCTCGGCCGCGAGTCGCCAACCGACTCCCACTCGTGCTCCCACGGTCACGCCCACCGGGCGCGCGCTCCAGGAGATGTTGGCCAGCGGCATCGCCGGGCTGAGCGGGTTGGAGGACCAACCACTTTCGCCAAGCGTCGAAGTGCCGGCGGATGACGACGTCGTGCCCGTGGAATCGCTGCTCTATCGCGGCAGGGCCGCCCTGATGCGTGCCATCCAGGTGCGCGACGGCATGCGCGCCAGCGGCACCCCTGACGCCGAGTCTTTGCGAGAGCTCTACGACTTGCTCGACCTTGCGCGGACGGACTAACGGATGAAGATGGGATGGCGTGGGGTGTTAGGCCTCGTGTTGAGCGTGGCCTTGTTGGCGTGGACGCTCCGTGACGTCGAATTCGCGCACGTCTGGGACGTGCTGCGTCACTCGAACCTTGGGTTGTTCGCCCTGTCGGCACTCGTGGCGACACTGCTTTTTCCGGTGCGGGCGATTCGCTGGCGCTACATTCTGGAGCCCGTGGCTGAGGGACTCCCGTTAGGCAGTCTGTTCCGCGCCACGTCCATCGGCATGATGGTGAACAACACCGTGCCAGCGAGGGCGGGAGAGTTTGCACGGGCGTACGCCCTGTCTCGCGAAACCAGTCGCGTCTCGTTTCCGAATGCGTTGGCCTCGTTGGTGATCGATCGGGCGTTCGACGCGGTGGTGATCGTCGGGATCCTGGTGACCGCGATGTGGTCGCCCACATTCCCGGGCAGCACCACGCTCGCTGGCCAACCGCTGTCGCGCATCGCGGCGTTAGTGGCGATCGCCGCGCTGGGCCTGCTCTCAATACTGGCCATGTTGGCGTTTTGGCCGGCGGCGGCGTTGCGGTACTTCGACGCGATCGCCCGCCGAGTATCGCCGAAGCTGGCCGAACGCGGCGGCGTCCTGTTGCAGGGGTTCGCTCACGGCCTGGGATCACTCAAATCGCCGCGACTGGCGCTGCTGATCCTGTTCTGGACGGTGGTCCACTGGCTCATGGGATCGCTGTCGTTCTATCTCGCGTTCCGGGCGGTGGGCATTCAGGCTCCCTTCAACGCGGCCCTCTTCCTACAGAGCGTGATCGCGTTAGGCGTCGCGGTCCCGGCGTCGCCGGGATTCTTTGGTCTGTTCGAGTTCTTTGGGCGTGAGGGACTCGGGGTGTATGGCGTTTCGCAGGCGGACGCCGTCAGTTGGGCGCTGGGCTATCACATCCTGTCCTTCCTTCCGATCACGATCATCGGCGCGTGGTACTTCACCCGTCTGGGCATGCACCTGGCCGACCTGAAAAGCCGTACCTCACCACCCGAAGTGGAACCCGCATGACCCGAGTGGCAGCCCGCGTCCTGGCGCAGGCCAAAATCAACTTGTTCCTCCGCATCCTGGCTCGTGAGGCCAGCGGATTCCATCAGCTCGAGACGCTGTTCACGCGGATTTCGTTAGGCGACGATGTCACCGTGCGCGTGGACACCGACGAGCGCACGTTGCGCTTTTCCGGAGAGGCGCTGCCGCAGGAAGGGCTGGGCCCCGTCACGTCCAACCTGGCTTGGCGCGCTGCGGTGGCCTTTGCCGAGGCGACCGGCTGGCCCAAGGGGTTCTCCATCGACATCGAGAAGCGCATTCCCGTCGGCGGTGGACTGGGAGGGGGGAGCGCTGACGCGGGGGGCGTCTTACGCGCGATGAATGCCCTCGCCCCCCAACCGCTCTCCCCGGAACGTTTGCTGGAACTCGCGGTGGCGTTGGGTGCGGACACGCCGTTTCTCACGCAGGACAAGCACGTGGCCGCCATGGCGTGGGGACGAGGGGAGCGCCTGATGGGGCTCCCGCCCCTCCCCGAGCGTCAGGTGATGGTCTTCGGCTTTGGCCATGGCGTCCCCACTAAGGACGCCTACGGCTGGCTGGCACGGACCCCGCCCCGTCCGCACGGCTCGGTTTTGCTCGATCCGCACCGGCTCACGGAGTGGGAGGAGATCGCCAGACTGGCCCACAATGACTTTGAGGCCGTGGTCCTTCCCCGGTTCCGGCTCATTGAACTGACGTTGAGTGGGGCTCGGAAGGGGATCGCGGCCGGTGGATTCGGGCAGAATGCGGTGGCCCTTATGTCCGGATCAGGGTCGTCGGTGTTCTTGGCGCTGGATCCAGAAACCGAGAAGCGGCCCAACTGGATGATGCCATTGAGCGCTGGCGTAAAAGTGCTGCTGGCCACGACCAGTACGCGCGTTGAGGCCGTTGAACTGATCGACTAGGTTTCAGGGCTCTTCTTGCCCCCTCGTTCAACGGTAGGACATCGGTCTTTGGATCCGAGAATGGTGGTTCGATTCCACCGGGGGCAATTGGGGAGGGTCGCGTTGACTTAACCTCCAGTCACTTCTACGTTTCAGGGCTACGGCAAATGGACCATCTGCCTGGTGTTCTCCGCGGCTTCAAGCTGCTTTCGGGGACCGCCAACAGGGGACTCGCAGAGGAGATCGCCCGGTCGCTTGGTGTTGAACTGGCCAAGGTGACCGTGAACCGCTTTGCGGACGGCGAGATTTTCGTGCGAATCGACGAAAATGTTCGCGGGGCGGACGTTTTCATCGTCCAGCCGACGAATCCGCCGGCAGACCACATCATGGAGCTGTTGCTCCTGATCGACGCTGCCAAGCGCGCTTCGGCGGCACGCGTCACCTGCGTGATGCCGTACTACGGATATTCGCGGCAGGACCGAAAGGACCAGCCCCGCGTGTCCATCGGCGCGAAGTTGCTGGCCAATGTGATCGAGACGGCCGGCGCCAATCGCGTCTTGGGTTTGGACTTTCATCAGCACCAGTTGCAGGGGTTCTTCGACGTCCCCGTCGATCACCTCTATGCATCTCCGGTGCTGGTTTCGCATTTCCGGAAGAAGCAGTTCACCGACCTGGTGGTTGTTGCACCTGACGTTGGGTCGGCGAAGATGGCGCGTGGGTTCGCCAAGCGATTGAACGGCACGATTGCCCTCATCGACAAGCGACGCCCGGCGGCCAATGTCGCGGAAGTCATGAACGTGGTTGGTGAAGTCGAAGGGCGTGATTGTCTCATCCCCGACGACATGATCGACACGGCAGGCACCGTGACAGAAACAGCGAAGACGTTGAAGCGGCTGGGCGCGCGCGACATTTACGTGTGCGCAACGCACGGCCTGTTGTCTGGTCCCGCGGTGCAGCGGCTCTCTGAGTCGCCCATCACGGAAGTGGTCATTACCGACTCGATCGCCTTGCCGGAGGAAAAGCGTTTTCCGGCGCTCAAGGTGCTCTCGGTCGGCGAGTTGCTGGCGAAGGCCATTCGCTTCACGCACTCGGAGCAGTCGGTGTCTAGCCTGTTCGACTAAGGCACGACACATCGCAGGTCGCAGCACCAGCGGCGGCGAAGAATAGGCGTGCGTCGGATGACCACTCCCTCTTTGACCTCCACGTGACTCAGGTCCCTTTCGTCAGGTCGTCCCATGGCTATTGCCCAACTCTCCGCCTCATCGCGCGCCAACGCTGGTAAAGGCGCCGCCCGGAAGCTTCGCGCCGCTGGCAACGTGCCGGCCGTCATCTACGGCCACGCTCGCGCTCCCCTCGCGCTCTCCATCAACAGCCGAGAACTCGCCCGCCTGCTCGAGCACATCTCGGCGGAAAACACCGTCATCGAGCTTAGCGTGGACGGCGTCATGTCCCGCACGTTGATCCGCGAAATCCAGCGCGATCCGCTCCGCCGCAACCCCATTCACCTGGACTTCCAGGAGCTGGTCGCCGGCGAGAAGGTCACCGTGCGCATCCCGATCGTGCTGGTCGGGACGTCGGTTGGCGTGCGTCAGTCGGGTGGTATCCTGAACCAGGTGCTGAACGAACTGGTCTGCCGCGTGGACCCGATGAACATCCCGAACCGCATTGAGTTCGACGTGTCGGAGCTGAACATCGGCCGTTCGGTGCACGTGAGCGAACTGAAGACCCCCGAAGGCGTGGTCGTGATGGAGGATGGCGACTCGACGGTTTGCGTCGTGGCCGCACCGAAGGAAGAGAAGGAGCCGGTGCCGGCAGAAGCTGGCGAAACGGCCGCCGAACCCGAAGTCATTCGAAAGGCCAAGACGGAAGAAGAGCCCGACGAGAAAGAGAAGAAGTAAGGCGGCGCTCGTTAGGTGCGCCTTATCGTCGGACTCGGAAACCCTGGGCGCGAATATGCCCAGACGCGCCACAACGTCGGCTGGTGGGTCGTGGACCACCTGGCCGACGTTTGGCATCTGGATGCGTGGCGGCGCGACGGCTCTTCGCTGATCGCCGATGGGCGCGTGGGCGGTACTCGCGTGCGCCTCATGAAGCCACAAACCTTCATGAACCTGAGCGGTGCGGCCCTTCGGCCGTACTTGCGTCGGGCCACGTGGTCGGCAGCTAACGACCTGTTGGTGGTGGTCGACGAGGTGGCCCTCGCCTTGGGCACCTTCCGCCTACGCGCTCGCGGCAGCGCCGGCGGCCACAACGGACTCAAATCCGTGGAGTCCGTGGTCGCCAGCCAGGAGTACGCCCGCCTGCGCATTGGCATCAGGCCCAACGAAGAACAGCGCGAGATCGGAGATCTCTCCAACTTCGTGCTCGATCGCTTTGGCAAGGAGGAACGACAGGTAATCCTGGACCTCATGCCCGATGTGCGCGACCTGTGCGAGAGCTGGGTACGCGACGGCGTGGAGAAGGCGATGAACCGATTCAACCGGAAGGATCCGGGCGAGTCGAAGAACGACGACGCGGGGTAGCGCCGCCTGGTCCGGAGCCGGCGGCTCTCTGCGGTGTCGATCGCCCCAGAGCTTCCCTTTCCAACACGCGAAGCAGCCCCGCCGTCATGCGTGTGACGAGGTTCAAGCGCGCCTGCCAACGCGTGCCCTCCGCGTCGGCAATGAGACCCACCGCTTGGGCCAGAGACGTGAGATAGACGAGTTCACGCGCCAACAGCTGCACGTGTTCCAGGTAGGTCGCGAACTCTCCGGGCGTGTGGCTCTGCGCGCCGTTATCCACGGCGAGCGGAATGGCGATGGCGACGGCTCGCAACCGGTGCGCGAGATCCGCGTGAGGCATTGGCTGCGATGCCGCGGTGGCCTCGTGAATGCGGACGCTCAATGCGTGTGATTTGCGCCAGACGGCGAGGTGCTGTGTGGACGACATGACGCGAATCTGCGCGCTGTCCCGTCGACCCACGTCATCCCTTTCTTGCATCCTGTTACTTTCCATCGCCGCGGCTTGACCAAGGCCGCTTTCTTCCTCCTGACCGTCCCCTACATGCTTGCGCTTGGAATCGTCGGCCTGCCTAACGTCGGCAAGTCGACGTTGTTTAATGCCTTGACCGCGGCCAAGGCAGATGCCGCGAATTACCCGTTCTGCACGGTGGAACCCAATGTCGGCATCGTCGAGGTGCCGGACCCGCGCCTGCCAGCCCTGGCGCAAGTCGTGCAACCCAAACGCACCCTGCCAGCGGTGGTACAGTTCGTCGACATCGCTGGACTGGTGAAGGGGGCCGCGCAGGGCGAGGGCCTTGGCAACAAGTTCCTCGCGAACATTCGTGAAACAGACGCCATCGTGCACGTCGTGCGGTGCTTCGAAGACCCCGATGTCACGCACGTGATGGGCGGCGTCGACCCCGTCCGCGATCGCGACGTCATCGAGTACGAGCTGGCCATCGCCGATCTGGCGACAGTGGAAAAGCGCATGGACAAGGTGCAGCGCTCAGCCCGATCTGGAGACAAGGACGCGCAGGCCGAGTTGCCGGCGCTCGAGGCAGCGTTCCGCCACCTGTCGGACGGACGCGGGATCTGGATGGCGCGCCTGGACGAGGAATCGCTGACCCGACTGCAACCGTTGCAGCTGCTGACGGCGAAACCCGTTCTGTACGCCGCCAACGTCACCGACCATGAACTGCACGGCGACGAAGGGCCGCACCTGCGCGCCTTACGGGCGGTGGTCGCGGAAAGCGGTGAGCATGCGGAGGTCGTTCCGTTCTCCGCACGGATTGAGGCCGAACTGGCCGAATTGCCTGAACAGGATCGCGCGGAGTTCCTCCACTCCCTCGGCCTCACCTCGGCTGGCCTCGACCGCGTCATTCGCGCTGGCTATCACCTCATGGGCCTGCAGACCTACTTCACCGCGGGCGAGCAAGAAGTGCGAGCGTGGACGATTCATCAGGGCGACACCGCCCCCCGCGCCGCCGCGGCGATCCATACCGACTTCGAGAAGGGTTTCATCCGCGCCGAGACCGTCGGCTACGAGGAGTTCGTGGCGCTCGGCGGATGGAAGGGGGCGAAGGAGAAGGGCGCCGTGAGGTCCGAAGGCAAGGAGTACGTCGTGTGCGACGGCGATGTGATGCTCTTTCGCTTCAACGTCTAGAGCGTCGGCTCCTCAATCGGTTCGAGCAGCCCAGCATCATCTTCCTTGGGGCTGTTGACCCGCAGGCTAATCGGCCACAGCTCCATCTCGTCCGACGGGTACGCTTGCATGACGTCGCGGATCGCCGGTGCCGGAGTTCGCGAGTCCAACCACATCCGGTACTTGTCCGGCGGGACGATGACGGGCATCCGGTCGTGTATCGGCGTCATGAGCGTATTCGGATCGGTCGTGAGGATCGCGCAGCTGGGCTTTCCCTCGCCGCCTTCTGCCGGGCGCCAAAAATCCCAGAGGGCGCCGAGCATGAAGGGGTCGCCGTCTTTCAGCCGCACGGCGAACGGCTGCTTGTGCTTTTGACCGGGAATCGCCTGCCATTCGTAAAACAGGTCCGCCGGAATCAGGCACCGCCGCAGCCGCATCGCATCGCGAAACGAGGCCTTCTCGAACGCGGTGTCGCCGCGTGCGTTGATGCTCTCAGCCCGGCCGGACTTGGACCAGTGGGGGATAAAACCCCAGTGCACGAAGTCCGCGACTCGCGTCCCCGCTCTGTCTCTGACCACCAGGATTTCCTCGCCCGGCGCGATGTTGTATCGCGGGCGAACCGCTGGGGCCTCGGACAATCCCAATCGCTTGAGGTCGAGTCGTTCCGGCCGTGTTAATCCAAAGCGACCACACATGATAGGTCCTTCGATCTAATAGACTGGTAGAAGCCACCGCGGGCCGCTGTCCGAGACCACATCTCAGCACTCGAAGCGAGCCACCGGGCACCACGGTTACACCCTGAGTCCTTGGCAGGTGCAGCGACGAACCTCTGCACAAGTTACACGCGACGGCGACGGTGTATGCTCTTGGAATTCCTCAGCATATGCGACTAGATTTCGCGCACAATCACAAGAGCCTCTGACGCTACTTCCGAAACCGGATGGGCGCGGAGTGTTCCCTCCCCTCGCTTTCGGCAACCAGCGAAGGGCGGCCACGACCAAAGGGAGGATTGCCGACACGTGTCTCGACGATACGAGGCGGTGTACATCTTCGATTCGACCCTCGAAGATGCCGCCATCCAAGAAAAACTGACCCGACTTCACGGGCTCCTTCACACGAAGGAGGAGATTCAGGTCGACCATTGGGGACGCCGCCAACTGGCGTACAAGATCGGTCCCCGCGACACGGGCTACTACGTGGTCGCAAAATTCCACTGTGAGGCCAACGTCCTGCCGGAGTTCGAGCGGGCGATGAAGCTGGATGATGGCGTCATCCGCTACCTCATCACCATCTACGAGCACGACGTCGGCGCTCCGGCGAACCTCGGCGAAGACGAGATTGGCGTGGGACGCCGCCGCGACGACGACGACGAGGACGAGGACTAACCCATGCGACGAGCCCAAAAGACCTGTCCCTTCTGCGAAGGCCGCGTCCACTACGTCGACTACAAGGATGATCGCTCGCTCGGTCGGTTCATCACGGACCACGGGAAGATCCTCCCCAGCCGCCTGAGTGGCGTTTGCGCGCGCCATCAGCGCCAACTGTCGACGGCGATCAAGCGCGCGCGCTATCTCGCGATCATTCCCTACATCCGCGGCCATCAGGGTTAAGGCCAGAGGATCGTATTTCTGACGTCGTAGGTACGAGCGCCGAGCAAGAGGCCCCGCAGGGCGAAGTCCTGCGGGAGTCAGGGTGGCGTCGGTTCATTCCGGCGCTCCTGCTGTTTCTCGCCGTGCCGTTCATCCCACATCTCCAAATCGTCTCGCCGCTTCAGGAGACGATCGTGCTTATCACGCCATCGATGGCCGTGTGCACAGTGTTGGGGTGGCGCGCAGGGGGTCGGTTTTCACTGGCCTTCATCTGGACGGCGTTGGCCATTTGGACGGTGGCCCGCCCGATTCCGGGTGACGCGACCTACGACGGCATTCTTCGTTCATGGTCGCTGCTGCTGGCGGCCACGTTTGGCGTGGTTTCCCTGGCTTACGGCAACCGCCCGCTGTTCCCAAGGGCGCTGGCCGCCACGGCACTGACGTTCACGCTGGTCAGCGGGATGTTGTTGGCACGTCCCGATGGATTCTCCAGGTACGGGGCCACATTGCGCGCGCAGATCGAGGCACGCGGCGGTGAAGCCTTGAATGACTGGAACACCACGGCGGCAACGCCGGAGTGGAAGAAGCTGGAAGAAGGCAACCAATCCGTGATGAACCTGTCGGCGGAAGTCGTGCGGTTCTGGACGGAGGTACCCAAGGCCACGGCGGCCGTGGTTCCGGCGCTGTTGGCGCTGGAGTCCTTGGCGACGCTCGCCTTGGTGTGGGGGCTGTTTCACCGCGCCAGTCGCGTGCGGCTTGGGCCACCTTTGGGCGCGCTTCGCGATTTCCGCTTCAACGACCAGTTGATCTGGGGCTTGGTGGTCGGCATTACGCTGGTGGTGCTGCCGACCCTCGCCTCGTTGCGTGGGCTTGGGTTTAACCTGCTGGTGTTTCTTGGTGTGCTGTACTTACTGCGCGGCCTCGGGGTGCTGTCCTGGTTCCTCGCACCGCGCCGCATCGCCCTCGCGCTGCTGATATTCGTCGCGATCCTCTCCTGGCCGATCATCGGGTTGTTCTCGATCGGATTGGGATTAGGGGACACGTGGCTGGATCTGCGCCGGCGAGTGCGTCCGACTACATAACGAGAGTGGAGTGACCCCATGGAAGTCATTCTTCGACAAGCTGTCGACAGCCTTGGTCATCCTGGCGACCTGGTGAAGGTCTCCGCCGGATTTGCCCGGAACTATCTCTTGCCGCGGGGCATCGCGGTGGAGGCGACCGAGGGGAACAAGCGCCGGATTGCGCAGGAGAAGGCGCGACTGGAGGCCGCCGAGAATTCGCGCCGCGAATCCGCCCAGGAATTGGCGGCGCGCGTGGAGCAGGTCTCACTGACCTTCTCTGCCCGCGTGGGCGAGGAAGGCAAGCTCTTTGGCTCGGTGACGGCCGCCGACATCGCCGAACAGCTCGCGGCCCAGGGCTTTTCGATCGAGAAGCGTTTGATCGACTTGCACGAGCCGATTAAGGCGCTTGGCGTTTACCGCGTCCCTGTGCGCTTGCACGCCGACGTCCGCCCGGAAGTGAAGGTCTGGGTGATCAAGGCGTAGGGACGAACAGTAGGTCTGAAACGGGTCCAAGGGAGCCTCGCTCTCTTGGGCCCGTTTCGTTAGGGGAGTGGGAACTCCCACGTGTTCCTGACACTGTGGAAAACGCCACTGGAGATGCGATGTTGCGAAACAGGACGGGGCGTTATGCTTTGAGAGACCGATCCAAGGCGCCGCCGGCGGTGGGTAGTCCGTCGACGGGTCGGCGCAGCTCGGAATCACCCCTGCCCTCCGCAATGCCGTCCCAGAAAAACCGACCGGACCGACCGAGTGCTGAGCTTGCCCAGCGAGCCGCCGCCCTGTGTCTGGATTTGAAGGCGAACGATGTCGTGATTCTTGGACTTCGTGGAGTGTCGGACATGACGGACTATTTCGTCATCGCGAGCGGTACCTCCGATACGCACGTCCGTTCGATCGCCGAGCACGTAGCAGAGGAGCTGAAGAAAGTGGGCAGTCCCGCGTATCATGTGGAGGGGCTGCCGCAGGGGCGCTGGGTGCTGGTGGACTTCGTCGACGTAGTGGTCCACGTGTTCCACCCGATGTTGCGCAGTTTTTACCAACTCGAGCGGTTGTGGGGTGACGCCACCCCGATCCCGCTCACGCAGGAAGGAGCCCGGGCATGAAAAAACTTGGTTTGGCGCTGTTGCTCGCGATGTTGGTCGCTGGCCGGCCGGCACAGGGCCAGATGTACTTTGGCCAGAACCAGGTCCAGTTCGACAAGTTCCGCTGGAAGGTGATGGAGACGGACCACTTTCTGGTGCACTACTATCCCGAGGAGCGCGAGGCCGTCACTGACGCGGCGCGCATGGCGGAACGCTCCTATGCCCGACTGTCGCGGCTCCTGAACCACCAGTTCCGCGAAAAGAAGCCGCTGATCCTGTATCGCTCGCGCGGCGACTTTGGCCAGAACAACGTGACCGGTGACTTGGGTGAAGGCACGGGCGGCGTCACGGAAGCGTTGCGGCACCGCATCCTGCTGCCGTTCACTGGCGACTACAAGTCGTTCGAGCACGTGTTGGCCCACGAACTGACGCACGCCTTCCAGTACGACATTTTTGCCCGAGGCCGCGCGGGGAATGGGTTGCAGACCCTGCAACAGGTTCAACCGCCCCTCTGGTTCATGGAAGGGATGGCGGAGTATCTCTCGTTAGGTCCGAACCACATCCTGACTCAGTCGTGGGTGCGCGATGCGGCGCTGAACGGCAACCTGCCGACGATCCTGCAGATGACCAACGAGCCGGACCGGTTCTTCCCGTACCGTTACGGCGAAGCGCTGTGGGAGTACATCGGGTCGCGTTGGGGCGACGAAGTGATCGCCGAGATCCTCAACTCCACGCCGAACGTCGGCATCGAGCGTTCGTTCAAGCGAGAGCTCGGTCTTTCGTTGGAAGAGCTGTCGGATGAATGGCGTGAGGCCATGCAGGTGAAGCACCTGCCGCAAGTCGCTAACCTGGATCGCGCCCGGAAGTTTGCCGAACCGCTGCTGAATCAGCGCAAGTCCGGAGGATTTGCGCAGCTGTTCGTTGCCCCGAGCCTGTCGCCTGACGGGAAGCACATCGCCTTCATTGCGCTCGGTTCGTTCCTGCGCGGCGAAGTCTTCCCCGACCTGTGGCTTGGTGATGGCGAGACCGGCAAGCGTATCAAGCGCTTGGTGAAGAGCACCACGTCGGCGGACTTCGAGGAGTTGCGGCTGATTTATTCGCAGAGCGCATTCTCGCCCGACGGCAAGCAGATTGCCTTCACCGCGCAGCGCGATGGCAAGGACGTGTTGTACATCCTGAACCTGCGGGGTGGGTCCGCGCGGCGCATCGACATCGGACTGGAGTACGTCACCTCACCCACCTGGAGTCCGGACGGCAAACAGATTGCCGTCAGTGGATCGCAGACGGGCCTGACGGACCTCTGGATCATTGACGTGGCCTCCGGGAAGGGCCATCGCCTAACGAATGACAAGTACGCCGAGTTGCAGCCGCAGTGGTCTCCCGATGGCAAGTCCATCGCCTTTGCCACGGACCGCGGCGGTGATACGGACTTCGACGCCTTGCGCTTCAGTCTGTGGCGCATTGCCGTCATGCACCTGGACAACTCGCAGATCGACGTGCTGCCGGGACAAGACGGGTTGAACCTGAACCCGCAGTGGGCGCCAGACGGCAAGTCCATCGCCTACATCTCGGATCGCACCGGCATTGCCAACGTGTTCCTGTACGACACGGACGCCAAGCAGAACTACCAGCTGACGAACGTGATCGGCACGGTGGGCGCGTTTACGGAGTACAGCCCGGCAATTTCGTGGGCCCGGCAGGCCGATCGCATGGCGTTCACCTACTACGAGTCGGGTGACTACACCGTGTGGTCGTTGGCCAATCCACGGAAGCTCAAGAAGGACCCGTTCGTTCCGAAGCCAGCGTTGGTCGCTACGACTGCGAACGTGCCGTTGCTATCGAAGGTGGACTCTTCGGCACGCTTGGCCCAGCAGGCGCGAACGGCCGACATGCTGGCGGCGATCGAGAAGGCCAATCGCAATGCTGACTCGACGCGCGATTCAACCGGCCGGACTGTATCGCTATACCGATCCGCCACAGGGTTGCGGCCGTCGGCCGACGTGCCCACGAGCGCTGAACGCTCGGGGAATGCTCCGGTGACCGTGGCGCAGATGCTGGACTCGGCCGCCCTGGCACTGCCAGACACGGGCAAGTTCAAGAACTACGACTATTCGGTCAGCTTCCAACCGGAAGCGATCTACCGACCGAGTATCGGTTACGCCCAGGACAATTTTGGTCGCGGCCTGTACGGCGGTGCCGGCATCGTGCTCAGCGACATGCTGGGCAACAATCGCGTGACCGTGGCGGGCCAGGTGAACGGGCGCTTTAGCGAGGCCTACTTCCTGGGCGCGTACACGAATCTGGCTAGCCGCTTCCAGTACACGACGGGCTTCCAGCAAACGCCGATCTTCTTCGTGCAGGGCTACGACGAGCAGTATTTGGGCGACGGCACTGCCCGTACGATCCAGACGTTGCAGCTGGCGCGCTACATCATTCGTGAAGCGTTCGCCATCGGCATGCGCCCGTCGAACCGATTCAACCGGTTCGAGACCGGGCTCAACGCGACCAACGTCCACCGCGACATTGCCTACATCAAGCGCGGCGTGGACTACGGCAATGGGTACGCCACCGACTTCTTCACGGACAGCGTGGTGTCCCTGCCGGGCTTCAACTACGTCGCCCCATACGCGGCGTGGGTCTCTGACAACTCCCTGTTCGGGTATACCGGCCCCATCTCCGGTCATAGGTACCGCTTCCAAGTGCAGCCGTCGGTCGGCGGGCTGCGGTGGACCGAGTACTCGGCGGATGCACGCCGCTACTTCCCCGTGCTCTTCAATTTCTTGACGGTGGCGGCGCGCGCGCAGACCAGCATTGGCATTGGGCGCGATGAAGACAAGTTCCCCAAGTACATCGGACGCGCGGACTTTGTGCGCGGCTACGACCGGGAGCAATTCCAGTCCTACTACTGCGGGGGCATCGCCAACCAGCAGTCGTCGTGCTCAGTGACGGAATTGCTGGGCAGCCGCGTAGCGGTGGCAAATGCCGAGGTTCGTTTCCCCCTTATCCGCCGATTCGATCTCGGGTTGTTGCCGATCTCCCTGCCGCCACTGGACGGGCTCGTCTTCTACGACGCTGGGTTGGCGTGGAGCAAGGGACAGACGCCCTATCTGAAGCGGCCCGACAACTACGATGACGCGACCCAGCGCTACGTACTGCGTTCATACGGGGCCGGCCTGCGGCTCAACTTGTTCGGATTTGCGCTGCTGCGTTGGGACTACGCTATCCCATTGGACCGCTCGCCGCGGAAGGGGTACTGGCAGTTCTCGCTGGGCCCAAGTTTCTAGGAGAAAGTGACGCTACAACTGGCGGGCGCCGAGTAAAATCGGCGCCCGTTTTTTGTGATGTATGGTGGTCTGTTACGCGTACTGGCTGTCGGGTAGCTTTGTGCCGTGCGAAGACGAATTGCGACGCTGCTGGCCATGGCGGCAGGGGTTGCGGCGTGCTCGGGTTCGGGCGGCCGCGACGCCAAGAGCGGCGTGCGCCTACCCACGGGAAGCCCGGATCCAATTGTGCTTCGCATCCCGCTGTCCGGCGGGCCGGTTCGAGCGTATCGCTACCCTGCCCTGGACTCTCTAGCCTGGCGCTCCTCAGGGTCCGCCCCGGAGTTCGGGAGTGTGCTCGCGTTCGATGCCGAGGATGGCGTCATTGCCTTTGCCGATTCGCAGGGCGTGCCCGGATGGATTGACCTGCGACTGGGTGATGTGCGTCGGGCCGGCCAGAAGTCGTTAGGCTTGGCCTCGTCTGCCGAGGGCTCATCCATTTTCGGTGTCACGGAGTCCGAGAAGTTGGTGCGGCTGACGGGGTCGGGAGATTGGACGGACGCGGTGGACAAGGGAACGCGTATCAAGCGCCTGTTTCCGCAACCCGATGGCTCACTGGTGGTCCTGACGGAGCTGGGTGGAAGCCGCAAGAAGGCGCGGCTGGCGCGCTTCAATCCGCCGAACGAAGGCTCCACCGACTCGATTGGCATTGATCTGCCGCAGCGCGGAACGGGCACGGCGCTGGGCGACCGTGTGTACTTGGCCATTGGGCGTGACCTCGTGGGCGTGCCGATTTCCAATTTCGCCGCCCCGACGCGCGTGAAGGCGTCGGATGAAATCCTGGCCATCGCGCCAACACCCAGCGGCGACCGCGTGTACCTGGCCACCAAAGGGGAGAAGTCGCTGGATGTGGTCGACCGCTACGCGGGAAACATCTCCGACCACGTGCGCGTGCGCGGTTTTGTCACCGAGCTTCGCATGGACCCCCTCGGCCGCTACTTGCTGGTCAGGCCAGTGGCCGGCGATTCGGCGTGGGTGGTGGCGATTGCGACAAATGAGCTGATCGGCACCGTCCGCACGACGTGGCGCGAGGACCTGCCCATGGTTGCTCCTGACGGAGCGATCGGGACACTGCGTGGCGCCGACGTGGATTTTGTGGACCCCGTGTCCCGCAAGGTCATCGTGCGGGCCGAGGGCGGCGCGAGTGACTACTGGTACGCGGTGCTCTGGAATGGGCTCAGACCGCGCGCCAAGGGTCTGGATCGGGCGGTCACGTTCCAAACCGAGGAATCGCCGCAGACCATGGACGCCGCGCATCCTGACTCCGGCGCGCGCGCTCCCGACAGTGCCGTGACTGTGCCTGCGCCGCGCCCGCCCGTAGATGTGCCGCAACGTCCAGCAGAACCCGCCCGTGAACCACCTCGTGAACGAGGGGGTTGGACGGTGTCCTTTGCCGCGGTGCTGTCCGAGGATCGAGCGCGAGAGTTGTCCCAACAGATTCGTGTGGACGGAGCCAACGCACGCGTTAGCGTTTCGCGTTCGGACGCCACACCGGTCTACCGCGTCCTCATGGGGCCGTATCCCACGCGAGCGGATGCCGATCGCGTCGGCAAGGCCTCTGGCCATTCGTACTGGATCATCGAGGGCATCCCCTGAGCGCGCAGAGCGTGTCCGACTTCGCCACGGTTTGGGAGTCGGCCGGCCGCCGAATGGCTGGCGCTGTGGATCATGCGAGCGCCGTCGCCGTGCTGGGGGATGACCCCGTGGCAACGGCAGCGGCAGCGATTGGCGTGGCGCGTGCACAGGCGATGCACCGCCGGGTCGTGTTGATCGACCTGCTGGGCGAACACAGTGACCTGGCGCGACTTGTCGGCGACCCCGAGGCTCCAGGGATCACGGACATTCTGGAGTATGGGGTGTCGCTACGGCGTACGGCCGTGCCCATCCGCGAGCAACCGAATCTCTTCGTTGTGCCTGCCGGGATCGAGACGCCGCTGAATCCGTACTTCCTGCAGCATCCCCGGTGGAAGAATTTTGCCCACGACTTCCGGGACGCCGGTGCCCTCATGCTCGTTGTGGCGCCCGCCTTGGTGCCATCGGCCGAGCAGTTGCTTGATCAACTGGATGGCCTGGTGATCGTGCGGGGAGCCGCGGTGCCAGCGACCAACGTCCCGACGCTGGCAGATATTCGGCTGTCGGCGCAGTACCCGCACGCCATGCGGCGAACGCCGGCCATTGCGCGAGCCCGCATCGAGGTGGCCGAGCCGCCGCGCGCCCGCGCCTTCTTCATAGCGTTAGGCGTGGTGATCCTGACGGCCCTCGGTGGCGCCGTGTGGTATCTGCGCCCCTGGTCCAGTGGTCTCAGCCCCCGCCGTATCGCCGCCATGGCGCAGGAATCCGCCCGCAACGCGACGATCGTGGGAGCCGACCTGGCGGCGGCCGGCGCCCCGGGCGCTGACTGGACCATTCTGCTGGCCAGTGTGAACAGCACGCAGGGAGCCATGTTGCGCGTGGCGCAAGTAGTGGACTCCATGCCGTCAGCAACGTACTCTCCTAGCCTTCCCACGCAGGGCGGCGCGTGGTGGTATCGCGTAGTGGTCGGCGCCTTTCCTGACAGCGCAGCGGCGGACTCGGTTCTGGTCGCGCTGCGTCAGCTGGGCAAGGTGCCGTCGGGGAATGGTCGGGTCATTTCGACCCCTTACGCCTTGCTCCTATCCGACAGTGTGTCGGAGGCCGATGCGGTTCGCCGCGTTCGGGAGATGCACCTGGGCAATCTCCCGGCGTACGCACTGCTGCTTCGGCCCGGGCGGGCGCGCTTGTATGTCGGAGCCTTCGACAGTGAAGCCGCGGCCCTGCCGCTCAAGGCCTCGCTGGACAGCTTGAACCTTCAGTCGACCATCGTGAAGAGGGTCGGGAGCGTTTTTTAGGGTGCGATTGACCAAACTTGAACTGCAGGGATTCAAGTCCTTCGCCGACCAGACCAAGATGCGTTTCGACAAGGGCGTCACCGCCATTGTCGGTCCCAATGGATGCGGAAAGTCCAATGTCTCGGACGCCGTCCGCTGGGTGCTCGGCGAACAGCGTGCCCGCATGCTGCGAGGCGCCAAGATGGAAGAGGTGATCTTCCAGGGCTCCTCGGCGCGTCGGGCGGTCAATGTGGCCGAAGTCTCACTCTTCTTTGAGAATGATGACGGCTCCCTGCCGGTGCCTTTCCGCGAGGTCGTCATCACGCGACGCCTCTCGCGCTCCGGCGAAAGCGAGTACCTGCTGAACGGCACCGTCTGCCGCCTGCGCGACATCCACGACATGGTGCGTGGGACGGGCTTGGGGGCGGATTCCGGAGTGGTGATCGAGTCCAAGATGATCGACGCCCTGCTCTCCGATCGTCCGGACGACCGCCGTGAACTCTTCGAGGAAGCGGCCGGGGTCAGCCTGTACCGCGACCGTCGGCGCAGCACCGAGCGACGACTGGAAGAAACCACCCAGGACCTGTCTCGTCTGGACGACCTGATCAACGAAGTCCAAAGCCAGGTGCGCTCACTGGCGCGTCAACGAAAGAAGGCCGAGCGGCACACTGAGCTGATGTCGCGACGCTTTTCCGTGGACCTGACGCTCGCCTCGCGTGAGATGGAGTCGTGGCACACCGAGCTGGGATCCCTCGAGCAACGGTTGGTTGACCTCCGGGAATCGGTGCCGCAGGACGAGACGCGAACGAGCGATGCGGCCGCGGCCCGCGACCGTGCGCATGAGGCGCGTGCCGCCGCCGAAGCCAAGCGCAACGAGCTGGGTCGCCTGGTTTCCGTGCATCAGGCGTCGGTCCAAGAGCTGCGTGCAGAGATTGCGGTGGCGGAAGAACGCCATCGGAACGCCGAGGCCCGGCGTCAGCGCGCAGACGAGGAACGTCGCGAAGGTGAAGCGTACGAAGAGCGGTTGCGAGACGACCGCACCCGCGCCACGAACGAGCGGTTGCAGCTCGAACAAGAACTGACGCGTGTCGAGGCCCAGCTGCTGGACCAGGCACGCGCGGAGGAAATGGCTCGCGAAACCATGGGCGAGGCACGCCGCGCCGTTGAAGCGGCGGAAAAGGCGGCTCGCGAGATTCGTGACCAGGCGCGTTCCCTCGAGCTCGACCGCGAGCGCGCCCAGCGTGAAACGGTGGAGATCGGCGAGCGGTTGCAGCTCATTGACGTGGATCGGCAATCCATCGCCGACGCGGAACAGGTGGTCGCACGCGAAATCGTTGCCGCTGACGACGCGATCGAGGTCGCCCGCGGCCAAGTTGCTATTGCCGTGCACACGCTGGAAACGGCGCGGGCAGCAGCGCGCGAGGCGCGTGAGCAGGAGGCCGCGGCCCGCACGGAGCTTGGCCGGCTGGAAGATCAGTGCACACAGATCGACGCCCGTGTGCATGCGTTGGAAGGGCTGGAACGTGAGCGTGTCGGTCTGGCGCCGGCAGCGGCCCGATTGCTCCGCGCGAGCGCGATCGATTTGGTGAGGGCGCTGTGCTGGCCGTTGTCCGATTTCGTCACCGCCGACAGCAGCGCTGCCGCCTTGGTCGAGCGCTTCCTCGGGATGACCGTGCACGCCGTGGTCGTCGCGACACCGGTGTGGCGCACGCGGTACGGGAATGGCACCAGTCGACAACCCCGGGCCCCTTCGCTGCTTCCGCTCGACGCCGTCGTCGCCGAGGATGGTGAATCCTCGCCGCTGGCACCAGTGAAGCGGCCGCCCCGTGGGACAGGGTGCGCACCTCCTCAGTCGCGTGCGTACATACTCGGTGAAGGGGCGTTCATTGATGCGCGCGGCGCGGTATGGCTCCCGGAAGTGCCTGGCGGTCCGGGCCCGCTGCGACGACGCGCCGAACTGTGCCGCGCTGCGCGGTGAGCATGAGACGGCCACCGCGCTGCGCCAGTCCGCGAACGATGCCGCCGACCGCGCGCGGCGTCAAGCGTTGCAGCTGGGAGAGCGCGAGGTCGCGTTACGGCGAGATCGATGCCGCGGGCCATGCCCAGGACACCGACCGGCGCGCCAACGACCAGCGAGCGGAGTTGACGCCGTCGGCTGCGTCACGTGCGCGAGCAGGAAGAAGCCCAGGCCCTCGTCGAGCGTCTGGTAGCCAGGACGCCGACCTTGCCCGCCAGCTCGATCACGTGGAGGACGGCGTTCGTGAACTGCTCCGCACCGCCACGGAACGCGAAGAAGAGGCTGATCGTCTGCGCCAGGCCTTAGCCCAGGCCGAGACCGACCTGGTCGGCGCGCGAGCGTCGGTCGTCGGGTCAGTGGAGCAGGCGCAGGCACAGGCGCGCTTGCAGGTGGCCGCCGATCGCGAACGCCGCCTGGATGAGGAGTCCTCAGGGGCCGCCGTGCGGCTCGCAGGGCTGCGGCGAAGAACTTCCGTCATTGACGAATCCGATCGAGCTCTCGCGGCGCAAATGTCGGAGTGGCATGCCGACCTGGGCACGCGGGTGGGTACGCTGACGGACGCCGAACGGCACCTCAGTCAAGCCGAGCAGGAAGTCCACCAATGCGACTCGCTCACGGACGCCGAACATGGACTGGATGCGGCACGATGCCGCGCATGAGCGGAGCAGGAGCTGCACCACGCCGAGCTTCGGTTCACCGAGCTGTCCGGCCGCCGAGCCGCCATTCGCGAGCGACTGGAAACCGAGTGGCGCCGACCGCTGGATGACTTGCTGGCCTCCTTCGAAGCAGTGCTGCTGGACGAGGACGCGCGTTGCGCACGGAGTCCGAGACGCTGCGCAATGAAGTGGAGCGGCTAGGACCGGTGAACCAACTGGCGATTGAAGAGCATGAAGAAGAGGTCAAGCGCCTGGACTTCCTGACCACGGCAGCGCAACGACTTGGCCGATGCCCGAAACAAGTTGCAGCTCGCGATTCGGGAGATCGACACAACGGCGCGTGAGATGTTCATGTCGACCTTCCTGCAGGTGCGCGAAAACTTCCGCCAGATCTTCATGACTTTGTTTGGCGGCGGCGAGTGCGACCTGCGGCTGGAGAATCCGGAGACGCCGCTCGACTGCGACATCGAGATTCATGCGTCGCCCCGTGGCAAACGCACGCAGCGCATTCACCTGCTGTCGAGTGGTGAGCGAGCGCTGGTCGCGCTGTCGCTGCTGTTCGGCATCTTCCTCACGAAGCCGAGTCCGTTCTGCCTGCTGGACGAGGTGGACGCGCCCCTGGACGATGCCAACATCGGCCGCTTTGTGCGCATGCTGAACCAGTTCAAGTCGAACACACAGTTCATCGTGATCACGCACAATCCGCGGACAACGACGGAAGCCGCGGATGCTGTCTATGGCGTGACCATGCAGGAGCCGGGGGTGTCTTCGATTGTCTCGGTGCGCATGCATGGCGCCGCCGTCGACGATCCGCAGCCCGACGACGCAGGGGTCGGCGAGGCCGTGTCCGCGCCGGCGTGATGCAGCGGCGGCGTGGGCTGACGGCGATCCTGCTCAGCGCCGCGCTCGTCGCCGCGGCGGGGACTGCCACGGTGGCCCGGCTGACCGTCGCCGGGCCACTCGGCGACACCCTGCGTTCCGTGATGCCGCCGTTCATCGTGCGCGCCACGGACGTGGATCCACTGGACCAGCCGCTCACGCTCACGTTGCAGGTGGCGGATCGTCCTGACTTCGTGACGCCGCTGCTGTACGAAGTCTCCGGCGCCGGTGATTCCCTGCGCGCCACACCGCCGCGCCCGCTCCCCGGTTTGCACACGATCTACTGGCGGGCTCGAGGCCATACGGCCCGCGGGACAGACATCCTGTCCGACGTCACCGGACCACGGGTCAGCGCGGCGTGGACTCGGCTGATCGACCCCAATTCCGTGCGCGGGGTGACCATCGACTCGCGGCGCCCCCGCTTTGTGTGGAGCCCCGCGACCATCCCATCGTCGTTAGGTAGTTGGGAATTCGTGGTCACCATCGAGAACGTGGCCACCCGACAGGCCATTCGTCTGGGTCCGACGCATGACACGACCGCGACGCCGACCGTGGATCTGGAGTCGAATTCGTCCTATCGCTGGTCGGTGACGGCCTATCTGTCCAGCGGAGACTCCTCCACCACACGCAGTGACGCGTCGTTCGTGATTGTGGATCCCGGAACGCCGACGGTCACCCTGCTCTACCAGAATTTCCCGAACCCCTTCCCGTCCTCCAGCAGTGCCACCACCTGCACATGGTTTGACCTGCATCGGGCGACCAGGGTGACCCTGACGGTGCTGGACATTCGCGGGTCCTTGGTGCGCACCCTGGTGCCTGGTCCGAGTGTGTCAGGGGCCTTTGTGCCCGGGCGGTACGGTCGAGGAGTGGTGGGGAGTGACAGCGGCTGCGACGCCCGATTTGCGTGGGATGGACGCGCCGACGATGGATCCTTGGCGCCAACTGGCGTCTACCTGATTCGGCTGAAGACGGACTACAGCGTGCAATTCAAGCGCGCCTTGTTCCGCGGTCGCTGAGCCGCCCGTGCGCCTAACGACTGTCGGCACAGGAACCGCCGCCCCGCACCCGCACGGGTGCAAAGCGCGACGTTCGTCGAACTCGACGACGTGCGGCTCCTCATCGACTGCGGCTCGGCGGCCGTCTTCCGGATGGCGGGCCTTGGACTCCCATGGTCCGCCATCACCCACGTCGCGCTCACTCACTTTCACGCCGACCATACGTCGGACCTGGCTACGCTCCTGTTTGCCTGGCGATGGGGGCAGCTGCCACCCCGAGCCGAACCGGCGACGATTCTAGGGCCTGCAGGGACGCTCGAACTGGTCCAGCGACACGGCGCCGCGCTGGGGGCCTCCATGATGGAGGCGGTTCCCGACCTCAAGGTCCTGGAAGTAATTCCTGGACACCCCGTCGCCCTGGGCCCCACCTGCACCCTGGAAGCGCGGAAGGTACCGCATACCAACGAGAGTGTGGCATATTCCCTTACCAGCGGTACAGCACGGCTCGTGGTCTCTGGCGATACGGCATTCGATGCGGACTTTGCGGCGTGGGCTGGCGGGTGCGATGTGCTGCTCTGTGAATGCTCGCTGCCAGATGCCCTGGCTCACGCGACGCATCTCACGCCAAGACAGTGCGGAGCGATCGCGGCGATAGCTCAACCAAGGCTCCTGGCTTTGACGCACTTCTATCCACCTGTCGAGCAGGAAGATATTGCAGCTCAGGTACGCGAGCAGTTTGACGGACCGGTAGTGCTGTGCCATGACGGTTGGACGCATGACTTTTGAGGGGCTGACATGCTCGTAGTAATGCAGCATCACGCGACGCAAGCGGACATCGACAACGTCTGTCGCGTCATCGAGACCATGGGCTATACGCCAGCGCCGATGCCGGGAGAGCAACGCACGGCCATCGGTCTGATCGGCAACGACGGGCGTGTGGATGACTCGCGGATTATCGGACTCTCCGGCGTCGCTCAGGTCATACACGTCACCAAGCCATACAAGCAGGTCTCACGCGAGTGGCGGCCGGAGAACACCGTGGTCACGCTGGCCCCCGGCGTGCAGATCGGGGGTGGAGAAGTCGTGGTGATTGCCGGACCGTGCTCCGTGGAATCGGAAGAGCAGATCGTGACGGCCGCGCGCGCCGTACGCGCCGCCGGCGCCACCGCGCTCCGCGGCGGGGCGTTCAAGCCGCGTTCGTCGCCCTACTCTTTCCAAGGGCTCGGCCGACGCGGGTTGGAGCTTCTGGCCCTTGCTCGGCGCGAGACCGGATTGCCAATCGTCACCGAGGCCATGGATGAAGCTGGCGCAGAGATGGTGGCGGAGTACGCGGACTGCATCCAGATCGGCGCGCGCAACATGCAGAACTACTCGCTGCTGAAGGCGATTGGACGGTTGCGAAAGCCCGTGCTGCTCAAGCGAGGCATGGCGGCGACCATTTCGGAGTTGCTGCTGAGCGCCGAGTACTTGCTGGCCGAAGGCAACACGCAGGTGATCCTCTGCGAGCGCGGGGTGCGCTCCTTCGACTCAGCGGCGCGCAACATGTTTGACCTGAACGCTATCCCCATCGTGCATCGGGATTCCCACCTCCCCATCATCGCCGACCCCAGTCACGGGACGGGACTTCGGGACAAGGTGACGCCGATGGCGCGGGCCGCGGTTGCAGCTGGCGCCGACGGCATCCTGGTCGAGGTGCATCCGTCGCCTGATCGCGCCCTGTCCGATGGCGCGCAATCGTTGTATCCGGAGCAATTCACTCGACTAATGGCCGAGTTGCGGGCGATTGCGCAGGCGATTGGACGCGTGGTGGCGCCGAGCCCGGGAACCGTCGCGCTCGAGATCGGGTAGCACAGTCGTGCGTAACCTTCATGTCGTTCGACGATTCGCCGTGGCGGCCACCATGGCTCCTCTGGCGCTCCTGCAAGATGGCGCTGGCAAGGCCATTGACCTGGCCGTTGGCGCCTATGCGCAGGTGCGCACGGCGCGGGCCTCGTTCGAACAGACGATCACCAACTCCCTGACTGGGTCCACGTTGTCGTCCCGCGGCGAGTTCCAGCAGGCTCGGCCCGACCGGTTCGTGTTCCGGTTCGCCGAGCCAAAGGGCGACGTGATCGTCTCCGATGGCAAGCAGGTGTGGATCTATCTCCCTTCGTCGGCTCCGGGCCAAGTGATGCGGGCGCCGGTCTCTGCCGATGCAGCAGGAAGTCTGGACATGATCGGCGAGTTCTTCAGTAATCCGCGCTCGCGATACGCGATCGCCGATGGCGGCACCGCCACCATGGACGGCCGGTCGCTGCGGATTGTCTCCCTTACCCCCAAGAGCCAGAACGCGACCTTCACCAAGGCCAAGGTCTGGATCGATGCAGCTGACGGGACACTCCGTCAGTTCGAGGCTGTGGAACCGTCGGGGATCACTCGCGTGGTCAAGATCACGCATTTTTCGGCCAATGCCGCCGTGGCACCGGATGCCTTTGCCTTCAAGGTGCCAAAAGGCGTGCGCGTGATCGATCGCTGAACGGGCACCGTCCAGGACGCCTGGTGCCGCACGGCATCGCGGCTCGTTAGGCACGATCTATCGTCCAGTCCGCCTAACGTGTGATCTAGCTCGCAGCTAAGCCTGCGCGCGCCTACGCACTTTCTCCTGCACAATGACCGAGGCTCGCGCCTGGCACCCCCGTGTCCAGCGACCGCGAGCGTACGCTGACTCTTTCAAAGTAGGTGGTGGTGCAGATGCACAAGCACAGAATCCTTTTTGCGGCGGCTGCGTTGGCGGCCGCGACCTTCGCCGGCCGCGCCAATGCTCAGGATACCACGGTATCCAAGGGCGAGGTGGCCAAGGCGCCTTCGTTCAGCTCGTTGTTGGCCGCGATTAACGCCACACCCACAACCCTTGAGGCTATCAAGAAGCACGGCCCATTCAAGGATTCGGACGTTCGGCTGATCAACGCCGAACCGCTCATGCAAGGACAGAACGACGCAGCGCTCAAGTCCGCCATGGAAACGCATGCGGCACATCTGGAGCAGCTCCGCACTTCGTTCGATGCTCAGCCGGTCATCCTGGGAGCACTCGAGAAATCAACGCCAAAACTCACGGCGGCCGACGTGATTGCGGCGGATGTTCATACTGACGGATCCATCGACGTGTACTACCGGCCGAAACCGATGTAAGCACGTGTCGGGCCTCCCTGACATGGTGCAGGCCCGACGACACGGTACCTCAGTCAGGCGACTTCGGTCGCCGATGGCGCGCCACGCGTTGCCGCATGTAGCGGCGATACGTGGCGCGCGCTTTGTGTGGTACCACGCGCGGCAGTCAAACCTTCCCGGACGCGCTCGACGGCGGGCAAGGCTGTTCAGTAGTTTGCAGCCATGACTGGTACTCCGTTTGTCGTCGGCCGCGGACGCATTCCGCAGAACGAGGCCCGCCCGACGCTGCGCGAACGATGGAACGCGCTCAAGTACGTCCCCAAACTCGTACGTCTGGTCTGGGAGACCCATCGAGGTCTCACGCTCACCATGGGCGCCTTGCGACTTGTTCGCGCCTTTGTCCCGGTCGCCTCACTCTACATCGGGAAGCTCATCATCGACGGGGTGGTCGCGGCGCAACGCGCCGGAACGGGTTGGCGGCCCGTGTTGCATCTGGTCCTGCTGGAGATCGCCATCGTCGTGCTCGGCGAGCTTCTAGCGCGCGCCGCCATGCTTTCCGAGGCGCTCCTCGGTGACCTGTTCAGCAATCGGGTCAGTGTTCGACTGATGGAACACGCAGCCACGCTCGACCTCGCCATGTTCGAAGATCCGGCGTTCTACGATCACCTCGAGCGCGCTCGCCGCCAAACGGTGGGCCGGATCGGATTGATCGCGCAGCTGTTGGGAATCGGCGAGGGGCTGGTGACGCTGCTGACCCTTAGTGCAGCGCTGCTCGCGTTCAGTCCGTGGTTGATGCTCCTCCTGCTGGTCACGATCCTCCCCAGCTTTGTGAGCGAGACCCGCTTTGCCGCGATGCAGTACTCCCTCACCTTTCGCTGGACGCCGCAGCGCCGCCAGCTCGACTACCTGCGTTACGTGGGAGCCAGTGACGAAACCGCCAAGGAGGTGCAGCTCTTCGGACTGGCTCCGTGGTTGATCGAGCGCTATCGAAGACTCTCGCAGCAATGGTACGACGAGAATCGCGACTTGGCCTTGCGCAAGGCGTTCGTCTCGTCTGGACTCTCATTGATCAGCACCGCCGGCTACTACTTGGCCTACCTGATCATCATCGCGCGAACCGTGGCCGGGAGCATTTCGTTAGGCTCGCTTACGTTTCTCGCTGCCTCATTTGCCCGCGGTCGAGACCTGCTGCAGGGATTGCTGGCCGCCGCAGGGGGCATCTACGACGCCAGCCTGTACTTGCGCGACCTGTTCGTGTTCTTCGAGATGAAGCCGACGATCGCCACCAAACCGGGCGCCCGTCCCGCGCCACGGCCGATCCAATCCGGCTTCGTTTTTGAGAACGTCGGATTCAAGTATCCAGGAAGCGATCGATGGGCCGTGCGCCACGTGAGTTTTGCCATGCGGCCCGGCGAGCGCATCGCCTTGGTGGGTGAGAATGGCGCCGGCAAGACAACGCTGACGAAGCTTCTCGCGCGGCTGTACGACCCGAGCGAAGGACGAATCCTTCTGGACGGCGTCGATTTGCGCGACTATGACCTTGCCTCGCTGCGACAAGCCATCGGAGTCATCTTCCAGGACTTCGTACGCTATGACATGCGCTTTGATGAGAATGTCGGCGTGGGCGGGATTGACGAGGCACAGGCATACCTGGACGGCGAGTCGCTGGCGACTCACTCAGCCGCACCGAATGGCGCTCCTCCTCCTCTTCCCGACGCCCTGCGGATTGCGGCCGACAAGTCTCTCGCCGCCTCCCTCCTCCCCCGCTTGTCGTTAGGCTGGCGTCAGATGCTCGGCCGCCGGTTCGATGAGGGGATCGAGCTGTCAGGCGGTGAATGGCAGAAAGTCGCACTGGCACGCGCCTACATGCGCGAGGCCCAAGTCCTCATCCTCGACGAACCGACCGCTGCCCTCGATGCCCGCGCGGAGTACGACGTATTCCTCCGCTTTTCGGAACTCATGGCCGGACGCACGGCGATGATCATTTCCCACCGCTTCTCCACCGTACGAATGGCGGACCGGATCCTCGTCTTGCAAAACGGCGAATTGGTAGAGGACGGTACCCACGACGAATTGGTGGCCAGCCACGGCCTGTACGCCGAGTTGTTCGGCATGCAGGCCGCGGGATATCGGTAGCCTATCGCTGGGCGCCGTCTGGGGCAGCGCGAACGCTGAACGTTTGCGTCAAGGCCGTGCCGTCCACCGTTAGCTTGGCGGTGAACGCGCCGATCCGCTGCGCTGGTCCGCGGCCACCACCGGGACCAAATGGGTCGCCGCGAGCTCCAACCACGGTCGGCCAGACCACGCGGTGCAGTCCTGCGGCACCAGAGAGCGGTGCCGGTGGCTGGCGCCACAGCGCCGTCGTGTTGGGGATGCCTGGTCCCTGTGGACGCCCGCGACCCGTCGTCGGAGCGTCGGCTGGGTTGTTGGAGAGCGAGCCAACTACCGCACCTGCCGCATCCGTGACCTGAAGCGTGACCGTCGATGCCGCCTTGGGCAGGTAGTAATAAAGGATGGCGCCTTCTGGGGCGTTCTCCGTCTGCGGTTCGTCCTTCTGCAGTGGCGTACCGTTATCGCCACCCTGAATGACCGCAAACGACTCCGCCGGCTTGAACAGATATGGGTCGCCGGCAAGCACCTTGTCATCAACCTGTCGCAATGGAGTGAGATCGTCGATGACCCAGATCCCGCGCCCATGCGTGCCAACGACCAGATCGTTGCCGTAGACCTCGAAGTCGCGCACGGAGGTGACGGGGAGGTTCAGCTGCAAGGACTGCCAGGAGTCGCCGTCGTCCAGGGACACGTACGCCCCTCGTTCCGTGCCGGCAAAGAGCAGCCCTGGGCGGACCGCGTCTTCCTTGATGGTGTGCACATACTCGCCAGCCGGAATTCCACGCGTGATGCGTTCCCACGACTTCCCCATGTCGCGGGTGCGGTAGATATACGGATCGAAGTCCTGCAGTTGGTGTCGGTCCACACTGGCATAGGCCACGTTGACGTCAAAGCGCGACGCCTCCAGCATGGTGACGCGGCTCCACGGCGTCACGGCCGAAGGGGTGACGTCCCGCCAGGACTTGCCGTCGTTCATCGTCAGCTGCACCAGTCCGTCGTCGGTGCCAATCCAGACCATGGGCACCATGAGGGGCGATGGCGCGATGGTGTAGATCACGCCGCGCTTTCCATTCCGGTCGACGTGCGCGGCGGCGGTGGCGTCGAGCGTGGCGGGAATCCCGGGATCTGGCCGCGTCAGATCGCCACTGACCTGGGACCACGTCCGCGCACCATCCGACGTCTTGAACAGGAACTGGCTGCCGTAGTAGAGATTTCTCGGATCCGCCTTGGAGAAGACCAGCGGTTGCGTCCAGTCTCCACGCGCCGGTTCTTCGGACCGCGGCACCGTGGTGCCCGGCATCGGCGTGTTGGTCTCGAGGTTCCAGCGTTGGCCGTTTCCACCGAAAATGACGCCCGGGTGCAATGGGTCGCCGGCCGTGTATCCGCTCTCACCGCCAGCCCCAACAGGCTCCCAGTCTCGCGTACTGATCGCGGCGAACTTCCCGCGTGATCGGACGGCCACGGCCCCACTGTCCTGTTGGGCGCCGGTCACCCAATACGGAAATCGATAGTCGACAGAGATGTGATAGACTTGCGCCGTCGGCTGATTCAGCCATGAACTCCACGTCACTTCGCGGGGGTCGTCGGCCTTGGCGTTGTGTGTGATAATGGCGCCTTGGTCACTGGCCACGATCATGGTATTTGGGTCGTCCGGCGACACCCAGGGCTGGTGATAGTCATCGCCGCCCGGTGACCCGCGAAGAGGCACCCAGCTCTTGCCGCCATCCATCGAGCGAGAGACGGAGACATTCGCTACGTACACCACGTCGGCATCCTTCGGGTCGACGACCAGCTTTTCGAAGTACCATCCGCGGCCCCAGAGGGCCTGATCAGACGACAGCCGAGCCCACGTCGCTCCGCCATCGTCGGAGCGGAAAAAGCCTCCTTGCTGTGCCTGGGCACTGCGGCCGGCGCCAGCGCCGGTTGTTGCGGCTGGCGGAGCAGTCTTCTCGTCCGGCAATAGACAGTCAACCACGGCGTACACTCGCCGCGCATTGCTTGGGGACACGGCGATGCCGGTCCGTCCAATCCCTGACTTGGGAAGACCGTTGGTCAGCGCCTTCCACGTGCTCCCGCCATCGGTCGACTTGTAGATTCCTCCTCCGGGCCCGTTGGTAGGCGCGTACGTGAACCACGGCGGCCGACGGGTATTCCAAAGGCCGGCGTATACCACCTGCGAGTTGGTGGGATCGATCACGACCTCCACCGCGCCGACGTTCTCATCCTTGAAGAGTACCTTCTGCCAGGTCTTGCCTCCGTCACGTGACCGAAAGACTCCGCGATCAACGTTAGGCGCGTAGAGGTGGCCGATAGCAGCGACGAACACGACGTTGGGGTTGTGCGGGTCGACGGCAATCTTCCCAATGTGCTGTGTATCTTTCAGCCCGACGTACGTCCACGTCTTGCCCGCATCGGTCGACTTGTACACGCCGGCGCCAAACCCCACGGAGTCCCGTAACGTGGATTCGCCGGTGCCCACGTAGATGACGTCAGGCGCAGACGGAGCCACGGCGATCGCGCCGATCGACGCCACAGGTTGCTCGTCGAAGATCGGCTTCCATACCCGCCCGGCGTCGATCGACTTCCATACGCCGCCATTCACGGCACCGAAATAGAACTCGTTCGGTCGGCCGGGTACGCCCGTGGCCGCTGCCACGCGTCCCCCCCGGAATGGTCCCAGCATGCGCCACTTCAGTCCCGCAATCACACCATCGGCTGCGGGGAGCGTGCGGTAGAAGCCAGCGCTGTGTGGATCAACGGCACCCTGTGTCGCATCAATCCGAGGGCGCAATGAGCCGCCGACCAGTGAGAGCGCCCATCCCGCCTGCCCTGCGCGTACGACAAAGTCTCGACGGGAGAGGTCGTTCGGCGACGGTGAATTGGCAGCGAGCGAGTCGCGCGGATCCGTTGGCGTATCAGGCACCGGAAGCTCCAGAGAACGGTGGGCGTCGGACGTCGGGGGCCACGTCGTGTGCGGACACGTGCGAGCATACGTCGCGCGCTGTCGATGTCAAGCCGCCGTCGGTGCTTGAAAGGCCCCAGCCGCCTCGGTCATTTCCACGTGAGCCGTTAGGCAGCCAGCCCGACTGGCTCGGACGTGGGTCATCCACGCGGATGGACAGCGCCCCTATGCGAAGGCGGAGAAGGCGTTTCACCTGCAGATGACGGCGCGGTTGGAGCACCGCGACGTGCCCCCACCCAAGGCTCAACGCATCTGTTCCGACTTGTCGAGCTATCTATAATTGGCGCCGAGCAGTTTACCAATGACTATGTCACATACGCGCCTTCACGTACATCGAAGGGGTTGCCACGGGATGCGTGATCAATTGGCTCGACCGATCGAAACGTGGCCCGTCCACCGTCGGGGTGGGCTGTTCGGCGACCGGGGAATAGCGTGAGGCGATGGCCGCGTCGTCAACGACATATTGGGTGTGATGGACGACCAGCAGCCCCGCGGGATTCAACAACACATCGAATTCCGTCAGCTGCGCGTCGAACTTCTCAAAGGGATAGATCTCCGCCAAGCTCGTCATCCCCTGCGATTCCACCATGTGCGGATTGCGTTGCAGCACCGCCATACAGAAGATCGCATCGAACGGCCCCGCGGCTCGGATGCGGCGAGGCGTCGATGGAATAAAGGAGATGCGTGCGTCCAACTGGCGCGCCTTGCATACGGCCAGACTGCGTGGGTTGATCTCAGCCCCAACGATCGTCGCCTGCGGAAAGTAGTAACGCAGCGTGACCACCTCCTCGCCCGTCGAACACCCAAAGGACAGGATGCGGATGTCGGGTCGGTGGGCGAAATACGCCTGGGCGGCGACAAAAATCGCTGGATACCGATCGGCCCAGGTGAGGACGGTCGTCTGATGCAGCTGGCGACCGCGAACCGCCTTGAGCCAGACGATCGCGCGGAAACCGCCATCCGCGCCAAATCGCCGTACCGCGTGCAGAGCGTCCCGCGTGCGGTACAGGCTCCGAATGATCCACCGAATCAAGGGAGAGCGAGACTCGCGATTCTCTGTGATCAGGCGTTTAATGCGATCGCGCATGCTCACGTGACAACCGCCGTGGTCAGCACGATGGTCAGCGCCGCTGGGCCGTGGGCGCCAATGACCATGGCCTGTTCGATGTCCGCTGTCTTGGATGGTCCGGCGACAAAGATCCCGAACTCCTCAGATGCCCAGTCGATCTGCGCGTATGCCTCATGCAGACGCTCGGCGATCGCCTGACGATCCAAGACGATAATCATGTGCTGGGCAAGGAATGCTCCCGCGCGGCATCCCAGTCGGCTGGCCGGAAGCCAGATCGCCCCATTTTCGGCAACGCCAAGTGTTCCTTCGCAGATGAAGGCGTCCACAGAGGCGTATGCGTGAGGTTGATCGGGAGGCACCACGGAGCCGTGGACGTCCGGCACCAAGGACACCGTCAGCCACTCATTGGGGACCGCTGACGCGACTGTCGCAGCGAGCGCCGCGCGCGAGCACTCGAGGGTTCGGGCTCCCGCCGCCTGTGCCGCCGAGAGGAATCGCAACGCAATGTCGCCCGCCGGCAGTGGCCACGAGCGCACGGCGTCGGTTACGTTCGGCAGCTCAACCGCGGCGGGGCGCGCCCCTCGCACGGCCGCGAGAATCGTGTCGCGAGCGCTCATGCTGCGCCCTCCCTGTTCCGACGATACCATTGCCGAAAACTCCCCGCGGCCGGTGCGGGAAGTTGGCGCCCCTTTCCCCACGAGTTGCGCAGCAGTCGTGCCGGCACCAGCCGCATCACCATGCGGTACACCACGCCTAACGCCTCGTACAGTCTCGGCGACTGCAGGGCGACACCGGCGACGGTGGCGGCCAGGCGCTTGGGCGAGGAAGCATGACCCGCTTGAACCACCTGCGCGCGCCACTTCAGCAACTGTGCGTCCAGATCTACCTGCACGGGGCACACCGCAGTACATGACCCGCACAATGTGGACGCGAACGGAAGCGCTGCATAACGCCGTAGGTCGATCCCCGGCGTGAGCACGGACCCGATCGGGCCGGCCACGGTGGAGCCGTAGCTGTGCCCCCCTGACCGACGATACACGGGACAGGTGTTCAGGCACGCGGCGCAGCGAATGCACTTGAGCGATCGCCAGAAATCGGCACGCCCCAGTTGCGTGCTCCGTCCATTGTCGACCAGCACGATGTGTAGCGCTTGGCCCCTGCGAGGCGCGCGAACATGCGAGCTGTAAACGGACATCGGCTGGCCGGTGGCACTGCGCGCCAACAGGCGAAGGAAGACCCCGAGGTGTTCTGCGCGGGGGATGAGCTTCTCTATCCCGCAGGACGCAATGTGCACGGGCGCCAGCGACATCCCCAGGTCCGCATTTCCTTCGTTCGTCACGACCACGAAGCCACCGGTCTCTGCTACCGCCAGGTTCACTCCCGTAATCGTCGCCTGCGCTGAGAGAAAGCGCTCGCGCAGATGATGTCGCGCGGCAATCGTCAGTCGCGTGGGGTCAGATTCGCCGGCCGGCGTGCCGAGGTGTTCGTGGAAAGTGGCACCGACATCTTCGCGTTTGAGGTGGATGGCCGGCATCACAATGTGGCTGGGCGCTTCGCCACGCAGCTGCACGATGCGTTCGCCCAGATCCGTGTCGACCACCTCCACGCCCCGTGCGGCAAGAAACGGATTCAGCCCGCATTCCTCGGTGAGCATCGACTTGCTCTTAACCATCCGTGTGGCGTGGCTGGCGCGCAAAATGTCCAGGACAATGGCATTGTGCTCGGCGGCGTCACGCGCCCAGTGGACGGTTGCACCATTGCGCCGCGCGGCCGCCTCGAACTGCGTGAGGTATTCGTCCAGATGCGAAAGGGTGTGCTCCTTGATGCCCGACGCGAGCCGGCGAAGTTCCTCCCACTCCGGGACCTTCGACGCGGCAGCATCGCGCTTCTGCCGCACCATCCACAGCGACTCATCGTGCCAGTCCGTCCGCGCTTCGTCTGCGGTAAAGCGCTGAGCACCCGCCGCGTGATCGACGCGTCCATCCGTCAGCACCGGCAGCGCGGAACGGCGCTCAGCAACCCCCAGCCCGGGTCGAGTTCGGTTCACGCCAACCCCGTCGCGAGCACTTCCGCCACGTGCAACAACGCCATGGGCGTTGGCGCTTGGTCGCTCACGCCACGCAAGTGCATGACGCAAGACATGTCGGTAGACACCAGCGCCTCCGCGCCGCTTTCCTGAACGTCGCGCAGGCGATCACGTCCCATCTTCGTGGAGACGGCGGCCTCGCTGACGCTAAAACTCCCGCCAAAGCCGCAACACTCATCCGGTCGACGCAGGGGTGCGAACGAGATACCACCGACCGCCTCCAGCACGGCCTGCACCTTGCTCCGTGGCGGGCGTTGTAGCTCGGAGGCGCGTGCCAGCTCCAAGGCACGGAGTCCATGACACCCGACGTGAATAGCGACTCGCCGAGGGAATGTCGCGCCCAGTGGCGCGAGGGCATCGACGCCAATGACGTCGTGAAGGTACTCGGTGAACTCCACGGTACGTTCGGCTACACGCTGCCCGTCCTGGGCGAGCGCCGGCGCATGCGCTCGCACGTGAGCGGCACATGATCCGGAGAGCACGACCACCCGCCTCACATCACCGAACGTTCGCACCCAACGAGCCAGCACCGGTTCGGCCTCATGCACGAAGCCGGCGTTGGCCATGGGTTGTCCGCAGCAGACCGCGCCGTCGCGCACCACAACTTGGACGCCAAGTCGCTCCAGAACCCGCAACGCCGCCACCGCGACGCCCGGGTACAGCTGGTCAACGAAGCACGGGACGAAAAGCGCGACGCGCTCACTCATTACATGATCGTGCCCGACTTCTTCTTGCCAATCACGCCCTCGACCTTCGACGACTGCAGCAACCGGTTGAATGACTCCACATCCGATTCGATGGAGTCGAGTTCGGTGCGGATGGCCCGCCACATCTTCTCCAGTTCCGTCAGGCGCTCCTTGGCTCCCTGCGTCACCACAGGATTCCCTTCGACCTGCCCGAGGAGGAATCCAAACTGGCCGTTGATGCCGTTGGCGTAGTTGATGATGTCCTGCCCGTTCTGGGCCTTGGTGGTGAGCCGCGGGTCCACCGTCTCGACGCGTTTGACCAGCGCACCGCCAGCTGCGGCAATGGCCTTGGCACTGTCCGCGTCCTTGGTCCGATTGACGAAGCCCTGGACCTGCGTCTTGATGTCCCTCACGCGATTCACCGCGTCGTGCATCTCGCCGATGCGCGCCACCAGAGCCTTCGTGAGGGAATCACGTTCGGCGATCTGCGCCGGTGTCACCTGCACACGCGGGTCCAGGCGGACATCCAGCGGTTGAGTCTGTGAGACACCGCCAACCGTTAGGCGCACTTGGTACGTCCCTGGCGTGACTTCCGCGCCGCCGCCGGCCGGTGCGCCGAAGAGCAGCACGCCAAGCAACTGCGTCGGTGCGGCCCGACGCAGGTCAGACCATCGCACCACATTGATGCCGGCCTTCGGCGAGAGTCGCTGTGGTGGCGGGCCTTCCTTGCTCGAGAACGACCGGACCACATCGCCGCGGGAGTCGAGAAACTCCACTTTCACCGTGGTGGAGCTGTCGACCGTGCCTAACCGGTAGTAGACAGATGCGCCACCGGGAGGATTCTTCCCCGCCCCCCGTGGATTGCCGAACCCGCCTCCGGCCGACGTCAGGAGCGCCGGGCGAGGTTTATACAGATGCACGGCGGCGACCGCCGAGGAATCGGTGAATTGCCGGATGAGCGAGATGTCGTCCAGGATCCAGAAGCTGCGACCTTCCGTGGCCGCGATCAAATCGCCGTGGCGGATGTCCAGGTCCGTGACCGGCACGACCGGCAGGTTGCCCGAAAACGCCTGCCAGCGTGCACCGCCGTCAAACGAGACATAGAGACCAGTCTCCGTTCCAGCATATAGAAGGTTGCGGCGCTCGGGGTCTTCGCGCACCACGCGCACCGGCTCGCCCTCACGGAACCCATTCGACATTCGGTTCCACGTCTTCCCATAGTCGGTGGACTTGAACACCAACGGCGTCGGATCACCGACGCGGTCCCGACGGAAGGCGACATACACCGTGCCGGCGTCATGCGGCGAGACCTCGATTTCATTCGTCAGGCCATCGCCCGCCGCCGGTGGGGTGACATTCGTCCACGTCGTCCCGCCATCTCTCGTCAGCTGCACGAGTCCGTCGTCGGTGCCGACATATACGGTATTCGCGTCGTGGGGCGACTCCTCAATGACGACGATCGTGCCGTACACTTCGCCGCCAGCTCCTTCATTGGTAATCGGTGCGCCGCCCCAGCCTTGGCGCGACTTGTCGTTTCGCGTCAGGTCCGGGGAGATGGGTGTCCAGGATTGGCCACGATCTTTGGAGCGCAGCAACACGCTGCCTCCATGATAGATGACCTGATCGTTGTGCTGCGAAACGACGATCGGTGCGGTCCAGTTGAAGCGGTAGCGCGTCTTGTCCGTCGGCTCCGTCAGGTTCATCTCTGGGTACGCCATGATGGCGCGCGAGAGATTGGTCTGCTGGTCCAATTCGTCGATCAATCCCTGATAGCATCCACCGTACACATACCGCGGGTTCTTCGCGCTGACGCCAATGTTCGCGCTTTCGCACCCCGGTCCGTCCCGCCAATCACGAATGCCGATCGCGCCATTGTCGCTCCGGCTGCGAATGATCACGCTGGAGTTGTCCTGCTGACCTGAGTACAACTTGTACGGAAAGTCGTCATCGACGGTGACGTGGTAGAACTGCGCGGTCGGCTGGTTGTCCTGCGTGCTCCAGCTCTTGCCACCATCCTGCGAGATCGAGGCCCCACCGTCGTTGGCGTTGATGAGGTAGTGGCTGTCCGTCGGGTTGATCCACAGCTGGTGATTGTCACCGTGCATCGCCTGGACCACTTGGAACGTTCGCCCGCCGTCGATGGATCGCATAACCGGCGCGTTCATGATCCACACGACATCGGGATTCGCCGGGTCTGCCGTGACGTTCATGTAGTACCATGACCGCGTCTGGATGAGTCGGTCGCCCGACATCAGCTTCCAGTTCTTCCCCGCGTCGTCACTTCGGAAGAGTCCCCCGCTGTCAGCTTCAACAATCGCGTACAGGCGATCGGGATCGGCAGACACGGCCACACCGACCTTGCCCATCAGCTTGGGCAGTCCCCCTGTGAGGCGCGTCCACGAGTCCCCGCCGTCCAGCGACTTCCAGATCCCGCTGCCGGCGCCACCGCTGCGCACCTGCCACGGCATGCGCTGATGATCCCAGAACGCCGCGTATAGGATGCGCGGGTTCGTGGCATCCATGGCCAGATCACTCGCGCCGCTAGTCCCGTTCTCTCCCTTCAGGACCAACGTCCACGTCTTGCCACCGTCAACCGAACGATAGATGCCGCGATCCGGCGTTCCTTTCCACCGATCGCCCTGCGCGGCAACGTACACGACATCGGGATTCTGCGGATGCACGCGCACGGCCGAAATCTGGCGCGTCGTCGCCAACCCAATGTTCTTCCACGTCCGGCCTTGATCGGTGCTCTTGTAGACACCGTCGCCGTAGGTCGACGACTGACCTCGAACCGCGTGTTCGCCCGTCCCCACGTACAGGACATTCGCGTCCGATCGGGCGACGGCAATGGCGCCGATCGACGACGTCTTGAACTGGCCGTCGGAAATGTTCGTCCACGAGATGCCAGCATCGTCCGTACGCCACAGACCACCGCCGGTGTAGCCGGCGAAGTACGTGAGTGGCTTTCCAGGAATCCCAGCGACGGCGTTCGCTCGCCCCCCGCGCCACGGGCCGACGTTCCGCCAGGCGATAGCTCGGTAGATCGAGGTGTCCACCGAAAGAGTAGCTGGCGGCGAAACAGGTGCCGGTCGTTGGGCCGACACGGTCGTGGGCGCCGCAATCGAGCAGGCCAGAACAAACGAGTGAATGAGGTGCGTGGGACGCATGGAGATCGTGAGGTGTCTGCCGGTCGCCCCCAGAAAGCCCACGCCGCATATGATAGAATCTCTGCGGGAGCAATTGGGACGACGACGCCGTGGGTGTGTGGTCAGAAAGTGAGCCAACGGGACGGCGTTGGCTAGTGGAAGGCGGATGTGGACGTGGAATCCTCTGCGACCCAGGCAGGGATCCGCTATTTAAGCGCAGCCGCCCGCTTGAATAGCTCGTCGGTATGCGCCACGCCGCGCAGGAGCTCTGTGCCCTTGGTAATCATCTCATCTTCCGCGATCGATCGCTGGGTTTCGGCCGCGGGGCCGAAAACAAAGCGCGCGATCTCCCGAGCCAAGAGCCGCGAGACGATGGTCGATGCATTGTCGTAAATCGACCGGTTGAACGTGAACCCGCGGGCGCGAAGCAAGGTCCACAGGTGATCGCGCATCTCTGCCGTCACCTGAAACTCCGGCGAACGGACACTCCCCGCTGTCTTAAGCGACAGCGCATACGCGGTCATCGCATCCCGGAAGTCCGTCACTCGGCTGCCTAACGCCGTTTCGAATGCCTGTGCGGCGGGAGCCAGGACCGTGTCGCCAGCTAGAACGTCCGGAGCAATGCCGCCACCGCCGAACACGGTGCGACCATGCGAGGTTCGAAAGGATGGGAGGGCGGTGCTGTCCTTCGTCACCACCTCGTCGCCGGAACCATGGCGCGGCCGGTCGATCGATCGGCCGGCAGGCGTGAACCAGCGTGCGATGGTCAGCTTCAGGGCCCCGCCAGTACTGGTGGGGAACAACGTCTGGGCACTTCCCTTGCCGAACGTGGAGTGTCCGACCAATACCGCCCGATCATGATCCTGCAGGGCACCGGCTACGATCTCACTGGCGCTGGCGCTTCCTTCGTCCACCAGCAGGACCAGTGGCATGCCAGGCCAGCGCTCGGGACCCGTGGTATAGAAGACCTGGTTCGTCTCAGGTGTTCGGCCACGCATGCTCACGATGGGCAGCTTGGCATCCAGGAAGAGGTCGGCCACACCAACGCCCTGTGCCAGGATGCCACCAGGGTTGCCGCGCACATCGAGAATGAGACTCTTCATGCCTAACGCGCGGAGCGAATCGATCGCCCGGGTCAACTCGATGGCCGTGGAGTCCGAAAAGATGTTCAGATCCACGTACCCGATCCCATCCTTCACCAGCGAGGCGCGGCCGACAGAGCGGCGGTGGATCTCATCGCGCTGAACACTGACGTGGATAGGTTCAGTCACCCCAGGGCGTTCCAACACCAGCTCCACCTTGGTGCCGGGCGTACCGCGAACGGCCTTGATGGCTTCGTCGGCGGTCCAGCCGTGCGTCGATCGTCCATCGATTTCGACGATGCGATCTCCGGTGCGCAGACCAGCACGCTCTGAAGGTGTCGCCGAGCGAGTCCCGATGACCGTGGGCCAGCGATCGCGTAACTCGACCTGCACACCAATGCCCGCATAATTCCCCGTGACGCGTTCTTCCAAGCGGCGCACACGGTCGGGCTTCAGGTACAGCGTGTTGGGATCGTGCAGCTCCTGCAGCATCCCGGCCATCGCCTTCTCGTACAGATCGGTTCCGCCGACAGAATCCACGTAGAATCGCTCGACATGCGCTTTCACGTTGTCGAAGAGGCGCGCGCCAGCCACCGGACCTGACTTCGCGGACAACCCACGTTGGAGAAACCACCCTCCACTCACGAGGGCAGATAGCAGAACAGCAGCGATGACGGTGGCCTTGGCCCTCATGAGACACTCACAAAAAATCGCTACGCATTCGACGTCTTATGTAACCTAAGGGTTTCCCCCAGGTGCGTTCCACAGGCTGACCAGATTCTCTCTTCAACCTCATCCTCGGGTCCGGAGGCGTCGACGGTCACAATGGGACCGGCCTCTCGATGAGCCGTTTGCCAATCTGTCGTAGCAAAGCTGGAGAACGCTTCCGCCACGCGCGCATGGAAGCCGGCGTCAGCATTTTCGATCCGGTCCGGACCGCTCCGCGCCCGCATGCGTCGCAACCCTTCCTCGAGCGGTAGGGCGAGCAAGAGCGTGAGATCCGGTACCAAGCCGGCTGTGGCAACGGCATTGGCCGCTGCAACGTCCGCGAGGTCGAGACCACGACCAAAGACTTGATACGCGTACGTGGACAGGAAGAACCGATCCGCGACCACCACGCGGCCGGCATGCAGCGCCGGTCGTATGACAGACGACACCAGCTGCGCCCGCGATGCCATGAACAGGAGCGCCTCGGCCCGCGGGTCCATGGGATGGTCCTCGTCGAGCAGCAGGCGGCGAATTTCGTCGCCCAAGGCCGTGCCCCCGGGCTCACGCACGGCAAGCACGGGCTGCCCTTCCCGCTCGAGACGTGCGCAGAAACGGCGAACCTGCGTGGACTTGCCTACGCCTTCCGCGCCCTCAAACACCACAAGGGCGCCGGCACGCGGTGACACGGTCACCCGAGCGTTATGATGGAACTTGTCGCACCAGCCTTGATCCCCTCGGCGATCCAGGCGTTCACCTGCATCATGATCTTGTCGAAGTTCTCCTGGGAGGCCACGGCCCGCTGGTACGAGGGCGCGCCCTGAACCTTAGTGAGCAGGTCATCGAGTTCATGCTCCATCTCAGGCGTGGGCTCCTCATCCCGCTCCATCATGCGTTGCGCCTGCAGGCGAAGTTCGCTCATGCGATTGAGCACCGTCACGGCGTCCTTGTCCGCGCCGAGGGACTCGTTGGCGCGCTTGAGCGATTGATACTCGCCACTCTGGCCAATAAGGCGACCCAGCTCACGCGCCTTGGCTTCCAGAGGGGCCTGGGATCCGGTCGTGCCAAAGGGAAGAGTCATCGGTGAATCCTGTCTGAGGTTCAGTCGGCGCGGCGGGCAATCACAAAACGATCGCGCCCGGCAAGGTCCCTGTGCACCCGCACGTCACACCAGGCGGGAGTTTCATTCAGCTGGGCCGCCACCGTTCCAGCGCGTCGTTCATCGACTTCCAGTGCCAGTACTCCGCCAGCTCTAACGGTGGCGGGGGCATCCGCTACCAATCGGAAGGTGGTACACAACCCATCGTCACCGCAGACCAGCGCCGTCGCGGGTTCCCAGTCGCGTACGGATCGGGGAAGATCCGCCGCTTCCTCGAAAGCGATGTATGGAGGATTGGACACGACGACGTCGAACTGTTCGCCACTCACAGGTGCAAACAGGCTGCCGTGGCGAAACTCGATCGGCGTGCGCAGGGTGGCGGCGTTGCGCGCCGCGTTGGCGGAGGCCACCGTGAGCGCATCGGCCGAAACGTCGGTGGCGACCACTCGCTCGAAGTCGCCTTCGCAGGCCAGTGAGATGGCGATAGCCCCGGAACCGGTGCCGATGTCCAGTACGTGCTGAGCGCGACGTCCGCGCACCATCGCCAGCACCTGGTCGACGAGGAGTTCTGTCTCCTGTCGGGGAATCAGCACGCGTTCATCGACCGACAGCATGAGATAGCGGAACGCCGCTTTTCCCACCGCATACGCGAACGGCGCTCCGGCGGAACGGCGCTCGGCGGCTCGACGCGCGGCGCGCACCACGGGGGATGACACGGTCGCCAACGGCTCCAGGGACGGCCAGAATCGCGGTGCCTCGCACAACGCCGCCACCAAGTCCCGGGCTTCTCCGCGTGGGTCGGCGATTCCTGCGTGCTGCAGTCGCCCTGCGACCTCGAGCACCAGCTGCTGCACGCAACAATGGCCTGATTGTTCTTCCACGCGATCCATCGTCGCCGGTGTTGTTAGGCGTTGGCCGGCGCTCACCCTGCCCCTCCCGCCAGCTTCTCTTCAGTATCTGCCATCTTCAAGGATTCGATGAACTCGCTGATGTCACCATCCATCGTTCCCGCCAGGTCATACGATGTGAGGTTGATGCGATGATCGGTGACCCGGCTCTGCGGAAAATTGTAGGTGCGGATCTTCGCGGAACGATCGCCGGTGCTGACCTGCGACCGACGCAAGCGCGCCCGCGACGCTTCCTGCTCAGCGATCCGCATGTCCAGCAAGCGCGAACGCAGCACTTCCATCGCCTTGGCGCGGTTCTGAATCTGCGAGCGTTGGTCCTGCTGCTGCACCACCGTTCCTGTCGGCAGGTGCGTAATTCGGACGGCGGAATCCGTCGTGTTCACGCCCTGACCACCGGGCCCAGATGCGCGAAAGACGTCGATCCTGAGCTCTTTTTCGTCAATCTGGATGTCGACTTCTTCAGCCTCGGGAAGCACAGCAACGGTCGCGGCGCTGGTGTGAATGCGACCCGCGCTTTCGGTGACCGGGACGCGCTGCACACGATGTACGCCTGACTCCCAACGCATCTCGCCGAACGCGCCCGCGCCAAGGACTTTGAATACGGCTTCTTTGTAGCCGCCGAGCGCTCCTTCGGAGAGCGACATGATCTCGACCTTCCAACCGCGTCGCTCGATGTAGCGCGTGTACATCCGAAAGAGGTCTGCGGCGAAAAGCGCCGCCTCGTCGCCGCCCGTTCCGGCGCGTATTTCAACGATGGCGGGGCGATCATCCAGCGGATCATGCGGCACGAGCAGGGGCTTCAGCTCCCCTTCGAGCGTGACGATAGCCGATTCCGCCCGGACGACCTCGGATTTGGCTTCTTCTGCCATTTCTGGGTCGTCAACGGAGACGAGCTCACGCGCCTGGGTGAGCTCGTCTTCCAGCTTGTCTAACCGTTTGGCCCGCTCGACGACTGCGACAAGGCGCTGGTGTTCTCTACCGAGTGCGGCCAGCGCCTTGGCGTCTTTGAGCGTTTTGGGGTCACCGAGGTCGCGCTCAACCTCTTCGGCGCGCGCGACCGCCTCAGCCAGTCGATCGCGAAGACTCAGTTCGACTTCCCTGCGTACTTCTGACGGAAGCGCTCAACGCGGCCAGCCGTGTCGACGAGCTTCTGCTTGCCCGTGAAGAACGGGTGGCAGTTGGAACAGATGTCGAGGTGCAATTCACTCGACGTTGACCGCGTTTGGAATGTATTCCCACACGCGCAGTGCACGGTCGCGGTCGCGTATTCGGGATGGATATCAGCCTTCACGGGAACCTCAGGGCATCAGGAAGTAGCTGAACAATATATCTCATTAGAGTGGCTCGATACAAGCGCACAAATCAAAGCGGCAGCACGCGTTGGAAGCCGTTAAACTCCCGTCGAACGGGAAGCTTGCAAATCGTGATTGTGACGCTCATTACGTGCTTCCGGAGGAGTCCGGCACGACATTCCGGGCCACGGTGACGCGCTGCAAATGCGCGCGTCTACCGTTGCCGGGGGGTGTCTGTATCACATAAACCCGCCCACCCGCAGAAACGTCCCCAAAGGATAGGCGATACGGAATGGAAATCTCGAACTTCCTCCGCACGATCCCGCTGTTTTCCAAGCTCGACGATGTGGAGCTTCAGCGTTTTGCCGAACTCACCCGCGAAAAGAACTACCCCAAGGGAAGTGTGATCGTTTTTGAGGACGATCCGGGTGATTCTCTGTTCATTGTGCGCGATGGGCGCGTGAAGGTGGTGTTGATCGGCGAAGATGGACGCGAAGTCATTCTGGGTGTGTTGGGGGTTGGCGAACATTTCGGTGAGTTGTCGCTGATCGATGACCAGCCGCGATCGGCACACGTGATCGCCATGGAAGAAACGAACCTGCTGGTCCTACGTCGTGACGACTTCCGCCGCCGCGTGGAGGCCAATCCGGCCGTCGCGTGGTCGTTGATGGTGGAATTGGCGCGCCGGTTGCGCCGAGCCGACGCCAAGATTCATGGACTGGCGTTGCTCGACGTTCCGGGCCGCATTGCCAGATTGTTGCTGGACTTTGCCGAAGAGGGCGGCACAGACACAATCGAGAAGCCGCTCACCCACCAAACGATTGCCCACATGATTGGCGCGAGCCGCGAAACGGTCTCGCGCACGATTCGCGATTTCCAGATCCAGGGGTTGATCCGGGTGGAGCGACGCCGCATCTCCGTGGCCAACCGCTCGGCGCTGAAGCAATTGGCCCAAGCTCGCCTGTAGTGACTCAAGCCACGGCAGCGGCCCGTAGGGGTCGTTAGGCTTTTAGAACCGTTTTACTCACCCTGGCCGCGGCAGTCGCACAGGAGCCATGCGTCTTCGTTTTTGGGGAACCCGTGGATCGTGCCCGTCACCGGGCGCTCATACGGTGCGCTACGGCGGGAACACCACGTGTGTGGAAGTGCGGACGGACGACGATGCGCTCCTGATCTTCGACGCAGGCACCGGCATTCGCGAGCTGGGTCGGTCCCTCGTGCGGCAGGCACAGGGCGGCAACATCAAGGGTGAAGTGTTCTTCAGTCACGCGCACTGGGATCACATTCAGGGGCTGCCCTTTTTCACGCCGGCCTTTCAGCACGGGAATCAGTTCACGCTGTGGGGATCTCCCTCGCTGTTTGCGAGCCTGGAGATCGTGTTGCGGCAGCAGATGAGTCCCGTGGTGTTCCCGGTCGCCTTTGATGCGCTGCGTGCCCGCATGGAAGTGCGGCCCTTAGAGGGTGCTCGCCGCACGGCCGGCGGATATGACGTGCGGACCATCGACGTTCGGCATCCGGGCGGCGCGTTAGGCTTTCGCGTCGGTGCCGAGGGGCAGGAACATCGCTCGTTCGTCTTCATTCCCGACAACGAGCTGGACCCCTCGTACGACGATCCCGACGCGGTGGCCCAGCCGGCGTCGCGGGAAGCCCTCATCGACTTCGCGAGGGGCGCCCAGGTGCTCATTCACGACGCCATGTACACCGGCGCGGAGTACATGGCCCATCGCGGTTGGGGACACTCCTCATATCGTGACGCCGTGGAGTTTGCGCTGGCGGCTGAGGTGCAGACGCTCGTGCTGTTCCATCATGAACCGGATCGCGGTGACGCGGCGCTGGACGAGATGCTGTCCCTATGTCACGAGATGGTGCGCGAGCGTGGGGGCGTGCTGGAGGTGGTTGCTGCAGCCGAGGGCACGGAAATCGGACTGTAGAACAGGCCGACGGAAGCTGGGGCCACCCGATCGGCGCGATACGACGATCGCACGGTAGAAGAAGCTGACGGAACGTAGGGCCACCGGATCGGTGCTGAACTGATTCTACTCCGTTGGACTGCCCCACCCACCGCCGCCGGGCGTCTCGACCGTGACTACGTCACCGGGATGCAGCTCCATGCGGCACTTGGCTGGAATGGGCGTGCCGTTCAAGAGGTTGCGGCCGACGGCACCAGGGCGACCACCGTGCGCCCCCGCCGGCGCCAATCGGCGGCGTTCGGTCAACAGCGTCACTGTGCACCGCTCCAGCACCCGGTATTGTCGAACGATCCCATCTCCGCCGGCGTGCTGCCCAGCACCTCCAGAGCCACGGCGAATGGCGTATTCGTCAATCCGGATCGGATACGCGCGCTCGAGCGACTCGATTGGCGTATTGCGCGTGTTGGACATCCCGACGTGCACCGCACTAGGCCCTGGGCCGCGCGCGCTGGCCCCCTGCCCTCCGCCTAACGTCTCGTAAAACGTCCAGCCCGTTCCGCCAAAGGTGATATTGTTCATCGTGCCCTGGCCTTGGGCGGGAACGGGAACGCCGGCGGCGGCCAAGGCGGCGAATAGCGTATCGGTGATGCGCTGCGACATCTCCACGTTGCCAGCCGCAACGGCGGACGGCCACGCCGCATGCACCGCGCATCCCGGCGGCACCACCAGATCCAGTGCGCGGGCAATGCCGTCGTTGGTCGGCACGTCGTCCTGCAGCAATGTCCGAATGACGAACACGCAGGCCGCGCGCGTCACGGCGACGGGGCAATTCACATTGCCCCGCACCGCGGGGGACGTTCCGGTGAAATCGACACGCAGCCGGTCATCCCTCACCTCGATCGCGACCACCACCGGGACGTCGTCTTCAGTGACGCCGTCACCTTCCAACGCATCGCGAGCGTGACCACGCACCGCCCCCAACTCGCGAATCCGCGCGCGAGCGCGTCGTTCGGTGTAGTCCAGCAGCGCGTCGCAGGCGGCGTCCAATGAGGCCGCCCCCAGACGCTGCCGGAGCGCAAGCCACCCGTCGCGGCCCGCGGCGCACGCCGCGCGCTGCGCCTCCAGATCTCCTCGTCGTTCCTCTGGCGTTCGCACGTTCGCCAGGACCAACGACAGCACGTCCTCCACCCACTCGTCGCCCCGGGCAATGCACACCGGCGGTACGATCAGTCCCTCCTGCACGAGTTCGGTGGCGCCACGCGGCATGCTACCGGGGCTCATGCCTCCAACGTCGGCGTGATGCGCCCGGACCGCGGCATACCCAACAATCGTTCCGTCAGGTGCACCAATCGCCTGCACCAACGTGAGGTCGGGCAGGTGCGAACCGCCGCGAAATGGATCGTTGAGGAGATACACGTCACCGGCACGTGGTCCACGCTCACGCACGGCGCGTACGGATTCGGGCATGGCGCCCAGGTGCACCGGTATGTGCGCGGCCTGCGCCACCATGCGTCCCGCAGCATCGAACAGCGCACATGACGCATCCCGGCGTTCCCGGATGTTGGGTGACAGCGCGCCGCGCTCAAGGATGGTGCCCATCTCCTCGGCGATCATGGAGACCGCGTGGCCAACGACTGACAGCGCCAGCGGGTCGAAGGTCGTTGTCATGATTCGCGCTCCAACAGCCACCCACCCATCGGCAACGTGCGCCCCACCCACCCGTCGGCAATCAGCAGCGTGGCGTCGGGGAGCGCTACCACGTGGCGGCCGCGCAGGCGGACGTCAGCGGGCCCACCGTCGTCGCGGCTGGCATCGGGGTGCCAGCCGGGCGCGCCGGTTCGCGCGAGCGTGACCGCGAGGGCGTCGGCGGAAACGGTGGCTCGCAAACTGACCACTTCCGGAGCCGCCGGCAGCACAAACCCGTAGCGCTCGCGGTGTTGCGCCAGGAAGCGCTGAACCAGCGCCTCGACGCTGTCCGTCGGCTCAAAGGCGACTTCCAGCTCGTGTCCTTGCCCGCGGAACCGCATGCGTGCCACCGGGGACAGATGTGGACCCGTGCTGCGCCCGGCCGCGTCGGCCAACTCGTTCACGCGTCGCGCCAGGTCGTCGTTCGACAGTTCGGATGTCTGTCGCATCACGCTGTGCATGGCCGACCGCCGCGCGGGTGCGACCGCCAGCCCCAACGCACTCAGCACCCCAGCATGCGGTGGTATGAGGATCGTGGTCATCCGCAACGCATCGGCGAGCCCGCACGCATGCAAGGGTCCGCCACCACCAAAAGCCACCAACACACACTGTCGCGGATCGACCCCGCGCTCCACGCTCACGCGCCGGAGCGCGCGCGCCATGGCAGCATCGGCGGTGGCAATCATCGCCTCGGCGGTCCGCTCGAGCGACGCCCCCAACCGGGTCGCCAAGGCACCGACGACGCGCCGCGCACCATCCACGTCGAGCGTCACGTCGCCACTGAAGTGCCGGGCCATGATATTGCCCAGCGCGATGTGGGCGTCGGTCACCGTTGCTTCCGTGCCGCCACGGCCGAAGGCAACGGGCCCTGGGACGGCGCCAGCGCTCCGTGGCCCGACACGCAGGGCGCCTCCGTCGTCCACCCAGCCGACGCTTCCTCCACCGGCTGAAACGGTTTCCACGAGCACCCGCGGGAGGGCGATGGGTATGCCGGCAACGAGCCCGCCAGCCTCAACGAGTGGCTCTCCGCCAAGAATCAACCCCACATCGGCGCTGGTTCCGCCAATGTCGATGCTCAACGCTTGCGTATAGCCAGCCAATCGGGCCACGAGGGCCGCTCCGGCGACGCCCCCCGCCGGGCCGGACAACGCCAAGGACGCCGCCGCCCGGGCGGCGTGCTCCGCCGCCTGCAACCCACCGCCAGACGAAACCACACTCGGCGCCGGCATCCCCAAGGCGCGCAAGCGGCCGGTGAGTCCTGACAAGTAGCGCGCCACTCGCGGGCGGGCATACGCCTCGCAGCAGGTGGTGGCGGTCCGCTCATACTCACGAATCTCGGGCAACACCTCGGACGAACACACCACATCTGCTCCAACGACACGCGCTCGAATCGCCGCGGCCAACTGCTGCTCATGCCGGGGGTCGTCATATGCGTGCAACAGCGAAACGGCCACGACATCCGGCGCCAGGCGTGCCACATGGTCGGCGACCTGACTGGCGGTGCTCCGTTCCAAGGGCTGGCGCACACCTTCTGGCGTGATGCGCTCCGGCACGGGAATGACGTCATCGGGCGGCACGAGCGGTGCCGGATGTTGCACCGACAGGTCATACAGCCCGGCGCGCTCCTGGCGACGCAGCTCCAACACGTCGGTTGCCCCAGCCGTGGCACAGAGTACCACACGAGCCCCTTTGCGCTCCAGGAGCAAGTTGGTCACCACCGTGGTCCCATGCACGATCCGAGCGACGTCGCTCCCCGGCACCATGAACTGGGTAATGGCATTCGCGACGCCCTCGCCCTGATCGCTCGGCGTCGAAATCACCTTTCCGGCGCGCGCCCGTCCGTCCCCGTCGACGATCACGATGTCCGTGAATGTGCCGCCGACGTCGATGCCGAGTGAGTCACTCATGTGTGGCTGGCAGCCGGCGCTGGGAACAAGCGTGTGATGGCGAAAGCCGTGGCGAGGTTCAGGGGCGCAGCGAGTGCCACGGGGGCACCAAAGCCCTGGCGGAGCGCCGGGAGGGCGAGGGCCACAAAGCCGACGACGCTCCCCAAGCCACACAAGAGGGCCGCCCCGCGAACCCAAGGCGCGTCGGTCCCACCCGGAACTCCCTTCCGGCGACCAGCAACGACCACGAGGATCGCCACCGCCAGCCACAACGGATGAAAGTGAAACAAGTTCATGTTGCGATACGCGGCGACATGTTCCGTAACCGACCAGAGCAGAGTCAGCAACACTCCCAGGAGGCCAGTCACCAGGCTCCAGGCAATCGTCCAACTGACAATCAGCGCTCGTGCCCATCGAAGGCCACGCGTCGCCCGCATCGCCAGAATCACCACGACCAGGGCCAGTGCGGCGCTGGCCAGGAAGAACCAAGGCGCGCGGTTGGCTGGGGTCGCCGCTTCAACGGGTCGGGTGGACAGGAACACCGTGCGTTCGGAACGCACGAGTGGCTGCTCCGCTGTGCCCGGGCGCTGGATGCGCACCGTGCGCAGTCGATCACGCAGCGACATCGGGATGAACGCTTCTTCCCACGCCGTCAGGTGACGGTCGGTGGGAAGACCCAATCCGATATCGATGCCCGTGGAGGTCAGCCAGTCGTCCTGCGTCAACCGGAGCGCATGATCACGATAGCTGAGGGAGGTCGTGATCGGTTCAAGCTGACGACGAAGGGCACCATGCAGTACCCGATCCAACGCGTCCCGTGCTCGGGTGGAGCAATTGTCCCGGAAGTAGTCATACCGGTAGAACTTGTTCTCATCCAACGCATTCCAGGCCAGGTAGTCCCGCAACGCGACCTTTTCGTCGGGCGCCAGGTTCAACTCCTGGATGGTGACCGTGCGATTGGCGCCGATGTAGAACATCAACGTCTGCGAACCGTCAAAAGGCGCCATCCAGTAGGTCATGAGGCCGCGAAGGAACCGCGGAATGAACCCGGGCTGGTTGAAGGAGAACATCCCCCAGTTGTAGACGAGGTCGGTCCCGGCACGCGCATCGCGCACCCCAATGGCGTTGTGCCCGAACTTCTCCCAGACTTCGTCGCCCTGCCCCATGGTCATGACGTACACGGTCAGACTGTCGCCGGGTGAACTGGCCGGCGGCGCGCCTTGCGCGCGGGCCATGGCGGTACCCGTCAGCATCGTCAGGCACCACAGCACGCGGCGGAAGCGCCGCAGAAGCAGCGTGCTCACAGTCGGACTTCGCGCCCCTCGTCCGCGGACTTGTACGCTGCTTCCAGCACGCGATGGAGGACCACCTGATCCGTGGGCGGCTCGTACGGTGTTTCGCCGCGCACCACCGAGACGAAATGCGCCAGTTCGGCGCGGTACGACTGGTTGAAGGCACTTTCGCGCGTCGACGCGCCACTCGGTGACACGTCCACCGGCTGTCCGTTGATCTCCTTCACGACGCGCAATGGCGCCAGCCGAGCGCTCCCTCGGGACGACAAGACTTCGAACCACCAGCGTTCGTCGTTCCCGACGTACGACCACGAGATGTCGAACATGAACGCGGAACCATCGGCACAGGCGATGGCGACGGCGGCGGTCTCCTCCACCGCGTTCTTCGCATTTCGTGAACGATCCATGTGGGCCCATACACGAACCGGTGGCGGATACTCGGCCAACCACAGCGCCAAGTCGATCAAGGGAAGCCCGTGCTCCAGCAGTGCGCCCCCGCCCGATTCCTGGCGACGTGTCCGCCATCCCTCGGCGCGCCCACGCGGATGGAAAGAGCCGGCGCGTATCCCCGACAGGCGCCCCAATTCACCGCCTCGCATGAAACGACCCAGCCCTTCCACGTCAGAGCGGAAGCGATGGTTGTTGCCCACCAGAATGCGACGACCCGCGCGATGCGCCGCGGCCAAGATCCGTTCGATGCCCTTGGACGTGAACGAGAGTGGTCGCTCGCACAGCACATCCACACCGGCGGCCAGGGCCGCGAGGACGTGTGGCTCATGCATGTGGTTCGGCGTGGCAATGATCACCGCGTCCAGGCCGTCCAGCTCCAACAGCTCGTCGATGTCGGTGAACGTGTACGGAATGTCAAACCGCGCGGCTATGGCGCGCGCCTTCGGACTGTCCGCATCCGCCAGGGCAACCACCTCCACGCCACGCATCTTGGCCAGGGTCGGGATATGCACGAGCTGCGAGATCGCGCCAACGCCCACGACTGCCACATGGAGGTTCTGCTTCATCCCTTGCATTCCCTAACGTTGGTGTGACGTCGTCCGTCGGCTGGTCACTGGGCCTCAGCTTCCACGCGCAAGGTCCGCAGACGGGAAGTACGCGCGCAGAATCGTGCGCACATCCTGCCCCGACCGCGCCCTGCCAATTGCCCCCCACTGACACATGCCAACGCCGTGTCCGTTCCCGCGGCCGTGCACCAAGAGCTGCATCAACTTGCCATCACGACCGACGACAGGCTCAAGCGAAAAATACGTACTGGGCAAGAGATCGCCACTTGAGCCGCGCAGCACGAGTCGGATGTCGTTGCCAATCAGCTGGTACGTGCCGCCATCGGTGACCACATCCAGCGTAGCCACACGACCTGCGCCCGTCGTTTGCGAGACACGCACGTCGCGCACCGCACCGAACGACGTCGTTGTGGCCGCCACGTATTGACGCGCGTACCGCTCGAAGACATCGCGCAGCGCGGCTGCGGTGAACGACCGGTCCCATCGGAAACGCGGCGAGAGGTCACAGTACGAGCGGTCGGAGCCGGGCACCTGATCGGACACGCCTTGCAGATAGGGGGCGCCTACCGAGCGCCACACTTCACTCGCGGCCGCTGTACGGCCGCCGCACACGGCGTGATAGGGAGCGCCGATCGCGCGGCCCTGATATGCGAGGACGAGGTCTCGCGTGGCCGCGACGGCGGCATCGCCTTGGCCGTCTCGGCGTTGATGCCACCGTACACCTGGTCGAGTTCGGACGCGGTCAGGTCATAGTCGCGCGGCGCGTTGGAGGTCATGCGCTCGAAGGCGAAGGACCGGGCCACCACGGCCTGCGCTTCAACGGCGGCGACATCGGTGGCGGGGCGCGTGCCCATCTCCAGCGGCACCACACCGCGCAGGTACGACTCGGCGTCCAGCACGTTGACCACCACCGTCGCCGAATCGCTCGGATGGAATGCGAGATTTCCGCGATACGCACGGGCATTCCATTGCACGCGGCCGGCCGAGTCGTCCACGACGAGCATGAGGCCGCGCTCCACCCACGGGGAGGCATAGCCGTCCGCCTGGATCGCTCGGACGCGGGTGCCGCGTCTCTCGATCCCCCACCCATCCAGCCGGGCGGGCCGCACGACGTCATGACCCGCCAGGTCCGTCAGGTGCCACGATCGGTCCGCGGCAACCTTGGCAATCCCCCGCTCCGAGCCTAACGCTACCCTGAGGAGTCGGTGGGGAATAGTGACGGCGGGCATGGGCCCCCAACGCCCGGACGCCGAGCGCGCTCCGCACGCGACGCCGAGGCCGAAGAGGAGGGGCGCCGCGAAGGTGATCCATCGCGCTCGCGTCCACCCCCTTCGATCACCGACCATACGCCCCCATGGACGTCGGGGCCACGGGCAAGACGCGTGTTCGAGCCGACGGAGCGGATGGCGTCGAGACGACGGCTATCGAGGTCGCTTCAAAATCGTAGTCGTCGACCACACGATCGAGACGCAGGTCCAACACGGTCCCGGCCGGCGCGTTCGTCTGGACGTGCGTGACGCCGTCGATGTCGTCCGCCTGTGCCGTGAGGCGGGCCACAGCCAAGCCATCGGCGGCCGCCGGACGATCCACCATGCCACGCACGGTCCGACCGAGATATCCGTCGTACCGCTCGGCCGTAATCACGCGCTGCAAAGCCACCACCCGCTCTTGGCGATCGCGCTTCTCGTCTTCAGGCACGTCATCGTTCAGCTCAAACGCCTTGGTCCCCTCTTGGGCGGAGTACGTGAAGACCCCAACGCGGTCGAGTTGAATCTCTTCCAGGAAATCCAACAGCTGCTGGACGTCGGCCTCTGTCTCCCCCGGAAACCCAACTATCACCGTCGTGCGTATGGCCACATCGGGCACCAGCTCACGAATGCGCCGGATGCGCTCCCGCTGCGTCGCTTGCCGCTCGGGGCGACGCATCCGGGCAAGCACGCTGTCCGCTGCATGCTGCATGGGTATGTCCAGGTACGGCACCAGCCGAGGCTCCCGAGCCATCAACTCCAGCAGCGACGGTGTGAGTCCGGCGCTGTAGATGTACAGCAATCGATACCACGGAATGTCGGTTTCGGCCAGCAAGGTGGTCACGAGCTCCACCAGCCCCTGCCCATCGCGAACGTCCCGTCCGTAGTGCGCCAAGTCCTGCGCCACCAGGTTCACCTCGCGCGCCCCCTGCACCTCCAGCAGTTGTGCCTCGCGAACCAGATCCGTCAGGCCAAACGATCGATGCCGGCCGCGCATCAAGGGGATCGCGCAAAAAGCACATCCGTGGTCGCAGCCCTCGCTGATCTTCAGGTAGCGGACGTGCGGCATGTCGCCGTGATGGACCCGGACTCCCGGGTGATCCAGCAGTCGCGCGCTGCCCAAAAGCCCCTGCTCGCGCAGCAGCGGGATCAGTCGGTCCCCTTGCGACGCCCCGAGAAAGTGATCGACCTCGGGAAGCGCTTCCGCCAACTCCTTGCCATGGCGCTCCACCATGCAGCCTAGGGCCACCACCGCTTTGCATGCATTCGATCGATAGCGTCCAGCATCGACGAGCGCCTCGATGGACTCACGCTTCGCCGCGTCGATGAACCCACACGTGTTCACGAGAATCACCTCGGCCTCTCCCAGCGAGTCCGTCGACTCGCCGCCGTAAGCCTCTAGTTCAGCGATGTAGCGCTCGCTGTCCACGGTGTTCTTGTCGCAGCCGAGGGTCACGAAGGCAAAACGCATTGCGCTAGTAACCTCGCTCGCGATCAACAAGGCCGATCGGACGCTCACCGCGCTCGAGGGTGCCTAACGTCTCCAGAAAGCTCTCGATGGCCGCGGGAAGGGTCGTGGGGCCTGAGCCGTGGGGAGATACCATCACGTCGGCGCGATCCCACAGCGGTGAGGAAACCGGCAACGGCTCCACATCAAACACATCAAGCGCCGCACCACGAAGCCATCCAGCGTCCAGCGCCTCGGGGATCGCCGACTCGTCAACGACAGCGCCGCGACCGACGTTGATCAACACCGCGCCGCGACAGCATGCCAACACGCTGCGGGAAACGAGTCCGCGCGTCTCGGGCGTCAGCGGCGTGGCCAAAACCAGGAAGTCGGCGTCGGGGACCACCTCTGCGAGCGCCGTCGTCTCAAAGACGCGTTCGAAACCCGGTCTCGATCCGCCGGAGCGTGAAACGCCCCGGACGTGACACCCCATGGCTGTGAACCGGTTGGCGATCGCCGTCCCTACCTCCCCGGTTCCAACCACCAACACCCGACTTCCGGAGAGCATCCGCGTGTCCACCGACTTCCACTCGCGGGTCCGTTGATTCCGTTCGACGGCGCGGAAGTCCTGCGTGAAGGCCAGCGCCCTGGAAACCGCAAACTCAGAGATCGCCGGACCAAAGGGTTCGCTGGTGCGCGTAAGGAGAATCGAATCAGGAAGGGGCTCTCCATATATGAAGGCGTCGACCCCGGCCCCGGTGCAGTGAATCCAGCGGATCCCACCCCACGTGCCGGTCGGAGGTCGCTTGAATCCCAGATAGCAGTCACCCCATTGGAGATCGTCCGCAGTGAGAGAAACGTGCGGTGCGCCACGAATCTCCAACTCCGGACGGTGTGCCCTGATCCCAGCCGCAAGCTCGGCGTGAGCCCGCGCTCCGATCACGAGGCGTTGTGGCTGCCGAGGTGGCCAAAGTGTTTCCTGCATTGCAGATAGCGACGGCCAAAGGAGGATATTTGGTGCTGCATTCGAGGGGAAAGTAACCCATCGAGCACGCCATCGCAGGTCGGCGGCGCTATGCGAAGTGCCACGGACGCCGCAATTCGCCTGTGGGGCTGGAATCGACGCCCGGCGCCTCGCCCGTTGGCCCAATTCGAGTGATCGGTCACCAATTCGCGAATTGGTCGGCGTTTTGACCGAACGCCAGACGACATGTCCGAATCGCCGCCCTGCGACTCGCGACGCGCGGTACGTGTGCGCTGCGGCACGTTCGCTGCCTTAGACGTCGCCAATCGAAGTCGCGTCGTTCCCCACGCTGTCCCACCACTTTGTTCGCCGTGGAGATACCGAATGTCCGTACGTAAACGCCTACCCGTCGCAGCACTGCTCGGCGCCGTGACTCTGCTCGCGGCGGCTTGTTCCGACAGCCCCCTGACACCCCGCTCGGTGGCGGTGTCGCCTAACGCGTTGCAGGCGCCGAAGCCGGATGCCGCGATCCTGACGTGGGATCCGACCGCCGTCGACTTCGCCACGCGTTTCGGCATGTTGCCGCAGAAGAGCGTCGCGATCAGCCAGGTGGCTGACACGACGTTAGCGCAGTTCACGATCGATCCGAACGTTGGCGCCTTTGTGAGCTTTGGCGCGAACGACAAGGTCGCGATCCCGGCCCACACCGTCTGCGATCCGTCGAGCACGGCGTACGGCCCCGGTGAGTGGCTGAAGCCCTGCCAGCTGGCGTCGCAGTCGATCACGTTCACGGTGCGGTCCTGGACCGGTAACGATGGCCGGCCGTACGCGTACTTCACGCCGGACGTTCGCTTCTCGCCCTCGGCGCCGATGCCGTCGATCTACTTCTATGATCCGACGCTCGTCGACTTCAGCCGCGTGGTAATCCCGTGGTGCAACCGCTACGGCACGTGCGTGGATGAAGGCGCCGCCGACGCGTCCGAGCTGACGTACGCGCTCAAGTTGGGCTCGGGGTACTGGGTGTTCCGCAACCTGCGGCACTTCTCAGGCTACAACGTCGTCGCCTTCTAACCCGAGGAACCCATCACATGAAACTCTATCGATTCCGTCGCTGGGTCCCTCTGTTTGTCGCCGCTGGCTTCCTGGTCATCTCGGCATAAGCATCTGAGGATCCGACTGCCGCCCGAGCGGGGGCAGCGCTCAAAGCGGTAAGTCACAAACGCGGGGGTCGCGCAAGCGATCCCCGCGCTTCGTTTGTACGTCAGTCGCACCGACCAGACCCCAAACACTGCTAGGTGGATCGGACGTCGACCACCATCGCGAAGTGCCAGAGATCTTGCGGTCTGCCATCGAATGTCGCGTTAGGCGCGCGTGATTTGCCCGCTCGCACGGGCATTGAGCGGTCAGAAGGCCGCAAAACACGGACGTTGACGACCGAGGCGCCGGTCACTTCGACCGAAAAAAGTGACCGCTCACGGCGTCCGAGAATTGTGAGCTACGGCACGCACACTGCTTGAAGAGGGTGTACGTAAACTCGATTCGTTACACGTTGTTGGAGGAACAGAATGTCGATTCGAAAGCTCTTCTCGGCTGCAACGCTCGTCGGCCTTACGGCCGCGCTGGTAACGGCGTGCTCCGATTCGCCCGTTGCACCAAAGGCGGCGCCTGTGAGCCCGCAAGTTCAGGCTAGTCCCGCGACCTTGGCTGCCGACTTTGTCGATATCAATGCGCAGTTCGGGTGGCTCCCCGCCGTCACGCCGGTCAGAACGCAGTCCCGTGACACCACAGTACAAAAGTTCACGGTAGACCCGACCACGGGCGCGCTGCTGGATTTCGGCAGCGGGAACAAGATGGTCATCTACCCGTGGGCGATCTGCGATCCCGCGACCTCAGGCTACGGCCCGAGCTACTGGTTGAAGTCGTGCACGCAGACGACCAAGAAGATCAACTTCGTCTTCAAGTCTTGGACGACGAGTGCGGGTCGCCCTGCGGTCGATATCTCGCCGAATGTTCGCTTTGTCCCCGGGAGCCTGGTGCGCGTCTACTTCCACGATGCGTCCCTGACCAGTTTCTCAACACTCTACATCCCCTACTGCTCGAATACCGGCACGTGCGTGAACGAGGGGCTGTCTGACTCGTTCCAGACCACGTACTACGCCCCTGGTGTCCCGGGCTTTTGGGTCTTCAGAAATCTCCGGCACTTCTCCGGCTACAACGTCACGGCGTTCTAGGGCGCACGTCTGAAGGCTGGCGGCGAACCGTCGCTGGCCTGCAGGACCCCGGGGGTCGCCACCGCGACCCCCGGTGGCATTTCTGCACGTCGCAGAACCGAGCCCGGTATTCCCTTTACCCACGGCAACGGAAGATCGTCCATAAATGACACGCAGGTCGACCGCGTACGACCTGACTCATCTCCTGTTCCCCCAGCGGTTTTCCCAGCCCGAACCACCCGCAATGGACGAACCCCAACGCACGGTCGCCGACCCCTCGGAGGCGACGGTGAATGGTGCGCCCGCGGCAACGACGCTCGACGCACTGGCCTGGGAAGCCCTACTGGCTCAAGGCGAGGCGCTCGAACGTCGTAGTGAGAGCACGGCAGCCCGCGATGCGTACGAGCTGGCGGTTTGGCGCATCCGCGAAGCGCCATCCCCGGGCCGGGCATCGTCGGTCATGCGCTGGATCGCGCGCACGTGGCAGCTGGAGGCCAACTACGAAGCCGCGCTGGATTGCCTAACGGCCGCCGAGGCGATCGCCGAAGCTGGTGGCGATACCGTGTCGCGCGGCCACGCGTTGAACATGCGCGGTGTCGTGCACTGGCAGCGCGGAGAGCTGGACATCGCGCAGGAGCTGTATCGTCGCGCCCTGGATGTGGCGCGCGCCGCATCCGATGCGCGGCTTGCGGCAACGACCGCGCAGAACCTTGGCGTGGTCGCCAACGTTCGCGGTGACTACGACGCCGCCCTCCGCTACTACGACGCCTCGCTCTCCAGCTACCGGTCGCTTGGCCTGGCCCGCGATATCTGTATCGTCTTGAACAACCTGGGTCGCCTGCACACGGAACGCTCCGACTGGCCGGCCGCAGAACGGGCATTTCAGGAAGCGCTCCATATCGCCGCGGCGTTAGGCGAGATCGCGACCTGGTCCATGATCGAACTCAACGCCGCCGACATGTGGGTCCGTCGCGGTTCGTTTGACCTGGCCAGTGAAGGGTGTCGCCGTGCGGTTTCGCTGGACCGCGGCTCCGACACGGCCGTGCTGGGCGAGGCCGAGAAGATCCTCGGTGTGATTGCCCGTGAACGGGGCGACCTCTCACAGGCAGAAAAGCACTTCACGCGCGCCATGGAGCTGGCGCGGACACGTGAGGACGTGCTCCTCCAAGCCCAAGTCGCGAAGGAAACTGCCGAGTTGTACCGGCAGCAGGATCGCAATCGCGAACTGCTGTCCTCGTTGAACAGTGCGCATCGCCTGTTTTCGCAGCTGCGCGCCAAGCACGCGGTAGCCGACGTCGATCAGTTGACGCGTCGCCTCGAAAGCGAATTCCTCGCCGTCGTGCTTCGATGGGGCGAGTCGATCGAAGCCAAAGACCAGTACACGCAGGGTCACTGCGAGCGTGTCGCGGACCTGGCCTGTGCCCTGGCTCGGCGCGCCGGCGTGGAAAGCCGCGCGATGTTCTGGTTCCGCGTCGGTGCGCTGCTGCACGACGTCGGCAAGCTGGTGATCGTGCCCGAGATCCTCAACAAGCCGGGGAAGCTGACGTCGGACGAGTGGTCGCTGATGCGTGAGCACACGCTGGCCGGCGTGAGCATGCTGCAGGACGTGGACTTTCCGCACGATGTGTTGCCCATGGTGCGCTCGCACCATGAAAACTGGGACGGGACGGGTTACCCAGACGGACTGGCCGCGTCCCAGATCCCACTGTGGGCGCGTATCGTGTGCATCGCCGATGTCTACGATGCGTTGACGTCCGAGCGCAGCTACAAGCGCGGTCTTCCGCACGAAGAAGCCCTGGAGGTGATGCGGCGCGACGTCGGGCGCCAGTTCGACCCGGACCTGTTTGACCTGTTCGACGAAATCACGCGCGAGGCCCCGCCTCCGCCGCGCACCGCGCCCCGCCCCGAACGGCCGGCCACCACGGCGCCGCGCGAAGCCGAAGCACGGGACGAGCTGACGGGTTTGCTGCTCCGCCGCTCTTTCCTGAGCGCGCTGGAGCGTGCGTTGGAGTCGGCCACGCCGGAGCGACCGACGTCGCTGCTGGTGTTGGACGTCGACCACTTCAAGCTGGTCAATGACACCTTCGGCCACCTGCAAGGCGACGACGTGCTACGGGCGGTCGCCGACTCGATTCGAAGCGTGGTGCGGACAGGCGACATCGTGGGCCGATACGCCGGCGATGAATTCGTGGTCCTGCTGCCTTCCACCACGACCGACGAGGCGATGGAGCTGGCGAGACGCCTCTGTCGTGAGGTCGAAGGTCGTCGGCTCGCCATGCGGGAACGGCGCGAGGGCACGATTGGTGTCACGCTCTCCATCGGGGTCGCGATCGGCCCCAGCGGAAGCCGACCAGTCCGAGGCGCTCTTTGCCGAGGCGGACCGAAGCGCTGCTACGAAGCCAAGCGCGCTGGCCGGAACGGCGCCTGCGCCGCCCGCGATCTCGACCGCGACGCACGCGCGCCTTCGCTCAATTTCGAGCGCTTCGTCGGTCGTGTGCGTGAGCTCCGCCGATTGATCGAGGGATTGGAACGTTCGGTCGCCGGTTCGCCGTGTGTGATGGCGTTGGCCGGCGAGGCCGGCATCGGCAAGACGACGTTGCTCCGCCAGCTACGACCCGAAGTGCGCCTCCGGGGCGGCGCCCTGCTCATGGGCCGGTGCGTGGAAGCCGACGTCAAGCCGCCGTACGGCGCCTGGGCCGAGGTCGTCGAACAGGTGGACGCCTTGGGCGCGGTCCCACCGCGCGAATGGCGCGAGTTGCCGCGCCTGGTGCCGGCCATGTCCAAGGGGCAAACGGTCCCCGAGGCGTCGGGCAGCCGGTACGCGCTGCTCGCTGAACTGGCGGAATACCTACGCCTGGCCAGCGCCTTCGTGCCGCTGACGATCGTGCTCGATGACATGCAGTGGGCGGATGGTTCGACCTGGGATGCGCTCGAGTACGTGCTGCACCAGCTCGAACACGAACGCATGATGATCTGCCTGACGATTCGTGCGGAGGATTCGGGGCCGATCACCGACCGACGTCGTCGGCTGGCACGCGATGAACGCTTTAGTGAGGTCGTCGTGCAGCGGCTCTCCGAAGCCGACGTCCGACAGTGGATCGAAGTCATCTTCCACCAGGGCGACGGCGACCAGGACTTCCCGCGCTTCCTCCATCGCTACACCGAAGGCAACCCGCTGCTGGTGGTGCACGTGTTGCGATCGCTGCAGGAGGATGGCGGCATCTGGTTCACGGGGAAGCGGTGGGAGTGGAAACCCAACCCCGAGTTGCGGCTGCCGACGGCGATCACCGACCTGATCGCGCGCCGCCTCGACAAGGTGAGCGAAACGGCGCGTCAACAACTCGCGCTCGCAGCCGTCATTGGACGCAGCTTCGATGTCGACACGTGGCTGGTGGCCAGCGGCGAATCTGAGGACGTGTTGCTGGACGCCGTGGATGAGGCCCTCAAGGCCAACGTGATCGAGGCCGTTGGGACAAGCGACAGTGAGCAGTTCACATTTACGCACGGCTTGATCGCCGACGCCGTCCAGCGGTCGGTGAACACAAGGCGGTTGCGCCGCATGCACGAGCGTGTGGCCGAAGCCTTTGTGGCGCGCCGGCCTAATGCCCTCGCAGAGATTGCCGCCCATTACGATGCAGCGGGAGTCCACGAGGCGGCATTCACGTACGCCCTCAGCGCCGCCGAACAGGCCGTGGCCGTATATGCACACGACGAAGCCGCGGCGTCGTTCCTGGTCGCCCAACGCCACGCGCCCAGTGTGGCCGAAGCGAATCGCGCGCGCTTCCGGCATGCCCAATCGTTGGAGCTGGCCGGCAAGTACGAAGAAGCAGAGGCCATCTGCGACGTGATCACGGCTGACGCCGTGGCCAGTGGCGAGCCGGGCTCCATGCTGCCCGTGCGCCGCTTGCGTGAACGGTTGCGGATTCTCCGTGGCCAGCCGCTCGAGTCCACGCGCGACGCCTGTGAGGCGCTCTTGCGCGAAGCGCGATCAAATGGCGAGCTGGCAGAAGAAGTGGCCTTGTTGAACATGCTGTGCCACACCCACTTCCTGATGGGCGATGCGCAGACGGCGCGCACCTTGGCGCGTGCCAGCGTGGAGGCAGCGGAACGGCTGGACGACCGGCGCCCCCTCGCCGACTCCCTCATGCGGTTGGCGTCGACGCTGCTCGATGGCGATACCTCGGAGGCCCGGGAGTGCTACGCCCGCGCCCTTCGCACGGTGGAGGCGTTGGGGGACTTCATTGCCCAGGCGCGATGCCGTGTGAACCTGGGGATCGCGCTCGCCAAACTGGGCGATGCCGAGGGGGCCATGCGCGAGTACCGTTCCGCGCTCGAACTGGCGCGGCGCACGCACGCCCCGGATATCGCCGGCTTAGCGGCCCTGAACCTCGGTGTGTTGCAGCTGAACGTGGGCCGCTACGAGGAGGCCGACGCCTGCTTCTCCGAAGCCATGCGGCGCTTTCGCCTGGTGCATAACGAGCCCCACCGCCTCGCGGCAACGTACAACCTGGCGAAGTTGGCTCATGAACGGCAGGACTACGAACGGGCGCGCGAATTGTACATGGACGTGTCATCCCTGGCCGGCACCATTGGCCGACGCGACCTGGAAATCGGGGCACGCGCCGGGCAAGGTCTCGTTGGCCTGGCCATCGGCCGCGTGGACGAAGCCAAGGCATGCCTCCGCACCGCGCAGGCGCTGTCCACGGAACGCGGCGACTGGTGGTTCCAGGGGCGCGACGCTCTCGCCGCCTTGCAGGTGCGGGTGGCCCTCCGCGACGGCGAACACGACGTGGCCGAGCGCGTCTTTGCCCAGGAGTTGCAGCTGGCAGACCGAAATAATTGGTTCAGCGCGGCCTGGCTGGTGGCGGAGGTCGCCGCCCCCTTCGCCAGCGCGGGCTTACGCATCGCCGAGCCACACGTGGCCGCCTTTGCCGCACGTCTGAGCGAGGGAGACTTTGCCCCGCTAGCTGCCCGCTACCACGCCCTTCTGGAGCGCGACACCGCGACCTAGCGGTAGTTCCCGAACTTCAGCTCCACCCCAAAATCGCCGGACCGGAGCAGCGTCATCGCTTCCTGCAGGTCGTCCTTGGAAGGGCCAGACACGCGCACTTGTTCGCCCTGGATGGCTGCCTGCACCTTCTTCAGTTTGGCGTCCTTGATGGCCGCCGCCACGCGTTTGGCCGTCTCACCGTCCAGGGCCATCTTGAGCCCGATCTCCTTCCGAACGGTGTCTCCCCCCGCCGGTTTGGTGTCCCCGACCTCCAGGTTCTTCACCGGCACGCCGCGCTTGATGAGTTTCGCCTGCAGGACGTCGAACAAGGCTCGCATCTTGAAGTCGTCATCGGCCGTCAGCACCAATTTTTTCTCGGTCTTCTGGAAATCAATGGCGGCCTTGGATCCCTTGAAGTCATAGCGCTGGGCAATTTCCTTCTGCGCCTGATTCACGGCGTTGTCGACTTCCTGAAGGTCGACGCCCGTGGTCACGTCAAACGAGGAATTTTGTGCCATAACGTGTTACGCGTGGGGTAGCTTCAACGCCCGCTGACCGCGCCGTTCTGGACGGAGGATCAGATCGAACGCCAGCCAAATCAGCTTGGAGAAGGGGAACAGCACGAACGGCGTGAGGAGCGTCCCGACCGGCGCAATGACCTGAATGGCCGTCCAATTTACCTGCGGCCATTGCCAGACCAGCGCCCCGATGAACGCGCCCACAAAAAGGAATTCGGAGAGCACCAGGTTCCACATCATGGACCCGATGAAGTAATCTCGCTCGCCACGCTCCAGGGCCAGCCCACAATTCCCGCATTGCTCGCGCATCGCCAGCCAATGTCGCAGCACGGGTCCACCGCCGCAGGCGGGGCAGCGCAGCGTCAACGCCCGAGCAATAAGCCGAGCAGCGGCCGTCGGTGTCGCTGGATCGAGCCCAAGGTCCTCGTTGTCGTCGCGCAGCGATGACGCACCGTGCGAGGAAGAGGGCGTGGGCGGCGCCGGGGTCATGGTGGCCAGGTCGCCCGGTCGTTCGCTATCCGAGGAAACTCTCGAGGGCGCGCGCACGGCTCACATGTCGCAACCGCGACAGGGCCTTCTCCTTGATCTGACGCACGCGCTCGCGCGTGATGCCTAACAACGATCCGATCTGCTCCAACGTCATGGGCTCTTCGCCATCCAAGCCGAAGTAGAGCCGCAGGATCTTCGCTTCCCGTTCCTTGAGGCTGGCCAGCGCCTCTTCAATCGACTCGGTGAGCGCCTTTTCGAAGGTCTGCTCGTCCGGGGTGGGATTCAGGTTGTCCGGGAGATAGTCCAGCAGCTTGTTGTCTTCACCCGGCGTCAGGGGGGCATCCAGCGACAGGTGCGCCTGCGAGATGGACATCGTCTTGGCGACTTCTTCTTCCGTGATGTCCATGCCGTCGGCGATTTCGGCGTGCGTCGCCTCGCGGCCAAGTTCCTGCAACAGCATGTTGGCGCGCTTGCCAATGCGGTGCAGCGTCCCAGCACGGTTCAGCGGCACACGCACGATGCGCGACTGCTCGGCCAACGCCTGCAGGATGGCCTGCCGAATCCACCAGACGGCGTACGAGATGAACTTGATCCCCTTCGTCTCGTCGAACTTATGTGCCGCGCGAATGAGGCCGAGATTCCCCTCGTTGATCAGGTCGGATAGTGAGACACCCTGGTTCTGGTACTTCTTGGCGACCGACACCACAAACCGCAGGTTGGATCGGACCAGCTTGTCGAGCGCTTCCTGATCACCGTTGCGGATCCTCCCCGCCAGGTTCACCTCTTCCTCCCGCGAGATCAGGGGATACGCACTGATGTCACGGAGGTATTGGTCGAGCGAGCCTTCGTCAAACGCGCTCTTCTTGCCGATGCGCGGGACGCCGGGCGCGCGGCCGGCAGGCGAGGGGACGACGGAGGGATTCAAGGTCATGAGCCTACTGAATGCGAGTGCCTAACCGCGGCCATCGGATACGCGACAGCAACGGCGTTCGTCCAGCGGAATCGGGGGCGTAGCTGAAATACACGAACATCGGAGTCCCGCGCACGAGCGAATCGGCCACGAATCCCCAGTAACGGCTGTCCTGTGAGTTATCGCGATTGTCACCCAACATGAAGTAGTGCTTGTCCGGGACCACGATTGGCCCCCAGTTGTTTCGCGACGGATGATAGGCCATCGCCGCCTCCGCCGTCCGGACCAGAAAGTCCCGCTGCCAACGGAAATCCTCGCTCCCGGGATCGCCCTGCGGATCGATGTGCCGCACGTACTGCTCGTCCAGGTCGCGACCATTCCGGTGCAACACGCCATTGGTCATGGACAATGTATCCCCGGGCACACCAACCAGCCGCTTCACAAAGTTCTTGGTCGGGTCGACGGGGTACTGAAAAACCACCACATCGCCGCGCCGGGGTTGCCGAATCGCCGGCAAGCGTTGGTTTGTGAACGGCACCGTGGCGCCGTACACCAGCTTGTTCACGAGCAGAAAGTCGCCGACCTGCAGCGTCCCTTCCATGCTCCCGCTGGGAATCTTGAACGCCTCGAACAAGAAGGCCCGCACCAGCAGGAAGACCAGGATCGCCAACTGAAGCGACTTGGCCCAGTCCCACAGATATCGCCAGACGTTGCTGCGCTCACGATTCACGCGACGGAGCGCATCCGCCCGCTCCTGTTCCGACACCGTGGGTGTGGCGACCGGCGTGATCGTCGTTTCACTCATGCCGCCAGCTCCGACTCGGACACGTCCGTGACCACTTGGCACCCCAGCGTCACCCCGACCTCACGCGCGAACGCGGCGTCCTTCGCCGCGACACGGAAAGCACACACGGTGAACCTGCCGGCGCTGCCGCTTCCCATCTCGGTCGGCGCCATGCCGCGCGTGCGCAGGGCGCTCGCGACACGTGACGCCAGATCTGGAGTGGAAAACGCGCTCATGACGACCACGACATCTGGATTCGGTGCTGAGGTGCCTGACGAGTGAATTGCGGAACACACCTGGTCGACAGCCGCACGAATCGTTGCTCTGGAAACACCCAGACCGACGAGCTTTCGCTCGACGCGGATCGAAAGAGCTTCTTGGTCATGATGCGACAACGCCATCGGCACCTGCGTCAATTAATTCCGTGCCCGGAAACGCCGCAAGTGAAGGGGTAGCAGACACCTGCGCCGCCGTTCCCTGCACCGACACGGAGGATGGCCCCAGGCCCGGATCGTACACGCCATCCCCGTCCTAACACGACTTCACGGCCCGACATCGCGCAACCACCCCGTCGGCCGACTACCCCGCGATGCACTCCCTGTGCCGTCGCCGTTTCGCCGAGCGCACGCCGCGCATTCCACGCAGCGGCAGGCGTGCGCCCCATCACACTTCTATGCGTCGTACGTGTCGATTTGCGCGCGTTGCAGCGCTCCCGAAAAGTCCACGTAGCCAACCTTAGTCTCTGAGTAGAACTCGTAGACCTCCCACCCCCCTTCGCGATGACCATTCCCCGTCTGTTTGACACCTCCAAACGGAAGATGCGCTTCCGCGCCAATGGTCGGTGCGTTGATGTACGTAATGCCGTTATCCAGATCCTGGAGCGCGCGGAACGCGACGTTAACGCTCTTGGTGTAGAGGGACGAGGACAGGCCGTACTTCACGCCGTTGTTCACCCGGAAGGCTTCATCCGCGTCCTTCACGCGTACCACGGAAAGCACCGGTCCAAAGATCTCCTCCTGCTCCAAACGCGAGCCTGCCTTCACGTTGGTGAAGATCGTCGGTTGGAAGAAGAAGCCCTTGGTGAAGGCACTCCCCGCTGGACGCTCACCACCAAGCCGCAGATCGGCCCCTTCGGACTTCCCGATTGCCACGTACGACTCGACCTTGCTCCGCGAGGCCTCGTGAATGACTGGACCAACATCGGTGCCAGCCGCGCGACCATCTCCCAACTTCAGCCCTCGGGTACGGTCGATCAGCATATCCACGAACGCGTCGTGAATTCCGGCTTGTAGGATCAAGCGGCTGGTGGCGGTGCATCGCTGACCCGTGGTCCCGAACGCGCCCCACAAGATGCCCTCTAGGGCCAGCTCCAGGTCGGCGTCGTCGAGCACGATCTGCGCGTTCTTCCCTCCCATCTCCAGCGACAGTCGCTTGTGCATCCGGCCGCAGATCTCACCCACCAGACGTCCTGTTTCCGTGGAGCCCGTGAACGAGATCACCGGCACCTGCGGATGGGTGACGATCGCCGCTCCTGCCTCCTCTCCATGCCCATGGACTAGCTGAATGACCTCGGGAGGAAGGCCCGCCTCCAGCAGTACCTCAACCAAAACAGTGACCGTGTGCGGGACATCTTCGGCGGGCTTAATCACCACAGCGTTCCCGCATACCAGAGCTGGGAACATCTTCCACGTGGGAATAGCCAACGGGAAGTTGAAGGGCGTCACCAAGCCACACACACCCATCGGGCGGCGGAAGCTCATCGCCCACTTGTTTCGCAGTTCGCTCGGCACCGTGTGCCCAAACAGGCGGCGGCCCTCAGTGGCGGCGTAGTACGCCGTGTCGATGCCTTCCTGCACATCGCCACGCGTCTCCGCCAATGGCTTGCCCATCTCCCGCGTCATGAGGTTCGCAATCTCTTCCTTCCGGGCGAGCAACAGGTCACCGACGCGCCGAAGCACGTCGCCGCGTAAGGGCGCGGGCGTCCTGCGCCACAGCTCAAACCCGCGCGTTGCGCTCCGTACCGCACGATCGACATCCTCGGCGGTCGACGCCGGGAACTGGCCAATCACGTCGGACGTGTCGGCGGGGTTGACGTTTTCGAACGTTGCGCCTGACGAGGAAGGAACCCACTCGCCGGCGATGAAATTCTTGAAGGAGGCAGGCATGGCAGTGACAGGGAGAACGAACGCGCGCGCCATGTGGCAGGCACGGGGCTGAAAGCTAGCGGCCCTTCGTGGGACAGTGGGAGCGAGCGTCACCCCGCCCAGGCGTTTTCGTGAGCCTTAGGGGCAAAGCCATTGGGCAGGGTGCGCGTCCGATGGCTTGGCATATCCCGTTCGCGGCAGGATCTCCGCGGCGCCCAAGACCCCTCCCCACAGCAGGATCAGGAGCGACAGGATATGGGCTCGTCCGGACCGATGTCTCCACGACCAAATGGCGCTCCACGTCCCCGCCGCCACCAGGACCGTCACGGCCGCCAAGTATCCGAACAACCCAACGCCGCAGCGCGCTGGATACGGCCAAAAGACCATGGCGACCCCGAGAGCCACGGCCAAAAGGAGTCGCAGCATGACCCCAAGGGTCGAGGTCGAGCGCTGCTTTTCGACATTCTCCGCCTTCGCCGCGGGTGTCGGAGCTGACTTCGTTGGAAAGAGGGCTTCGTCGGAGATCGACTCGAGTTGCTTGTCGATCTTTGCCATCTCCCGATCCCAATCTTTGGATGCCATGCGTTCGTCGGCGGGTAAGCAGTGAGTCGGAGCTGGCGTCAGCCTTCTCGGGACAACGCGTATCGATCGATCTTCTTGTAGAGATTGGAACGCGGCATGTCGAGTCCGCGCGCCGTCTCCGACACATTCCAGTCGTACTCACGCAGCTTGGCCAGAAGGAAGGCGCGTTCGGCGGCCGCCTTGAACTCCTCGAACGTCTTGCATTCCAGCAAGGACCCAAGGGTGGACACGTCGGCGGGTCGAGGCCCCGTTAGGCGCGACACATCGGTGGCCAGAATGCGCGGGCCGGACGCCAGGATCAACAAGCGTTCGATGGTGTTGCGGAGCTCCCGCACATTACCCGGCCAATCCAGGGATGCCAGCACGTCCAAGGCGGCGCTGTCGATGGCGCGTGGCGGCGCTCCGTCACGGGTGGACAGCTGTTGTACGAAGTACTGCGCAAGCATCGGGATGTCTTCCCGCCGATCGCGCAACGGCGGCACGTGTAAGGGCACCACGTTCAGTCGGTAGTACAGATCCTCGCGAAACCGGCCGTGCTCGATCTCTTCTTCGAGATTCTTGTTGGTCGCGGCCAGGACGCGTACGTCGACCTGGATGTTCTTGCTTCCGCCGATGCGCACTACTTCGCCGTCTTGCAGCACGCGGAGCACCTTGGCTTGTGCCGCCACGCTCATGTCGCCGATTTCATCAAGGAACAGCGTCCCCTTGTCTGCCTGCTCGAACTTGCCGGCACGGTCGGTTACCGCTCCAGTGAACGAGCCCTTCATGTGACCAAACAGCTCACTCTCGATAAGCTCGCCGGGGATGGCAGCACAATTCACTTCGACGAACGGCTTTGCCGCCCGCGGCGACAAGCGATGAATGGCCCGCGCGACAAGCTCCTTTCCGGTCCCGTTTTCGCCAGTGATCAGGACCCTGGCCGGCGTGGTCGCCACCTTTTCAATGCGCTCCATCAACGTGCGGATCGCGTACGACTTGCCGACGATCTCATAGCGTGACTCGATCGACTCGCGCAGCCGGGCATTCTCTTCGGACAGCGTGAGGTGTTGCAGCGCGTTGCGAAGCAGCACCAGGATGCGATCCGTATCGAGCGGCTTCTCCAGGATGTCATACGCGCCCAACTGCGTTGCCTCGACGGCCGTTTGAATGGTCGCGTGTCCGGAGATCATCACGACCTGCGCCGCCGGGTCCAACTGTTTGATCCGACGGAGGGCCTCGATCCCGTCAATTCCCGCCATCTTCACGTCCAGGAAGACCAACTGCGGGCGCCACTTCTCGTACGTGGACAGCGCATCCGCCCCGTTCGCCGCGGTCTTGACTTCGTACCCTTCGTACTCGAGCAACTGACCGAGGGCAGCGCGAACGCCTTGTTCGTCGTCCACTACGAGAATCCGTCGACTCATGACACGTTCTTGTACAAGGTGACCCGTCCCTTCCCCACTCGCATATCGCCGACATACGCCGGCAGCTTAAACGGTACGCCGTTTGGAGCGAGCCCTGGAGGCCTGACCCCCCGCTGGAGCCGCTGCAACAGCTTGGGGATCGCCTGCTTCGGAATCGGCAGGTCGCCAATTCGAGCGGACTCCACCCGATACTCCCCAACCCCCGGCGAGACGACGTCCAGTGTGCCGCCAAGTTCGAAGCGTTCCCGCTTCCCAACGAAATCGCCGAACGGACCAAGGATGTCCAGCCCCTTGATGTCGTCCAGATCGATGGTGGCGCGGAGGTGTACCTGATCGCCCTCCACGGTCGCCTCGGCACCCTGCACTGACGCCGGAAGGCCGCCGGCGGAGCCGTCCAGCAGCACGGCAGCCAGGTCTGCCGCCTTTAGGTTCGTGAAGACGGGCCCTGATTTTTGGCCAAGGGACTGAAGGGCGTCGCGAGCCTTGGCTTCGCGGGCCGGAGTCACCGGCTCCCACGTGGCGGCTACCGGTCGCCGGTCACCGACCACCATCGGCATCCAGCGATCGCGAAAGATCCACGCGCAGACGGCGAGCACCGCCAGCAGGACCAAGCAGCCAATTCGACGGAGACAGCCAAACATGGCGATTCCTAACGAGTGGTTGAAGACGTGAGGTCGTGCGTCCGGGAGCGGGCAAGGATCGAGTACGTGGGCCCCCCGTGACTCAGATCGCTACGCATCAGGTCTATGGTGGTTATCGATGCTGGGCCACCTCGCCGATCGCAGCACCCCAACCTCGCAGGTCGTCACGCTCGCGCGGCGACACGGCCTGATTTACTCGCCCAACCGTGAGGTGTGGCGCGAAGCGTCGCGCTTCTGGCGCGATGCCTATGGGCGCCAGCGCCGCATCCAAGGCGCCGGCGAATTCGACGAGTCCAGGGGCTTGCACCCCGATCCATACGACACGAGGGGCCCGAAAGTTCGGGAATACGCCGAAGCCGGTAAAACGGCAGGCGCCCAATGGTGCGGTCCGGGCGACCCCGTCCAGCGCCGCATGAAGTGCGGGAACCGTGGCGGCCTCTTGCTCACCCAGAAACTTCAAGGTGACGTGAAGTCGTTCCACTGACACCCAGCGGATCGACGGTGCCTGGTCGCGGATTGGTGCGACGACGGCGTCGATCGCCTGTTGAACCTCAGCCGTCAGGTTGATCGCGATGAACAGTCGCATGCTCGTCGACGAGTTCCAGCGCCACGTGGGTGAACGAGGCCGCCTGCGCGATGGCCACCACGCGCGCGCGCAGCGTCTGGTCCGTGAGATCTGGCGGCACACCCTCCGGAATGAGTACGAGCTGCCGCTCATGCGCCTCGACGCGCATGGCGAGGCCCAAGGCGGCGAACTGGCGACGGAGCTCTCCAAGATCACTCATGGAACCACGCCGCCTAACACATTGAGTGACCCGGATCGAAATCCCCGAAGGTCAATTACGACGCGCGCGTACCCGGCGTGACGCACCGCGTCGCGCAGTGCGCGGGTGCGCTCCGGTGCAAGCCACACCGACAACTCCTCAGTGCCCAATTCCACCCGCGCCAGCTCGCCGTGGTGTCGCACACGCAGATCGCCGGAAATCCCCAGCGCACGCAGGGCGTGCTCCGCCCGTTCTACCAGCGCCAGGCGCTCGATCGTCACAGCGGTTCCGTACGGAAGACGAGAGGAGAGGCATGGTGACGAGGGCACCGACCAGGTGGGAATGTCTCGTCGCGCGCTCAGGGCGCGGATATCCGACTTGGAAAACCCAAGTTCCGCCAGCGGGCTCCGGACCCCGCGTTCGCGGGCCGCGGCGGCGCCCGGGCGGTAGTCCGCCAGGTCGTCGGCATTTGTGCCATCGCACACGATCGCCAGTCCGCGGGCGGCGGCCACCGGTAACAATTGCTCCCAGAGCTCGGACTTGCAGAAGTAGCATCGATTCGCTGGATTGGCCGCGTACCGCGGGTCTGCCAGTTCATGGGTGTCCAGCTCCAACACTGGCACGCCGAAGCGGCTGGCCACCTCCCGAGCGCGCTCCCACTGCTCGAGCGGGTAGGACGCTGAACGACCGATGACGGCCAACAAGCGGTCCCGACCCACGGCCTCGAGCCCAATGCAGGCAAGGTAGGCAGAATCCACGCCACCACTGAATCCAATGAGCGCCGAGCCAGCCGACTGAAACCACGCGACCAGGCGCGCCTCGCGGGCCTCAAGCTCGGGATCAGCGCCTAACGCGACGCCGGCCGACGCGGACATTCCGCGCTGCGTCACATCCGTCATGCCACAAAGTTAGCCGCGTGCCACGGACGTGGGCAGCCGTTCGACCATGCGAAACTGCAGGGCTTCCGCGACGTGCGACTCGAGGACGACCTCATCGCCATCCAGATCCGCCACCGTGCGGGCCACCTTCAGTGCGCGATGATATCCGCGCGCCGAGAGGGCCATGCGCTCCGCCGCCGCCGACAACAGCTCCCGGGCCGAGCGATCGATCGCCGTGTGTGCATCCAGCCATCGGCCGGCCACGTACGCGTTCACGTGCACACCACGCAGGCGTGCAAAGCGCAACGCCTGACGAGCCCTGGCCAAGGCCACGCGCTCTCGTACCGCCGCCGAGCTTTCGGCCGGCGGCGCGAGTCCCAGTTGGCGCAGGTCCACTGGCGGCACCCGCACACACAGGTCGATGCGATCCGCGAGGGGCCCCGAGATTCGGGCGCGGTGACGCTCCAAATCCGCTTCCGAACACCGACAGCTGCGACCCTCGACGTCGGCTCGACCACACGGGCATGGGTTCATTGCCCCGACCAGCGTGAACTGGGACGGAAAATTCACCGTGCACGCTGCACGAGAAATCAGCACTCGGCCGTCTTCGAGCGGCTGCCGAAGCGCATCCAGAACGGACCGGGGCATTTCCTGCAGTTCGTCCAGAAACAACACGCCGTGGTGCGCCAAGCTGACCTCTCCAGGCCTCGGATTGCTTCCACCACCGATCAATGCCGCCGCGCTGAGCGAGTGGTGCGGCGCACGAAATGGCCGTTTGGCGGCCGGGGACGCGCCCGGCTCCAGCAGACCAGCGATCGAGTGAATAGCCACGACCTCCAGCGCCTCACCCTCCGTCAGGGGCGGAAGAATGGTCGGGAGTCGGCGCGCTAACATGGTCTTTCCGGTGCCCGGCGCCCCCACCATCAAGAGGGGATGCCCGCCAGCCGCGGCAATTTCGAGCGCGCGCCGCGCCGCATGCTGCCCGACCACGTCACTCAGGTCCACCAGGTCGCGCCCGTGCGACGACAAGGGCTGTCGTTCGCTCACAACCGTTAGGCACCGGGCGCGCAGCTCGCGCACCAGCTGCTCCAGCGTGGCCGGCGCAGCCAGCGCCACCCCACTGACCAGCGCCGCCTCTGGCACGTTGGCCGGTGGCAGCACCAAGGCGCGGACCTGATCGGCGCTCACACGACGAGCGACGGGGAGCACACCGCGTACGGGACGGAGTGCCCCGTCTAACCCGAGCTCACCGAGCGCCACCAGGCCCTGAAGTGCGTCCTCCGGGAGTTGGCCGGTGGCCGCCAGCACGCCTAAGGCGATCGGCAGGTCAAACGCGGTCCCGTCCTTTCGTACGTCCGCCGGTGCGAGGTTTATCGTGATGCGACGCGGAGGCAGCGTGAACCCGGCATTCGTCAGTGCCGCACTTACCCGCTCACGACTCTCGCGGACCGAACTCGCCGCCAGCCCGACGATCGTCCACTGCGGCAGCCCACTAGCGACGTCCACCTCCACGGTGACGTCGTAAGCATCGATGCCGATGACGGAGGCGGAGCGCACGGCGGCCAGCACGCATGGATGATTGGTGCTCAAGTGCTGTCACGCCGCACCCTTCGATTGCCCGCCGTACCTCGCTATTGCTGACGGCGTCTTATGATCGCTGAGTCCGCGGCTTCTCGTCGAACCACAGGTCGAATATTCGCGAGTCGTCGCAGGCGCCTTCCAGAGGGCGCCGGGCCTCTGCCTCTTAAAGAGCGCCGGCGGGCATCATGGTTTCCGGATCGAGCGAATCGGCTACCGCATGGCGCAGCTCCCACTCCTGGATCATGCCAAGGAACGCGCGCGCAACCTCAGGATGAAATTCCGTGCCGATCTTGCGCTCGATGTACGTCAGGATGGACGGGATCACCCACGCTACTCGATACGGACGGTGCGTGCGCAGCGCATCGAACACATCGCACACGTGCACCAACAATGACGCGTGGTGACAGTCCCGACGCGTGTGTCGCGCGGGGTACCCGCCCCCGTCGATCATGATGTGATGCTCAAAGGCGACGACCGCGCATAGGTCGTGTTTGCGGCTGCCGGAGAGAATGATTTGGGCGCCATCGGATGGGTGCTTTTGCAGCACCTCGCGCTCGGCGTCCGAGAGCTTGCCGGGTTTGCGCAGGATGTCCAGCGGCACACGGACCTTGCCCAGGTCGTGCAACAGACCCGCCACGCCATAGGCCCGCGCCTCGCGACCGGAAAGCCCCATGTACTCCGCCAGCCCCATCGCCAGCACCGCCACGTTCAACGCATGCGTCGTGGTGTACTGGTCGAAATCTTTCAGCGTCAGGAGGGGCAAGAGCAGGTGCCGATCGCCGTGCATCGCCGCGCTCAGCGAGCCGACGACCAACTCCGCTTCTGCGACGGGCAGGGACCGGTTGGCCAGGACTTCGCGGTGCATCCACTCCACGGAGTCCGCCTCTTCCGTGACGTCCGCGACGTGGGCGCCACCCTCGTTCTCCTGTTCCTCTGCGTGCGATTCCTCGCTCGCCGGAGCGTGCGTGTCTTTCAGGCCAATCGCCCCGAACCGAATTGGCGTGGCCCGGCGCGTGCGTTCGATCGGCGTGATGATGTTCCCGGACACGTGCAGCGAAATGCGGCTCAGCACTTCTTCCAAGAAGGCCCGATAGTCGTCGCGCTCAATCTTGCCCTCGAACTCCAGGCGTTGCACGCCGCAGGACGACAGTCGCTCGGACCAATCCCAGTCGCTGAGTTCGCGCATGGAACGCTGATTGTAGATGACCTCGCGACCCAAGAAGGAGAAGGCAGGGTGCGGATCATCGCGTTGCAGCTCTCGAAGGAGTTCAAACGATGCATCGGCGGCGCGGGCTCGCGCGGGATGCCCCTCGGCGTACAGCGACATCTTCGCCAGCGCTTGGGCCAGCGACGTTAAGTATCGGGCGGCGTCGGTCACCGCTCCTCCCCGCGGCGGACCGCGTGTCGATAGGCCGCATCGCTACTGCGTTTGGCGAGTACCAGCGCCAGCGATGCATCCACGTGTTCCGCCCAGTGCGCGGCCAGACCGGCCACCGCGGCCACGCTCTCTGGCGAGGGCTTTCGTAACTTCGAGTAGCGCAGCAACCAGTGCTGGGTGATCGCCAAGTCGCGCAACCACCGAACCACCGTGTCACTCCCCGAGGCGGCGACGGCACGCACAGCGCGGCTTCGCATGTCGGGGGATAGGTCTGCACCATTGTCGATGCGCGTCATGATCGCGGCGGCAACCGCGGGCGACGACTGACGCAACGCTTGAGCGAGCGCCAACGACACGGTCTTCTCGTCGCGATCGCGAAGGGCGCGCAGCATTGCGGTCTCGCGCGTGCGCGCTTGCTTCATCATCAGCCGCAACGCCTCGCGGCGTAACGCCACGTCTTCAGAGCGAGTCAGCTCGTCCAGATCCGCGTCGGCGGGCGTTTCATCAGCACGATCCAGCACACCGAGTAGGACGCGCTGCACGAAGGGGGTGCGCTTCATGAGCGTCTGCAGGACGATCGCCAGCCCACCAGAGCCCGTGCGTCCTAGCAGGTCCGCGATCCAGTTCGCATCGCGCTCGTCGCGGCGGGCCATGGCGTCCAGCAGGGGCTCCGTGGCGCGTTCGCGCAGGCGAAGGACCGCGTGCTCCAGTACGCGAACGTCGGGGCGTTCGGCCTGCAGCTGTTCGCCGAGCAAGGCACCGTTCACCAAGGAGTCGATCAGGCGTTCGCGTATCTCGCCCGATGGAAGCACAGTCAGTCGATCCAGCACGGCCGCCATGCCGTCACGTGCGACCCAACGGGCGATGGCGGTTTCCGTGGCCGGACCGATGACGCCGACTTCCGACGACAGCTCCACGATGCGCTCGGGCTCGCAGGCGTCGCGCTCGCGATCGACCTCCGTCCGGTTCTCTGAATGACCGATGCCCCGGAGCAGTTCACTGTACCCGTCCGGATTGGGATCCTCGAGGGTCCACCCCTCGAGCATGTGACGAACCTGCGAGCGCAACAGCCGATCGGCGTTCGTCGCCTCGCTGCGGGCACCACTGGCATTCCGCGCCAACTTGGTCAGCAAGCGCATCATGGCGTCAGAGATCGTCCGGCTGGAAACGGACGCGCTGGCGCGCACCAGGTCCAACACCGCTGACGCCGAGAGATGATCCGTCGCCTGCTTCAGGAATTGACCACGCTGCGACTGATTGCCACCCATTTCCATCAGGCGGGCCAGCGTGTCGGGGTTCAACGAGGACAAGAGCGACGACACCCGCGAACGCAATCGCTCGGCGGTCTTGGTGCCCTTCGGCAGCTTGTCCAGCTCCGCCGTCACCTGCAAGAAGTAGCCGATGACTACCTGTTCGTAGGCGCGCTCGCCACGGCGGGAATCGATCGCGCGGGCGACGCGCGTTGGATCGTAGGCGTCGGCGTCTTCTTCACTGACATCGCCGTGGCCAGCGAGGGCGGCGCGCGCCAACCCCAACCACAACTGCTGCGCTTCCGGGGAATCGTCATGCGCCGCCAGCTCGTCTGCCCCATCATCCACCAGCTCCAACTGCTCGAAGGACGCCGGAAAGAGCGCGATGTGCCGCCAGCGCGACAGCATTTCTGGGTGAAGGGAGCCCAGCGGCCGATCCACTCGCGCGGCGGCCACCGCCAGCGTGCCGAGCAGGTCGTCGATCTCATCCCGCTCGACGCCCTGATGGAATCGCAACGCGGCGATCTGATGCTCATGCAGGTGCGTCGCCAGTTCGCGGATCAGCGGATGCGCTTCGTCCGTCGCTACGCCTTCAACAATCAGCTGATGACGCGCCACGCCCATCGACACCACCCCGCGTCCCTCGACGGCGCGCTTCACGCGCCCCCACAACGAGTCAACCGCGCCGCGGAGCAGCGGGTGCGACGCGGGATAGATCGCTCGCTTGTGCAGGGACAACGCCAGTTCCAGCACCAGCTCGGCGAGTTCGCCAGCTAGTGCCGTCTGTTTTGTCGGCGTCGATGCGGTGTGTGTGCTCAGCGGCGGTTGGGTCAAGTTTGCGTCCGTCGCAAGCGCGCGGCGAACGACCCGTTCCTCCATCAAATTCAAGACGCCTACCGGCCTTGCACGGTTACCGTTTTTTCCCCCAAGCGCCGGTGCCTTTCAGCCCGCCGCGCCCAGAGGAAACCCAGCTAAACGACGCAGTGGCTCGGTCTGTGACCTCGCGGAGCTCCCCACCGACGAGAACGACAAACAGGGCCTAATCTCGAGGCTAGGCCGTGCTCAGGTCGCAACTCGGCGGCCCCTGAACTTTCGAGGGGGCAGTCAGGCGATGATTTCCGAATGACTTGCGCTTGCTAACGTCATGTCAAATCAACGCTTACACGCGACTCTACGCGTAAAGAGCGCGCTCGCTGGTGTGCGGGATGCTCACGCACAATCCGCCTATAATTACGCAAATGATATATGGGTATTCTTCCATGGGAGTCGACGGGCGCGCGCGGACGCCCCTATGCGTCCACTAAGTCGGCACCCCCCCACGTCACCTGTCGTTCCGTCCTTAGCACCCCACTAGCCACCGCTCGCGGGCGGGAGGGCGGTCCGTATTCACGCCGAGCGTCGGAGCCAACTCGCGCGCGGTACCGAGGGTGGATGCCAGCGGTCGAGAGACCATCGGGCTATTCGGGGCTGGCGAGCGACGCTCATGGGGCAACGATCCAGCGTCAGCGGGCGCACGCGTCTGGGTGCGCGAGCGACTCCCGAAGGCGTGCGAGCACACTATCCATGCCGGCCGCGCGTGTCAGGTCGCGTTGTTCAAAGGCGTCGGAGGCGACGTTGAAGAGTTCCTCCGATCCTTGATCCGTCCGAATCAGGTGCAGGTCACCCTCCACCAGCGACGTGAGGGACTCCCCTGCCCCACGGTACCAGTTCGCTGCCCCCGGCGTTCGGCGGACAAACGAGATCGCCTTGGATCGGCACGCCGGCGTGCCCAGACGCCAATACGCGTCCAGACTTCGGCCTGGCAGAGGCGACACGTCACTGGACCCTCCCGCCAGTTGCAAGATGGTGGCTGGCAAGTCGCGCAGGCTCACGACGTCCGCGATGCGACGAGCCGCATCGGGGGGCAGTCGAGGGGGACACACCATGAGCGGGACATGGACCGACGGATAATACAGGGTGTTCCCGTGTTGTAGCCGACGGTGCTCGGCAAACTCCTCGCCATGGTCCGCCGTGATGATGACCACTGTGCGATCCAGCAAGTCCCGGGATCGCAGGCCACCGACGAGTGAGTCGACCTCGGCGTCCAGATACGCGATGGCCCCGTGATACGCGGAACGTAAGCCATTGACCGAGGCACTGTCCAAGTGCTGCTCCAGGTCGCCTAACGCGCGCGTCGGTGGCTCGGACGGAAGGAACGCCTGTCGCCACGGCTTTGGCGGGGCGTAGGGGTCGTGCGCGTCATACAGGTTCACGAACAGAAAGAACGGATGTGCGTCAACCGCGTCGACCCATCGTAGCGCGTCGCGGCGAATGCGGGTCGCGTCCTTGCGACCAGGCACCACATAGTCGCTCGCCACCGCGTTCCAGCCGCGCGACAGCCGATCGCCAATCACGTTGCGCATGGCACTCTCCGACATGGAGATGCCATAGTCGTCGTAGTGCGCGAATCCGCGTTGGAGGCCGAATTCGTAGTAGGTGTACAGGTAATTGCCGACAGCTGCACCCGTTCGGTACCCACGGTTGTTCAACTGTTCGGCCAGTACGGGCTCGCGCGCGTCCAGTGGCACGGCCCAATCCGCATCCAGATCCGCCGGCCACCGACCCGTGAACATCGACGCATGCGACGGCAGGGTCCACGACGCCGGCGCGACGGCTCGGTCGAAGACCACGCATTGCGAGGCCAACTGGGTCATGAAGGGGGTGTTCGGGACTGGCCCACCAAATAGCCCCATGCCTTCGGCTCGCACCGCGTCCAGGACGACCAGGACCACATTGAGCGAGGTTGGCGGTGCGGCTGGGCGCTTCGCGCCATAGTGCTCGCGCAACAATCGGCGGGCATTGACCCCAACGGCCATCGCCGCAGAACCTCCGACCAGTACCACGCCAGCCGTCCGCGCCCATCGCAGGGTCCGTGCAGCATTCGCGTGTGCCCGGCGAGCCAACTCCACGCCGATGCCGAGCGCGACCAGTGCCAGCGCCCAGGGCGCCAGACGCGGAAGCAGCCAAAGGACTTCCATGAGCGCGAAAGTCGACGCGAGCAGCACCAGCGCGGCCACGCGTCGGGCTCGCGGCACCACCGTCAGGCACAACAGCGTGGGAATGGCCAGTACCGCCAGCGCAAATAGTGGCGCCAGCCACACTGCTTGTGGATTGAGGTACGTGGGCCGGCCCATGAGGCGAGTCGCCAGCCGGAGCATGGTTTCGCCAAGCGCTCCTAGACAAGCTCCCACGACGACGATCCAGAGCATGCCCCAGCGTCCATGTTCAGGCGTGTCATCCCCGCGGCGAGCCATCAGGCGTCAGCCTCCTGGCGGCGGTTCAGGGAGTTTGGCGCGCGCCTGGACCGCCAGCCTTCACCGTCTGCTCCTGAACACTTTCTGCCACCGGCGTGAGCTCTTCGCCAGGATTCACGAAACGATCCTGCTCGATTCCGTATTGCCGGTCGTGCAACTCGCGATAGCGGCCGCCCAGCGCCATCAGCTCCGCGTGTGAGCCGCGCTCCACAATCTCGCCGTGCTCCATGACCAGAATCTGATCGGCGCTTTCGATCGTCGACAGCCGGTGCGCAATCACGAAGGTGGTTCGCCCACGCCGTAGGCTCTGAAGACCGTCGCGAATCATCGCTTCGCTTTCTGAGTCCAGACTGGACGTCGCCTCATCCAGGATGAGAATCCTCGGGTTCGCCAAGATGGCTCGCGCGATCGCCACGCGTTGGCGCTGTCCCCCCGACAGCTTCACCCCTCGCTCCCCGACGATCGTGTCATACGTTTGCTCCCACTGGTCGACGAACTCATCGACGTGCGCCACCCGCGCCACCCGCTTCACGTCATCCAGCGTAGCGTTGGGATTGGCATACGCAATGTTCTCGCGAATGCTGCCGTCAAACAGGAAATTGTCCTGCATAACGACACCCAGGTGTCCCCGATACTCGTGCAGGCGCAGGTCCTCGAGGTCACGCCCATCCACCACGACCTGGCCCGACTTCGGTCGATTGAAGGCCATGACCAAGCCGATGAGCGTGCTCTTTCCGGCGCCGCTCGAGCCAACCAGCGCCGTGGTCGATCCCGCCGGCGCGTGAAAGGACACGTTGTTCAGCACCGGCACCCCTTCCACGTACGCGAACGAGACGTTCTTGAAGGCGACATCACCGGTGAGCTCGGGGACCGCTACGCGACGCGCGTCGTCGGCGTCCTCGCGTGCGGTGTCGCGAATCTCACGGATTCGGTCCAACCCCGCGAAGGCTTCCGTGATCTGCGTACCGATCGAGGCAATGCTCACCAGCGGCGCGGCCACCATGCCGATGAAGAAGATGTACGTCACGAATTCGCCTAACGTCATCTGGCCAGAAATGATCGACCGCCCGCCCATCACGATCAGCAGGACGCCGATGGCTCCGACGATGACGGTCGTACCGGCCCCCACGACCGAGGTCCCGGTGATGGTTTGCCGCACATTCTCAAAGAGACGCTCGGCGCCCGTCCGGAAGATCGACTCTTCCCGATCCTCAGCGCTGTACACCTTCACGATCCGCACCCCACCGATCGACTCGCCCAGACGACCCGTGACTTCCGCGTTGATCTCACTCCGTTTACGGAAAATCGGGCGCAGGCGCTTGAAGGCGATCGCCATCATCAGGCCGAAGGCCGCCAGCATGACAATCGTGATGGCCGTGAGGCGCCAGTTCAGGTAGAACAGGTAGCCGAGTGCCAGGATCGCCGTTAGGAATCCACCAACCAGCTGTACGATGCCCGTGCCGACGAGATTCCGGATGCCCTCGGCATCGCTCATGATGCGCGTGATGAGTATTCCGGTCTTGGTCGAGTCAAAGTACGAGACCGGCAGCCGCATCACGTGGCGTTGCACGGCAATGCGCATGTCCGTGATCGCGCGCTGCGCGGCAATGCTCACGACCTGAGACAATGCAAAGGATGTGATCGCGTTTACCACCGTGGCGCCACCCACGGCCAAGGCGAGGGGCGTCAGCAGTTCCAGTCGACCCTTGCCAAGCACCTCGTCAATGAGCCACTTGGAGCTGGCGGGCAGGACGAGTCCGGCCAGCCGGCTCACGATCATCAGGACGAAGCCGATCGACAGCGATTGGCGATGCCGCCAGAGCAGTTCTCGCGCCTCCGCCCACGCGCGCGAGAAATTGATCTTCTTCTTTGGTGGCTTCTTGGCGTCTGCCATGACCTGACTCGGCTCCGAAAAGGGCGGGAGGGAGGAAATTAAGCGCAGGGACGCGGTGGCGAGCGGCGCTTAGCGACACCGCGCCCGGAGGCTGGTAATGGCGGGCGCGGGCTAGGGGAGAAACCCAGCGGTGCGCGCCGACGTACGGCCGATCACCAAACCGCGCGGAGACGGCGTCATGTGGGCATTGCTCAAGTCCCTTCTGGCCAAATGGGCCGTATTCAAGGTGCTGCTGAAGGCCCTTGGATCGCTGGCCTGGCTCATTCCGATCGCCTTTATCCTCAAGGCCATAGGGATTCCCATGCTCGTCCTCCTGCTGATCCTGGCTGCACCTATTCTGCTGGTGTTGGCTGTGATTGGACTCCCCATCCTGCTCGTGTTTGTCGTCGGCGGCTTCCTGCTGTCAATCCTGTTCACCATCCTGTCCGTCGGTTTCGCCGCCTTGAAGATTGTGCTGCCGATCGTGCTGGTGGTGTGGGTCGTCAACTGGCTGCTGACGACACGTAAGGGAGACACGCCACCGCTTCAGGATGCTCCGGACGCCCCGCCCGCCTAGCGACCTACCCAAGGAATGAGAACCCGGAGCGCGCGAGCAGTGCCTCCGCGCGCTCTCGGTGGGTTTCGCGTACGAGCAGGTAGTCCGTGTCGAACGTCGCGATCACGAACACAGAAATGCCGGCTTCGGCCAGCGGCGTTGTGAGAGCAGCGGCCACGCCAGTCAGCGAGAAGTCCAAGGTGCCCGCCACTCGCCAGGCGCAGAAGCCTCGCTCGGCGCGGATCGCAGCAGGCACCAGGTCCGCGGGACACACCACCGAGAGTTCGTCCGGGGTCCGCGTGATCGACAGCAACGACCGGGATTGCACGCACCAAAAGGGGATGCCGTCGTTAGGAGCCAGTCGACAGACGGCGTAGACATCGGGCAGACGTTGCAGCTGCTGCATCTCAGAAGAAACCCAGGGTGCTGCGGATACGGGCGATTTGCGCTCGATGCAGGAGATCATGCCCGGCCAGCAGTCGCACCATGTCACGGATGCTCTCGCGCCCGCGCTCGTTATGCATGCCAAAGCGGTCCAGCTCTTCGTCGGTGAGGCGCGTGAGCAGCCGCAGATTGCGTCCGCGCAGCGCCCGCAGCTCTGGCAGCGCGTCTACCAACGACTCGTGTTGGTAGCGCAACACGTCAGCCCACCGGTCTTGATCGTAGCCAGCGATCTCCACCCCAGGATTCGACAGGATCAGCCGGGTTCGGAATCCGTAGACGATCTCGGAGTCGATCAGGTGCTGAATCACTTGCAGGATGGACCACTTCCCTTCGCGCTCCGGGCGACGCGCGTCTTCATCACTCAAGAATGCGGTCTGCTCGGCGATCGCATCCGGGAGTTCCGCAAACACAGCCACGGGATCGCGGTCGCCCAAAAGGTCCAGCAACGCGCGCTTATAGGCATCTGCGTTCTCACGGGCAGTGCCCACAGCGTTGGAAAAGACGCTCATGCGCTGCCGAGGATGCGTCCAATTTGACGGCGGTGACGCGCCTCGTGCGCGCCTATGAAATGAATCCACCGGTAGAAGTGGATTTCACCGAGGACGATGTGTCGGGCCACGACCTTCGTGCCGTCGAAGGCGTCGACCTCCGTGCAGAGCGCCCGCAACGCGTCGCGCGTCTTGGACAGGCCAGCCAGCACGCCATCGCGAGACAAACCAGCCTGCGGGATGAGAATTTCCGGGGAGTCGGCGCTTACGTCGGCCAGAAACACCGAGTCTTTGTCCAACTCCGGCGCCGGCGCTCCCGGCGTTAGGCCCTGTTCTCTCGCGCGCATGAGGCGGTGGGCAAGGAGTCGGACGATGTTCTCTTCGCTCAGGCGCAAGTGCTCCAGCACTTCGAGTGGCGTCCACGCCGGGCTTTGGCGACGTGTGAGCGCCGCTTCATCTAACGGGCTCACCACGGCAATGAGATCGGCTCGGGCAGACTCCGCAGCCGCGAGTGCTGCCGCCATCCGCTCTGTCATGATCGTTGGGGGTGAAGGTGCGTGGCTGGAAGCGGCCCACAAGTCAACAAGATGGGACTCCGCCTGTGAAGTTACGTCCGCCAGCGAGAATCGTGAATCGCCTTGCTGCTCCTCCGCGTGGATGCATCGCAAAATCCTCGGACGCAGCCGGCGTCTCGGTGTGCTAAGTTGCAGCGGCGTCGCCGAGCCCGTGCGAGGCGAAGGCACCTCGCACCCGACGGGCGCGAACGCCCCCGCAGGTCGACAGAAACTCACGCACCTCATGGCAGAACGCGCCCTGGTTTTCGTTCCGAAGCTCTTCACGACCATGCGATCGTACGATCGCCGACAATTGGCGTCGGATATCGTGGCCGGGACCGTGGTCGGAATTGTGGCGCTTCCGTTGGCCATCGCGTTTGCGATCGCGAGTGGGGTCACGCCAGAGCGGGGACTTTACACGGCAATCGTTGCCGGATTTCTGATCTCGGCATTGGGGGGATCGCGGGTTCAGATCGGCGGCCCTACCGGCGCGTTCGTGGTCATCGTTTACGGCATCGTTCAGCGTTTTGGCTTGGAAGGATTGACCGTCGCTACGCTCATGGCCGGCGTGATGCTGGTGGCGATGGGGCTGGCCCGGCTTGGGCAAGTGATCAAGTTCATTCCGACCCCGGTCATCACCGGATTCACGAGTGGCATCGCCGTCGTGATCGCGTCATCGCAGATCAAGGATTTCCTCGGGCTCCGGCTGGCCTCGGTCCCAGCCAACTTCCTGGAGCGCTTGGGAGCCCTGGCGTCGAATCTGGGCTCCACCAACCTCCCCGCGTTAGGCGTCGGGATGAGCGCGCTGCTCATTGTCGTCTATTTCCCACGAGTGAACCGGCGCATCCCCGCCCCCTTCGTGGCGTTGGTGGTCACGACGGCTGCCGCCGCCCTGTTGAAGCTCCCGGTGGAAACGGTTGGCAGTCGCTTTGGCACGTTGCCCTCGTCCCTACCGCATCCGGTCGTTCCCCATATCTCCCTGGAAGACGCCACCCGCCTGGTCTCTCCGGCGTTCAGCATCGCCCTGCTGGGGGCGATCGAGTCCTTGCTCAGCGCAGTTGTTGCTGACGGAATGATCGGCGCGCGCCATCGGTCCAACATGGAGTTGGTGGCGCAGGGCATAGCGAACATCGCGTCGCCACTGTTTGGCGGGATTCCCGCCACCGGCGCCATTGCGCGCACGGCGACCAACGTCAAGAACGGCGGGCGGACTCCGATTGCGGGCATCGTGCACGCCACCGTGTTACTGCTGGTTACCCTGTTCTTCGGCAGGCTGGCGGCCCTCATTCCGATGGCGACCCTGGCGGCCATCCTACTCGTCGTCGCGTATCACATGAGCGAGTGGCGCACCTTTCTCGACGAACTGCGCGCACCGCGCGCCGACGTCGCGGTGCTCCTCACGGCGTTTACGCTCACGGTGCTGGTTGACCTGACGGTGGCCATCGAGGTGGGGATGGTGCTGGCGTCGTTCCTCTTCATGCACCGCATGGCCGAAGTGACCAATGTGAATGCCGTGACCAAGGCCTTACGCGAGGCAGACTCGGATGAGGCAACGGACGACGCCATGCGACGCGATATCCCCGCGGGCGTCGAAGTCTTTGAGATCAGCGGCGCATTCTTCTTTGGAGCGGCTGAGACGTTTAAGGACACGCTGTCGACGGTGGCCCGTCGTCCCAAGGTCCTGATCATCCGCATGCGCGATGTGTCCCTGCTGGACTCCACCGGACTTCGCGCCCTTCGCGACGTCGTTCGCCGCGCGCTGCATGATCGCAGCTTGGTCCTGCTGTCAGAAATCCACACCCAGCCACTCGCGGCCGTGGAACGTTCGCCGTTGATCGATGAACTTGGCGCCGAGCACATCTTCATGGACCTCGACGACGCCCTCGACTACGCGCGCAACCACATGGCGAATCGGACGCCAACACCGCTGGCGACGCCCGCGGCCAAGCCGCCAGACGCCGCACACTAGCGCGCGTTCAGGAACCGGGAGGGAGGCTGCGCCGTATGTCGCCGCGCCCGGCAGCTACACCCATTCCAACGCTCAGGCCAAAAACCAGGGCTGTTCCGGTCGTGACAATCGGCAGCAACCCGGCAACGGGAATCGCGACGAGCGCCGCGGCCCCGCCTGCCAAGACCGGGATCACTGGGTTGTTCACCGCATCGACATACCGAAGGCGACCAGCCACAAAACGGCGCGCCTGCGAGTAACCCAAGTACGCGATCACCGTGCTGACGGCTAAACCAAGAAGCATGCTGAACATGTGCGTATGTCCGACAAGGGAAGACGACGAGGTGCCCTGCTCCGTACGAAAGCGTGCGCCGGTAGTTTCGACAAGCATCTCGACGCGCGGAGTGCCTCTGTCCACTTTCTGTGCGCTCTCCCCCCGATCGACATTCACGCTCTAGCCCCACGGTGATGCGCGCGGCTGTGATCACACGCTTTGGCGACCCTGACGTTCTGGAGATCCAGGACGTTCCCGCGCCCGTGCCCGGGCCGCACGAAATTTTGGTCCGCGTCATCGCCAGCGCGCTGAACCGCGCCGATCTACTGCAGCGCCTAGGTCGATATCCGGCGCCGGCAGGTGTGCCTCGAGACATTCCCGGCATCGAGTTCGCCGGCGAAGTCGCCGACGTCGGGCCACAGCAATCGATATGGAACGTGGGCGACCGGGTCTTCGGACTGGTCGGCGGTGGGGCGCACGCCGAGTTCCTGGTCGCGCACGAGGAGACGGTGTTGCGCATTCCTGACCAGCTGCCGTGGGAGAATGCCGGCGCGATTCCTGAAGCGTTCATTACAGCACACGACGCCCTCGTTATGCAGGCCGGCGTTCGGAGCGGCGAGACGGTGCTGATCCATGCCGTGGGAAGCGGAGTAGGCCTTGCCGCCACCCAGCTGGCCCGTTGCTGGGGCGCCATTCCTTTTGGCACGTCGCGCACCGCGGACAAAATCGAAGCCGCGCGAGCCTTCGGCCTCGAGGACGGTGTGGTCGTTGGCACCGATCCCGAAGCGATGATCGTTCCCTCTGGCCGATGGACCGCTGGACGCGGGTTCGACGTGATCTGCGATCTGGTTGGCGGCGCCTATGTCGCGCCGAGCATTGAGGTACTCGGCATGAAGGGACGTTTGATGCTGATTGGCACCGTGGCGGGTGGGCGTGCAACCGTCGAGTTGGGACGTGTGCTTGGCAAACGACTGACCATACGCGGCACGGTACTGCGTGCTCGGCCGCTGGACGAAAAGATCCTGGTCGCGCGAGCCTTTGAACGCGACGTCATTCCGCGAATCGCGTGGGGCGATGTGCGGGCGTCGGTTGACGCGGTGTTCCCCTTAGAACGAATTGCCGACGCGCACCGGCGCATGGAGTCGAACGCGAACGTCGGCAAGTTGGTGCTGCGGATGGCGTAGCCTCGAGCACGGTCTTGCATCAGGGGTTCCGCCTATTTATGCATTCATCATGCATAATCTGGCACGTCGATCCGTCCCGCAGCGCACGCCGGCGTCATCGCACCGACCTGGCCTGAGCGTCACGCACGCTGTACGTGCGGCCGCAGGATCGGACGTTGCCGATATTCACGCCCTGCTCTCTTCGTATTCGGGCGGAGAACTCCTTCCGCGTTCACTCGACGACGTCGCGCTCCATATCGACGACTTTGTCGTCGTGGTAGACCACCACGGGCGCGTTGTTGCCTGCGCGTCGCTGCAGGAGTACTCCCCGTCCGTTGGCGAAGTGGCGGCCGTCGCCGTATCGCCGACTTCGCAAGGCCATGGGCTGGGCACGCTGGCGGTGCGCGGCGTTGAGGCAGTCGCCAGACGACGCGGGATCGACGAGCTGTTCGCGGTGTCCCGCGCTGCGGGGTTCTTCGAATCGCTGGGCTATCGACGGGCTGCGCTGACGCGTTACCCCGAGAAGCTGGCAAGGTACGCCGAGCTGCGCCGGCGAGGCGTGGCTACCGCGCGAAAGCCCTGTTTCCGGAAGTCGGCCTAACGATTCTCGGCGGTCGGGATCGCGACCACTGCGATCCACTTCGCCCGCGGAGAAACCGCGAGTCGCGTAATTTGGCGCAGGCCGTGGCTGCCGAGGTCGCCGATGGGAGTCCATGCGGTCCCATTCCACCACACCAGGCGACTACCGTCGCCCGCGATCAAGCGACCGTTCGGCGTCCAGGCATAGTCTTCAACACCGCGTGGCAATTCCGCGCGGCGCGTCAGCCCCTTCGTGGCCGGCTCCAACTCCATGACCGCGACAACGCTGTCCTGTTCGAACTGCGGATACGAGATGTGCGAGCTGCCGGGGACGCGATGCAAGGACCTGCCCACTCGACGAGCAACCGTATCCACGTGTTGTGAGACGATGTCGCCCAGCACCAAGGCGTTCGGCGAACCCAGCACGAACACCGCCATCATACGATCGCTCGCCCACGCCTGATATCCGGCCGGCTTCAACCCCGGCAAGATCACGCTTGGTGCGCTGCCGTCCAGGGGAAACCGCCACAACCGCTGCGTCGAATCCCGCTCGACGCGAATCACGCTCAGCGCCTTACCGTCCGGCGTGAGCGTGGCAGAGTACTCACTCTCTGGCGCCGTCTGTGTGACTCGAGTGACCGTGCCTGATGCCAGTTCGTACCGGTAGATATCTGCTTGGGCATCCTCACGCGTCGACGTGTAGTAGATGGAGCTTCCATCGCGGGACCATGATGGCTGGTTGTCGTATCCCGCACGCGCGGTCACGTTTTTCACGACCCCCGTGAGCGTCGGCACGCCCCCGTCCATGCGTATGCCGACCAGGAATACATCCGGCGATGGCGCGCTTTGGGCGTTAAGCGCCAGCCAAGGAAGAAATCCGGTGATAAGGGCCGCGACGTAGCGTTGGCGCATGAGTGAACTCTGTTGCAGTCGTCGTGAAGTTGAGCGAGCACGCGCGGTGGCGAAAGTCCGTCACCGTCTTGCTGAGCTTCCCGCGGAGGTCCACTTTCACACTCCTCGCCCAGGTGCCGTGAGCTTCGCTCGCCTTCGACGTCCTTCACGGAGTCGCCAAGCGATCGACGCGGCTCAAGGCGAAGCAAGTCCTCTTTACGTCTGAGGTCGAACCATGAACGGACTGATGATGGACGTGCCGTTGTGCACGTCGGCGCTGGTGCGGCGCGCGCGAGCCTTGCACCCGGGAAAGCCTATTGTCACACGGCGCCCTGACCGCAGCCTCCATCGCAGCACGTACCTCGAATGCATTCGTCGCGCCGGTCGTCTGGCGTCGGGCCTTCGGCGATTGGGCGTTCGACCCGGCGATCGTGTGGGCACGCTGGCTTGGAATCATTGGCGACACTTGGAGGCCTACCTGGCCATCCCGTCCTCGGGAGCCGTGCTCCACACGTTGAACCTTCGGTTGCACCCGGATGACATCTCCTTCATCTGCAGTCACGCGGAGGACCGCGTGGTACTGGTGGACAAGGTCCTGTGGCCTCTGTGGGAGAAGGTCGCCCCGCATGTGCGCGTTGAACATGTGATCGTCATGTCCGATGACGGATCGGTCCCTGATGGAACGATCGACTACGAAGATCTGATCGAAGCAGCATCAGACGACTTCGAGTTCGAGGACGTCGACGAGCAGCGCGCGGCGGCCATGTGCTACACGTCCGGCACGACGGGGAGGCCCAAGGGCGTGGTATACTCGCATCGGTCGCTCACGCTCCACGCGATGGGACTGGCCCTCAACGACTGTTTCCGCATTGGGGAGCGTGACGTGGTCCTGCCCGTCGTGCCGATGTTCCACGTGAACTGTTGGGGCCTTCCCTATCTATGCACTATGGCGGGTTGTGCTCAGGTGCACCCCGGACCGCACCTCGATCCGGCCAACCTGTTGGACCTGCTGGCCACTGAGCGTGTGACATTGACGGCGGGGGTGCCAACCATCTGGCTGGGCATTCTGCAGAAGCTCGACGCCGAGCCTGGCCGGCATGACCTTTCGAACTTGCACACCATGGTCGTGGGCGGATCCGCCGCGCCCGAGGCCATGATGCGCGGCTTCAAGGAACGGCATGGACTGACCATCGTCCACGCCTGGGGCATGACCGAGACGTCACCGTTAGGCACCGTCTCGCGGCTCACCACGCAGCTGGAACTGCAGGACGAGGCGACGCAGTGGGCGTATCGGGCCAAGCAGGGCCGGCCCGTGCCCTTTGTCGAAGTGCGCGCGCGCACGGAGTCGGGACTGGCGCCGTGGGATGGCACCACGATGGGTGAATTGGAGGTACGAGGACCCTGGGTGGCCGCCAGCTACTACAACACGGAAGAGGGGGCGCAGGCCTTCACCGCGGACGGATGGTTCCGCACCGGCGACATCGTCACGATCGATACGCACGGCTACGTCACGATTCAGGACCGGGCCAAGGACCTGGTGAAGTCCGGTGGCGAGTGGATCAGCTCCGTCGCCTTGGAAAGCGCCCTGATGGGGCATCCGGCGGTCGCCGAGGCGGCAGTGATTGCCGTGCCGCACGCGAAATGGGACGAGCGGCCTTTGGCCGTGGTGGTACTCAAGCAGGGACAGGCGGCAACCCCGCACGATCTTCGCATGTTTCTGGCCGATCGGTTCGCCAAATGGTGGGTACCCGATGACGTGGCGCTGGTGGAGAGCATTCCGAAGACGAGTGCTGGTAAATTCCTCAAGTCCGCTTTGCGCGAGCAGCACAAGGATCACTATGGCGTACACGACCCGTCGGCCCGAGGCACGTCGCACCCACCCGTTGCGCCGACGCATTGACGATTCGCGATGAGCCCCGCCAGCACTAAAGACACTGCTGGCGTCGGCCATCATGGTGCACGCCGCATTCTGCTGGTTGACGCCGATGCCTTCTTTGTGGCGGTGGCTCGCGCGGTTGACCCTGACGGCGCGGGGCGCGCTGACCTGCTGATTGTGGGCGGTGCCGCGGGAAGCCGCGGTGTGGTGTGTTCGGCGTCGTACTCGGCGCGCGCGTTTGGTGTGCGATCCGGCATGCCGATCAGTCGCGCCATGCGCCTGTGCCCGGACGCGTTGAGCGTTCCTGTGCCCCGAGGGGCGTGCTCCGCCAAAAGCCGCGAGATTTCCCGTGTACTCGGGCGCTACACGCCCATCGTGGAGGCCGCCAGCATCGACGAGTGGTACCTCGATCTCACCGGCACCGAAGCCCTGTATCACGCGGAGTCGTTGACCGCCACCGCACACCGGATCCGGGACGCCGTGCGGGAAGCCACCGGGCTCGCCGTCTCTATTGGAGGCGGCACCAATCGGCTCGTGGCCAAGCTGGCCGTGGAGTTTGCCAAGCCGCGCCCCGGAACGGATGCCACGGGCGTTCTGATCGTTGCACCTGGTGAAGAACTGGCGTTCATGCACCGGGTAGCGCTGGGTGACATTCCGGGGATCGGCCCGCGGTTTCGCGAGCGGCTGGAGCGTGCTGGGTTCGTGCAGGTGACGGACATTCTCCCCGTTCCACAGCCAGAGCTCGTGCGTCGCTTTGGAGAACGTGAGGGACAATGGCTGTACGAACGCGCCCGCGGCATTGGCAGCGCGCACGTTCACGCGTCGGACCTGCAGAAATCGGTGAGTCGTGAGGAAACCTTCGACCACGATATCGGCGACGACGATGCGCTGGCGCGAGAACTGGTGCGGCTGGTAAATCGGGTGTGCGCCGACCTTCGGGGGAAGCATCTGGCCACGTCGACGGTTTCCGTAAAGCTTCGGGACCGCGACTTCAAGACGCGACGCGCCTCGCGGACCCTCGATCGCCCTGTCATTGCCGATCGCGTGATCCTGGAAACAGCGCGCGAGCTCTTGGCCAAGTTGCGTCAATCCAGACAAATCTCGGCGCGACTGCTGGGGGTGGGACTCTCGTCGTTGGTGGACAGTGATGAGCCGGTGCAGATGCCACTGTTTGAGCCGACGAGCCAAGAAGGCGAGACACGGCGAGATCGTCAGATTGCCAGCACGCTCGATCGGGTTCGCGAACGGTTTGGATCGCAGGCGCTGATCCCCGCCCGTTTGGCGCGTTCGCGTGCGCCTTCCACGGTTGAGGAAGACGAGATCGCGCAGAACCGACGGAGCAAGCGTGACGCGTAAGTGCCTTGTCGCATGCTTCGGGCAATCATGAGGATGTGGCGCCGCATCTGGCGTGACCCGATATCTCCGCGTGCACATGCCACGTGTGGCCGTCGATGGTCCCTTCACCTGCTGTGCAGCTTCGTACTCGGCGCCTGCCTGGCAATGCCCGCCGCGGCGCAGGGGCCTGCCTATCGGGATGCGCGTCTGCCGGTTGCCCAACGCGTGGCGGACTTGATAAGCCGCATGAGCGTTGAAGAGAAGTTCTGGCAGCTGTTCATGCTGCCTGACGACTTGAGCAATCCTTCGCACGACTACTCTCATGGCGCCTTCGGCCTTCAGGTTCCGCCGCCATCCGCGACCACCGATTCGGCCGCCGCTCGGTTGGACGCGGCACGCATCAACGACATCCAACGTTACTTCGTGGAGCGGACGCGCCTGGGGATCCCGATTATTCCCTTCGAGGAGGCCGTGCATGGGCTCGTGCGACCTGGGGCCACGATGTTCCCTCAGGCGATCGGGTTGGCCGCGACCTGGGACACGGCGCTGGTCGCACGTGTTGCAACTGCGATGGCCGCCGAAACGCGTTCGCGCGGTATTCGTCAGGTCCTCTCGCCTGTCTTGAACATCGCCAGCGATCCAAGGTGGGGTCGCGTGGAGGAAACGTACGGCGAGGATCCCTGGCTGGTATCGCGGATCGGGCAGGCCTTCATTCGCCCGTTTGAGATGGCGGGGATCGTCACCACGCCCAAGCACTTCATTGCAAACGTCGGTGACGGCGGACGCGACAGCTATCCAGTCGCGCTGAGTGAACGCCGGTTGGACGAGGAGTATTTCCCTCCGTTCAAGGCGGCTGCGCAGGGCGCGGGTGCGCGCGCGATCATGAGCGCGTACAACTCCGTAGATGGCTTGGCGGCAACGCAGAACGCCTGGCTGCTCACCACAAAGCTCAAACGCGAATGGGGATTCGGCGGGATCGTGATCTCTGACGCGGCGGCTACCGGCGGAGCGACCGTGCTCCACATGACCGAGGCGTCTACGGCCACGGCGGCCAAGCGGGCGATCGAAGCGGGGCTGGATGTCATTTTCCAGACTTCATGGGAGCAGCATCGCCCATATCTTGCCGCCTTCCAACATGGCGACATCGACGCCGCAGCGATCGATTCGGCCGTGTCCCGCGTGCTTCGCGCAAAGTTTGAGCTGGGCCTCTTCGAATCACCATACGTCAATCCGGATCAGGCCGCCCGAGTGAGTAGCGATGCGTCACACCGCGCTTTGTCGCTGGAGGCCGCGCAACGTTCCATCGTGCTGTTGCAGAACCAAAGTGCCGTGCTACCGATCAGTGCACGGATCCCGAGTGTGGCGCTCATTGGCGTGGACGCTGCGATCCCGCGCATGGGAGGATACAGCGCGGTGCCGTCACACACGGTGTCCATCCGTGACGCCTTCGTGCGCCGACTGGGGGCGTCGCGGGTGCACTACGCGCCCGGTCCAGGCCGAAGTGCCGAGGAATATGTCACGGTGCCGTCCACACAGCTCTCGCCTAGCGACAGCGGTCGCGCGGTGGTCGGCTTGCGGGGCGAGTACTTCGACAATCCAGACCTGCACGGCGAACCCAAGGTGGTGCGTGTGGACGCACAGGTCGCGTTCTCGTGGACGCTGACGGGACCAACCCCGGAGGTGGCAGCGGATTGGTTCTCTGCCCGCTGGAGTGGCCGGCTGACGGCACCTCGGTCAGGTGTGCGTTTTCTGGGCCTTACCGGAAATGACGGTTATCGGCTGTGGATCGATGGACGGTTGCGCATTGACCACTGGCGCAAGGTGTCCTTCGGGACTCACGTCGTTCCGGTTTCCTTCGCCGCCGGCACACACCACGATATTCGATTGGAGTACCACGAGCGAACCGGCAACACAAAGTTGCAGCTGATCTGGGACGCTGGGGCGCCGCGTGACGGCGACTCGCGTATCGCCGAGGCGGTGGCGGCCGCGCGACGGAGCGCCGTTGCCATTGTTGTGGTGGGTCTGGAAGAAGGGGAGTTTCGCGATCGATCGTCACTTCGCCTCCCGGGGCAGCAGGAAGCGCTCATACGCCAGGTCGCGGCGACTAAAACGCCGACGATCGTGGTGCTGGTGGGCGGCAGCGCGGTCACGATGGAGGCATGGCGCCGTGACGTAGGCGCGATCGTCGATTCGTGGTATGCAGGCCCCGAAGGCGGCACGGCCGTCGCCGACGTGCTTTTTGGCAACATCGATGCGGCGGGGCGGCTGCCATTGACGTTTCCGATCTCCGAAGGCCAGTTGCCGTTGGTGTACAACCACCTGCCGACGGGACGAGGCGATGACTATGTCGACCTGACGGGACGGCCGCTCTTTCCGTTCGGCTACGGCCTTAGCTACACCACCTTCGAGTACACAGACCTTCAGGTCGCGCCCGGCGACATACGCGCCGGAGTGCCCACGCGTGTCACCTGTCGCGTGCGCAACACCGGATCGCGCGCCGGCGACGATGTGGTGCAGCTGTATGTTCGCGATCTGCTGGCCAGCCTGGCCCGCCCGGTGATGCAGCTGGCAGCCTTTCAGCATGTTCACCTGGCACCGGGAGAGAGCATGGAGCTCACCTTTGCCCTGTCCGGCGATCAACTCCAGATGCGTGATGCGAACATGCAGTGGGTCGTCGAGCCCGGCACCTTCCGCGTGCTCATCGGCGCATCATCGCAGGACATTCGTTTGCGCGGGACACTCGAGGTCCGATGACACGTCCCCTGGCTCGCAACGGCCTTCCTCCCGAACGTCGCTCTCACGCGTCATTCCCTCCTTTCCCGAACGCTGTCATGCGCCTTTCGCTCACACTCCTCGCGTCTCTGCTCGCCCTGTCCACTGCCGTGGCTCAGGGCCCCGTGTACGATCGCGTCATCCTGAATGGACGGGTGATGGACCCGGAGTCTGGTGTGGACGGCGTTCGCAACCTCGGAATTCGAGGCACCACCATCGCCGCCATGAGCAAGGGACCCTTGGTCGGTAAGGACACGATCGACGCCAAAGGACTTGTGGTCGCGCCAGGCTTCATTGACATGCACGTGCATTGGCAGACGCCGGCGGGTTACCGCTTCGCAGCCATGGATGGCGTGACCACCGCGTTGGAGGCAGAGGGCGGCGTCTGGCCGGTGACGGACTGGTACAGCGAGCGCACCGGGAAGTCCCTGATCAACTTCGGCGCCACAGTCAGCCACGGCGGTATTCGCGGGACGGTGGTGCATGCCGCGGGGACGTTGCAAGATGCCAAGAACGCTCAAGACACCATCGTATTCAACAACCCGTGGGCTTACCAGCGCGCGACGGCGGACCAGATCGCCGCCATCCAACAGCGCATTGATCAAGGGCTCAGCGAAGGCGCGTTAGGCGTCGGGCTGGGTCTGGCCTATACGCCCGCCGCGGGTCGCGACGAGATTCTCCGCGTCTTTCAGACTGCGGCCAAGGCTGGCGTCACGACCTTTGTGCACGTCCGCCACGCCGGACTGACCGTGAACCAAGGGTCAATCGACGCCGCGCAAGAAGTCATCGCTGATGCGGCGGCGACCGGCGCCGCCCTGCACATCGTGCACGTCACCAGCACCGGACTGCGCGAAACACCATTGGTGTTGGAGCTGATTGAAGGGGCGCGCAAGCGGGGTGTGGACGTGACGACGGAGCTGTACCCCTACGAAGCCGCCTCCACCAGCATTCAAGCCGCGATCTTCGATCCGGGATGGCAGGATCGACTTGGCGTGAAAGAAGACGCCATTCTATATGTGAAGACGGGAGAACGGTTGACCCCCGAGACCTTCATGAAGTACCGCCGCATCGGCGGTCCGATCGTGATCTTCCTGATTCCGAAGGACGCGATGTACGCCGCCCTGCGAACTCCCGGGGTGATGATCGGCAGCGATGGCGTCGAGATCGAGAACAACACGGGGCACCCTCGCGGTGCCGGGACTTATGCCCGCGTGCTGGGTCGACTAGTTCGCGACGAGCAGGTGATCCCGCTGATGGATGCCATTCGGCGCATGACCCTCCTACCCGCACGCCGTCTCCAGGCCTACGCACCCACCATGCGTCGCAAAGGCCGGCTGAAGATCGGTGCCGATGCCGACATCACGATCTTTGATCCCGGAACGGTCATTGACCGCGCGACCTTCGAAAAGCCGGAGCAGGCGTCCACCGGAATTCCGTTCGTGCTGGTGAATGGAGTCCCCGTCGTGCGCGACGGTCGCGTGGTGGATGATGTGGCGCCAGGCATCGGCATCGTGCGGGAAGCGCCCCGCGGACAACGGCCAACCGATCGACCGAACTAGGGCTTCTTGCCGGAGGGCGGATCTGCCGGCAGGCCAGCGCCTAACGCATCACTGATCCGCTCCGCCTGCCGCTCATTCAAGGTGATGACAATCGCCGACAGATTGATGGTCGTGACCAATACCGCCGGCTCCTTGTAGTAGAAGCGGTTGTCCTTTGGCGAGGCCGTTTCTGCGTCGAGTTTGTCCGAGTCCGCCGCGCGAGCCGCCTGGTTCGGATAAATGAAGACGTGGATCTTGGCCACCGGCGTCTCGTATTCGATCCCGGGCACGTGCATGAAGTCATACTTGATCACGTTCTCGGTGCGCTTGAAACTCAGTCCGGCGCGAGACAGTCGATTCTCGACGTTGCACGGTTCCCAGTTTCCCCAGTTCGGACACACCGTGCCGCCCCCCACCGGCGGCGTCTGCATGGTACTCGGTTGCGATTGAGCGGCGGCCACCGCGGGCGACGCAGCGACCGCCGAGTCACGGACGGCCTGCTTGTTCTCGCGTTGACAACCGCCAAGCACCGTCAGCAGGGCCGTGAGAACGACGCGTGAGTCGGAGATGCGCATGACAGCCAAGCTACGGTGGCGCGGCGACTCCGTGAAGTGCCAAGCGATCGGGAGACCGCGCTACACGCCGCCGTACCATTCGTACCCACGATCGCTCCAGTAGCCGCCGTTTCTCTGTGGCATGAAGACGATCTTTGTCAGGTACTTGGTGTTCTTGTAGCCGAGTTTGATGGGGGAGTGCACGCGCGCCGGGGCGCCGTGTCCGGCATTCAGGAAGCGACCATCCATCGCGTAGGCGATCAAGGTTTGCGGGTGCATGGCGCTCTCCAAGTCCCACGACTCGTGATAGCCGGCGTCGAAGGATTGAAAGTCGACATAACCGGCGTCAGGAAGAGGCTCCACGACGCGAGCCAGGTCGCTGAACCGAACGCCGATCCACTCGGCGTGGGCCGTCCATCCTTCGACGCAATAGTGGTGTACGCGCTGCGTGGTGGTTCGCAGGCGTTGCAGGTCCTCCAGCGTCAGGCGCGCCGGCCGCTTGACCGCTCCCGTCACCTCCAACGACCAGGCACCTCGCATCGCGACATCCCAGCGCGGCAGTTCGTCGGATACGAAATACCGAGGGAAGGCGGAACCCGAAAGCCGATCGCCGGCGGCGAGTCGGTCGCGTGACCCATCGCGGAGTAGCCAACGCTCCAACCGCTCATTCTTGTTCATGGCGTACGAGAGCAATGGCCGCGCGCTGCCGGGCCCCGAGGAATTGCACCCCTCCACCACGGCGGCCATCGTCGACAGGCCCAGGGCGGTCAAGAAGTCACGTCGCAGCATGATCAGACGTCGTTGGGAGTTTGGGGGCGCGCCGCCACGAGAAGGGGCGTGCATTGCGGGCCTCGGGCGAGGTCTCCGGGTTGTATCCGCCGGTAATCATGCCGCGCAGGGCGAACGGATCCACGGCGAATACCATGAACACGTGGACGACGGATAGCGCAACCAGCGACAGCATCACCAGAAAGTGCCAGTAGCGTGCCCAGACGTAACCGCCGAACAGCGCCGTGAGCCACGAAAGCTGCACCGGCTTCCAAATGGCGACGCCGGTCAGGATCGCGGCGGCACCTAGGTATGGGAGCACGAAGTACGTCCCTTTCTGTAATGCGTTGTGCTTTCCCTGGCGTGGATGATCGCGTCGAATCGTCAGGTAGAACCGGACCATCTGCCACGCGTCGCGCAGGTCGCCGCGCCGGGGAACCAGGTCGCGCCACTCCCCGTGCAGGTACACAAAGGCGAGGTACACGAGGCCGTTGACCAGCAGCAACCACATCATGGCAAAGTGCCAGTGACGCGCGCCGCCTAACCACCCGCCGAAGGTCAGCCAGTCTGGAATCGGTGTGCCTTCGAACGGATAGCAGCAGAAGGCCTCACCACGTGGGGAAAACCCGGGATACGCGTTGAATATCCTGAGCCCGCTTCCGATCATCCCGGCGATCGCGACGACGTTGATCCAGTGCGTCACGCGTACCACCCAATGGTGGCGTACCGTCGACGGCGCGTTCGCTGGCGCGGCCGCGCGCTGCATGGTGTCTCCCACGAATGATCCTCGCCTCTTGGCACCGCGCGGCGCCGCCCCGCGCGGCGCACGGAGGTCAGAATCACTCCCAGCATCGGAAGGTTCCCAGACGGACCTACCGATCTCACGCACCGACCGTTTGCTTATTCGGGGCCTCAACTTCCTACCTGGAGATTTCGATGCAAGCGGACGAGATCGACTTTCAAATCATCGGTGACGACCTGCAGGGCGTGATCGTGACGCTCGATCCGGGGGAAGCCGTGGTCGCGGAAGCCGGCGCGATGATGTTCATGCAGGAAGGCGTGCGGATGGCCACCACGCTGGACCAAAGCGGTCGCGGTGGCGGACGCCTGGTGGACAAGCTGCTGCAGGCCGGCAAGCGCATGCTGTCGGGCGATTCTTTCTTCGTGACCATCTTCTTCAACGAAAGCACGCAGCGCCGCGACGTGGCGTTTGCCTCTCCGTTTCCCGGGAAGATTCAACCGATCGACCTGAAGGACTGGCGCGGGGAGTTGATCGCGCAGAAGGATTCCTTCTTGTGCGGTGCCCGTGGTGTGGACGTGACGATCGCCTTCACCAAGCGCATTGGCGCGGGATTCTTCGGCGGTGAGGGCTTCATTCTGCAACGGCTCACCGGCGACGGCGTCGTGTTCTTGCATGCCTCCGGCACCCTGTACGAGAAGACGCTGGCGCCCGGGGAGATCCTGAAGGTGGATACCGGGTGCCTGGTGGCGATGCAGTCGACCGTCACCTACGACATTCAGATGGTGCCGGGGATCAAGACGGCGCTGTTCGGAGGCGAAGGCCTGTTCTTCGCGCAGCTGACGGGACCTGGAAAGATCATCTTGCAGACGCTGCCGTTCTCCCGTCTGGCCGACCGCATCATCGCCGCGGCGCCACGCGCTGGCGGTGGCCGTCGCGAGGAAGGAAGTGTCTTGGGAGCGTTAGGCGGACTACTTGACGGAGATCGCTGACATGACACATCGACTGATCCGAATGGCGCTGAGCCTGTTTGCCCTGGTGGTGCCCGCCGTGGCGCGCGGCCAGGCCGGGATGGATACCGTGCAGATCACCGCGCAAAAGCTGAGCGATCGTGTCTACGTGCTCTTTGGATCCGGTGGAAATATCGGCCTGTCCATCGGCGACGACGGCGCGTTTATCGTGGACGACCAGTTCGCCCCGCTCTCCGACCGGATCAAGGCGGCCATCGCCAAGCTCACGCCAAAACCCGTTCGTTTCGTCGTCAACACGCATTGGCATGGCGACCACGTGGGAGGCAACGAACTCATGGGGCAGGCCGGCGCAGTCATCGTCGCCCATGAAAACGTCCGCAAACGCATGAGTGTGGAGCAGGCCATGATGCGAGGCGGTCAGGTCACGAAGACTCCAGCATCGCCGCACATGGCCCTGCCAGTGCTCACGTTCACCCAAGACGTGACGTTGCACCTGAATGGTGACTCGATCTACGTCGTTCATGTGCCGCCGGCGCACACCGACGGAGACGCGATCATCTTCTACCAGAAGGCGAACGTCATTCACATGGGCGATACCTTCTTCAATGGCCGCTACCCTTTCATTGATACCTCAACGGGCGGCACCATCGACGGCATCATCACGGCGGCCGATCGCGCGTTGGCGATGTCGAACGCCACTACGCAGTTCATCCCGGGTCACGGCGTGGTCGCTACACGGGCCGACCTACAGGCGTACCGCGATGCGATGTCGCAGATTCGGGCGCGCATCCTCAAGAGCGTGCTGGCCGGAAAGTCAGCCAAGCAGGTTCTAGCCGAAAAACCCACGGCCAAGTGGGACGACACATGGGGCAAGGGCTTCATCAACGGCGAATCCCTCACGCAAACGGTGTATGACGACCTGAAGGCGCGAGGGGTGAAGCACTAGGTCGTTCGGCCGTCCCCATCACGATCCAGACGCGTACCAAGGAGGCGCTCCCACCAGCGCTCTCCGCGGTGCGCGTCGCGGTGCAAACCCGCGATGACTTCCTTCCACGCGTTGCGCATCGCTTCCGCGTCGGGGAAGCGGGCCGCGAGATCGGCGTTTAACCCGCGGCGCAGCCACTCGGCCAGGGGCTCCGGAAAGCGCTCGTGATCGAAGTGTCCCGCCAGTTGTTGCGCCAGGATGGCTCGCTCATCGCCCCCCGGGAACGGCGGATCGCCAGTGAGCGCAAAGGCCACAATGGCTGCCACGGCAAAACAGTCGACCGACGCCGTTTGCGGCTCGCCTAACAACTGCTCCGGGGCTGCGAAGGCTGGCGTGCCGGTGGCTCCGCCCTGCTCCTCTTCACCACGGGCAATCCCGAAGTCAGAAATGCGCCATCGACGGTACCGATCGATGAGGATGTTCTCTGGCTTCAGGTCGCGGTGGACGATTCCGCTGGCGTGGGCGGCCATGAGTCCATCGAGGACGGCCGTCACCGACGACGCGATCTCGTCGAACGTCCGGGGGCCGGCACCGGCGATCAAGTCGGCCACCGAACCCCCTTCCGCCAGCTCCATCGTGTACCAGGACACTCCGCCCCGAGAATCGAAGTCGAAGATCGGGATAATCGCCGGGTGGGCGAGTTGTGCCGCCAGCCGCGCCTCGCGTCGAAAGCGGGCCACAGCCATCTCGTCCTGCGCGACCGCCGGGTGCAACATTTTTAACGCCACTTCGCGCTCGAGGGCCAGGTCGCGAACGCGCCACACGTTACCGAAGGTGCCACGCCCCAGGAATCCCAACACGTCATAGTCGTCGCCCACGGCCCAGCGGAGTCGCGCTTCATCCGAATTCATGGCCGGAACGTCCGCGCCGCTGACCAGGATGTTGCGGCCGCCGCCTGCGCGCTCGAGTGCGCGCATCATGGCCGGCACCGACGGATACCGGGCCTCTGGGTCATCGCGCAAAGCGGTATCCAACACCTTGGCCAACGCCAGCGGCGTCTCGGGTCGCACCAGCTGCACCGGCGGCAGGTCTCTTTCCGGCGGGCGTTCACCGGTGAGCGCAAAGAAGCAGGCCGCCGCCAGCTGCCACTGGTCCGACTGTGCGTTCGGCATCCATCGCCGTCCCCGCCATTCCGGTGGCCACGGGGTCCAGCTGGCGTCGGGCGCAACGCCTTCCGGAACGTCCGGACGCGGAACAGCCCATTGCCAACCCAGCATCCAGATCCGCCACGTCGGCGCTGCCCAGATGGTTTCTGGCGAGACGCCTCCGTGCGGAGACCCCGCGTCGTGCAGATACGCCAAGGTGGACCCTACCGCGCGAAGGATCCGCAGCACGTTAGGCAGGGCCTCGGGGCCGGTGCGCCGCACCCGAGCACCAATGGATTCTGCCGTTATCCAGCGACGCAGGTAACCCGGGCCTCGCCGCGAGTCGGGGTGAAACGGCCAATAGTGGTACGTTGTGGGGATCGACGGGTGATTGCGGTGCGCCAGGTGCCGCGCTTCCGCGGCCAACCACGTCGTGTGCGACGCGTCCGGGACGGACACCAGGGCCAGCGACCGGCCTAACGCGTCAACGACCTCCTGGGAGTGCCGGAACTCCATGTGCACCCCTTCACTGCCCCAACGCCAATCGGGTGGAAGCTGCCAGTCCCGAAGGTGCGGCGGCAGCTCATGGGCCACGCGGTTCGGTCGTTCGCCTCCCGTGCTTCGCGATGCGGCACGTACGCCGCCATACGGGGTCACGGACATGCTGGAAACTTAACCGGATGAGGCGCCCAGAAGCGTCAGGCGCATCACGGTTCCTGCTCCCACCGTACTCTGCACCGTCATTTCACCGCCCCAGCCACGTACCAGCCCGCGGCTGATCGCGAGCCCCAGACCGCTTCCGCTGGTACGCGTGGAGAAATGCGGCTCAAAGATCCGGCGCAGCACGTCCTCAGGCATTCCGACGCCATTGTCTCGGATGTCCACGTGCACGCCATCCTCGCCGGAGGAAATCTGGACGTCCACGCGCGTAGCCTGCGCTTGCCTGGCATTCTCAAACACGTTCAGCAGCACCTCGCGCAATTCATCATCGGTGGCCTGCACCAGCACAGGGACCGTCGCTCCGGCGACCTCCCAGCTGACGACGCTTTCACCCATGCGTTCCAGTTCCACGACGTCACGGACAATGGCCGCGACATCCACTGGACGCGCGGGGGACCGGTCGGCCGGGGCCATGCCATACCGGCTAAAGGCGCGCGCAATTTCATCCAACCGGTCGATCTCGGCGAGTATGCGCGTCACGTTCTGCTCGAAAATCCGTTCGAAGTCGACACGCCGGTCCAGGCGCGCGCGGCGTAGGTGCTGCACGCCGAGCCGAATCGGCGTGAGTGGATTCTTGATTTCGTGGGCGACCTGCCGAGCCATCTCACCCCACGCTAACACGCGCTGGGCCCTGGCCACCTCGGTCACGTCGTCGAGCGTGAGCACGGCGCCACCGGCGCCGCGTGTCAGACGCGTCAGGTTCGCTCGCAACTGTCGCCCGCGAAATTCTACATCGAACGACTCGTCGTCGTGCGCGTTGGCCATGAAGTGCCGCACCTGGTTCGTGAGCGCCGGAATGGCCGCCGCATCGACCTCGATGCCCGAGGGGAGCGTCCGGCCCAGCAGCTCCTCCGCGCGCGGGTTGGCCAACACGACCCGCACGTCGCGGCTGACTGCTATCACGCCAGAGGCCACGTTCCGCAGCACCGCCTCGGTCTGTCGCTGCGCGGCTTCCAGCGCCTCGCGGCTGGCGGCCAAGTCGTCGTCCATACGGCGGAATGCGGTGAAGACCGGAATGAACTCCGCGGGCGGCGTCACGGGCATGTCCGGATGTCGCCGCCCGCGGGCGATCTCCAGGGCGGCAAAGCGCAGCGCCCCGATCGGACGTTCCAATTCCCGCGCCGCCAGTCCACTCAGCCACAACGCCGCCATGGCACCTAACGCCACAGCAAACAGCACGAGCATACCAAGGTCTCGTCGCTGTCGATCGAGGACTTCTTCCGTCACCCGTGCCGGGGCGGCGAGCACGGCTCCTCGCGCCTCGCCCAAACCAAGCACGGCGCGGTAACCGAACAAGGTGGTGCGAGACCCGACCGCCACGCGTTCGCTGGCATTCACCTCGTCCTCGGCAGCGAACAGGCGAGCCACGGATGGTGGCAGGTACCTTCCAATCGGCGACAGCCGGTCATACAGCGGATCGCTCACGCCGCGTAACGTACCATCGGCATACAGGAACAACGGCGTGCGCAAGCGCCCGGACTCATAGGCCAGAACCAGGGGGTCGCCGGTCGCCGAAATGGAGCGGAGGGTCTCACGAACCAGTAACTCGCGCGACTGTCGATCGTTCGTCTGCAGCCGCAGGTACGACCATCCGCCGAAGACCGTCGCCGGCAGCACAAAGAAACTGAAGAGCGTGACGGTGAGGCGCGCGCGGTAGCTACGCGTAAACGCCGCCACCCGATGCTGCAGCCACCGGCGCACCCCACCGTCGGCCGTCACCGTCAGGATCCACAGCACGCTCAGGATCAGCAGGTCGAGCAGGACAATCAGGACGCCGCGAGGAATCAGCGTGTCCAGCCCGCGCAGATCGACTTCGAGGTGCACACGCGCCGGTCGGCTGGCCGCCGGCACGGTGGCGTCACCGTGGAGTTCATTCCCCTTGCGTTGCCACCGCGGTGACGCCGGAAGGGCGGAGGGCGCGTCCAAGGCCGTCAGCGTCACCTCGTACGGCGGCTCCGGATCCTCCCCAACACCGAGTCCAAGCAACGACATGTACGGGTCGTTCGGGATGAGGAGCGTGCGGGGGGCAACTATGACCGTTGTGACGCTTTCATCATCATGCGGCACCGCCAGCATCAACTGTATCCCGTACGTCGTGGAGTCGCGGCGAACGACCGGGCGCCCCGACGTGCGCGCGTCGGATACCAGGTCCCGTTCGCCTTCGCGTCGATGCTCGAAGTTTGCGATCTGCAGGGAGGCATAGGGCTGCGTGGAACCGGGCAGCCAGGAGCTGAGCTCGACCGGATATCCGCCGGCGGCGAGGTCCGAGCGCACGTATCGCTGCAGCAATTCCTCGCGTTCCACGGGCGGCGTTCGAATCCTCAAGTCATTGGCAAAGCGTTCGAGAAGTTGAAGGGCCACCGAATCCACGGACGACAATCGTTGGACATCGCGCTCCGCCAGCTCAACCCGTTTGCGAGCGGTGGCGCCCCACACCAGGGTCGTCGCCCCGCACGCGGCAACGATGGCCGCACTGACCACCACGGCCTTGGACCGGCGCGACAGGGCCAGGGCTCCCATCGCCAGCACCCAAGGAATCGGGTACCAGCCGGGCCAGGACCCCGGGACTTCCCAGAGTAGCGGTCCGAGGAGCGCCGCCAACGCGGCGAGGGTGGCGCCGATGGCGGGGGAAATGCCGCGACGCGTTCCGAGCGCGATACGCCCCGCGCTCACCCCCGCCAGTAGCAACGCCGACCCCGCCAGAAAGAGGGCCACCTGCCAGCTCAGCCACAGGCTGGTGGTGACGCCGCGCGGCGGCGGAGAGATGCCGCGGGACAGGTCTCGGAGCAGGAAGGGGCCGAGCGCGGCGATCACTAGCACCACCAGCATCGACAGACGGCGAGTGGCCAAGCGGCGGCGCGATCGCTGGATCGCGAAGAATCCGGCCAGTGCCGTCGCACTCGTTAGGCTCAAGGCGCCAGCACTGGCCGTGAAGGGGCCGCCAAACGGCGCAAAGTAGACGCCGGCGTCGAACACGCGCGTCAGGTTCGAAAATGAAGAGAGAGGCACCACGGCGATGGCCGCCAGCACGACGACCAGCGACACCAGACGCTCGGTCAGCCCGGCCGGACGCCGCCAGGTCGTGACCAAGAACGTTATCAGCGCCAGGCCGATCCAGGTCGCTCCCCACAACGCCGCCGCATCATGGACCAGCTGTCGGGACTCCCCGGGCGACCGCGCGTTCGCCCGCACCGCCAGCGAATCCGTCAAGACCGGAATCGTCGTCCAGCCGTCCCGATCGCGCGGACCACGCACCAGCTCAAATCCCCGCAGCCCGACGCGATCGGCCACGAGGTGATCCAACGCCTGCCCCAGTGCATCGGCGGGCGGATCGGCATGGAGCAGCTCGACGGCCACCGCCCGGCGACTCCCCCGCGCGGCCGCCACATAGATCGCGGAGTAGAACGTCGTGAATTCGACGCCACCGGCGCCTAACAAGCGCTCCACGGGGATGCGCGAGACCCCGGCCCAAGCCACGGCCGATCCTTCGTCCCACAACACCACGCTGCGCTCTCCCTGACGCGTCCCCGATCCTACTAACTCCCGAAGGGCCACGAACGTGGTGGTCGAATCGCCAGTCAACGCCACGGCGCTGTCGGCCAACCGTCGAAGGGCCGTGACACTCGCGTCGATCGACGCATGAAGTTGCGACACGCCACTGCGCGTCAGGGCCCGATCCAATGCCGTCGGATCGCGCGCTTGAGCGACCACGTTCTGTTCCGTGCGTGCCGCCAGCACCGTGAATGCCGCCACAGACGCAACAAAGCCCCACGCCGAGGCGCGCCATTTCTTGCCACGCCGTGGTAGCCGCCACGAAGCGATCGCCGACGCGATGGTGGCGAGGATGAGCGTCCACAGATATGGTACCGACTGCTCGCGTAACCACAGACCCGCCGCTCCTACTGCGGCCAACGAGAGCACCAGCCACACGAGTTCCGCCGTCGCGAACGGATGGCGCTCTTCCCTGTCGCTCATGACCGAACCCGCGCTAGACACGCGTCAGCCCAAGCGAATCAAGGAAATCGTGCCCGACCTGGTGCGGGTGTGTCTGCTGCGCGATCCTCGACTCATCATTCCCGT
>JAXLXV010000010.1:0-287179 GCA_046327745.1 Gemmatimonadaceae bacterium | reverse complement strand
TTCACCGACTTGATTCGGAGCACGCGCGGTGTGCTCTTGAGCTCGAACGGAACGTCCAGTGCCACGGTGCGGATGGAAGGCAACTCGCCGAGCGTGGCCTGCGAGCCATTGCTCGTGCTGGACGGGCAGCGGGTGCCGTTGATGGGCATGAACATCAACGAGCTGATTCCGGCGGCGGTCGTTCGAGCCGTTGAGATATATCCTCGCCGCATGGAGGCGCCTCCCGAGTATCAGACGGCGGACTGCGGCTCTATCGTGGTGTGGACCGGTGCGCGGGGTTGGCTGGCCAAGCGGTCGAAAGCGCCGAAGCGCTCGCCGTAGCCGCGAGCCGCGCCACGCGGTATTGTGCGGCGGACTTCACCTCAGGACTGCCGGGGATGACTCAACAACCGCGTGACCGCATGACGGGCGGTTGGCGCGTGTGGCTCGCGCTCGCGTTAGGCCTCTTGGCCTGTGGTCCAGCCCGTGAATCCGGGCAGCCTCAGTCCGCCGCTGTGGCCAGTGCCACCCCTGCGCCGGACGTTTCCGTACCACACAACACACTCGGCTTTCGATCGCGCGAGCGTCTGGAAGAACATTTCCGGAAGCATGGGCGCGAGTTTGGCCAGCTGACGGTCGAAGAGTACCTTCGCCTCGCGCAGTCGCTGCGCGATACCACCGTCGGCGGAAACATCGAGGAAATCACCCGCGAGGACGGGGTGGTTTCGCGGTTCGACCGGAAGTCTGGTGCATTCGTCGCGTTCGACGCGGACGGCACCATACGCACCTTCTTTCGTCCCAACGATGGCGAGCGATACTTTCAGCGCCAAGCCCGACGGAGCCCAGCCCAATGAGTGAAGAGTTGACTGCACTGGATGAAGTCGTGCGCCCGTACCTGGAAGCGCGCGGCTGCGCCGATTTCCTGGTGTCGGGAGGGTTGAGCGGCCTGCTGAGTGAGTGGGAACGCGTGGCGACCGCTCTCGAACAGGGTTACGACGGTCTGCTAGACGAATATCTCAACGACATGGACCTCCGCGACATTCTGGAGGATGCCTTGGACGTCGCCGCCGTCGCCGACGACGCGCCGGTCCGTCATCGAGTGGCGCAGTTGGACGCGCGTGTGAAGGCCGTGACCGTGTCGTGCGGACCTATTTGGGGGCGAGAGGTGGCGGAGTCCGAAGCTATGGATCCGGCGCTCCAGTGGTGGTACTTCGTCCGCCCCAAGAACCCGGGCGACGACTTGCGCGGTGAACTCGAGGGTGAAGGACTTCTCGGAGACCACTAAGTGAACGTTGCAGTCATTGGCGGCGGCCCGGCCGGGTTGTATGTGGCCCTCCTGCTTCGCAAGGCACATCCCGACTGGCCGGTCACTGTCGTGGAACGCAATGCCCCGGATGATACGTTTGGCTGGGGCGTGGTCTTCTCCGATCAGACGTTGGAGAATTTCCGGCTCGCGGACGAACCGAGCTATCAGGCCATCGTCGATCATTTCGCGCACTGGGACGACATCGACGTCCATGTGCACGGGCGCACCATCACCTCCGGCGGGCACGGCTTCAGCGGCATTGCACGCAAGCAGCTGTTGCACATCCTGCAGGATCGCGCGCGAGCTGTGGGTGTGCAGCTCTGCTTCCAAACGGAAGTCCGCACGTCGGAGGATTTGAAGGCGTTAGGCGTCGCGGCGGACCTGGTGATTGCGGCCGACGGCGTGAACAGCGCCTTCCGTCAGGCAGCGGTCGAACACTTTCAGCCTTCCTTGGATCATCGGCCGAATCACTACATCTGGTTCGGCACGCACCACCGGTTCGACGCGTTCACGTTTGCGTTCCTTGAGCATGGTGGCGAGTTGTATTGGGCGCACGCGTACCGTTTTGATGACGCGTTGTCGACGTTCATCGTGGAGTGCGGCGATCGCGCCTGGCGAGCGGCCGGCTTCGACCAAATGGACGCCGCCACTGCCATGCGAACGTGCGAGCAGATGTTCGCACCATGGCTGGGGGGCGAACCACTGCTCTACAACGCCACGCCCCACCGGCATGCCGCGCCATGGACCAACTTCCTGCGAATGGGGTGCGCGCGGTGGTTCAAGGATCGCGTGGTCCTGCTGGGAGACGCCGCGCACACCGCGCACTTCTCCATTGGCAGTGGGACCAAGCTGGCCATGGAAGACGCCATCGCGCTCGCTCAGGAGTTGGCCTCGCTCGCCACCAACGACTCGGCGGCGTTGCCTGCGGCCCTGCAACGCTATCAGGACGCGCGGATGACCGAGGTGTTGCGGCTGCAGAATGCAGCGCGCAACTCCATGGAGTGGTTCGAACATGTCGACCGGTACTTTCGGCTGGCACCCGAACAGTTTGCCTACTCGTTGCTGACCCGAAGTCAGCGCGTGAGTCACGAGAACCTCCGCGTGCGCGACCGCGCATATCTGGGAGGGGTGGAGCGATGGTTTGCTTCCCGGGCATCGACGCGGCAGCGCGGGGCGGACACCCCGCCGCCCATGCTCACGCCCTTCACGCTGCGCGACCTCACGCTGGACAATCGGATTGTCGTGTCGCCGATGGACATGTACAGCGCCACCGACGGCATGCCGAATGATTTCCATCTTGTGCACTACGGCGCGCGCGCCTTGGGCGGGGCCGGATTGATCGTCACCGAGATGACCTGTGTCACGCCGCAGGGCCGCATTACCCCTGGCTGTACGGGACTCTACACAACGGCGCAGGCCAACGCCTGGCGACGACTCACCGATTTTGTCCACCACTGGAGTCCAGCCAAGATTGCGTTGCAGCTGGGGCACTCCGGACGCAAGGGCTCGGTGCAGTCAGGACTCGAGCACGGTGACGACCCACTGGTCACGGGCGGCTGGGAGGTCATTGGACCATCCCCGATCCCGTATCGCGCGTCAATGGCCACGCCACGCGCCATGACCCGCGACGACATGCTCGCGGTCCGCGACGCCTTCATCCACGCGACGCAGCTGGCGGTGGACGCCAACTTCGACATGCTCGAACTGCATTGCGCACACGGCTACCTGTTGTCGTCGTTCCTCACCCCCCTCTCCAACAAGCGCGAGGATGCGTACGGCGGGTCGCTGGACAACCGCCTGCGCTTTCCGCTCGAAGTGCTGGTCGCCATGCGAGCCGTCTGGCCGGCGGACCGGCCCATTTCGGTGCGCATTTCCGCGACGGACTGGGTGGAAGGGGGCGTGGATGGCGACGAATCGGTGACGATCGCCAGGGCCTTCCATGCCGCGGGGGCGGACATCCTTCACGTCTCGACGGGCCAGACCTCGCCCGACGCACGCCCCGTCTACGGCCGCATGTGGCAGACGCCGTTCAGCGACCGCATCAGAAATGAACTCGGCATCCCGACGATCGCGGTCGGTAGCATCACGGACCCGGATCAGGTGAACTCGATCCTGGCCGCCGGCCGCGCGGACCTCTGCGCCTTGGCACGCCCGCACCTGGCCGATCCCAATTGGACGCTCCACGCGGCCGCACAAGTTGGATGGCGCGAACAGCCGTGGCCGTGGCAGTATTCTTCCGGCAAGGATCAGCTGGAGCGGTTGCTGGAACGCGCCGCTTCCCAACAGCCACGTTAGGTCCCCTTCGGCCGTGCCTCTGTCGTGACCACCTCTCCACGCATCTCCGCGTCGTCACTGTCGCCCCGTCACTTCCTGCTGCGCGTAGAGGGAGGTGTGGCCACCGTCACGTTAAACCGTCCGGAGCGCAAGAATCCGCTGACCTTCGAATCGTACGCCGAACTCACCGAGTTCTTTCGCACGCTGGTCCATGTGCGCGAGATCAAGACCGTGGTGCTGACCGGCGCCGGAGAGAACTTCTGCTCCGGCGGTGACGTCCACGAGATCATCGGGCCGCTGGTGAAGGCCAGAGACGACGGACGCATGGACGACATTCTCGCCTTCACGCGTATGACCGGTGGCTTGGTGAAGGCCATGCGCGCCTGCCCGCAGCCGATCATCGCCGCCGTCGATGGTGTCTGCGCCGGCGCCGGTGCGATCCTGGCCATGGCCAGCGACCTGCGCCTCGGCACGCCGCGCGCCCGTGTTGGCTTTCTGTTCGTGCGCGTTGGACTGAGTGGAGCGGACATGGGGGCATGTGCACTGCTGCCACGCATCATCGGTCACGGTCGCGCCTCGGAACTTCTGTACACCGGGCGCTTCATGAACAGCGACGAGGGACTGCAGTGGGGGTTCTTCAATCGACTGATGCCTCCGGAATCACTGGCGTCAGAGGCGGCCACCCTGGCCACCGAGTTGGCCACCGGCCCGACCTTCGCGCACGCCATGACCAAGGCCTGCCTGCATAACGAGTGGAACATGTCGATTGACGATGCCATCGATCATGAGGCCCAGGCGCAGGCGATCTGCATGCGTACGGGAGACTTTGCCCGCGCCTATCGCGCCTTTGTTGCCCGTTCGCAACCTCACTTCGAAGGGTCATGACCAGGGCGCGTGCATGAGCGACTCCAGTTTTCTCGACTGGCCCTTCTTCGACACCGATCATCGCGCCCTCGCGGCCGACCTTGATCGGTGGGCAGAGCGTGAACTCGACGTCAGCGCCTTGCACGGCGCGGATGTTGAAGCCACCTGTCGTTCTCTGGTCCGACAGTACGGTGAGGCCGGATGGTTGTCGCTGTCGGTCCCCGGTGCGTTCGGTGGCCGGCGACCAGCGCTGGACGTGCGGTCGCTCTGCCTGGCGCGAGAGATTCTGGCACGACACGCCGGCCTGGCGGACTTTGCCTTTGCCATGCAGGGATTAGGCGCTGGACCAATCTCATTGTTCGGCAGCGCAGATCTGCAGGCTCGCTACCTCCATCGCGTTCGAGCCGGCGAGGCGATCGCGGCGTTTGCCCTGTCGGAACCGGACGCGGGCAGCGACATCACGTCCATGCGTACCTCTGCGCGACGCGATGGGAGTGGCTGGGTGCTGAACGGTGAGAAGACGTGGATCTCCAACGCCGGGATCGCCGATTTCTACGTGGTGTTCGCGCGTTTGGAAGGTGAGGCAAACGCATTCGGTGCATTCGTGGTGGATGCGGACAACGGTGGTTTGCGCGTCGCCGAACGCATTGACACCATCGCCCCCCATCCGTTGGGGCGCGTTGTCCTTTCGGACTGTCGTGTGCGCTCAGGCGCTGTCGTTGGCGACGAAGGTCGTGGTCTGCGCGTTGCGCTTGGCACCTTGGATGTGTTCCGATCCACCGTCGCCGCGGCAGCGCTAGGATTTGCTCGACGGGCGCTGGATGAGGCGGTGGCCTTTGCGCAGACGCGTGAGGTGTTCGGGCAACGGCTGGCGGACCACCAGCTCACTCAATCCCGCATAGCGACCATGGCGACCGACGTGGATGCGAGTGCCTTGCTGGTGTATCGCGCGGCGTGGACACGCGATTGCGTCGCGCCACGTGTGACACGCGAAGCCGCGATGGCCAAGTGGCACGCCACGGAGGCTGCCCAGCGCGTGATCGACAGTGCCGTGCAACTGCTGGGCGGACGTGGAGTGGTCAGCGGCTCGCCCGTCGAAACGCTGTATCGCGAGATACGGTCGCTCCGTATTTACGAGGGCACCAGCGAGGTGCAACAGCTAGTGATCGCGTCTCAGATCCTTGGCCCTGCGCGCGGGAGCCGTCCATGACCGTTGCACCGACGACTGCTCATGCCTAACCAGCATCGTCAGCCGGGTGGAGCGCCCACCGCTCACGCGGACACGTTTGTGCGGGATGCCCTTCCGCCGCGCGACTTGTGGCCGGCCATGGACTTTGGCGCGCTTCCCGAATTGGCATATCCCGATCGTCTGAACTGCGCGGTGGAGCTGCTGGATCGGGCCATTGCTCGCGGCTGGGGAGACCGCGTCGCGTTCCATTCGCCGCAGGGCCCGTGCACGTACCGCGAGTTGAACGACCGTGCGAACCGTATTGCGAATGTCCTGGTGCAGGACCTACAGCTGCGTTCCGGGGCCCGCGTGTTGCTGCGAGGCCCCAACAACCTGATGATGGTGGCCTGCTGGTTTGGGATCCTGAAGGCCGGCGGCATTGTGGTGTGTACCATGCCGTTGCTGCGGGCGCGTGAATTGATATTCACCGCCGACAAGGCGCGGATTGATCTGGCGCTCACGGATACACGGTTTGCGTCCGAGTGCGAGCAGGCGATGATGACGCGAGCCGACGGATCACCCCGTACCGGTGCGCGCACCGTGCACTTTGGCGCGCCCAATGGATCACCGCACGGGGAGCCGTCGCTCGAGCAACTGATGGCTCGGAGAGCTCCGATATTCAGTCCCGTGGACACGGCGGCCGATGATCCGGCGTTGATTGCGTTCACGTCAGGTACCACGGGCGAGGGCAAGGGGACGGTCCACTTCCACCGTGATGTCCTGGCCATCTGCGATTGCTTTCCGCCCTACGTGTTGAAGCCGACGGCTGAGGATCGCTTCATTGGGTCGCCGCCCTTTGCCTTCACCTTTGGGTTGGGTGGGCTGGTGCTCTTTCCCATGCGCGTGGGCGCGTCGTCCGTGTTGCTGGAGCAGGCGACCCCGCCGCACCTGATTCAGGGCATCCAGGACTTCAAGGCGACGACGGTATTCACCGCGCCCACTGCCTATCGGGCGATGCTGGGTCTGCGCAAGGACTTCGACCTCTCTAGCTTGCGCACGTGCGTATCGGCCGGCGAGACGTTGCCCCTGTCGACGTTCGAGGCGTGGCGTGATGCCACAGGATTACAAATCATCGACGGCATCGGCGCCACGGAGATGCTGCACATCTTTATCAGTGCCGCAGGGGACCAGATACGACCAGGGGCCACCGGTCGCGTGGTGCCGGGCTATGAAGCGCGCGTCGTGGATGGTGAAATGCGCGACGTGCCCGACGGGGAAATCGGCAAGCTGGCCGTCCGTGGCCCGACGGGATGCCGATACCTCGACAACCTGGAGCGACAGAAGGCATACGTGCGCGATGGGTGGAACCTGACGGGCGACTCCTACATCCGTGACGCCGACGGCTATTTCTGGTACCAAGCCCGCACCGACGACATGATCATCTCGTCTGGCTACAACATCTCGGGTCCCGAAATCGAGAGCGTGCTGCTGGAACATCCGGCGGTGTTGGAGTGTGGCGTCATTGGCGTGCCCGATACTGAACGCGGCATGCTGGTGCGCGCCTGCGTGGTCTTGCGCGCCGGAGTTGCGCCTGACGAGGCCACCACCAAAATGCTGCAGGAGTGGGTGAAGTCCCAACTGGCGCCGTACAAGTACCCGCGCTCGGTAGTGTTTCTGTCTTCCCTTCCCCGCACGTCCACCGGCAAGTTGCAACGCTTTCGTCTGCGCGAGGCAGGACCAAATACATGAGCGAATCTTCGGGCCCGCGGGCCGTGACTGTTCCAGGGTGGCGCGCCCCGCATGGCTATGCCGATGGCATGACCGGTCGTGGTCGCGTCGTGGTGACCGCGGGCATCATCGGTTGGAATCCCACGACCGCCCAGATCACCACCGACGATCTCGCTGAGCAAACCGGACAGGCGCTACGCAACATCGTGCAGGTGCTGGCCGCCGCGGGAGCCGAACCCCGTCACCTCGTACGCCTGACGTGGTACCTGACGGATCGGGCAGCGTACATCGCCGCGCGGCCGGCGATCGGCGAGCACTATCGGGCTGTCATCGGCCGGCACTTCCCAGCCATGGCGGTCGTCTTTGTGTCTGGCCTGCTTGAGGAACGCGCCAAAGTGGAGATCGAAGCGACGGCGATCGTACCAGACGAGTAGCCGTCGTTGGTCAAGCCACCGGCGTGCGGCGCGTGATCGCCGGCGCCACGGCGAACATTCCCCACACCGCCACACCCGCGACCAGCACCCAGCGGAGCGACAGACCCACAACCGGCGCCGCACCTAACGCATCGAGGGATCGCGGCGTGGCGTACCAGTAGTAGGCGCCGGCGGAGCACGCGGCGAGGGCGGGCAGCGCGACGGACGAGGGAATGCGCAGCGTGCGGACCGCCAGATTCACCGCCGCCCAGCTCAGCGCGGCCCCCAACAGTATGATGCCGTACACCTCCAGCGCGTGCGCGGGCGTGGTGTCGGCGGCCTGGAAGTACCCGACGATGAAACCGGGGAACCCGGTCGCAAACACGCCGAAGGCGCTCGTCAGCCACAACATGGAGCGTCGCGCTGGCCCCAGCACTTGCATGATCGACTTGGAGGGCGCCAAGTCCAGACACCCACGCGGCGTGCATAGCGTGCACGGGGCGCAGCGGGGATTACCCACATGAAACAGCGGGCGCTGCCCGTACAATCGCTCCACCGGCAACAAGGGACAGATCGCGTTGCAAAAGCCCGCCTTGGCATCGTGGACCACGCCGCAGACGGCGGCCACCACCGCGCACAGCACCAACAGGCTGACCAACGACGCCGCCTGCGCGTTCAACGCGAAGTGACGCGCCGGAACAAGCGCCGCCAGCAGGGCGATGCTCGGTGCCCCCGTTGCTCGGCTGACGATGGGGCTCAAACGCCGCGTGCCAATCCCCGCCCCCATCATGTTGAGTGTGGCCAGCGGGCAGATCGATCGCCAAACCCCGGGGGCCAGAAGGAAGCTAAGTGGGAGCACCGGTACGACAGCGTTCCAGAAGATGAGCAGGGCCGGCTTGGGATAAGCCAGCAAGAGGAACGCAACAATTACCAAGGCCGCCAGCGAGAACACTTGAAGCCTTCGCCACGTCGTGCCTTGCGCGGGCATGGTCATGACCGCCAACGCGCGCTTGCGCGAGCGCGCGGCTCTCACCGAGTCGCGCGGTTGCACCTCCAGGTTTTGGCCAGATGCCCGGGCGTCGGCGTTCAATTCCTTTCTCCGGATGGTCTTGCTACAGACACGTTTCGGCGCGCGATCGGCGGTCGGGAAAAGCGATACCAATTGTCCGCGAACGCCTGACACATGCGTTGATTGCGGTGACCGATGCGCGGGATTCGGGGTCTCTGCTTTCAAGCCTATGCGAGTCCCGACCTTTACCCCGACCTCAGGTCCGACGCCACTCGGTGTAACTGCCGGTCGAGACGCGCCGCGACCTGAACACCCTCGCGCGGCGCTCCAGTCACCCAGGTTGCTGGGCTCCGCACCATGGCCGGCGGTCGTCGGCCTCCCACAGCCACTTCGACAATGTCCGAACAGGTTCAACACGCGGCGGAAGCCGCGGAGACCGCTGTGTCGTCGGGCGAGCTTCGCTTCTGGAACGCTGTGCGCGACGCCTTGAGCGGCGCGCACCACGACTTCACGCAGGGCCCCATCAGCCGAGCGATCCTGCTGCTGGCCATCCCGATGGTGCTGGAGATGGTCATGGAGAGCATCTTCGCCGTGGTCGATGTCTTCTTTGTGGCTCGGCTTGGGGCGGACGCCGTTGCAACCGTCGGGTTGACGGAGTCGTTGCTCACGCTGGTGTATGGTCTGGCGATGGGGCTGGGCATCGGCGCGACCGCGCTGGTGGCGCGCCGTGTGGGTGAGCGGGACTTGGCCGGGGCTTCTCAAGCTGCGGCGCAGGCCCTGTGGCTTGGGCTCGGCCTGTCGTTGATGTTGGGGCTGGTGGGCCTGCTGTACGCACCAACGCTGTTGATCCTGATGGGGGCGGAGGCCGGCGTGGTTGATCGCGGGGCAGCCTTTACCCGCATCATGCTCGGCGGCAACGCCAGCGTGCTGATGCTGTTCCTGGTGAACGCGATCTTTCGCGGCGCTGGGGATGCGGCGATTGCCATGCGTGTGTTGTGGCTGGCGAATGGTATCAACATCCTGTTGGGACCATGCCTGATTTTCGGTGTGGGCCCATTCCCCCGGCTGGGCGTCACGGGCGCGGCCGTCGCCACGACCATTGGTCGCGGGACCGGAGCGATCTGGGCGCTGACGCGGCTGTGGAAAGGGGCCAGCCGGATCCGCGTGTCGCGCGCCGATGTGCGTCTGCGTCCCTCGGTGATGTGGCGATTGGTGCGGCTGTCGGCCGCCGGCACGGTGCAGGTCATGATCGGCATCGCGTCGTGGATTTTGCTGGTGCGGATTCTGTCGACCTTTGGCAGCGCCGCACTCGCCGGCTACACCATTGCCATGCGGATCATGGTCTTTGCGTTGCTTCCCTCGTGGGGGCTCAGCAACGCCGCGGCGACAATGGTGGGCCAGGCGTTGGGCGCCCGAGCACCAGCGCGCGCCGAACGCGCGGTGCAGCTGGCGGGGTGGTTCAACATGGCGTTCTTGGGGACACTGGGGTTGGCGTTCATCGTCTTCGCCCCAACGATCATCGGGCTGTTTACCGTGGACCCCGCGATCGCTCCCACGGGCGTGATGGGGCTGCGCACGGTGGCGTCGGGCTTCCTGTTTTACGCATGGGGCATGGTGTTTACCAATGCCTTCAACGGGGCTGGAGACACGTGGACGCCTACGTGGATCAACTTTGCCTGCTTCTGGATGTGGGAAGTGCCACTCGGTTGGTTTCTGGCGATTCGTCTGCGGCTGGGTCCACAGGGCGTCTTTCTGGCGATCGCGATTGCCTACGCGACCCTCGCCGTGCTGAGTGGCGTGCTATTCCGGCGCGGTAGGTGGAAACAGAGCGTCGTGTAGATCACAGGCCGTATGGGCGCTGGGCTCACATGCGTGGGCCCAGCCGTCCATGAACGCCAAGGCGATGGAATTATGGCCAGACGTGGCTAGGCGCTTCAGTTTTCCCGGTCGGGTGGTCGATACTCATACGGTTTGGCCTATGTGTCGTTAGGCGCGGAGAAACCAATCGTGTGGTGGTTCGTCCTTGCACAGACGCCTTACGCACGGGAGCCCTCATGAACATCTCCGGATTGTCCAGCGCACTCTCCGCCATGCAACGCGGATCCGCCGCCGTTGATCGCGCGGCATCGCGCATCGCCAGCGCTGGCGTGAGCGACCCCTCCTCGGAATCAGCATCGGCCGTGGAAGCTGGCGGACAAGACGACCTGGCCGGCGCCAATGTCGACATGATGGTTGCGACACACATGTTCATGGCCGCCGTTCGCCTGGCACAGACCACGAACGAAAATGTGCTCGCCGCGCTTCGCCTTGGTGGCTATCAGGCAGACGCAGCCGCCTAACGAAGCAGCGCATCGGTAGTGGCGCCCCGCTCAGTCCGGCGGGGCGCTCTTTTTTTGCCGCTCCCCCGCCCGATCACCTCCGGCAGCACAGGGCGCTTGCGCGCGCAGTTCGTCGGCTTCGTGTGGTGCCCACACTACAGCTGGGCTCGATTGGCGACAGACAGAAATGCACCCAAGCGCCGAGCAGCTTTTGCAGATCGGGTGACTCCGTGTGACAATGATCACGCTTAACGCCCTGCAAACGCGTGACTTGTGAAGTAGTCAGCTTGCGGAGCCACGCCCATAGCACTGCCGAGCGCGGCCTTGGCACAGTCGGTGCCCTCCTTCAGGCCCAGAACGCCGGCCCGGCTCGGCATGTGGCGGCCCGCCCGCTCGTCACATCGCAAAAAAGGAGAAATCTGGAGCCGTGGTCGGCACTACGTCTGGACTGGTCCGTGCTCCCCTTCCTGTGACCAGTCATTGATAGGCTGGCTCTTCGGAGCCAGCCTATCCTTTTTTCTGCTCGCATGGCGGCCCATGTGCGCGCTATCCTTCTCGCGCATCGCCACCCCGGCCCCGTCCGAGCTACTCGCGCAGCCTGAACGTACCCATGCCCAGCCTTTACGTGGACACCGACGAGTTGCTCGCCGGTCCCCTGTATGCGTTCGGATTGCTGCTGATCGCACTCCCCATGCTCGACTTTGGGTCGAGCATTGTGCCGGTTCACGCGACAAACCTCCAATGGCGTTTCGCCACCCTCGGCCTGCTGTCCAACTTCCTGATGACGCCGATGATGGGGCTCTGCCTAATGGTCGTCGTCGCCGCGGTGCGTGGGCATCGCGGGGTGCAACGATCCCTGGCAATCGTGAACACGTTGCTGGTGCTCATGCTGGTGGCGGCGCTCGCACTCTTTGCCTTGGACGCCGTCCAGCTGAACGGATCGGTCCCCGCCGATCAGGCTGAGACGTTTCACAGTGCCGCGTACAAGGCAGTGGTCAAACATGTTGCGGCGCTGATTGTGCTCGCGCTGCTGGCGGTAGCTGGGTGGCGCGTCTCCTCGCAGCACGCTGGCTGAGCTGCAACCAGCTGGCGCCCTCACTACCTCAAATGACTACGGGCGACCTGGTACTCCGTGACCTACGTGGGCGCGTCCTGCTGCTCACGATCAATCGTGCGGAAAAGAGAAATGCGCTGAACGCCGCCGTGCGAGCGGCGCTCCTGCAGGCCTTGGACGAAGCCGCCACGGATCGTGAGGTGGGCGCGATCGTTATCACCGGCGCCGGCGGCAAGGCTTTCGTCGCTGGCGCCGACATCGGAGAGTTTGCTGAGCGCACGGTCGTGGAGCAGGGACGGGTCATGCAGGCGCGTTCCGCCTTGGAAGCGATCGAACGACTGCCCAAGCCGGTGATCGCCGCCATCTCCGGCTACTGTCTGGGGGGAGGGTTGGAGCTGGCGATGACCTGCGACATACGCATCGCGTCCACTGAGGCCTCGTTTGGCCAACCCGAAATCAACCTCGGCATCATCCCAGGGGGTGGCGGGACTCAACGCCTTCCGCGCCTTATTGGTCTTGGCGCCGCACTCAAGATGGTGCTGACCGGTGAACCCATTCCGGCAGCTGAGGCGCTTCGGCTCGGCCTTGTGGAAGAGGTGTTGCCGCCAGACGAGGTGCTGCCGCGGGCCATGCAGCTCGCTGAGCGAATGGCGTCGCGTCCCGCGGTTGCGTTGGCAGCGGCAAAGGAGGCCACGCGGGCCGCGCTCGCGACCACGCTCGCCGAAGGCCTGCGGGTGGAGCGCGGGTTGTATCTGCTCGCCTTCGGGAGCAAGGACAAGTCGGAAGGCGTGCAGGCTTTTCTTGCAAAACGGGCGCCGCAATTCACTGGGGAATAGCGATTTCCGGGCTCAACGGCTTCAACATGAGGTGGGATGGTTGGGCCCGGCGAAGGAGCGTTCATCGCCACTGAGGCACGGCTCGTCCCGAACTGGCTTGCCGCCCGCCCAACGCCCGAGCATAGTTCGATCAAGCCCCCCGTTGCCGTGCGCACGTCGATCGCGTCTAAGGGGGTAACTGTCGCTCGGCGATCCAGCTGCTGGCATGATTTTCAGGCGCCTCATTTCCAGTGAATCAGGGACCCCTTGGTATCTCGCCATCGAGGGGGCCGCGATCAGCGTGGTCGCCCACACGGCAATCATCGGCTCCTGGCTCCTGGCTAGTCGCGGAAGCATTGAGCCGACGGAACCGCCGGTGTCGTACTCGATCGCCGAGTACCTGATTCCTAAGGACCGACTGGCAGGCTCGCGACCAAAACAAGAGCACATCACCTGGACGGCGCTGCCGCCAGCCCCACCGGGCGCTGGCCAGATGACCGATCCCCTTGGCGATCGTGAGAAGTTGCAGTACGTGAAGCCAAAGGGCGAAAAGGAGGACGAGGAGAAGGGGGACCCGGTGCCGGCGCCGCAGCCAGAAATCCTCGGCGACTCGGTGCTCACCGAGCTGCAGGTCGACTCCGTCGCCGCACGCTACGAAGATTCGGCCGCGCCACCGTACCCAGCGTCGCTCCTGAGAAAGCATGTGGAGGGGAGCGTGATGGTCCAGTACGTGGTAGACACGACTGGCCGCGCCGACACGGCATCCTTCAAGGTGCTGGCGACCACGCATAAGGAATTCGCGCAGTCCGTTCGCACGACGCTACCTCAGATGCGCTTTCACGCGGCCATCATGGCCGGGCGACACGTGAAGCAGCTGGTCCAACAGGCGTTCAGCTTCCGCATTGTCGATTCAACGGCGGTGAAGCAGAAGCAGCAGTAGGGACTCAGCGGTTCCCTTCGGTCACCAGCTCCCAGTACGACGTCCATCCGCCCTTGCGGTGACGTTCCGCAAAATCCGACAACGCCTGCACCAGCTGCGTGCTGTAGTAGCCGTCGCGCGCCCTTGGGTGTGGCTGTCCTCCTGAGCCAGCGCCGAAATACGAGCGGATGATCACACCGCGACGGTCCAAGGGAAGCGCCACCACGTTGTCCGCGAACTTCGGGAAAGAGCCGTCGCGCCAGATGTACTGCTCGACATTCGACGTGTAGATCGCCGTGACCTTCTCGCCCATGCGTTGCAGGTCCTTCGCGATTGCCTTGAGCGCCACCGAGCCAGCGAAGTTGCCGACGACGGGGATGATGCGATCGGCAGCGTGCAGGCCCTTTACGAATCGCCAGTCTTCCTCAGTCGCCAGGTACGAGGCCTGCCTTCCGTTGGGATCCTTCTCCACGATCAAGCGTTCCAGCGTGGGATAATAGGGGCGAGGTCCGCGGTTGAAGCTGGTGAAGCGCAGTTGCAGTCCGTCCTTCACGAACGCAGCGTGGAAGCGGCGGATCGTTGCCGCGTCCTGCTCAGACAAAGGCACGCCGGTCGCGACGGCCGCGGCCACGATTGCATCCGCTTCGGTCTTGGCGAACTCGGAATTGGCCGGCTGCCGGTCAACCCAATCCAGCAGTACGGCGATGGGTCGCGAGTCCCATGAGGCAACGTCTGGGGGCGGGACGCGGCCAAGCCAGCGACACAGAAACTCCATCCGGTTTCGGGATCGCGCGAACAGCGCCTTGAACATCAGGTGCTGCAACAGGTTGTCGCGCCGAATGTCGACGATGTATGCAATGCGCGCATGAATCGCCGCGAGGTACGTGTAGTTCTGGTCAGGGCCGACGCCAATGTATGCGCCGCCGGAGACTCCCATCTCGTGGAGTGCGGGGAGCACATGGAGGTAAGAGGTCTCGTTCGATATGAGGTTGTCCGTGTCGAAGTAACCACTCGGTTCGGACAACCGGGCGATCGTAGCCGCGAACGGAGTGACGGCACGCTTGGTGGCCGTGGCCCCCTGAGCCCTTAGGGATCCGCCAGTGAGGATCGCCAATCCAGCGATCATCCCGATCCACCGACCTCGACGGCCTAACGACCGCACCAAATGCATGGACCTCCCCCGGTGTGACGCGACGGCACGATAGTGTGGGCAGCCTATCAAATTGCCCCGACACGGACAAGAGCGCAGCGTGAGGTGAACCGCGATTGCGGGGCGTCGCGCGGCCGGACATCGTGCAGACATGAGACCAGAAGGGATTCGAGGCCACTGGCGAGAGGACGAAGACACACGTGCCGTCTTCGCGGAGAGTGCGTCCATCCATCGAGTAACGCCCAGGGCCGTCGCGTCGCCACAGGACGCAGAGGACGTTCAGCAGCTGATGAAGTGGGCCGCGGCGACTGCTACCCCGCTGGTGGCGCGTGGGTCGGGCAGCAGCATGGCGGGCGGCTGCCTGACCGAATCGGTCGTGGTTGACCTGAGTCTGCTGCACGCTGCGCCCAGCGTTGACGCGAATCGGCGCCTCGCTCGCTGCGGACCTGCGGTGACCCGCGCGGCCGTGACGCGCGCCGCCGAGGCGCTCGGGCTGCGATTCCCCGTGGACCCTTCCAGTGGCGCCTTTTGCAGCGTTGGCGGCATGGTGGCCACGAATGCTTCTGGGTCACGCACCCTGAAATTCGGCTCCACGCGCACGTGGGTGAGTGGTCTCGAGTGCGTGTTGGCAGACGGCACTCGCACCTGGGTGCGCCGCGGCGAACCGCTCGACACCAGCAACAAGATCTTGGCCAAATACGCCAAGACAGCCACCTCGCTCCGTAAGGCGGCCGCCGCCATTCAGTCGCCGATGGTGCGAAAGAACTCCAGCGGCTACGGCCTGCACGCGTTCGCCCGAACGGGTGACCTCGTCGATTTGCTGGTGGGAAGTGAAGGCACGCTGGCCGTTTTCACAGAACTCGAACTCGCGCTCTGCGAACTGCCGGTCGCTACGGCCACGCTGCTGGTGTCGTGGCCTACGCTGGAAGGCGCGGTCCGCGGCGCAGCGATGGCGACCGAGGCAGGTGCGTCCGCGTGTGAATTGCTGGACCGCACATTTCTTGACGTCGCGCGTACACGCGCCGCTCTCCCGGTCGAGGTGGGGGACGAGGCCGTCTTGCTCATCGAGCTCGAGGAGGAGATTCACGGCTGGAACGCCGACCTCCCGCGCGATGCATCGGAGCAACCGTTGGTTGAACGGACCAAGGCACTGGAGCGCGCCTCGCTCCATGCCGGCGCATCGCGAGTGCTGCTCGGCCTCGATCCAGAGTCTTCCGACGCTCTTTGGGCGCTGCGTCATGCCGCCTCGCCGATCCTGGCACGCTTGGATCCGTCCATCGCATCCATGCAGCTGGTTGAAGACGCCTGCGTTCCTCAGGCGCGGCTGTCCGACTATGTGCAAGGCGTGCGTCGGTCACTGGATCAGGCGGGCGTTCGAGGGGTGATTTTTGGTCATGCCGGCGACGCCAACGTGCATGTGAACGCACTGGTGGATGTCCGACATCCGGAGTGGAAAGCGCAGGTCGCGCGCCTGTTTGCGGATATCATGGAGCTGACGGCAACACTCGGCGGCACGTCCACTGGGGAGCACGGCGATGGTCGCCTGCGCACGCCGCTCTTGAACCGCTTCTGGTCCTCAGACGCATTGGCCTTATTCGAGAGGGTGAAGGCGTCTTTTGACCCGTTGGGCATCCTCAATCCGGGCGTGAAGGTTTGGCGGAACGGTGCGCCCAGCTGGGACGCGATCAAGTACGACCCGACGCTCGCATCGCCCTCGCCGCGCGCGCAGCGTGTCTTGGACCGCGTATCGCGCGAGCGCGCCTATCATCGCTCACGGGTAGAGATGCTGGACGAGTCAGTGTAGTTTTCGCGCCGTACGTTTGACTGCGCCGCGATCGCCCAACGGGCGACACCTAACGATTGTCGACGGCATTCGTGCCGGCTACTCCCAGCCATTGCCCATGATCTTCACCGAGCCGAAAATCACCGTCATCAGCCGACCCGCGTTCACCGAACCGGGCCATTTGCCGGTGAACTGGCTTGGCGAAAGCACCGACGGCGAGCGATTGGCCGAATTTGCGGGCCGGCTGTGCTACATGAGCCAGAAGAATCCAGCGAGTCGTTCAACGCAGGACTATCTGGAAAACATCATGAAGCAGGCGCACGGCAGCGTGCTCGAACACGCCAACTACTCCGTGCTGCTGGAAGGGGTGAGCCGATCGTTGACCCATGAACTCGTGCGTCACCGCGCCGGTTTTGCGTTTTCGCAGCTAAGCCAGCGATACGTCGACGAGTCCACGGCGAATTTTGTGATGCCGCCGGCGATCATCGGTGACGCAGAGTTAGAGGGGATGTGGCGGGATCAGATGGAGAGTGCGCAGCGAACGTACGTCGCGCTGGTTGAGAAGCTGATGGAGCGGTATTCCTGGGTGCCGGACCGTGTCCATCGCCGGAAGATGGCCCGAGAAGCAGCTCGCGGTGTGCTTCCCAACTCCACGGAAACGAAGATCGTGGTCACGGCCAACGTGCGCGCTTGGCGCTCGACGCTCGAGTTGCGCTCGGGCGAGGGCGCCGAAATGGAGATCCGTCGTCTTGCCGTGGCGCTGATCCGCACTTTGCAGAAGGAAGCGCCGCACCTGTTCTCCGACTTCGAGATTTACACAGCCGACGATCGGCGCGAGTCTGCGAGAACGACGTACCACAAAGTGTAAGCGTCCCGAGGATTGCGGCGGCACGATGCGTCGCGATCCTTGTGTTGTTGTTGCTCGTGAAGCGCGCGACTCTTAGTATTGCGCGCGCGGTGAGATGTGTTGGGCGGAGTCGTCACGCAGTGAGGTGACGCGAGGGCGTTAGCAACGTCTCTGATGGTAGCAGTACCTGCAGGATTCGCAGTTCGAGCTTTCCGGGAGCCCGATGACGCGAATCGGTTTCGCGTACAACATGAAGCCGCGATCGACACCCACGTCGATCGATGCCGATTCTCCTCGTGATGAGTCGGAGATCCTCGCGCCCCATACGGCGCCGCGTAGCGACCCTGCCGCACTGCCGCGGGGCGACGGTGCCGTCGCCGAGTCCGATCTGGACGACGAATTCGCCGAATGGGACTCGGCGGAGACCATCGATGCCGTCGCCGACGCGTTGGCCGAATTGGGTTCGGTGATCCGGCTAGAGGCAACCGAGGACTTTCCGGCCCGCCTGCTGGACGCGAAGCCAGACATCGTCTTCAACATCGCAGAGGGACGACGAGGGCCCAATCGCGAGGCTCACGTTCCGGCGATTCTTGAATTCCTTGGGATCCCGTACTCGGGCAGCGATCCGTTTACCCTGGCGCTCTGCTTGGATAAGGCCCGCACGAAGGAGACGCTGTCGTTCTACGGGATCCCGACACCGCCATTTGCCCGCGTGACGCAGCTGGAACAGCTCGAAGTGTTCTCGCGTCGTGCGTTCCCAATGTTTGTGAAGCCGGTGCACGAAGGCTCCTCGAAGGGCATCACGGAGCGCTCGATCTGCCGCGACTTCGACGAATTGCGCGAGCAGACCGCCTTCCTGCTCGATCGGTACCGCGAGCCCGTGCTGGTTGAGGCGTTCCTGCCTGGCGAGGAGTTCACGTGCGCCATCATGGGCAACGGCAATGATCTGTCGTTGCTGCCCGTCATCGGCATGCGCTTTGACGCGTTGCCGTCGGGTGCACCGCCGATCTTCGGCTTCGAAGCCAAATGGATCTGGGACACGCGGGAGAACCCGCTGTCGATCTATGAATGCCCCGCGCGAATTGACGAGGGGCTCCGGGAATCATTGGAAAACGTCGCCTTGCGTACGTATGCCGCTTTGGGCTGTCGCGACTGGGCGCGCGTCGACCTGCGACTGGATGCCAAGGGCGTGCCTAACGTGGTGGAAGTGAATCCGTTGCCGGGCATTGCCCCGAACCCGGATGATCATTCCTGTTTTCCGATGGCCGCGCGGGCGAGTGGCATGGGCTACGACGAACTGATGCAGCGGGTGCTTCTGTTTGCGGCCCAGCGGCACGGGCTGACCCTGCCCAAGGATCCTGGATTCACTAAACTGTCCCGGCGTACACCACCGCACGGGATGTACCTTCGCGACCTCGAGCCACGCACGGCATGAAGATCGGCATTCTTTTCGACGGCGTTTCCGCACTGGCGCCCGTTCCCGACCTCTTGATCCTTGAAACTGTGGAAGCGATTGAGGTCGCGCTGAAGGAAGATGGGCACGTCACGTCACGAGTTCCGGTGGGAATCGACACCCGCTGGATCGACCGCGTAAAGCGCGCGCGATTTGACTTGGTGTTCAACCTCTGCGAAGGCATCGACGGGCTGGCGATGTTCGAACCCCCGGTGATCGGCGTGCTGGAACTGATGCAGCTGCCGTACACCGGATCGTCGTCCTACACGACCTCCGTGTGCTTGCGAAAGCACGTGGTCAACGCGCTCCTGACGAGCGCGGGGCTACCGATTCCGGCGTGGGGTCTGGCACGGATCGGCAAGCCGCTCCCCTCAGTCGGTTTCCCCGCCATCTGCAAACCCGCGGCCGAAGACGCCTCGCTAGGCATTGAACAGCGTTCCGTCGTGCGCACAAAGGCGCAGCTGGCGGAGCGCGTTGGCGCGATGCACGAGATGTGGCCTGAAGTGCTGGTGCAGCGCTACATCGACGGCCGTGAGATCAATGTGGGCGTGGTCGGAGACACCGTGTTACCCATCGCGGAGATTGACTTCGGTTCCATGCCGCGCGGTCTATGGAAGATCGTGTCGTACAAGTCCAAGTGGGAAACAGGAAGCGAGGAAGACCTGGGCACGGTGCCGCAATGTCCGGCGCCCTTGGAAGAGAAGGTGGCCGCCGAGGTCTCGCGCGTGGCACTGGATGCCTGGCGTCTGGTGGGGGGCGAGGGTTATGGAAGGGTGGACATGCGCATCGATCGTTTGGGTCGTCCGTGGATTCTTGAGGTGAACTCCAATCCAGACATCGCTCCGAACGCTGGCCTGGCGCGCATGGCCCGCGTGGCGGGGCTGGACTACGCTGGGCTGATCCGGCTGGTGTGCGATCACGCGCTGGAGCGGAGCCGTCCGTCGTACGACGCCCGATGGATTCGGGTCCAGGAGCTGTCCGGGGCCACCATTGCCGCCGAGGACCGAGAGCGCTTCTCGCGCGTCGGCCAGCAGTGACTCGTGAGGCGTTAGGCGGTCGCCAGGTGCGACCCCTTGCGCCATCCGACCGGCCGCTGGTCGCGGCCCTCTTTGCCTCGGAACCGCAGTTTCGCGACGCCGAGGCAGCTGTCGCGGTGGAATTGTTCCACCTCGGCATCGGCGATGGCACGGCGCCGCCCGCAGACCCGGACTATCGCTGGCTTGGGGTTGAGCAGCACGGTGTGCTCGCCGGCTGCGCGTGTTACGGACCGACACCTGGGACCGACGGCACGTTTGACCTGTACTGGATTGCCGTCGCACCGGCGAGCCAGGGTCGGGGTCTTGGTCGACTGCTGATCAGCCACGTCGAGCACGCTGTCGCACGTGACGGTGGTCGCCTGGTGGTCATTGAGACGTCGGGGAGCGACGCATACGTCGGTACCCGCGCGTTTTACCTGTCATGTGGATACGCGTTGCTCGCCACCATCCACGACTTCTACGCACCGGGAGAGCACCGCCTGATTTTTGGCGCGTTGGTGGCCGATCTTCCGCTTGCGGCGGAGCCGGCCCGCGCATTAGGGTGAGTGGCGCTCCTTCACCCCTGAGGGCGGCGCGACCGACGTAAAGGCGAGGCGCGGCCTTCCCCCCGCCCGGAGCACCTCGAATGAAGAACGGATGGAAGGCGACCCTTGGCTTGGCCATGGTCGTCGCGGCGCTCACCGGCTGCTCGCACAACCTCAACGCGCCCGCCAGCTCCTCGAGCGACATCATCACGCGCGCGGAATTGTCGCGGAGCACGGCGCCCACCGCGTACGAGGCCGTTCAACGCCTGCGCCCCCAGTTCTTCAAGGACCGCGGCCGCACCAGCATCCTGCGTCCGGAAACGCGTACGCCAACGGTGATCCTGGATGAGCGACCGATTGGCGACATCAGCACACTGCGCGACATCGCCCTGAACACCGTGTTCGAGATCCGATACCTGAGCGCCTCCGAAGCGCAGGTGAAATTCGGGTCGGGATATCCGGCGGGCGCCATTGTGGTCGTCACCGCCAAGACTTCGCTCCCGCAGCGCAGCGACTGATCCTTCCGACTTGAAGAACGACACGAGGCGGGGCCGTATCTTGGCTCCGCCTCGCTTTTTCCTGGCGAACCCGGCGGCGAAGTTGACGGAGCGAGCCGAACGCGTGACGGACCTCACGCCTACACCTCACACCCACTCCCGTGTCGCTGTGGGGTAACCACTCTCGCCGGTGTCGTGCTGGAGTGACCCCGACGGAGCACTACTCCACGTGTGTTCCTCTTCGACATTCTTCACGGGTGACTTTGCTACCGCATTCTTCTTTCAGATGGCTCGCACGCGCTGGCTTGGCTGCCCTCGCCATCACCGGCGCCTGCTCGAGTGACCGACTGACACCACCGCCGACACCGTCGCCATCGATCCGAGCGCTGGACGTTATTCCGGCGACGGCATGGCTCAAGGCGGGGGGGACGTTGGCTTTGCGATCGACCGCCCGCGATTCACTCGGCGGCGAGGTCACCAATGCCAAGCTGACGTACCAGACGTCGAACCTGGCGGTGGCGACTGTAGGGACAGACGGAACGATTCGCGCCATCGCTCCGGGGACCGCCCGCATTACGACCACCGGCGGCTCCCTCAGCATGACTACAGACGTGACGGTGGTCGCAGCTGGCGGACAGGTGGCAGCTTTCAGCGTGGAGCGCGAAGGCGCCACCGATGTATCGCTCTTGGGCGTTTGGGCCGATGCACAATCTTCTCAGGCATTTGCCGTTGGTCAGAACGGGGTGGTCCTGCATAGCGCTGGTGGTGGCTCGTGGCAGCTCACCCAGCTCAACACCGCGGAGTCGCTGGTCGGTGTGTGGGGATCGGGGCCGAGCAACGTGTTTGCCGTTGGCTCAGGCGGGGTGATCTTCCACTACGACGGCACGACGTGGACGCCCATGACCAGTCCCACGACCGTGACGCTGCTGGAGGTGTGGGGTCGTGGGCCTAACGAGGTGTATGCTTCAGGGACGGATGGTACCGTCCTGCTGTACAACGGCACCTCCTGGCAACCCATTTCTACGGCGCGCGGGTGGGAGTTATGGGGTATCTGGGGAAGCAGCTCCAACAATGTTTGGGCCACTGGGCAAAACGGCATCATCGTGCACTACGATGGCACCGCATGGAGCGAAGTGCCGTCTCCTACGAATCTTCTGCTCTTCGGGATCTGGGGGAGTGGCCCCCAGGACATCTGGATCGTCGGCATCAACGGCTTGCTCCTTCACTACGACGGCATCTCCTGGACGCGGCAGCCCGCACCGACCACGCGCAATCTCTTTGCAATCTGGGGCCGGTCCGCAAACGAGATCTACGCGGTAGGGAATACCGGCGACGTGGTGCGGTACGATGGTTCGAGCTGGCGAAGTCTGGTGTCGTCCGGCAGCGGGGAAAACTTGCGCGCCGTGTGGGGCGACAATCAGGGGGGCGTGGTCGTAGCGGGTTGGGATGGCACCGTCGTGCGCGGGAAGGGCAATCAGTGGACCATCGAGGTAGGCGCGCCCACACTGACCGCCGTCTGGGGCCCCGGTGACGGCACGCAGTACGCAGTCGGAGCTGGCGGAATCATTTACCGGCGTGCCACGACGGGTTGGGCGGTGATGGAGTCGCCACCAGCGCATCCGCTGTACGGGATTGCAGGTGCCAGCGCCACGGACATCGTCGCCGTCGGCGATACGGGAACGATCCTGAGGTACAATGGCGTCCGCTGGACCCAAGAGCCCAGTCCCAAGATTGTCTTGCTGCGGGATATATGGTATGCGTCGCCAACCCAATCGTTCGTGGTGGGAGACCGCGGTACGATTCTCACATCATCGGGCGCCGGCTGGAGCGAGCTGACGAGCGGCACCACCGCATTTCTGCGACACGTTTGGGGCACCGGCCCCACCAATGTGTATGCCGTCGGTGACTCCGGGTTGGTGCTGCACTACAACGGCACACAGTGGTCGACCATGCCAACGCCGACGAAAGAGCTACTTCGCGGCGTATGGGGCACGTCGCCAACCGATGTTTTTGTAGTCGGCGAGGCGGGCACCATCCTTCGCTACGATGGCGTGCGCTGGTACGCGATGGTGAATCCGGCTACCAAGGCGGTTCGCACCATCTGGGGAACGGGACCGACGGACGTCTATGCTGCTGGCGAGGACGGCCGCTTCTTCCACTTCGACGGTTCAACCTGGAGCGCCCTCACCTCACCGACCACACGCCTGCTGATTCAGTTGCACGGCGATCCTCAGGGGGCCATCTACGCCGTGGGTGTCGGCGCCACATTCGTGCGCGGATCGTAAGTCTGCGTGAAACAACGTCGAATCTGAGCAGCCGTGGTGCTGGGCCTCCTCGACGCCTAACGATTGCCACTCGTCGCATCGAAGCATGACCCCGCTGGCCTGACCAGTCGCGGACGCCGTCCCATTAAACCCCTGTTGAGCTTCTGTCATGCAGATTGGGTGCGCGTACCACGCTTTCACCCAGGAGTTCAACCTATGTATCGCACATTGACACAGCGGATCAGTTTGGCCGCTGGTGCGGCCGCCTTGATGCTGCTGCCCCAGTTGGCCATGGCGCAGGCTGGCGCTACGAAACCAGCCCCAGCAAAGACCGCAACGCAGGCCAAACCCGCAGCCAGCATGGCGGCGCCGGCCACTCAGGCCGCCAAGCCCGCGGCGGCGCAAGCGACGCCCGCACCAGCCGCAACCGTGTCCGCCACCTGCAAGGACGGCACTAGCTACTCAGGCGCCTCACGCAAGGGCGCGTGCTCGAATCACGGAGGCGTCAAGGCCTGGACCGCCACAGTCTATCACGCCACCTGCTCCGATGGCACGCCGTACGAAGGCAAGTCGCGCAAAGGCGCCTGCGCCAAGCATGGCGGAGTGAAGGAATGGGCCAAATAGGGAGTCGCTGACGGCCAGAAGGTCCGCGCCTGCCCATGGCGTGGTGCTAATTAAGTGAGTCCCACGGCATGTCCGCATTCTGTACGACCGAATGACAATGGGGGAATGGAGATCGTTAGGCGACGCCGCCCAATGCTTCCATTCCCCCATGCTACGTGCGGCCTGTGGCCTACTCCTCCTCGGCCTCCTCCTTCTTCTCCTTCGCGGCCTCATCGATCACTTTCTTGGCCGCCTCGGGCGGCATCTGCTCGTAGCGATACAACTTCCGCTGAAAGGTCGCGCGTCCGTGCGTCTTCGAACTCAGGTCGGTCGCGTACAGGTGCAACGATGCCTGCGGAACATGCGCCTTGACCTTCGTCCCGATTCCATCGACGCTCTCGCTACCAAGGATCTGTCCCCGTCGCGATGAGAGGTCGCCCATCACGTCGCCGAGGTATTCGTCGGGCGTGGTCACTTCCACCACATCCAGCGGTTCCAGCAGCACCGGTCTGCACTTCGGCGCCACCGTCTTGAACGCCAGGATTCCCGCCATCTTGAAGGACATTTCGTTCGAGTCCACCGAGTGGTAGGAACCGTCGAACAGCTCCACCTCAAAGTCGACCATGGGATAACCGGCGAGAATCCCTCGGGCCGAGGCTTCCTGCACTCCCTTGTCGACAGCGGGACGGAACCCAGACGGAATCACGCCGCCGACGATTGAGTCGACGAAGGAATAGCCGGCCCCAGCGCCGCGCGGCTTCATGCGCACCCAGCAGTCACCGAACTGCCCGCGCCCACCGGATTGCTTCTTGTGCCGACCCTGCCCTTCGCCTTTGCCAGTGATGGTCTCTCGATAGGCGATCTTCGGACGAGCGATCTCCACACCGACACCGAATTTTCGTTTGAGCTTGGCCATCGCCACGTCGATGTGGCGCTCACCGAGTCCTGAAATGAGCGTCTGATGGGTTTCGGCGTTGTAATGCGTCTCGAACGTCGGGTCCTCGTCGTGGAGTCGGTGCAGGCCCTGCTGCACTTTTTCCTCGTCGTGCCTGGCCGTCGCGTGCACCGCAAACTCCACTACAGGCTCCGGAAACGGGATTTGCGGCAACCGAACCGGATGGTCCTTTGTGGACAGCGTGTCGTTCGTGTGCGTGTTGCGAAGCTTCGCCACGCAACCGATGTCGCCAGCGTGCAGGATCGGAAGCTCGATGCGCTCCTTTCCCTGTGACACGCACAGGTGCCCCATCTTCTCCACGCCATCACGGGTGGCGTTGTACACCTCGCCGCCATTGCTGACGGTACCGGAAAAAACGCGGAAGAAGGACACCTCACCCACGTGCGGCTCGGACATGGTCTTAAAGACGAGCGCGGCGAACGGGTTCTGATCCAAGGCGTGGATTTCGACCGTGTGGTCGCCCTCTGCGCCTTTAAACGCGTGGATCTCTTCCATCTCGTACGCGGAAGGCATCAGCTGCACCACCTCGGTGAGCAGGGCGCCAATGCCAATCATCATTTCCGACGACACGACGAAGAGCGGATACAGGTCGCCGCGCTTCATGGCTTCCTTCATGCCGTGGATCGCTTCGTCTCGCCCGATCTCATTGCCTTCCAGATAACGCTCCAACATGGAGTCGTCCGTCGCTGAAATGGCCTCGATCAGTTCACTGTAGTACTTGTCGAAACGACCCTTCTCCTCTGCTGGGATATCGGCCTCGGTGTACTCGCCCGTTTTCACCCCCGGCTTGTACAGATAGGCCTTCTTGGCAAACAGGTTGATCACACCGCGGAATTCGTGACCCTCGCCAATGGGGATTTCGACGGGGATGACCTTGGAGGTCAGGCGATCCTTGATCTGCGTGTAGATGCGGTCGAAGTTCGCGTGCTCTTTGTCCATCATGGACACAACGAACAGGACGGGATCGCGCCACTCGACGGCACGACGGAACATCTTTTCGGTTCCGACTTCAACGCCGGACGTTGCTGACACCACACAGAGGGCACCGTCAGCTGCAGAAAGTCCGGCGACGGCATCGCCCTGAAAATCGAGGTACCCGGGAGTGTCGATCAGGTTGAGCTTTACATCCGCCCACTCGGCGTAGGCGCATCCGAGGTTGATCGAGTAGCCGCGTTCCGTCTCCTCCGGCGTGTAGTCCGTGAGTGTGGTTCCCTCTTTGATGGAACCGTGCCGTTTACTCGAGCCGGACACGAAGGCCATGGCGTCGACCAAAGAGGTCTTGCCGCTGGCGCCGTGTCCGACCACCGCAACGTTTCTGATGTCAGCCGCCCGATACTCCTTCATTGGATTCGTGCCTCGCTTCGTTAGAACGTGGTTTGGTGGGTAGAGCGTGGCGCTGCGTAGCTGGGCCGTCAAGAGGAGTTTGGACGAGGCCGCCGGGGGAAAGCCGGGGGAATGGGTTCGGGTGAAAAGCAAAACGGGGCCGCCCGATTGGGCGACCCCGTTTTGGTGTTCTTCAGACAAAAGATGGCTTTGTCTTAGTCTCCTTCGTTGTCGAACGTGTATCCGTCCGCCTGCCGGTAGCTTTCCAGGAGCGCGTCGAAGCGCGCGCCGGCTCCAGCCGGAAGGATGGCGTACGGGGTGAGGGTGAAACTGATGGCGCGTCGCGCTCCTTCGGGCCAGTCGGGCATAGACAGCCCGGCGACCAGTCGGCGGATTGACGCTCCACACTCGTCCAACAGGTGATTCGCCGTCTCCCGAATCGCATCGATCGGGATCGTGAGGTCGCGCGTGACGAGTTCTCCCGTTACGTCATCGCGCCACGCCGCATCTCCAATCGCACCGCGCTCCGGCCATAGCCCAAGGTGGCGAATCGTGTCCGACCGTTCCGCAGGTTCTCGCCTGGACTCTACCGCCGCCGCCAACGCCAAAGCGAGCGACTCGGGCGTGGCGTCACCGTAAAGGGTGACCACGTCGCGGGCCGGCCGTTCGGAGTTGAGCGGAGATGGGACAGAGTTCACGTGAGCCATTATCGCGGAGTGGTCGGGCGACTCCTCGAGCATGACAAGCACGTCCATCCTCTCCCTCCCTTTCTCCAGAGAATGTTGCCAACCCGACGCACCGGCTCCCAAGTGAACAAAGCGTATCGAGTACGGCTGGGGCTTACTCTGGTCTAGACCCCATGTGTGGAGATTCCGACACAAACGCGTGTTGGAAGTTCCTCACTACAAACCACAGACGCCGGAGCGCATTCACTACCCGGACAGTTTGCCCGGCAACGAGCAACATTTGTACCGACTCAGTGTGCAGTGGACGTCCAATGACCCAGTCGGCACTTTCGCTCTGCACCCACTTTCCGAGTCGAGCAACATGAGCAAATTTGTTTCATGTAACTCGCCTGAGGAGCGAACAGATGGCTACCATCCTGGTCGTCGAGGATCGGCGAGAAGTACTCGATGTGCTGCAGCGCACGCTCACCGACAACGGATACGAAGTACTCGCCGCTGCCGACGGTGACGTCGCGCTTGAGATCGCCTTGGATCAACGCCCTGACTTGTTGATCCTGGATATCGGTCTCCCCAAGAAAAACGGATATGTGGTGGCGCGGGAGCTGCGATCGCGCGCCTTTACCAATCCGATTCTCATGTTGACCGCGCGCGATACCGTCCAAGACAAGGTGACGGGATTGGATGCTGGTGCGGACGACTACCTGGCCAAGCCCTTTGACTACGACGAGCTGCTCGCTCGCGTGCGCGCCTTGCTCCGGCGGGCGGCGCTGCGTGCCGAAGAGTCGCTGCTCAGAGTCGGCGACCTGACCGTGAATCCGCTCACGCGAGAAGTCCAACGGGGGAACCGACAGATTTCCCTGACGCAGAAGGAGTACGCGCTGCTGGAGTACCTCCTGAAGCACACCAACATCCCGGTCACACGCGAGCAGATTTCGCAGAATGTGTGGAAGCAGGAGTTCGATCCGACGACCAACATCGTCGATGTCTACATCAACTACCTGCGCAAGAAGCTTGAACATCCTGGAGAACAGGCGCTCGTGCACACGGTGCGCGGCGTAGGCTACGTTTTGAAAGGCGAGTGAACGAACCCAGCGGTTGTCAGGGCTGGGTGGTGAGAGAATCCCCCCAGCCCCAATGACCATGCGAACCGTTGTGCGCTGCTCCGCCCTTTCGTGGACGCTGTCCTTCATCGCGGCACCTACCGCTGGCGCGCAGACCGCGTCCCTCGTGTACCGCTTGGGTCGGGATACCGTGGCCATTGAGCAGTACACACGCACCGCGAGTTCGATCAGCGGCGAGATGGTCCAACGTTCAGGACCTGCCGTGGTGCGTATTCAATACGAAGTTGCCGTCGGCAAGGACGGCGCCCCCACATCCGCTACTCTACGTCGCATGCAGGGCGACGGGACGCCAGTGCCTAACGCGCCGTCTGAATTCAGGATTCGCGTCTTCGCGGATTCGGCGGTTCGCGACATCGTCTTTGCGGACAGCGTCCAGCATCGCGCCTTTCCCGCGTCAAAAGCGTTCATCAACTTCCCGGTATTCGTGTACGGGCCGCTGGAGCTGTTGGCGGCCATAGGGGGCGCGCGGGGCGCCGTGGACTCCATTCCTGCCCTAGGCGCGACAGGCAACCTTGGGTACACGGGGCTGACTCCCGCCGGTGGCGACACGCTGCGTCTGTTGGGCGCGCCGTACGCCATGCGACTGCGTTTTGATGCCAATCACCGGCTGCAACTGGTTGACGGGTCGTTCACAACCAACAAGGCCTTGGCGACTCGCGGGCCTGGAGGCATCGACATCGCCGCGGTTGCCCGAGGGATGAAGCCGACGGGGGTGCTTTCCCTTCGCGACCTCGCACGTGCGTCATTCGGCCCCGGCGGCATGGTCCTGATCGACTATGGCCGGCCACACGTTCGCGAGCGCAGCGTTTGGGGTGGAACGCTGGTGCCCTTCGATTCCGTCTGGCGTGCCGGCGCCAACGATGCGACGCACCTGTTCACGACGCGCGCGCTCACCATCGGATCGCTGACCGTACCGCCCGGGATGTACACGCTCTGGGTGCAGCACACGCATGACGGCACGTTCCTCATCATCAACAAGCAGGTGGGGCAATGGGGAACACAGTACGACGGCGCGTTCGATCTGGGACGCGTCCCCATGTCGATGTCGGCGACGCCGAGCTTTGTTGAGGAGTTCTCCATCACGCTGCGAGCCCTCGCCGGCAATCGCGGGACGTTGGAGATGGCCTGGGGGCCGAGCATGGGAAGCGTGCCGTTCACTGTGTCGTCCGCGCGGCCGTAACGCCCGTTGATATGCTTGGGACGTTCAGTGCCTTGATCCTGACCTTGGGATCGCTGCAGCGCTCGACGTCCCTAGGCGTCGTGGTGGGTGAGCGCGACGCAATACTGGGTACTGACTCGTGGCTAGGCATTCCGTACGCGGCGCCGCCGATCGGGGAGGGTCGCTGGATGCCGCCGCGTAACGCCACGCCGTGGTCAACGCCACGTCACGCCAATCATTTCGGTGCCTCTTGCGCTCAAATTGGCTCCTTTCAGGGGCCGGGACTTCACGAGGAGCCCTTTGGCCTGAGCGTGGCAGACGCGTTTGGTGAGCCGGTTGGATCCGAGGACTGCCTAACGCTCAATATCTGGCGTCCAACAGCGGAGGCCGGCACCCTCCCGGTGATCGTCTTCATTCACGGCGGTGCCAACGTGGCCGGCTACACCGCCGATCCCCTGTACCACGGGGCACGCCTAGCCGTCGGGGCTAACGCCGTTGTGGTGACACTGAACTACCGGCTGGGGGTGTTTGGTTGGTTTGCTCACCCGTCGCTCGATCCAGTCGCGGGCAACCTTGGGCTCTTGGACATCATCAAGGCTCTGGAGTTTGTTCGATCGAATGCGCGGGTGTTTGGCGGTGACCCGCAGAATGTGACCGTGGTCGGTCAATCGGCCGGCGCGGTGAATGCCTTTGGGCTGATGGTGTCGCCGCTGGCGACCGACTTGTTTCACAAGGTCGTGGCGTTGAGTGGGGCCCTGCGAACGGCACCGCTCGCGGCCAGACACGCGTACGCAAATGAAGTCCTGAAGCGGCTATTGCTGAACGATCGCACCGCGGCGGACACTCTGGCCGCGTCTCGCGTGATCACGGAGCGAGGTCCCGACTGGGCGCGCGACTATCTCCGTTCGCGGACCGCGGCGGACCTCGTCAGGGCTGCGCACGGTGTGCCAGGGTCCGGCTTTGAGACACGGGATGGCGTGGCAATTCCGAAGGATCCGGAGCAAGCGGTGCGAGACAGAAACTACCGAGCCGTTCCGCTATGGATTGGTGAGGCGGCTTCCGAGGGGAAGTTCTTCGTTCAGGGCGCGTATCGGATCACCGATGCGGACCGATTTCGGAAGATGCTCCAACATGATCCCACTCAGCCAGAAAGCCTCTCGCTTTCAGATGTTCTCAAGCCAGATATCGCGACAGCCGCGGGATTTGCCGCCGCGTCAGCACCTAGCAACGCCGTGATCACGGGACTGATCGAAGGTACCCTGCAGCTGATTGCCGCCGAACAACCGAACGTGTACGCCAGCCGATTTTCCTGGGAGAGCCCGGACGAGCCTTGGCGCTCACTCATGGGTTCCATGCACGGAATGGACCTTCCCTTCTTGTTCGGGAATTTCGGTCCCAGCTACTACAGCGCATCCTTTGGTGAGGGCACCCGCTCGGAACGTGAGGCGCTGTCCCGCACGATGATGTCGCACCTGGCGGCGTTCGTCCGAACCGGCGACCCGAACTTCGATGCGCACGGTGCACCTTGGCGACCGTATCCTGGTGGCGGAATGAGGTTGCTGGGAACGAAGTAGGGCGAAGGGCAGCGTGGGAGCGACGCGCTTGAACTCGCCTCCGTCCATGCCAAGAGCGGCAGCTCACAGACCTATTCAATCACCAGATATTTCGTCCAGCACCACCGATCTGTCGGACAGGTTCGCGGGTCTTGCGGCCGCCGACCGTGGACCGTACTCTATACCCGAAGAAAAGCCGAAATTAACACTCCGCCGAGCTCGTCCTCGAGGCCACCATGTCTCCATCGAATGCACCTGCGGTCATCACGCCTGACCAATTCCTGACTCACTGGCAAGCGCATCGGCGTCTGTCGCGCCGCGCCATCGCCGCATTTCCGGAAGACAAGTTGTTCACGCATTCGCTGGGTGGAATGCGGACCTTTGGCGCGCTAGCCAACGAAATGCTGGGGATGGTAACGCCCACGGTGCACGGCATCATCACCGACAAGTGGGACACGTACGCAGAAGCCACCGCGACCACGCAGGCCGAGGTGCTGAAGCAGTGGGATGAGACCACCGCGCAGCTCGACAAGCTCTTTCCGCAGATTCCGATCGAGCGATTTCAGGAAGTGAAGACGGCCTTCGGGCAATGGAAGATGCCCGTAATTGACCTGCTCCTGTACGTCGTGGACAACGAGGTCCATCATCGCGGGCAAGGCTACGTGTACCTACGAAGTCTGGGGATTGAGCCGCCCCCGTTCTACGATCGCAGCTGACCTAGGTCGTCGATCGTCCGGCGGCCATGCTGTCCGGTAAGCGTACGGCAGTCACCAAGCCGCGCGCACACACCACGTCACCAGCAAGAACCTCCACGGCCACCCGAACTTTCCGTTCCCCGACGTCGATGGCGCGCGCCCGCAAGGTGAGCTCTGTGCCCATCGGCGTCGGTTTTACGTAGTCCACCTGCAGTGAGCCCGTGACGAACCGCCGCGTGGTGTCCTGTCCAGGCACCTCGCCAGCAGCAACCATGGACGCACCGGCCGCGGTCGCCATCGCGTGGCAGTCGATCAACGACGCCACCAACCCGCCATATACAAAGCCTGGCATGGCCATGTGCTGGGGCGACGGCCGAAACTGCGCGACCGCCTCACCGTTGTGCCATTCGGATTTGATCTGGAGCCCGTCGGCGTTCAGTCGCCCACATCCGTAGCAATGTGAGTAGTCGTCCGGGTACTTGTCCTGAAGGGCGATCATACGCATTCCGCAAAATGGTCCACGCACCTCGCAGCAGCTTCACCTGCCCGACCAGGGATCGCGACGTACGTACAGCCTGGCAGGCCGTACGTTAGCGAGGGATAAGCGGAGGGCAAGGGACCATCGCCCCTCTTGCCATCCAAGAGGAGATCGCTCATCTTGGATGCCAAGAGCACACACCACGCCTCCCGGTGACCTCCATGGCGGACGAAAGCAGCGACGTAATCCAGGGCACACTGGACATGCTGATCCTCAAGACGCTGAGTCTAGAACCGATGCACGGGTTCGGCGTGGCGAAGCGGATCGAGCAGGTGTCCCGCGACGTCTTTCGCGTGAATCCCGGGTCACTCATCCTGGCCTTCCGTCGGCTCGAACGTGATGGCGTGGTGCAGTCGGAGTGGCGCGACACGGAGAACAGCCGCCGGGCGAAGTACTATCGGCTGACGGCGAAGGGCCGGAAGCGATTGGATGAGGAGACTCGCGACTGGCAGCGGCGAAGCGGGGCCATTGCCCGCCTGCTGGAGGCGTGAGATGTCTTTCTGGCGCACACTCACCGGCGGCTTGCGGACGCTCCTGCGACGCGACGAGTTCGAGGGCGAGTTGTCCGACGAGGTCACGCACTTCATCGAACTGAGCGCGCAGCGCCATATGCAGCGGGGACTGTCCCGCGCCGAGGCGATGCGTCAGGCGCGCGCCGAAGTGGGCGGGATTGAACTAGTGAAGGAGCAGGCGCGAAGTGGCGGATGGGAATTCACCATGGATGGGCTGCTACGCGATATCCGCTATGGAACACGCTCGCTCTTGCGCAACCCAGCGTTCACGCTGGCGGCGATATTGACGCTGGCGATCGGCATCGGCGGCAACACGATCGTTTTTTCGATGGTGAACGCCGTGCTGTTACGTCCACCGCCACATGTCCGCGCACCAGAAGAAATGGTGCAGCTGTTCACGAGTGACTTTAGCGGTCCGCCATACGGCACGTCATCGTATCCCGACTTTGAGGAGTTTCGGAAGCAGACGAGCCTGTTCTCTGGTTTGGCCGCGGTTGCGTTTAGGCCAGTCGGTGTGGGGGAAGGCGACGACTTGCAGAACGATGGGGTGGAGCTGGTATCTGCCGACTACTTCCAAGTGCTGGGCGTGGCGCCATCACTCGGGCGCTTCTTTGTCCCCGAGGAAGGAAAGGTGAGTGCGCCGACCGCGGTCGCGATCCTGAGTCACCGCTTGTGGCGCCAGCGCTTTGGCGGAGACGGGTCGGTGGTGGGAAAGAGCACGCGACTGAACGGTCGCGTATTCACGATCATCGGAGTCGCTCCCGCGGGGTACGCTGGGACGATCCGTGGACTGGACATTGGCGTTTGGGTACCCATCACGGCGGGAGAACTCATCGGCGCGCCACGCGAAGAGCTGACGAATCGCGGCAATCGTTCGTTCTTCGTCGTGGGAAGACTGGCGCCGGGCGCCACGGTCGCGCGTGCATCAGCGGCCATGGCGACGGTGGCTCGCAACCTGGCCGCGACCTACCCGGACTGGTGGCTGGATGTCACGAAGCAGGGTCGCCGAGTGACGGTGCTCCCCGAGCGTGAGACGCGCGTCCCGCCGCAGGTCGCGGGACCAGTGCTAGGTTTTGTCGGATTGCTCATGGGCACGTTGCTGCTGGTGCTGCTGGTATGCTGCGCCAACGTGGCGGGGCTGATGCTGGCACGCTCGACGCGACGCGCGCACGAGATGGGGATTCGCTTGTCGTTAGGTGCATCACGCGGTCGTGTAGCCCGTCAGTTGCTCACGGAGAGCGTCTTGGTGGCTGGGGGCGGCGCGCTGGCCGGCACCCTGTTGGCGTGGGTGGCCATCCGCATGATCATGGCGTTTGAACCGCCACTGCCGGTACGCGTGGCCCTGGACCTGCGACTGGACGGTCGCGTGTTCCTGTTCACCCTGACGGTTGCCGCGCTGACGGGCGTGATCTTTGGCATGGCCCCGGCGCTTCGGGCCAGCCGTCAGCAGGTCACGGGGATGCTGAAGGGCGACGCCACCATGGCAACGGTGCGCGGGCGACGGGTCTCCCTCCAAGCCATGCTGGTCGCAGGGCAGATGGCGATGTCCGTGTTGTTGCTGGTCGGCGCCCTGCTCTTTCTTCGGTCGCTGCGCACCGCAACGAGCATCGACCCGGGGTTTGCGACCACTGGCACGCTGCTATTCGACGCCTCCCCTCGCCCGGATCGTGCCGCGTCGTCGAGCACCTCCCGGTTCGGCGAGCAGATGCAGCGACAGCTCTCCGCCCTCGCGGGGGTGAAGGGGGTGAGCTGGGGATCGTCCACACCCTTGGGGCTGGACGGTTCGCGCCGAGGGGTAACGATCGACGGATACGCGGCCCGTGATGGCGAGGACTTGGAGTTCTATTTCAACACGGTGGGTCCGTCCTACTTCGAGACGATGCAGATCCCCCTGCGGGCAGGGCGTGGGATCACAGAGCTCGACCGACGCGGGTCGCCCGGCGTGGTGGTCGTAAGCGAAGCCTTTGCGCGTCGTTTCTGGCCCGGGCAAAGCGCGTTAGGCAAGCGACTGAGCGCCCACGGGCCCGAGGGCCCATGGCTGGAGGTCGTCGGCGTCGCCCGTGACGCGAAGTACTTCAACCTGACGGAGGAAGCGCTCCCGTACCTGTACTATGCGTCGTTGCAGCAGGACGACCGTGACGATTCGGGGGGCATGGTGGTGTACGTCCGTGCGAACATTGCTCCGCTGAGTCTCAAGGACGCCGTCCGGCGCGAGGTCGCACAGGTTGCCCCTGATTGGCAGGTGACCAGCATCCGGTCAATGGAGCAGCAACTAGGCGTGTCGCTCGCCCCACAACGGGTGGCCAGTACCGTCCTGTCCCTGTTCGGCGTCGTGGCGTTGCTACTGGCGGCAGTGGGCCTTTATGGAGTGGTCGCTTTTGCCGTGGCTTCGCGACGTCGCGAGATCGGTGTACGGCTGGCCTTGGGCGCTCGGCGTCACGACGTGGTGGGACTGATGGTGCGCACGGGCCTACGCCTGGCCCTGTGGGGACTGGCCATCGGCTTGCCGGTGGCTTGGGCGGTGTCGCGCCTGCTCACGTCGTTCCTGATTGGTGCGGACGCAGCCAATGTGTGGACGTTTGTCGTTGCCGGTGCCCTGTTGGCCGCCGTGGCGATCCTCGCGGCCTGGCTTCCTGCGCGGCGGGCTGCGGCCGTTCATCCGATGAACGCCCTACGCACTGACTGAGGAGCGTCAGCGGCCGATAGACTGCAGCGCGCGCCTGTACAGATCGATGTAGTCTTGCGCGGCATGCGCCCACGAGTTGTCCTCGCGCATGCCGCGCGCCCGCAGAAGCCCCCACCCTTTCTGATCACGAAATGCGGTGAGTGCCCGGGCAATCGCGCCAATGAATTCCCGCGGCTCAAACGGATGAAAGCGAAAGCCATTGCCCTCTAACCCTTCGCTGACCGTGTCACTGAGCCCACCCACGGCGCGCACGATGGGCACGCTGCCATACCGAAGGGCAATCATCTGTCCCAACCCACAGGGCTCGAAGCGCGAAGGCATGAGGAACGCATCGGTACCGGCGTAGATGCGTTGGGCCAAGGCGGCGTCAAACCCGATGCGGGCGACCACGCGCGTGGGATTGGTACGAGCGTGGCGACGGAAGACCTCTTCAAGGTGCGCCTGACCAGAGCCCAGGACGACCAGCTGGGCGTTGGTCTGGCGCACGATCCACGGGACCACGGCGTCTAGCAGGTCCAACCCCTTCTGCTCGACCATTCGGGAGACGATGCCAAGCATTGGGATCTCCGAGTCTTCGGGCAGTCCCAGTTCGCGCTGCAGGGCGAGCTTGCAGCGCGTCTTGCCTAACGGCACACCGGCACTGAATGGCTCGGGGATATGGCGGTCCGTGGCCGGGTTGTTGGCCAGCGTATCGATGCCATTGAGGATCCCGACGACTCGCTCTCCCCGGCGACGCAACAGCTCGTGCAGGCGTTCGCCGTACTCGGCCGTCATGATTTCCTGCGCATACGTGGGGCTCACGGTGCTGACGATGTCCGCATAGGCAATACCGCGCGCCATGAAGTTGAAGCTCCCGGCGATGCCCGGACCAAACCCGTTCTCCACCAGTCCCCCTTCACCCAATCCGGACAAGGCGAGGGTGAACGGATTGAATTGCCCCTGATAGGCCAGGTTGTGAATCGTGTGAACCGTGGCGATGTGACCGAAGGTGTAGCCGAGGGCGGTCTTGATGTAGTTGGGAACGAGTGCGGCGTGCCAGTCATGGGTGTGCACGACCTGGGGCTGCCATTGCTCGACCTCGCGCAAGTGCTGGATAAGGGCAAGCACGCCGCGTGCAAACAGGATGTACCGCCGATCATCGTCGGCGTCACCATAGATGGCGGGACGTTCGAACGCGGACGGAATGTCCAGCAAGTACGTGGGCGTTTCGCTTTCGGCGAGGGACCACACCCGCAATTCCTCGAGGCGATCCCCGACATTCAGGAAGGATGCCGCAATGGGCCCCGTCAGCTTCACACCCTGCTCGCGCAGGGACCGATGACGCGGCATCACGACCCGGACATCATGTCCGGCGGCGCGCAGCGCTGGCGGCAGGGCGCCGGCGACATCGGCGAGCCCGCCGGTCTTCACCAAAGGGGCGACTTCGGCAGCAGCAAAAAGGACGTGCATGGGGCACCGAACGAAAGCTGAGCTGGACAGGCCGCCAACGGCGTATCGAATTCCCAATGTACTTCCCGCGCCACCCTTCCGCCGCCCGGTGGCAGGACACAGAATCCGAATGACGGGAGGCGCATTCGACCCTCCACCCGTTGTTCGTTACCGTCCTCAGTCCCCTGGTCATGTATCAGCAACCACCACGTCGTACCGGCATCCTTGCCCGCTCAGCCATGGCCTACGTCCTGGCGGGGGGGCGCGGTTCACGACTTTTCGAACTCACGGATCGCCGGGCAAAGCCCGCGGTGTTCTTTGGCGGCAAGGCGCGCATCATCGACTTCGCCCTTTCGAATGCGCTCAATTCCGGCATTCGCCGCATTGGCGTGGCCACGCAGTACAAGGCACACAGCCTGATCCGTCACCTGCAACGCGGTTGGAACTTCCTGCGTCCGGAGCGAAATGAGAGTTTCGACATCCTTCCCGCCAGCCAGCGCGTGTCGGAGACGCAGTGGTACGACGGGACGGCCGACGCGGTGTACCAGAACATCGACATCATCGAGTCCTACGCGCCTGAGTACATGGTCATCCTTGCCGGGGACCACATCTATAAGATGGACTACGAGTTGATGCTGGAGCAGCATCTGGATCAAGGCGCGGATGTCACGGTTGGCTGTCTGGAAGTTCCGCGACTGGAGGCGACGGGATTCGGCGTGATGCACGTGGATCAGGACGATCGCATTGTGCAGTTCTTCGAGAAGCCAGCCGATCCGCCGGGTATTCCTGGGTCCCCAGACATGGCCCTGGCGAGTATGGGGATCTACGTCTTCAAGACTTCGTACCTGTATGAGCTGCTCCGTCGAGATGCCTCGGACCCAGGATCCAGCCGTGACTTTGGAAAGGATGTGATCCCGTACGTGGTCACGCACGGCAAGGCCGTTGCGCATCGCTTCAGTACCTCCTGCGTGAAGGCAGACGCGGAAGGCGAAGCGTACTGGCGCGACGCCGGCACCGTGGACGCCTACTGGGAGGCCAATATCGACCTGACGAGTGTGACGCCACAGCTGGATCTGTATGACCAGAAGTGGCCGATCTGGACCTACTCGGAAATCACGCCGCCCGCCAAGTTCGTGCATAACGGCGAAGGGCGACGGGGACAGGCGTTGAGTTCACTCGTGTCCGGGGGATGCATTGTGTCGGGCGCCTATGTGCACCAAAGCCTGTTGTTCACTGGCGTGACGGTACACTCCTACGCGCACCTGGAAGGGGCTGTCGTGCAACCCTACGTCGACGTCGGTCGCTCGGCCCGACTGCGCAACGTCGTCATTGACCGGGGCGTGAGGATTCCACCGGGACTAGTGGTTGGTGAGGATGCAGTGTTAGACGCGAAGCGCTTCCGGCGAACTGACCGTGGGCGCGTGCTGATCACGCAGGAGATGATCGATCGGCTGTAGGTCACGCGCGCTTTCGAGACTTCCACCAACTGGACATTCATGAAATCCACGGCCGAGGTCGTGATCATCGGGGGCGGGATCATGGGCGCGAGCACCGCCTTCCACTTGGTGCAGCGCGGGTGCCGGGATGTGGTGCTTCTCGAGGCGGAAGAGATGTTCGGGTTAGGCTCGACGGGGCTCAACGCCGGCGGGATGCGCTACCAATTCGCTTCGGCCGTCAACATCGAGTTGTCGAAGCTCAGCATCGGCATGATGGAGCGTTTTGCGGAGGAGATGAACCAGGAAGTCGGCATCAGGCGCTGTGGATACCTGTTCCTGCTGGATGATGCGGGGGATTTGGCGCAGTTCGAGCGCAACGTTGCCGTGCAAAATGCGCACGGCGTCCCCAGTCGCATGGTCACCCCCGCAGAAATCGCCGAGCTGGCACCGGAAGTTGAGCTGACGGGGATACTTGGTGGGACGTGGTGCGCGCGCGATGGACTGGTGGATCCGCACAGTCTCTTGCAGGGCTTCGTTTCCAATGGGCGCCGTTTGGGCGCAACACTCACCAGCGGCGTCAGGGTCACCGGCATTGACGTGCAGGCGGGACGGGTCACGGGTGTCCAGTCGTCGGCAGGTGCAATCTCCTGCGATCGTGTGGTCATAGCCACTGGCGCCTGGTCCAAGCAGGTAGGCGCCATGGCCGGCGTCTCTCTCCCCATCGAGCCGATCCGACGACAGATCGCCGTCACCAGCGCGCTTCCGGGGCTTCGGAAGGACTTTCCCTTCGTTATCGACTTTTCGGCGGCGCTGTACTTCCATCGCGAGGGCGACGCGATTCTGACAGGGATGTCGAATCGGGACGAGCCGCCGGCCTTTGACACGCGTGTAGATGAAGGGTGGCGACATCACCATCTGGAGCATGCGGTGGCGCGCCTTCCGATGCTCGGCGACACTGAGCTTGCTGCTGAATGGGCAGGTCTGTACGAAGTGACGCCCGACGATCAACCGATTCTTGGGCGAATTCCCGCGGTCCATGGCCTGTACGTGTGCGCAGGCTTCAGTGGACATGGTTTGATGCACGGGCCGGCGACCGGCCTGCTGATGGCGGAGGAGATCCTGGACGGCCGCGCGCACACGATTGATATCGACGTGCTGCGATACGAGCGTCTGGCCTCGGGCGTCGCAGCTGGCGAATACAACGTCGTGTAGACTCCGATCGGACCGCCCCGGCAGGTGGTCCCTTGGCCCGCCACTCTCACTGGTGGACTTCGGGATTCCCCGGCAAGCCGGCCCCCGGCGACGTGGCTCGCAGGCGGTCCGCGCCATGCCAGCGAAACGAGTCGCGCGTGGCTCCGATCCGCTCCATGTCCAATTGGCTCCGGCTATGTCACGCGCGGAGCGTGTCGGTGGAGCGAGTTACATCAGGAACGCGCAAGCACTTAAAGATGTGGCCCTACGGCGAGCGGGAAGCGCGCAGATTCGGTGATCTCCCCCGCGAAGGCGCGTGTTCGCCTTGTCCGCCTTGCACGGGCGATGTTGACACACCGCCACATCTACCGTGCTATTGCATACCCCATCATTTTGGGACGCCCCCCGTCCGACTTTACGCAGACTCCCACAGAGGGACGTGTCGTGAAACGCTTACCTGCCACGTTTGCCCTAACGATTAGCACGCTGTTCGCCTTGTCGGCGTGCGATGGCAATCCGATTCAGCCAACCACCAGTCTCGCCCCCACCGCGGACGTGTCACCGGCGGCATCGAATCGCAACGCCATGGCGCAACTGGGCGACCGGATCTTCAATGACGTGAACCTGTCCTTGCTTCGCAATCAGTCGTGCGCTTCGTGTCACGTGGAGGCGTTTGGCTTTAGCTCAGCGAACGAGGCGGTGAATGCTGGCGGCGCCGTGCAACCAGGATCGGTGAACACGCGATTCGGCACTCGCCGAACACCGACGGCCGCGTACACGTCCTTTACGCCGAACTTGGAATTCGACGGGGACGAACAAGCGTGGAACGGTGGGGTGTTTTGGGACGGCCACGCCACCGGCGCTCGTTTGGGCAACGCGGCGGCCGAGCAGGCGCTGTTTCCATTCGTCAGCACCGTGGAGATGGCGCTTCCTGATACGGCCTGCGTGATCTATCGGATCGCTAAGGGGTCGTACGTCGAGAACTACGTTGCAGCTTGGGGGCCAAGCATCAAGCAGATCGCGTTCCCGGCCAATAGCGACCAGCTCTGCGCCACCGAGGGAACGAAGATTCCCTTGTCGTCGTCGGACCGCGCGCAGATCAGCGCCGAATACGACCGCGTCGGCCTGTCGATTGCGGCTTTCGAGAATTCAGGCAAGGTGAACCAGTTCAGCTCCAAGTTCGACGCTTACGTGGACGGTGTCGCGCAGTTGACATCATTGGAGCTGACGGGAATGCGCCTCTTTGATGGAAACAAGGCGAAATGCAACAAGTGCCACCGAGACGTCGGCCGGCACGCGTTCTTCACCGACTTCGGATACGATAATCTTGGTGTGCCGGCGAACCCGTTGAACCCAGCACTTCTTGCCGATCCAAACTTCAAGGACATGGGCCTTGGCGCGTTCTTGAAGGACAACTCACTCTCCGGCGCGGTGAAAGCGCCGACCCTGCGAAACGTCGATCGTCGGGGTACGCCGACATCCAGCAAGTCGTACATGCACAACGGTGTGTTCAAGTCGCTGGAACAGGTGGTCCACTTCTACAACACGCGCGATGTACTTCCGCGCTGCGAGTCCACCCCCGTGCCAGAGTTTGGCGTGAATTGTTGGCCTGCGCCTGAGGTCAGCGAGAGCGTGAACCGCAGTCGCCAGATCGGAAACTTGCATCTGTCGGACGAGGAAGAACGGGCGCTGGTGGCATTCATGAAGACCCTTTCCGACGGCTACTACACGCCGAAGCGCGGAGGGTCCTGAGCGGCAACCAGAGGTCCTGCGGGCCCCGACCGAACCTACCGGTCGGGGAGATCCGGAAATTGAGCCCGTGACCTGTTCGGCCGTTCGGAGGTGAGGCATGTTAGGCGGTGGCAGGCGTCGCCTGCCACCCTTCTCGCCCCTCCGGAGGCCCCGTGAGTAAAAAGCATGTCTCGCGCCGCGCGTTCATCGGCGTGTCGGCTGTTGCGGCTGGAGCAACCGCGGTTGGACGACCGCTTCTTGCCGACGCCATTCGATTGGACCCGACGCCGGTCACCCCACTCGCGGCGCCCCTGCGTTTCGGGATCATTGGAGTGGGCATGCAGGGGTCAGGGCTCCTGGAAACGGCCATTCGAATCCCCGGCATGGAGTGCCTTGGTGCGGCCGACCTGTACGACGGGCGGCATGTGTTGGCCAGGGAGATCACCGGCAATCCCAATCTCTTTGTAACTCGCCGGTACCGCGAACTCCTGGACAACAAGAACATCGATTGTCTCATTGCCGCCGTGCCCGACCATTGGCACCGACAGGTCGTCGTGGATGCGTGCAACGCCGGGAAGGACATCTACGTCGAGAAGCCGATGTCGCACAGTGCACAAGACGGCGTGGCCATGGTGGAGGCGGCCAAACGCAACAATCGGATTGTTCAGGTTGGCTCGCAGCGCGTGTCTTCGGCAGTCTGCACGAAGGCGCGCGAGATGATTGCCGCAGGAATGCTTGGCGACATCATGTTGATCGAAGGCACCAACGGACGTAACGACGCGTGCGGTGCGTGGGAGTACCCGCCGCCGCCTGATCTTTCGCCGGCAAATCTCGATTGGGACACGTGGCTCGGTTCAGCGCCAAAGCATGCGTTCGACCCGAAGCTCTTTGCGCGCTGGCGCTGCTGGAAGGACTACGGCAGCGGGGTGGCTGGCGACCTCTTAGTGCATCTCGTCAGCGGGATGATGTACATGCTGAGCACCAGCGATGCACCAAACTTTGCCGCTGCGGTAGGAGGTATTCGCCACTGGAAGGACGGGCGCGACATGCCAGACGTCCACGCCGTCAATTACTACTGGGGCGATATTCCGGTCTATCTGCGACTCAACCTCGGGAACGAGTCACCCGAGGGATACCGATTCGCCGGGTCTAAGGGGACGTTGGAAGTGACAGGTTCAACGGTCACGTTCACACCGCAGCCCGGGTTCGACACCTACCCGTGCTACTACTCCGGCAGCTACGAACGAAAGGCGCGTGCTGAATACGAGAGCCGATGGCACGCAGAGAACGACGCGAAGGTCGCAGCTGCCGCTACGCGGAGCACGATCACTTACCGCGGGAATGATTACGACGATCTTGTCCCGCACTTGCAGACCTTCTTCAACGCCGTCCGGACGCGCCAACCAGTCATGGAGGACGCGGTCTTTGGTCATCACGCGGCCCTAGCCTGTCACATGGCCAACGAGTCGTACTTCCGTCGCACGAGCGTGACCTGGGACGAGGCTTCGAAGACGATCAAGTCAACCTGACGACGCTTGGTCGTCACGGCGTTCGGCGGCTTGTTCGGCACGGAGGAAGCGACGTAACGCTTCCTCCCACTGTCGATCGTCAGACTGTTCGTCGCGCCCATTGAGCGCCTGGCGAAGCAGCTTACGATGGGACGCGTCGGAGATCGCATTCAGCACCAACGGGTGGATGTAGCAGCTTCGACAGACGGCGGGAGTGTTGCGCAAGGAGTCGGCGACGTGCTTCACGAGCGCGACGGAAATCGTCTTCGCGGGCACGTCGCCGTCCAATTCACCTGCATGTTCGCTGAGGTATCGTACAGCCAAGAGGGTCCCGGCCCACGTGCGGAAATCCTTGGCTGTGAACTCCGCACCGGCGGCGGCCTTCAGGTACTCGTTCACGTCTGTTGACGAGATAGGCTGCGGCGCGCCATCGGCATCCAAGTACTGAAACAGATCCTGGCCCGGGAGTTCGCGGCAGCGCTGGACCAAACGGGCGAGTCGACGGTCCGTGACCATGACGTCGTGCCGGACACCACTCTTCCCACGAAAGAGCAGGCGAAGTCCGCTCCGCGCCAACCTAACATGGCGGTTCTTCAGCGTCGTCAGCCCAAACGACCCGTTCTCACGTGCGTAGCTTTCGTTACCCACGCGCACGAACGTGGTCTCCAAGAGGCGCACGAGCATGGCGAGGACCTTCTCGCGCGGGAACCCCGCGTGCGTCAGGTCGGTCTCGACCTGGGTCCGGATCCGTTCCAAGGCGTTGCCAAAGTCCAACAGACTCGCATACTTGTTCGCATCACGCACCACGCGCCATCGTGGGTGATATCGGTATTGCTTCCGACCGCGCGCATCGCGTCCGGTCGCTTGCAAGTGACCATTCGGGTACGCGCAGATCCAAACGTCTTTCCAGGCCGGCGGGATGGCCAGCTGACGGATCCGTTGCAGCTCGCCCCGATCGCGTATGGGGTGGCCGTCGGCGGCCAGATAACGAAAACGGGATGGCGTGCCCAACCGTCGGATGCCGGCTCCATCCGCGTTCACGTACCGCAACCGCGCATCGCGAGCTGCCAGTTGTGGGTCCGGACGCGTCCTGATTCGCGGTCGAGTGGACTGCCGTTGGCGGCGCTGGCCCAAGGCTGTACTCCGGTGGTATCGGCCGAGCCATCGCATGCCGCGACCGAGCCAGCCTTCATGCACGGTCCAAATGTATGAGCGCCGCATCGTCCGGGCCGTTGCCCATCGGCCATACACGCCGTTGCCACTCGTGGGATAGCCCGTTTCCAACGTTTGCGGCAAATCTTGCTCGTTAGGTGTCCGGGAGGCGTAGTAGCAACTCTCTCGCGCGGGCAATACTCGGCGGCCGCTACAGGCCCTACACTCTGGGGTGCGGAGTAACTCTGGAGAAGGCACACCACCCCGAGCGGTGGTGACGCCAATTGCGTTTGTGCGCCTCCTGTGGCAGGCGTTTACGGGATGGCTCGGTGACAGTGCGTCGCGCCACGGGGCGGCGATCGCGTACTACACGCTGTTCGCCATGGCGCCCGTGCTGCTGGTTGTGATCGCACTGGCGGGATTGGTCTTCGGGCAGGACGCCGTGAGCGGGCAAATCGCGCAGCAGCTGGGTGAATTGATTGGACGCGACGGAGCCACGGCGATTCAGGGGATCCTGCAGCGGGCGCGCGAACCGCGGGAAGGCGTCTCTGCCACCATTCTTGGGATCGCCGGCCTGATCCTGGCGACGACTGGGGCCTTTCTCGAGATGCAGGCGGCACTGAATCGGATCTGGCGTGTGAGGCCATCATCGACGGCACTGATCGATGTCCGCGGACTGATTCGCCGGCGACTGCGCTCACTGGGGATGGTGGTATCGATTGCGTTTCTCCTGCTGGTTTCGCTGACCGTGAGCGCTGGAGTCAATGCTGCGGTCGGATGGTTTGGTTCACAGACGCCGGTCTGGCCCACCGTGGTGTACCTGACGAACCAGTTGGTGTCCTTGCTTGTGACGGCCTTGTTGTTTGGTGCGCTGCTGCGTGTGCTACCCGATGTGCACCTTCGCTGGCGCGACGTAGCCGTGGGCGCCGTGGTGACCGCGGTGTTGTTCGCCATTGGTCAGCGGGTGATCGGACTTTATCTGGGCCGAAGTGCGTTGGCGTCGCCCTTTGGAGCTGCCGGGACGATCGCGATCATCCTGGTGTGGGTGTACTACTCTGCGCAAATCGTCCTGTTGGGCGCGGAATTCACGCGGGTTTGGGCAGCACGCACGGGCAGAGATCCCCAACCAAAAGCGGGAGCGGTCCTGGCTCCGCGGAGTGCCGAGTGAGCGTGGCGCGTGCAGTGCTGATCGTGCTACTGCTGACTCCACCGGGCGGAGTAAGCGCGCAAGAGCGCCGTCCGCTGATCACGTCGGTCGTGCTGAAGGGGGTGCACGCGGTGCCGGTGGATGAACTGCGCGCCGGACTGGTGACTCAGCCCACACGCTGCCGGAGCGTGCTGTACGCGCCGTTCTGCCTGTTCAGCCGATCTCCGGTGCTCGCAGTCCGCAACTACCTGGACGCGGAGGAATTGAAGCGCGATGTGCTGCGGGTGCGGCTGTTCTATTGGCGACGCGGGTACCGTGCGGTCACCGTGCAGACACACACCGAACGCGCGAAGGGAGGTACGCGCGTGATCTTCGCGATCACGGAAGGCCAACCGACCACGATCAGTCGACTGACCGTTACGCAGCCTGACAGTGTGCTGCCGCCGCGCGTTATACGCGAAGCGCTGTCGCTGAAGGCTGGCGATCCGCTCGACCTTGTTTCCCTGGACTCTGCGCGCACACTCCTCTATGGCTCCTATTGGGAGCGAGGATACAGTGATGCAACGGTCGACGTGGACACCTCCGCGGTGTCCGTCGATAGCGTCTCCGGTCCCGTCGTGGTGCAGCTGCAGTCGGGGCGACGATCCACGGTTCGTGAGACGCAGATCGAAGGTACTGCCCGCATTTCTGCGGAGACGATCAATCGACTGATGCATCTGGCGCCGGGCGACCTGTTTCGACGCCAGGACATTTTCGAGGCACAACGCCGCTTGTACCTGTCGGGCCTTTTCTCCGAGGCTGAGGTTGTGCCGATACCGACCACTGACAGTGCAAAGACGTTGATGGTTCGCGTTGTTGAAGCGCCTTTCCGTCGAGTCAAGCTGTCAGGAGGTGTGACCACCGCCGACTTTGCGCAGGTGGATGCCGAGTTTACCCGCTACCACTTCCTGTCTGGGGCGCGGCGTCTGACAGCGCACCTGACGGTGAGCAACCTGCTGGCCCCACAACTGAACGGTTCTGGCGTGTTCTACGATGTCACAGGCGGGGCCGAAGGGCGCGCGCGCGACCCGTTTCTGGAACCCACCTGGTCTGCGAGCCTCGAATTCCTCCAACCTTGGGCATTCAGTCCACGCAACCAGCTTGGCGCGTCCCTCTTCACGCATCGCCGCAGCCAACCGGGGGTGGTGACGGATCGTGGCGCCGGGTTCACCCTCGGGGTCACTCGCGAAACCACGAGACGGAGCAGCGCAACGCTTGCCTACACGTACGAATCCTCGTCGATCGACGCTTCAGACGTCTACTTCTGCGTATCTGTCGGATTGTGTGTATCGTCGGCGATCGATGTCGTCTCGGCGCGCCATGGTTTGGCACCCTTGTCGCTGGTCTGGCAGTACGACAGTTCCAACGATCCGTTTGTCCCGACACATGGTGTGCGCGCCCGCGTCGACGTCGAGCATGCGTCGCCGCTGACGGGATCAGCGTTCGGCTACAATCGCGCGACAGCGACGGTCAGCCGCTATCTCCCCATCAACCGCTCGTTGGTGCTGGCGGGGCGCCTGCGCATCGGTGCGGTGCGCGCTCTCCCGGGAACCAATCGACGGCTGGGGGTCTCGGACCCACTAGCCGACCTGGTCATCCATCCCCGCAAGTACTTCTTTGCCGGAGGGTCCCAATCGGTCCGCGGCTATGGTGAGAATCAGTTGGGGCCGCGCGTGCTGACCATTGATCCAGCGAAGCTCACGGATACCTCGCTGTCTGCGCCGTGTGCTGAGGCGTCCCTGCGCGATGGCAGCTGCGATCCGAACGCCGTGGGTGTGTCGGCCTCTGACTTTCAACCCAGGCCACTGGGAGGAACCGCGGTCGCCGAGGGGAATCTAGAGCTTCGCTTTCCACTGTGGCGATCGCAGGGTGTTTCGGGCGCACTCTTTGTGGATGGTGGCATCGTTGGGACCCGCAGCTTTGGCTCATTGCTCGGCTCCACCGGAACGATCACGCCAGGCTTCGGCATTCGCGTGGACACGCCGGTCGGGCCGGTGCGCGTGGACCTTGGCGTGCGACCGCGTGTCGTGGAACGCCTCCCGGTGATCACGCAGGTGACGGAGGGCGACGGGTCGTTTTCACTGGTCACCCTCAAGACGCTGCGGCGTTTTGACCAGGCAGAGGCGACCGGAGGGGTGCTGAAACAGGTGTTCAGCCGCCTAACGTTGCACATTGCCATCGGGCCTGCGTTCTAGATGCGACGGATCCTGATCTTCGCGGCAAGCGTGGTGGTGCTGGCCACCGTGGGCGTGGCCGTCGTGGCGCGCACCGAGTGGGGACACGAACGCGTCCGCAGAGCGCTTGTGCAGACGGTCGGAGGCGTGGCGCACGGACGTTTCACGGTCGCGCGGGTGGAAGGCGACCTGTTGAACCGCTTTACGCTGCGCGATGTGTCGATCACGGATAGCGCCGGCCGTCCCTTCGTCAGCGTGCGCACCCTTCGCGCACGTCTGTCACTCCCCGCACTCTTCCAGAAGCGGATTCGCATCACCGAAGTCATGATGGAGTCACCCGTCCTCACACTGACGAAGGATGCAGACGGACGTTGGAACTACGAGCGCATTTTCCCGCACGATACCACCTCTGCCGACACCACCACCGGTTGGGGCGATTGGGTATCGTTAGGCCACGTGTCGCTGGCCGAGGGGAGGGTGCAGATTCAGCGTCCGTGGAACCCTGATGATCCACGGGCAAGGGCGGACAGTGCGTTAGCCCAGACTCTGGCGGATTCCTCATCGCTGGTGATCGTGCGAACACCGCAAGGCTTGTCGCAGGTTGTCACGCTGGAGCAGGTCGCCGGCGTCGTATCGGCCGCTACGATCGCCACTCCGGGTGAGCGTGATATGCACTTCGTGGTGGACTCGCTGCGTGCAGTCACGCGCATGCTGCGCGCTGGCCCCTTCGACATCCGTCGCGCCGCGGGTACCGTGCGTGTTAGCCCAGACAGCGTGGTCGTGACATCGCTACGGCTGGCATTGCCTCGCACCTCGGGACATGGCGAGGTGCTGATCGACTCGAAGTCCGGGGACATTGAAGCCAACCTTCAGGTGCCATTTCTGGCATTCGCCGATGTTCGGCCGCTGTATCCGTTATTGCCGGACAGTGGGACTGGTCGCTTGAATCTTCAGTTGAAGGTCCGCGATGCGGCGCCGAGCGAGTACAAGGTGAGCGAGGCGGAGCTTCGAAGTCTGCAGGCGGTCGTGAGTGGATCCTTGGGCGTGCTTGTCGGGGACTCCGTGGTGCGCTTTGAAGACACCCACGTGCGCTTTGCTCGAGTCCCCACCGCATTGATCCAGCGACTCGTTCCCGCCGCGAAGACGCCACTCGTTGCCCGGCTGGACGGCGAGGCAAACGTCGAAGGGTCTACGGACGCCATGCAACTGTCGGTGAGCGCCTTGGTGCGCCCGGAGCAGGATCCCGCCTTTCGCGTGTCGGCAGCTGGCGGACTTGGCGTGTCTCAAAGCCTCACTTTCAGAAAGTTGCATCTGAATGCCGAACGCGTTCCTGTCTCACTAGCCAGGGTATTCGACGTCCGCCCTCGGGTCGGCGGGGTGGTTTCGATGGACGGCATCGCGAACGGTTCATCGGGCGGACGCATCGCCGGGCAGTTTCATGTAGAACACATCGAGCGTGGGGTGCGCTCCCGCGCCACCGTGCGCGGGACTGTGGCTCCGGGTGACAGCACGCGTATGGACGTGACCGCCCGACTTCATACGGTTTCGTTGGCACTCCTCAACGATTTTGTAGATAGCCTGGACGCCCAAGGCGATGTGACTGGACGCGTGCACGTGCGCGGCACGCCGCGCGCAGCCGATGTGAGCGCAAGGTTGCGGCTGCCGGGTGAAGGCTCTGTCCATGCCGAAGGCGCGTTTCAGGTGATGCGGGGCGAACTCGCCGGCTACCGTGGGGAAATGACGGTGGCACACCTCGCGCCACAGGCGATCCTCCCGTCACTGCCGCTCATGCTCGTTGATGGCACCACCCGTTTTGACGGACAGGGCGTTGATCCAGCGACCATGACCGCCAGCCTTCATTCTCGACTGTCGCTCTTCATGATCGACAGCGCGGAGGTGCGCGACGTGGTCGTGGAGGCGCGCGCCGCAGACGGGGTGCTTCAGGTCGACAGTTTGTCCGCCAAGACGGGCTTCGGCAGTATGACTGCCGCTGGGACCTTGGGCCTTGCGGACGGCCATGATGGAAAGCTCGCGTATCACGCGCGCGTCGACGACCTCGGGGGCCTGCGGCGCTGGATTGCTGGGACGGATACCACCATGGTCCCCGCACGACCGGGCATAAGTGCGCGCATGACACGGCGTCGTGCACGCGCTGATTCGTTGCAACTGGCCGAGCGCGAACGACGTGACCCGGCGGCGGCATTGGCCGCTTCCATCCAGGGAGATTCGCTGCCTCGGCGACGAGCACGAACGGTTGCCCTGGCAGCAATCGCGCACGACTCCACCGCGGGATCCGTGGCGGTAGACGGCGAGGTGCGCGGGCACATCAAGCGCGCGACCATATCTGCCGTGGCAAAGACGCCGGGGCTGGTCTGGGGCGGCAATCTGTTGGGAGCTGGACAGGTCCACGTGCTGTGGTCCGGCGCGCTCACACCTAACGACACACTTCAGGTGGACGGCGGGGTAGACTCCGTGCGCATTGCCGGCTTCGCCCTCGACAGTACGCGCGTGCGCCTGAACTATCGACGCGGGATCGGCGAGGCAGATGTCACGATGTTTCCCGGCGACACGGCTGTCTATCGATTGGCATCGTCGTTCGCCGTGTACCCTGATTCGGGTCAGGTCCGTTTGCGCGACCTGCAACTGAATCTCGACTCCACGGCGTGGCGGTCCACCAAGCCGAGCATGGTCAGCTGGCGCGCGCACGAGATTCGGATTGACTCGCTCGAGTTGCGGGATGTGAAGGCGAATGCTCGGCTCTTTGCCAACGGGTCAATCAGTCAGGCCGGGCCGGGCCGTCTGGATATCGCGGCGGAGCGGGTTCGCATTGCTCCGTGGCTCACGATCCTTCAGAGCGACGTGAACGCCGATGGGATGCTTACGTCATCCCTGACTGTCACGGGCACCAGGTCGTCCCCAGAGATCGCGGGCGCCGCGGAGATTTCTGATGCGCGGTATGGGGGAACGTCGTTTCCGCGCGTCGCTGCGAAGGCGTCCTACGCGGCCGGCGCGTTGCAGCTGGACGCGACGGCACATAACGATCAGGGAGCCGAACTGGCGCGGGCGTCCGGCACGCTCCCGATGAACCTCGCGCTGGATAGCACGACGGCACCACGGCTGCCAGAGAACGGGCAATTCTCTCTGCGCATTACGGGTGACAGCATTCCTCTGGCGCCGCTCGTCGAGGTCACGGACGTCGTCAGTGAGGTCGAAGGCACCGCCCATGGGGACGTGACCGTCCGCGGTAGTTGGAACCGACCCATGGCGTCTGGCGGCATTGGCCTGTCGCTCGCCCAGTTGCGCCTGACGTCCACCGGGGTCTTGATGGAGAAGGTGAATGGACAACTGCGATTTGCTGGCGATTCCCTGCTCATCGATTCCCTGCGCGCCACCAGTGATGGCCCGGTAACGGCGTCTGGCTCTGTGATCCTGTCGCCCCTGCTGAATCCCACCGTGCACCTGACCGTGCGAGCGGATGAAGCCCGCGTACTGGATGACGAGCGCGGCGAATTGTTCGCGACGGGAACGATGCGAATCGAGGGGCCACTCGATTCCCTGGGTGTGACCGGAAATGCCACCGTTGTCCGCGGGGTCGTTTTCGTGCCAGATCCGGAGAAGTTCAAGGTGATCAGCACGCAAGATGCGGCGCTGTTTTCACTCACGGACACGGCAACGGTCCAGGCACTGGGGCTAGGCGCCGATTCGGAGATCCTTCGCAACATGCGGATCGATATGGTCGTTGAGGTGCGCCGCGGGACGTTCGCGCGCTCCGCCGACGCCAATGTCGAGGTCTACGGCGACCTGCGAGTTCGCACTGAGCCACCCAAGGACGTTTACGTGGTGACCGGTGCCCTGCATTCGGACCGCGGGAGTTACACCCTGTATGGCAAGCGATTCGATGTCTCCGGCGGAACCGTTCGCTTTGTCGGCGACGACGAACTGAATCCCTCGCTGCAATTGTTGGCGACCTATCAGGTACAACAAGCGGGCCGTGCACCGCTCGACATTCGCGTGGTCATTGGCGGCACGCTGGATCGGCCCACCATCTCATTGGAGAGCGACGCGCAGCCGACGCTGTCGCAGTCCGACTTGATTTCCTTCCTGGCGTTCGGCCGGTCGTCATCATCGCTGTTGCAGTTCTCGGGCACCGGGCTAGAGGGTGGTGGAGCTGGCGGATCGTCGCTTGCGGGCAACGTGGCGGCGCTGGCACGACGGCAGTTGGCGAGCCTGGCGATTGGCGCCATGGTGGATGAGGTCCGAAGCGAGCTGGCGAGCGCGACCCGCGCCGATGTCCTGAACATTACCCCAGCTCAACTTCCCGCCGACGTATCACTCGGCGGGCTGGAAACCGTCTTGCGTGGGACTGAAATCGAGTTCGGACGCTACCTGAACGAGCGCACGTTCGTGCTGGGGCGCGTGCGACCATCCCTTACCATCCCGGGGGCATTTGTGGAGCATCGTTGGACGCCACATGTGGTCACGCGGGCCAGCGTGGAAACACGACTGCAAGCGACCACGCCTTCCCTCAGCAAGGGCGTCACGCCGCGCAGCCTGCAGATCATCGGCGCACTCGTTACCTGGTCATTCGCCTGGTAGCCTGCGCGGGCGCTGGAAGTCGTCAGGTGCACCCCATCCACGGGCGGGCGCAGGCGCGTACCTTGGCGAGCGGGCGGCAACGCACCCGTGGCGCAGGTTAGGAACCGGTGGAGCTCCGCCTGGGAGCACCAGCCTGGGTCGCGTTGAACGACGGGGGATCTGAGGCGGGAAAGGACTCCACGTCCGCTTCTTCGACCGGATCATTGGCGTCCATCGTCTCGGTCGTTGGCTTGGCCTCGGTAGCGTCCCTCGTTCGCACCGGCAGGGCCGTAGGATGCCGAGGTTCATACATGCCCAGCCGAGTGCCACCGGGCAGGTGCAACTGTGTAACCCGACCCCACCCGCGATCGTTGATCGGACCGACTTCAACGCCCTTGGCCTTGAGCTCGGCGACGGTTGCCTCAATGTCATCGCACATCAGGTACAGCTCATGATGTTCCTCCCCTTCGGCAGGATGGACGGCGATCTCCGCGGGGGGTGCGGCAAAGATCAACCACCCATGACCCGCATCGACCGATGAGAATCCGAGGACGTCCCGGAAGAAGGCGCGTGCTTCTTCCGCTCTAGCGGCATAAACGAGCGCATGCATGCCGATGATGGACACTGGTTCCTCCTTCGTTGATATCGCAATATCATCGTGTACCCGCGATCGTGCATGTTGGGGTCACGGCCAACGTTCACGTGGCGGGGTGGGGCTATTTGGGGTGGACGCCTACCGCGTCGTACAGCACACTGGTCTGGTACGCTCGCCCGGCGCGAATCACCGTCTCCGTCTTTCGAAGATCCGTGATGTGTTCGCTGGGATGGCCGGCCACGATCGCAAGGTCGGCAACTTTGCCGACGGTGATGCTGCCGTAGTCCTTGTCCATCTTCATGACGCGTGCCGGGGTGATGGTCGCAATCTGGAGCACGTTAGGCGCCGGGATTCCCGCGCGTTCATAGATCTCCAGCTCTCCGTGATAAGACAGCCCCGCGACGTTGTCTGTGCCGGGCACGAGTGTCACGCCGGCGTCAAAGAGTCGCTTGAGCATGCGTCGATAGGCAGCGGACGCGGACTGAGCGCGGGCCACGACCTCTGTTGGTCCGCCTCCACCAGCGCGCAGACCACGCTGAAACAGTGGCGATAGCCAGTCGATGGTGGGACCAAAGACGGGGTCGGTGCCATCTGGCAACAGCTTGGAGCGATCCTGCCAGATATTGAAGGTGCCGTCGATGACCGTACCGCGATCTCGAAGGAATCCAATGAGCGCAGTGACCTCCGGCGAGTCTACGTTGAACGTTGGAGCGACCGTGCTCGCGACCTCTGAGTACGCGCGCATGCGCGGGTAGTACAGCGAGTCCTGGAAGAACGTGGAGAAGAGAAATGCAGCGTGTTGAATTTCGTCGTAGCCAATACGCACAGCCGCGGGCACCGTGAGTCCTCGTGCTACGTGCCCGCTCAGTCGCATGCCGCGCGCATGGGCCTCCGCGGCAATGGTCGGGACCAAGTCTGGATGGACGAGGTTGTACAGCTTGATCTGCTTGTAGCCGAGTGAGTCGTACTTGGCCACCCAAGAGCGGGCCTCATCTTCGGTGCGCACCAGTACGCCTGATGGGCCGGCCCATTTGCCAGGTCCCTCGACAAAACCGGCGAGCACCAGCCGCGGGCTGAGCACTGTGCCCTTATCGGCGCGGTCGCGCAGTGAGGTCGCGACGTCGATATCCGAGGCCATGTCGCGGATGGTCGTGATCCCAGCCGCCAGTTGCAACATACCGTCCGAGCTGCCTTGGAACGCGTGGGTGTGCATGTCCCACAGGCCCGGGATGATTGTCTTGCCGGTGGCGTCGATGATGGTTGCGCCCGCGGGTACGGCAACCGAGTCGGCTGGTCCTACGGCAGTGATCCTATCACGTTGGATGACGACGGTCATGTGCGTGCGCGTGGCACCACTTTCGGAGTCGAACAGATCGCCATTGCGAATGACGAGCGCCGCGGCCGGCTTTGGCGCGAATTGAGCGGCCAGCGCCGCCTCCCGTTGTTCGATGTATCGCAGTTCGTGCGCCCGCAATGCCGGCAACACACCTTCCGCGCCCCGACGAATGGCAATGAACCACCCCGCGCCTGACGAGAAGAGTCGTCCCTTATCGTCCAGCCACACGAGCGAAGGAGCGGCACCCACGCCGTGCACGGCCGCTAATCGCACGCGTGAAGGACGTCCGCCGACCGTGACGCTGGTGTCCACCACAATCTCCACGCGTGCGACCGCCGTTGGTACGATGGGCGCCGAGCGTTGTGGCTGTCGAAGGAGGTAGCCGGCCAGCACGGCATCATCGAATGGCGTCGTCGCGTTTGGAATGTAGAACGCGTTGGCCGGCATGGTCACAGAGGTCGTGTCGTCTGTGGTCCAGTAACGCAACACGTCCCCGCGGATTTCGAAGCGTTCCGCATTGAGTGGCACCGGCTTTCCAGAGATGTCTGCGGCCGCGCTCTGCGCGCCGCCGGTTCGGATCTCCGCCCACACCGGTCGGCCACCACTCAGCTTGTAGAAGCCCTCGACTTTCGGTCCCCGTTGCCGATCGATATGGAAGTAGTGCACCGTGACGGAGTCGCCTACGGATACCACCTGCATCTCGCCGGCCTTGCGTCCGTGATTCCACACGACGTAATCCGAGGAATCTTTTCCAGCGGCCTGCAGGAGTCCTAACGAGAGAAGCATGAACACTGGGTGCATCCTGGGCTCCGAAGTCAATCGGTCGTTGGAAGAAAGTGCCTTCAGCCGCGCGTCGTGTCGACGCGACGGCCGTGGACAGAGATCGATTTTCATCTTACCGCGCTGCAAGGCGAATTGCTTAGGAGCGCGTCCTGATCGCCGCTAGCGCTCTAACTTGAATCCTGGGTCCACGGCCGGGCGTGCTGGCGCGTTCGCGGCGAACCATCCCGTCAGGTACATCCATTGCGCCATGCGCGTCAACTTCGCGTAGTCGATCCGCTCCGGGATGTCGCCCGCCGTGTGATAGTCGTCGTGCAGGTTAGTGGAATACATCAGGGATGGCACGCCTAACCGTGCATATGGCAGGTGATCGCTCCTGAAGTACCAGCCTTCGAAATGCGTGGGGCGATCCCAGAGCGTGTCCAACACAAACTTCCCTGTCATGGCATTGGCCTTGAGCGCCATCTCCACCAATGCGCTCGAATTCCGGTGCGGCGGTTGGGCGCCGAGCAATGATGCCGTGTCCGGGTGATTGCGGCCGATCATGTCGCCGTTGAGCACAGCGACAATCTGCGACAGTGGCACCACCGGATGCGCCGAGTGATAGCGCGAGCCGAGAAGGCCGCGCTCTTCGGAACCGTGATGCACAAAGAGGACGGAGCGCTTCGGCCGCTGGGCAACGAACGCGCGAGCGGCCGCGAACTGCGCCACGCTCACGGACCCGTTGTCGTCGGCACCGGCCAGCACCGAGTCCCCGGGAACCAACAGACGCACACCGTTGGCGTCCTGATGGGAACTGTACAGGACGTACTCGTTGCGAAGCGTGGCGTCCGTGCCTCGCAGGACGCCAATGACGTTCACGGACGGAGTTTCGAAGCGTTCAAGCCGAATTACCAGCGACGCCTCGGCGCCTTGCTGGAGCGCACTCCCCATCCCGGCGCGAAGCATAAACGCTGGTGTCGGCCCTGCCCCGATCGCTGGGATGGGCGCGACTCGATCCGATCCTGCATTCGTTCGAGGCGTTGCGTGGTCCACGTCGTAGTCGCCGCGGGCGCGCATGACGGCCAGCGCGTCGAAGACGCTGTCGACCGTGGGATTCGCCACGAGAAGGATGGCGGCCGCGCCGCGACGGGTCAGACGCGCCGTTGTGGTAGCGATCGCCGCGTTGGCGTAGCGCATGCCGTAGGTGTAGCTGGTCGGCCGGATGGAGCCCGGCGCGGGCTCGCGCAGCGCCGCGGCGACGATCCGACCGCGGATGTCGATGGTGGTATCTGCGGGATCAGTCAGCCACAAGACCGACCCAGAGGTCTCGACGGGCGCGACGCTCAGGGGGATGATCTCACCCCACAGCACCATCGGCCGCCCCGCCACCGTAGCCTGGCTGACCGTCGTCGAGACGCGCGTCCTGGTGATGTTGAACCACTGGAACCACGTGCCGCCTTCCCCCGCCGGCTGCAACCCCAAACGGCGATACTGTTCGGCGACCCAGATGGATGCCCGCATTTCGTCCAGGGTCCCACCCTCACGCCCGCGCATTTCCGGCGACGCCATTGCAAAGAGGTCACGCCGGAGATCGGCCTCACGGATGGCCCGCATGGCGCTCGGGGGGGCGGCCGGCGTGGGGTGCGGCTGCGCCGCGAGGGTCGCCGGGAGAACGAGGAGAAAGGCGTGGCGTAGACGCACGTGATTCCCAAGGGTGGATGTACGACGATCGGCCGCTCGAGGGGCGCGTGGCCAGTGACGCCCAGGCGAGCGAGGTTGCGCCTCTGCCCCCCAGAGCGCAAGGGCAATCCCTCGGCGACTGGGCGCGGCTGAGGGTGGCGGGTGGGCTGACGTGCCCCTCGCCGCGTCGGATCTGACCGCCGCATCCCATTGGAAGGCGCCCGGTCATCGAAGTTCGCAGCATCCGCGGGAGACGGCCGCGATCATTTGGCCAAGGGTGCAGGTATCGGCTCGCACCCCAGCGCTGGACGGGCGTCACCCCCAGCACCTTCTTTCTAGGACTGTCGGTTGCGCCTTTTCCTTTCGCCGGTCACTTCCATGCACGGACAATTCACCTGGTACGAGCTGACGACTCCGGACGTCGAAGCGTCGAAGACATTCTACCCGCGGTTCACCGGGTGGGGGCTTCAGCCGTTCGATGCCGATTACACGATGTTCACTAATGGACCGGCGCCGGTGGCCGGCATCTTCCGCCTGTCGGGCGATATGCAGCAGCAGGGCGTGCCACCGAACTGGATGGCGTACGTTGAGGTGAACAATGTGGATGCCACTGCCCAACAGGCGACGTCGTTAGGCGGCAAGGTGCTGGTCGGCCCCGCGGACATTCCAGGGACTGGCCGGTTCGCCGTCGTCCAGGATCCACAAGGCGCCACAATCGGTCTGTATCGTTCATCCGGCGCGTCGCAGGGCTGGGATGGTGCGGCTGCACTGGGCCGTCCGTCGTGGCATGAACTGATGACGGACGACTACAAGAAGGCCAACGACTTCTACGGCGCGCTATTCGGCTGGAAGTCCACGGGCGAAATGGACATGGGCGGTGGATCCATGTACGCCATGTTCGGCCATGAGAAGGTCAGCTTTGGTGGCATGTACAATCGCATGAAGGGCATGGAAGGGATGCCCCCATTCTGGCTGTTGTACCTGCACGTGAAGGATGTAGCACAGGCGATCGAAGCGGCCACGAAGGGTGGTGCAAAGGTGATTCGCCCGCGTATGCCGATTCCCGGTGGCACGGTGGCAATCCTGAGCGACCCGCAGGGCGCCGCCTTCGCGCTGCACGATGCGAATGCGATGCCGATGCCGTCCGCTCCGTCATCTGCACCGGCTGCTAAGGCGCCGGCGAAGAAAGCCCCCGCGAAAAAGGCAGCAGCGAAAAAGGCAGCAGCAAAAAAGGCGAAGGCTCCCGTAAAGAAGGCGGCGAAGGCTCCGGCGCGAAAGGTCGCGAAGAAGGCGGCCGTAAAGAAGGTTGCTAAAAAGGCCGTGAAGGCGGTGAAGAAGGCTGCCCGCGCGGTGTTGAAGAAGGTCGTCAAACGCGCAAAGCCCGCATCAAAGCGGACTGTGAAGAAGGCGACCCGGGCCAAGCCCGCCAAACGCCGGAAGTAACAACCGAAGCCGCTGCGCAATCCACCGGGTTGCGCAGCGGCCCACGGTATCGGCTGCCTAACTGTTGATCGCTGACGGATCCATCCAGAAGAGTTCCCAGTGGTAGCCGTCGAGGTCATAGAAGCTCCGCACGTACATGAAGCCGTGGTCCTGAGGCTCCGCCGCCTGCTTCCCTCCTGCGGCCAATGCCCGAGCGAAGAGTGCGTCCACTTCCTCGCGACTTTCCGCGGTGATCGCGAACAGTGAGCTGGTCTCCCGCGTCGAGTCGCCAGAAGGCTTCCTGCTGAAGCTGGCGAACTTGTCCTTCACCATCAGCATGAAGTACGCGTCCTCACCCACCAGCATGCACGTGGCGGTGGAATCCGTGAACTGCGTATTGAACGTGAACCCGAGCTGCTCGAAGAAGGTGATGGATTTCTGCAGGTCGCTCACGGGAACATTCACAAAGAGCTTGCGTGCCTTGGACGGTTTGGTGCCCGCGTTCGTGATGGTTGGGCCGGGTGCCTGGGTGGTGGACATGACGGTCTCCGTATGATGGATGTTTTCGTTGACGATGACGGTGTGCCTAACGGTTGCCGCGGAACAGCGCACGCACACGGGGATCGCGCAGGTACAGACCGCCCCACAGAAGGATCGCGACGTACACGGGCGACAGAATGTGCGTGAACATCGGATTGCCCAGCCGCACATGCGTGGCCACCGCGCCTCCCAAGTAGCCGGTAAAAAGCGCGGCTCCGAGCGATGAGGTCCGCGGAATGACGTACAGGATGAGGCAGGCCAGTTGGATCAAGCCGAGTGGAAGGACAATACTCGGCGAGAATCCGAGTTGTGCTGTGCCCTCCATCGCTTCTTTCGTCACAAAGAGCTTCATGGAAGCATCGAGCGTCATCAAGGCGATGGAGATGCCGGTGATGACACGACCGGCCACGACGGACCATGGGGTGCGTCGATTGGAAAGCGAAAGAGAAGCAGACTGCAGAATGGTGGCGCCCATTGTGGTCTCCGATTGAGTTATGCCCTATAGACCGGAGGTCGCGGCAAAACTCATCGGTCGCTGCGATTTTTTTTTGCGGCGAGACAGACCCAACGGGGTGGTGCCTTTCCTTAGGTCACCACGCCCGCCCACTTCATTGGCAGCCCGAAGCGCGGAAATAAGGTCTCCACATCGAGATAGGATGTCATGCCGGTGATGCGGTCCGCGGCCAGCTCGAGCATGACAATGGCCCAGGGCGTTTCTCCACCATCGCGATACTGCGCGAAGGCAGGGGTGCCACCGGAGGCCTGCACCGGCACCATGACCGAGCCTTTGCATCCGATCCCGAAGGTCGAGAGCCACCGGCCGATGTTGTCGTGCCCCTGCAACCACATCTCGTACGGCGGCATAGACAGCGTGGCTTCTTCGTGCAACAAGTGAACGATGGCCTGGACGTCGTACCGTTCGAAGGCCGCCACGTAACGCGCCACGAGCGCCGACTGTTCGGCGGATAACTGCCGAGGTACCACCGAGGGATTACGGGCATCCATGGTGGCCCGGGCTCGTTGTAACGCACTGTTGACGCTGGCGACAGACATCTCCAGGCATTCGGCCGCCTCGGCGGCGGACCAATTCAATACCTGTGTCAGCAGCAACGCTGCGCGCTGTCGTGGTGGCAAGTACTGCAGGGCGGCGACGAACGCCAACCGGATGCTCTCGCGTAAGATCGCGCGTTCTTCAGGGTCGCTATCGGCTTCGGCGGGAATGGCGAGCACGTCCGGGATCGGCTCGACCCAGTATTCGCGTGGCTGCTGAGGGAGCGTCATGTCGTCCCGGACCTGTGCCGGACTCTCCGTGCTCTCGAGCGGGCGAATGCGGCGACGATCTGACGAAGAAAGCGCGTCCAGGCACACGTTCGTAGCAATACGGATGAGCCACGTCTTCATGGACGACTGTTCCTTGAAACGATCGAGGCTCTTCCAAGCGCGCAGCATGGCTTCCTGCACCGCGTCCTCGGCGTCTACGATGGACCCAAGCATGCGGTAGCAGTGGCCCGTGAGGGCGGGACGATATTGTTCAAGGACTGCAGCAGTGGCCATGTCGCAAGATGGTCAGTGGTTGGCTGAATTTCATCCGTGGTGATCCTCACGGGCAAGCGCGCAACTCAGAGCACACCGTACTATCGGACGACTGGCCCGGCGCCATCGGCCGCGGAGGGCGTTGCGGTGGTTCCCTGATGGCCGCCGGTCGGCGCGTAGCCACATTTCGATTGTCCTCACGTCGCAGGCGCACGATCATATGGTACCTATCCGTCGATTTCTCGCGATCACCGCTGGTCTCTCGCTCACCGGGGCGATCGTGGGTGCTGTGGCAGGAGTTGCAGCTGGTTTCCTCGGCTCGTTGTTCTCAAGCGGTATTACGGCGGCGCTCGATCCGATTGGCTACGACTTGGCCGCGGTGGCCGGCGCCATGGTGGGCGCCGTGGTCGCTCCGCTCTATTCGTGGTTGGTGCTACGCACGGTTCCACTGGGGCGGGCGATTGCATGGACGGCGATCGGCACCGTGATCGGGGGCGCAGGTGGTGTGTTACTCCCCGCCGGCAACCCAATTGTCACCTCAATTGCGGGGTTCATGCTCTCTGGCGCCGCCGTCCGTGTCTATACCCACGTTAGGCAGGGACGGCTGCCGACGGGCGAATCTGCCGCGCAGCCACGGCTCGAAGCATAGGGGTAGCGTCGCTGGGAGGTGTCGTGGGTTGCACATCCGTCGTCCGCGGACGGCCCATGGCGCGACCTCTGGACACACCAGAAATTCCCTGCATGCGCGTGCTACGTACCGTACTCACTCCATTGGCACTTGTGGTCGCGATCGTGCGACCAGCGGCGGCCCAGCAGGTCAATGCCGGGCTGGTGGCGGTGTCGTCGGATCATGAACTCCTTGGTGACCCACTGCTCGGCGGACAACTCGGCGTCCGTTGGCAGGTGGGGGGGTCGCGATTTGTCATTCGGGCGATGGCGGCCGCGTCCCGGCAGACGTCCAATCGCATTGGCATCCCCTGCGCCGGCCTCATCCCGCCTGGTGACGATTGTGCCGAACAGCCTCTTCGCGATGAGGCCACGTTCCGGGAGGCGGCCGTGGGAGGCGTCATTCGCGTCTTGGGTTCAGCGCGTGCAGAGTTGGGGCTGACGGCTGACCTCACGGTGGGTCGAATCACCGCTGACTCCCGGGCCTCCTTGGACGGTCGCGTGCTCTCGGCCGATCGGACACTTTGGGGGACAACGTTTGGTGCCGAAGCTACCTGGTTTCCGTGGCCGAGTTCGCCCGTGGGATTGGAGGCACAACTGTCGCTCGGCCGCATGCGACCCCGCCAGATCGAACAGATCGCTGATGGTTACACGCCCTTCGAGAGCGGGCTTCGCCTCACGCGAGTGGTCTTCGGCATAGGATGGCGTCCGCGGGCGGGTTAGCAAAGAACAGGGCTCTTGCCAGTCGCTACGATCAGGTGTCGGACCGACCACCCTTGTTGAATTGACCGAGGGTGCGACCGACGGTAGCCAGCAAGACATCGCGTGTGAACGGCTTCTGAACAAGGGGCACGTCGGAGAGCGAGAGTCCTCGCTGCATGATTTCGTCGCCGGTGTACGCCGACATGTAGATCACGGGGACTTGCGGGTGCTGCTCGCGCATTCGCTGTGCGAGCTGGAGGCCGTTCATGTTCGGCATCACTACGTCCGTGAGCACGAGGTCCACTTTCCCTGCGTGCGCCTGTAGAAACTCCAGCGCCACACTTCCATTCGGCGCCACGGCCACGTCGTAGCCGGCCGCAGCCAGCGTGCGGCGCGTCATTGAGCGCACGACGCTTTCGTCTTCGACAACCAAGATCCGTTGTCCCTCACCGCGCGGGGCCGACGCAGTTGTGACCGACGTCGTGAGCGCCGCATCTACCACGGGGAGATCGATGACGAAGGCTGTTCCGGCACCAACGGCGCTTTCAACGCGGATGACGCCCCCACTTTGCTCAACAATACCCAGCACCATGGACAAACCCAGTCCGGTACCACGTCCTACGTCCTTGGTCGTGAAGAACGGCTCGAAGACGCGAGCCGCTACCTCGGGCGCCATTCCTGTTCCGTCGTCGCGGACAGTGAGTCGGGCCAGACGCGCTGGAGGCTTACTCGAGTGAGAGGTTGCAGCCGACAGGCTTGGCGCGACCGAGTCGAGCTCAATGGTGATGACCCCGTTCGTAGACGTGGCATCGCGCGCGTTTGCTACGAGGTTGATCAAGACCTGCTCAATCTGGTTGCGGTCGGCGTGCACACGCAGCTCGGGCACATTCAGCTTGACGTCTAGACGACGGTCCGAGCCGATGATGCGTTGGAGCAGTGACTTCAGCTCGATCGCCACCGTGCAGAGGTCAATGACCTTGAGCAACAGGACCTGTTGGCGACTGAAGGCGAGCAGCTGACGCGTGACCTCGGCGGCCCGCGCGGCCGCCTTCACCATTTCCTGGATATCGGCGAACTCAGGGTGCTGCTCGCCAAGGCCCGCCGACACGAGTTCTCCGAATCCAATCACGGCGGTCATCATGTTGTTCACTTCGTGGGCCATGCCTCCGGCCAGCTTGCCTAACGCTTGCAGTCGTTGGGCGGACCGGAGCTGCTCCTCGGCAGAGACGCGTTCATGGATATCGGTGGTTGCGCCGTACCATTGCTGAATATTCCCATGGGTGTCACGCCACGGCAGCGCGATGCTCATGACCCAGCGCCAGGCGCCCGTGCCATCCTGCAGACGGAACTCGGACTGAAATCGATCGGGGGCGGCTTGGACAGCGTCTTTCCAAGCATTGGCGACTTTCTCGCGATCGTCCGGGTGCAACGAGGTGAGCCAGCCATCGCCTCGCAACTCGCCCGCCGGCCGGCCAGTGAACGTGCTCCATCGCTCGTTGACATAATCGAACGCCCCATCGCCGTCGGCCGTCCAGATCAACTGCGGGACGGCATCGGTCAGGAATCGATATCGTCGTTCGCTCTCTGAGAGGCGGCGATTTGCCTCGACGGCGGATGTTCGGAGATACGTTTCCTCCGCAATCCGCCCATCGCGTGACCGAAGTTCTTCGTGCAACAGCGCCTGTTCGTGCCTGGCCTCGCGCTGGAGGCGAATGATCTCCGTAACGTCTTCCACCGAGTGAATGATGTAGCTGACGACGCCACTATCGCTGAGCACAGGGACGTTCAGGGGACTCCAGTAGCGCTCCTCGAAGCCGCCGCCTTCATCCTCCGGTCGCCGGATATCGTATTTCTGGACCGGCATGCGGTCCGCCTGTCCGGACTCTATCACACGATGGAGCGACGCCTTGAGATTCCGCACGCCGTCGGCGGCAGGGTCTTCCGGGTTGTCGGGGAAGATCTCGAAGAGGCCTTTGCCAATGACTTGCTCGCGCGCTGTCTTGGTGGCCGCGAGGTATGCGTCCGTCGCCGCCATGATCGTGAGCGACCCGTCCAGAAGCAAAAAGTTGGCGGGTGCTGCGTTGAACACCGATTCGAGCGCCGATTGTCCCAACTCCGGACCAGTCACCCTCCCCCCGTAGCCCAAGGCCCCTCCGACGGCACAGCCATGCGAGCGGTCGCGATGGCAAGCCACAAGTGGCTTGACGCCAATGAAAGCCCATACGCTTACGCGCGTCAACTGTACGGCGTTGTCGCGTCCACCTTGTGAACGCTCGACAACTTGCGCTTCCAAGGAGACGGCCCTGGAGCCACCCTGAGGACCGTGGCGTTTGTCATGGAGGATTCATTGGGACATCCACACATTGAGGGGCGCATGGCTCCCTTCCGCACAAATACCCAAGCCAAGTCCACGCGCGGAAAAGAGCCGGTCACGATTGGGCCTGGGGACGCGTCTCGGCTGCACGTTGAGCGGCACGCGCGACCATCGGCGATGGGGTATGGCCGCCGTTGCCTCTACCGAAAGGGATCGCTTGGTGCGCAAGTTGAATGATGACACGCGTGCTCGTCATCGAGGACAGCGACCAACTGCGCATGATCGCAACCCGCTTTCTCAAGTGGGGCGGGTTTGACGTTCTGGAAGCGTCCAAGGGATCAGCGGGGCTGGCGATGTTTGCCGAGCACGGCGCGGACGTGCTGCTGACCGACGTGCACCTGGGTGACTTGAACGGCAACGACGTCATTCGATCGCTACGGATGGCGCGCGCCTCATTGCCGGTGGTCGTGATGACAGGCTCGGTCCAGGGGTTGCCTGGTGCGCGGATTGTCGACGCAGACCTCGAAAGCAGCGTGAGTCTCTTGTACAAACCCTTCACTCAGGCCCAACTCTCGGCGTCAATCGAGGATGCTGTGGCACGGCGGCCACTGGGCGCGCCCGACGCGGAGTGAGTTCCTCACTTCGAATGACTTCCCAACGGACGGTGATCGTCGGCAGTGGCGTGATTGGACTGTGCGCCGCGTACTACGCCCTCAAGCGGGGGATGGCGGTCACGGTCCTCGAACGCGGTGAGGCTGACGGCGACTGCTGTTCGCTTGGCAATGCGGGCATGGTGGTGCCGAGCCATTTCGTTCCGCTGGCGTCTCCCGGGATGATCGCTCGCGGCCTGCGCGCCATGGCGAACCCGGAAAGTCCGTTCTACATGCATCCGCGGTTGGATGTAGGTCTCATGCGCTGGAGCGCCCAGTTTGCGCGGTCGGCGACGGCCCAGCACGTCGCGGCATCGCGTGAGCTGCTGCGGGACCTTCACCTGGAGAGTCGGCGCCTATTTGTTGAGCTGGCGGCCGAGGACGACTTTGGGCTGGTGCAACGTGGCCTCCTGATGTTGTGCAAGACGGCGAAGGGGCTCGACGATGAGGCGCATCTTGCCCAAGACGCCCGCGACCTGGGACTACAGGCCGATGTGCTCGATGCTGCGAGGACCGCTTCGATCGAACCGAATCTTTCCATGGATGTCGCAGGGTCCGTCTATTTTGCGCAGGATTGCCACTTGGATCCCGTGCGCTTCGTCGACGCGATGCGACGCCGAGTGCTTTCCATGGGTGGAGAGATCGTGTATAACGCGCCGGTCGACCGGATTGAGGCCAGCCGCGGCGCGGTGACGGGCGTGCGATCGGCCGGCCGCCTGTTTGAGGGCCAGGCGGTCGTTGTGGCTGCCGGGTCGTGGAGCGCCGACCTGCTCTCCACGGTGGGATGTTCCCTTCTGTTGCAAGCGGGTAAGGGGTATTCGTTGACGCTGCCCTCGCCACCGCAGCTGCCAAGCCTGTGCGCCATCCTGACCGAGGCCAGCGTAGCCGTCACGCCAATGGGCGGCCGCCTTCGCTTCGCGGGAACGATGGAGCTGGCGGGGCTCGATCGCTCGATCAACCGATCTCGCGTGCAAGGGATCATCAAGTCCGTCGGCGCCTACCTGCCGCAGTTCGGACCATCAGCCTTCGACAACGTCGCGCCATGGGCCGGGTTGCGGCCCGTTTCGGCTGACGGAGTGCCGTACGTGGGGAAGGTCGAGCGACTGCCCAACCTGATCGTGGCGACGGGGCACGCGATGATGGGGATGAGTCTGGGGCCGGTCACCGGCCGCCTGGTGGCTGAACTCCTCGCGGGAGACACTCCATTCCTGCCCATCGGCGGGATGTCGCCCGGGCGGTTCTGAACGAGGCCGTCCGGTCCGATCGCTATCTGGCCGCTGGCTTCACACCACTGGCTTCATCCGTCGGCAGGTCCGCGAGCAGGCGCTTCACCTCAGGGTCCGCGGCGGCCCACGCACGTCGCACATAGCGGCTGTAGGTGCGAGCGCTGTCCGTCGCGCCCGCCTGCGCAAAGGCACGCGACATCCAGTAGTCAAATTCGGAGATGGTCACATAACGACCCATCGCATCGAGCCGGGTCACGTACCCGTCACGAAGTGTGGCAACGGCCTGCACGGGCTTACCGAGGGCGAGCTGCGCCCGAGCCAACTCCACGGTGGTTCTTCCCCACGTCTCGGCCCGCGACCAGGTCGCCGCCGTCAGCTCACGCTCGGCGTCCGCATAGCGGCCTTCGCGCAATGCAAGCAGACCGAGCACATGGTGGTGCAGCTTCCAGTCGCGGCCGTAGTAGCTGGTGGTGCATCCGCGGCTCAGCGTGTCCACGCTGGCCTGAAGGGCCGTGAGTGATCCGTCAGCCGCAATGGCGTCGGCCACCAAGGCGTGATGCCAGCAGAAACCACGTGCCGATGTCGACACCACTGGTAGGGTCACGGGACCTTCGTTTGGTGCGTGCACTAGTTCGTGATAGCGTTGGGCCGCGCCAGCATTGTCGCCGAGCGATCGAAGGACGGGCGCAAGGTACATATTCACCGACCGTCGGGACGCGGGAACGGCCACCAGATAGCGCTGGAGAAGATGCTCGGCCTCGCGCGCTCGCCCCTGCTCGCGCAGCAGTTGGGCGCGCAGGTCGACTGCCGCCTCTTCGTGAGCACCGGGGGTACTCGTCTCCAGCGAGCGGATCGCCGAGTCCGCCAGCTCATACTGCCGGGCGACCAGGAGCATGCGGATCCACTGCTCCGTCGCCCAGAATTCACCGCTGGCCAGTGCGACCGTACGTCGCATGAGCAGCAGCGCAGAATCTGGACGCTGCATGTACGAATACGTCCAGGCGAGCGCACTCCAGGCAGAAGCACCATCGGGTTGGGCGCGAATCCATCGATGGGCACGGTCGGCCGCTCCCTGCAGATCGCCAAGCACCCAGCGCAAACCCACCACGCTCTCGAGCCCCAAGCAGGGCGAGCACGGGCCAGTGCCGGCGTCGATCGCCAACGAGTCCAGGGCGAGTGCCCGCTCCGCCACGCTCAAGGCTTCCGCAAACTTGCCATGCGAGGACAACACGCGTTGCAGCAGCGTGTAGGCGCGAGGATCACGCGGATAGCGACGAACGGTTTCCCGGGCGAGGGCTTCGCTCTCTTCGTGACGACCAGAATAGAAGGCCGCGTTAACCTCATCATCCAGCCGATCGAATTCCGTAAATCGATCCGCATGCTGAAGGAGCGTGGCGCGCAGGCGCTCGACGAGTGGCGCATCTTCATCGCCAATCGCGGCGAAGATTCGTGCGCGAACGGCGGGGATGAAGCCCGAATCCAGGGCAATCGCCAGGTCCAACTCACGCTTCGCTTCCGTGATGCGCCCCGCCCGCCCAACATCCAGGTACTTCATGAAGTGCTGGTACGCTTCTACGCTGGTGGTTTCGAGATCGGAGAACTGAGGGCCGGGAGCCCCGATGTTCACCGCGCCAAGAATCCTCACCGCCGCCTCGTCGGCGACGGCCAAGGCATCGACGCCGCTTAGCACTGCGCTCTGCACGCGAGCGCCGGAAGCGACGTCCATCATCGACAACTCCAACACAAGCCGCTTCCCGTCCTGGGTCAACGTGCCGTGCGCGACCATCGTCGCCCCCACGCGACGCGCGATGTCACGCATGCGGTCATCGCTCAAGCTCACGGCGCTGTCTGCCCCACTGCGTTCTATGACAGCGCGGATGTTCTCCGGGCGAATCACTTCGACGCTCGCGTTGTGCGACAGTTTGCCCAGGATCATCTGCGGCAATCCCTGCGCCAGCCACACCGCCGATGAATCGCCCGTCCGCACCTGCGCATCGAGCACGGCAATGATCGGCTTGGCCGCGCTCGAGCGACCGCGCCGATCGGCGCCCTTGTCGCCGCGGATGATGGCCACACTCACGACGACGGCCATGGCGGCGACGGCGGCGACCATGAGCACCCGTGCCCGCGGTCGCGGCGCCAGGCGGACAGCGACGGTCGTCGGCTCCTCGGTGCCCTGGTCCAACGGTGGCAGGAACGGCACCGGTGTAGCTGACGGGGCAACCTCCGAATCGCTCCCTGCTTGCTCGACCGGCGACGCAGTCGGCGCTTCGGCCGGCGCGGCTATCGCCGGCGCCTCCTGCACGAGAGGCGCTGATGTCGGTTCAGGCACTTCAATCGTCGCCGGACCCATCGCGTTCAGGTCCTCACGAATGCGCGCTGCTAGTTCCTGCGCCACGCGGGGCGGGGGTACATCCAAGTCAGTCTGCAGACGCTGCCGCAGCGTCTCGTACTCCTCGATGGCACTCGACAACGCGCGACGCGTCCCAGGTGCGCGTGTGGCGTTGAGCAGATAGGTGATCCCTTCTGGCGAGGTGGGGTCGGACTCACACCAACGCGCAGCGATCGCGTGCACCTCGTCCCACCGTCCTTCTCGGGACAGCAGCGCGCACTGTGCCGAACAGGCCTTGGCGAACATCGCTTCCAGCCGACGCCGCTCGCGCATCGCCCACTGCTCAAAGGCGACGCTCCCTTCCATATAGTAGTTGTCCAGAAACCCACCGCCGTACAGCGTCAACGCGTGGGCATAGTCCCGCCCATCGACCGCCTCGGCAAAGGCAACGGCATCGACACTGAGCAGGAGCTCACTGTCCAGCGAAACGTGGGTGTCGCGGGCGTTGATTGCGCGCGCACCAAGCGTACGACGCAACTCGGACAGGGCGTTGCTCAGGGAGTGGCGCGCCCTTTCACCGTCCTCCTCGGGCCAGAACATCTCCACGAGTGAGTCGCGTGACACGGGTCGGCGCGACAGTGCCAGCACCGCCAGGACGGCGAGTTTGCGCAGGCGACGTCCGATCGAGACTTCCTCCTCACCGGAGGGTCCCAGAAGCGTGAGCCTGCCCAGCGTGATGAGCCGGAAGTGATTAGCCCGCAAGATGTTGATGCGGTGAGTTCGCGATGAGAGGGGGCTCGTCTATTTGTCCACGCATCACGAACCTATCGCTTAGTCGCGGCACCGCCAGAGCCCGGCGACCGGTCCACCGGAGCCTCGGGTAGGCCCATAAGCGAGGGGACAATCAACCTCTCATTTCAGGACGAAAGAACCATGCAACGCATTATCAGAAATCTCACCCTGTCGGTCGTAGGCGGGGCGGTGTTTGTGCTGTCATCGGTCGCGGCACTCGCCCAGCGCTCGGCGCGCCCGGTGTCCGCTGAACGAATCGCCCCAAGAGTTCGGCCCGCCGAGGTGCACCTCACCGGCTTCATGCTGGGGGTGCACACGATCGCCGCCCCCGGCGTCAGCATCACCCCGGTCGACGCGGACGAATCGCTCAAGACCAACTTCGGCTCGGGCTTGGGCGTGATGGTGGGGTACGGCATCAACTCGCGGCTGACGGTGTTCTCATCGCTGGACCTGGCCAAGCAAGGATCCAATGCGGACGACGGCGCCGGGACATTTGGGCTGGTGCACTTCGAGGTCGGCGCCCGCGCCAACTTCTCGTCAGGCACGTCGCGGACCGTCCCGTACGTGTCGGGGAGCGTTGGACGCCGAGCCGTTGGCGCGCGGGTGACGGCCGAGGAACTCGGCGACTCGTTTGACCTGTCGTTCAGTGGTCCGATGTTCGCATTCGGCGGCGGTCTGCAGCACTACTTCCGACCGAACCTGGCGTGGGATGGCGGCGTGGAGTTCGCCATGGGCAAGATGGGCCACGTGACCGCTGGGACCGAGAGCCACGATATCCCGATGAACGGCACCAGCAGCCTGCGTATGCACGCGGGTGTCACCTGGCATCCCTGACACCGGCCCGCGACTCGGACATTGCACGCGAACCGGTCCACGCGTCGTAGGCGTTGGACCGAACCAACCTGCCGAGCGCCTAACGACTTTGGCGCCCTGGCTCAATCACTCTCTGAGAGACTCAATAGTCATGACACACATACATGCACATTCGCGCGCGCGTCGATCCATTCGACGTCACTCGTTTGCCGCACTGGTGGCTGCGGCCCTGACCGCTGCTGCCTGCGGCAGCGATCACAGCACCGGCCCGGCGTCTGGACCGGCCGGCACGTACGCCCTTCAGCAGGTGGACGGCACCACGCCGCCGGTGGAAATCCACCACGGCCCATGGTTCGACCCGGTCAATCACCACTTCTACAACCAGCTGGTCGTACGGGTGACACATGGCACGCTGGACATGGACGGCACCGCCAATTTCGAGATGTCGTTCGAATTGTCGTTTGTGGCTGACGGCCAGCCGTCACAAAACACACTCACCATTTCCGGCAGCTACACCAAGAACGGCAACGACATTCTGCTGCTGCCATCGACGGGTGGGTCCATTGCCGCAACGTTGCAGCAGCGGACCGTCACGATCGCCATCGACTTCATGGAGAAAGGCGTCGCCCTCGACTACACGTTCCGGAGATAATCATGCGAGCCTTCTTACTTCGCGCTGCGCCACTCGTGTTGGCAGTCGCCATCGCGGCCCCGGCGTTCGCGCAAACCTCAGTCCAGCAGCAGAGCGCGTATCGAGCGCTCATCTACACCCCCGTCGGTGGGCTTGCTCCATTGCCCCCCAGCGGCGACACCAGTAGCCGGCGCCCGGGACGGATTCTCTTCCAAGGGCGAATGGGCCACATGAGCCGGCGTGGCGGCTTGTCGCTGACCAGCGTGGGTCTTGGCGTTGAAGCTGTACGAGGTCGCTGGAATCTCGGTGGATCCTTCGCCTACCTCTCGGCCAGCTGTGGCCTGGAATGGGAGGGAGACAGCGACTGCTCCGGTGATGTGATGTTCGGCGCGTCGGCGCGCACCACGTTGCTCGTGCGACCGCTTGACGGCTCGGCACCCGCCACACGTGGACGCCGCGCAGCTTCCAACGGCAGTGAATTCGTGCTTGGGCTCGATGGCTCAGGTGGCTATTCACCCAGGCAGGGAGAGCAGGCACTGGCTGGCGCGCTGGCCACGCCGCTCGGCGTTCGCGTGCGCAATGGTACCACCGTCTTGATGCCGTTTCTCTCTCCGGGGATCGGCTATGGGCGAATGGGTCACACGTCATACGACGGCGAACTCGCCACGTCGTACGGCGGCATGGCCTTCATGATCGGCGGTGGACTAGGCGTCGAGTTCCGGCGTTCTGGTCTTGGCGCAAATGTTGGATTCCAGCGCGTGCTGAAGGGCGAAGGTGGTGGAACACAGCTGGGGATCGGCATGACATGGCAGGGGGCACCAGTCTCCCGCTAGATGGCGCGGCACCTCGTGCCGCAGACGTTTGACGAATGGCCCCAACCCGCACTCGGGTTGGGGCCATTCTGTCTATGCGCGCCGATGCGTGCTCACTCGACGCTGGCGCATGCGCCCCGCGGCGTGCGCGATGGCCGGTCCTACTATATCATGCGCTCGTGCGGCGGGACCGCTCGTGCTGGCGCCGCGCGTTCCGTTTTGCATTCGACACTCATCGCGTCTCCACCACCATGCCTTCACGCCTCTCTCGCCGGTGCGCCGTAGCCTTCGGCCTGCTGCTGCTCGCGCACCCCGCCGCGGCTCAGGGATTCCGGTCGCCGGACTCCACGTTTCAGCGACTCTGGCAAGCCGGTATCGAGCAGTCGCAGCTCGAAGGTCTGGCGCAGGTGCTGATCGACTCGATCGGACCGCGACTTTCCGGATCACCTGGCTTTTCGTCAGCCGTCGATTGGCTGGAGCGCACGTATCAGCGCTTTGGCATTCCCGTGCGCCGCGAGCGCTATGGAACGTGGCGCGGCTGGCAGATGGGTACCGTGCACATGCAGCTCGTGGCCCCGCGTGTTCAGAACCTGGAGGTCGAACTCCTTGCCTGGAGTCCGCCCACGCCTAACGGGAAGCCCGTGGAAGGGGATGTGGTGGTGATACCGCATCTGGCCGACAGCAGTGCCGTTGGGCAGTGGTTGCAAACACTTCGCGGAAAATTCATCCTCATCTCGCCCCCCGAAGTGATGTGCCGCGCGCCGCAGGAGCTCGAGCGCAATGCCCGCGCCTCGACGATCACCAAGCTCAACGCCCAGCGTGCCGAGATGGTGCGACTGTCCAATGAGCGCTGGACGTCCTTGGCGCCAGCCGGCGTTGCACCTGAACAACGATTCGCGGCCACCATGGCACGCTTGGAGGCCGCTGGCGTCATCGGGATTGGCACGCTCACTTGGTCCAACGGCTGGGGGGTGAACAAGATCTTCGGCGCCATGTCGGACAAAGTCCCGTCGGTCGACCTCTCCTGTGAGGACTACGGCTTGCTGCATCGCCTGGCGAGTAACAACCAGGGCCCGCGCGTTCGTTTGCTGGCTGAGTCGCAGGCGACACCGGCCGAAGTTCCCATGTTCAACGTCATCGCCGAATTGAAGGGCACGGAACTCCCGAACGAGTACGTCGTGCTCTCCGCTCACTTGGATAGCTGGCACGGAGCAAACGGCGCCACAGACAACGGGACAGGAACACTCACCAGGTTGGAGGCGATGCGCCTGCTCAAGCAGGCGTATCCAAATCCTCGGCGGACGATCATTGCCGGCCACTGGGGTGGGGAGGAACAAGGCGGCATCGGGTCGCTCTCGTTCAACGAGGACCACAAGGACATCATCGATGGCCTGCAAGTGGCCTTCAACCAGGACAACGGCACGTGGCGCGTGGAGATCCTGGAGGGACAGGGCTTCCTGAAGGCCAGCAGCAACCTGGCTCGGTGGGTGGCGCAACTACCGTCGGAGCTGACGGATAGTGTCCGTCTGCAACTTCCCGGGCCGCAGGCCAATGCCGGCAGCGATCACACGTCCTTCCTGTGTCGGGGCGCCCCGGCCTTCCGGCTGCAGTCGAGTTATCCCGAATACCGGCAGTACACGTGGCACACGAATCGGGATACCTACGACAAGATTGTCTTCGATGACCTGAAGCGAAATGCGACCATGGCGGCTATGCTGGCGTATGCGGCTTCCGAGGATCGCGAGCGCACGGATCGCACGCAGGCCGTGCTCGTGAACCCCAATGGATCTACGCGTCCGTGGCCGCAATGCCGGCCGGCCAAGCGGAGCTACCGATAACAACTCTGCCGGTTCAGCGCCTTCACCAGCGCCGAACGTTCACCTGCGGAACCTGCCCTTCACTGCCATGACGACCATCACGCAAGCCGACTTTATCCAGTCGATCGCTGACGCCCTGCAGCACATCTCGTACTACCACCCCCTGGACTACATCCACGCCCTGTCCCAGGCGTACGAGCGCGAGCAGGGTCCGGCGGCAAAGGATGCTATCGCCCAGATCCTCACGAACTCGCGCATGTGCGCTGAAGGACATCGCCCCATTTGTCAGGACACGGGGATCGTGGTGGTCTTCTTGAAGGTTGGCATGAACGTGCGATGGGACGCGAGCATGTCGGTACAAGAGATGGTCGACGAGGGAGTACGTCGCGCCTACCTCTTGCCCGACAACGTCCTGCGCGCTTCGCTGGTGTCCGATCCGGCGTTCACGCGCAAGAACACGCGCGACAACACGCCGGCCGTAGTGCATTGCGAGATCGTTCCTGGAGATCACGTGGAGGTCAAGCTCGCCGCCAAGGGTGGAGGATCGGAGAACAAGTCCAAGTTCGCGATGCTCAACCCCAGCGACTCCATCGTCGATTGGGTGCTCAAGACGGTGCCCACCATGGGAGCCGGATGGTGCCCGCCTGGCATGATGGGCATCGGTATCGGCGGCACGGCGGAGAAAGCTATGCTCATGGCCAAGGAATCGCTGATGGAGCCGATCGACATGGCACAGCTCAAACAGCGTGGCCCGCAGTCCAAGGTCGAGGAGCTGCGCATCGAACTGCATGACAAGATCAATGCGTTAGGCATCGGCGCGCAGGGACTCGGCGGCTTAGCGACCGTGCTGGACGTCAAGATCATGGACTACCCCACGCACGCCGCGTCCAAGCCGATCGCCATGATCCCCAACTGTGCCGCCACACGCCACGCACACTTCACGCTGGATGGCACCGGCGTCGCCCACCTCCCAATCCCCAAGCTCTCCGACTGGCCGAGTGTGACCTGGCAACCCGACGTGAACGCCAAACGGGTGGACCTGAACACACTCACCCCAGAGGTGGTGGCAAGTTGGAAGGCGGGAGATCGGCTGCTGCTGAACGGAAAGCTCCTCACGGGGCGCGACGCCGCCCACAAGCGCATTGCCGACATCTTTGCCAAGGGCGAGTCGCTGCCCGAGGGCGTGGACTTCACCAATCGCGTGATCTACTACGTGGGGCCCGTAGACGCCGTGCGAGATGAAGCCGTTGGCCCTGCCGGACCGACCACCGCCACGCGCATGGACAAGTTCACCGAGATGATGCTGGCGAAGACGGGGCTCATCGCCATGATCGGCAAGGCTGAGCGCGGGCCGACGGGGCTGGAAGCGATTCGAAAGCACAACGCCGCCTACCTCATGGCCGTGGGAGGCGCGGCGTACCTGGTCTCCAAGGCCATTCGATCCTCGCGGGTCGTGGCCTTTGGTGACCTGGGAATGGAAGCGATCTACGAATTCGACGTGGAGGAGATGCCAGTGACCGTTGCCGTGGACGCGGCGGGGAGCAACGTGCACGAGACGGGACCACGCGAGTGGCAGGAAAAGATTCGACATCTGCCAGTACTCGTGGGCTAGTGCGCCCTGGGAGCGACCGGTGCACCCGACGCCGGGTGCGCCGATGGAAGGTCCGACCCGCGGGAGGGGATTTCCGAGCACGGCTCCCCAAACGTCTCCCTAGGCGCGTGGTCGACCCCGTGCGATCTTCCTGATCCCGTCACCTCATACGTTCGCGCGCCCCCCGCACTCACCGCCGATCATCGTGACATGTGGTTCCGCCGCCTTTACTCACTGCTCACCGCGTTGGGGATCGCCGCCTGCAGCACAGCGCCGGAGGCGGTGGCGCCTCTCTCCCTGAGCCTGACGAGTGGCACGAGTACCGTCGTTGTGGGAGAAACGGTGTCCATGGTGGCGTCGGCGAACGGGTCGAATCTGGTCGGTTTGGCCGTTGACTACGGGGACGAAACGACGGATAGCTACGCCACGGCTGGTGCGAACTCTGCGCGGGTGACGTTTCGGCACGCCTACGCGACGCGCGGAACCTTTACCGCACGGGTCACCGTCACGGACGGCACGGCAAACCAGCGTCAGGCCACCTTGGAGATCCACGTCAACTGACTGCTTGACGGGAACCGGACACGACGTAACGTGGGACAGCGCCGTTCGGCGCGGCGCGGTAAGACCACCCCCCAGAACGAGGGTCTCCCATGCCTGTCCATGTCAGGAAGCTGTTGGTACGTCGCCTGACACCGTGCGTTGCAGCTGTGCTGGTACTGACGGCCGCGCGACTCGGTGCGCAAACCGGAACGGTGAGTGGAACTGTGAGCGGCGAAGCCGGGCAGCCGCTCCCCAACGCCCAAATCCAGATCGTTGGCACGCGGCTCGGTACCAGAACCGGCGACAACGGCCGGTACACGCTCGTGAACGTCCCCGTAGGCGCGGTGCGCCTGCGCGCGATGCTCATCGGGCACCGGCCCGAAGACGCATCCATCAACGTGCGCTCGGGCCAGACCACGACGCAGGACTTCACGCTCAGGACGCAAGCGCTTTCCCTGGACGCGGTCGTCGTCACCGGCGCTGCCGGTGCCGCACGAAACCGCGAGCTTGGCAACAGCGTCTCGCAGATCAACCTGTCGGAAGTGAAGCTGCCGCCGTCCAATGTCGGCCAGCTGTTACAGGGACAAGGACCCGGGTTGCAGGTGATGCCCAGCTCCGCCGGTGCCGGCTCCGGATCGATGATCCGCCTGCGCGGCAACGTCAGCGTGGCGATGAGTAACCAGCCGCTCGTGTACGTGGACGGGGTACGCATTCGAAGCGATGGCTACGCGCGCAACGTACCGCCGACGGGATCGGACCTGCGCAGTGGTAACGACGTCGCCAGCCCCATGAACGACATCAACCCGAGCGACATCGATCGGGTGGAGATCATCAAGGGCGCCGCGGCGGCCACGCTCTACGGCACGGAAGCCGCTGCGGGCGTCATCCAAATCTTCACGAAGAGCGGCCGCTCCGGAAAGCCGGTGTGGACGTTCAACGTGGACCAGGGCTTCGTCCACGCGCTGCCATTTGGGCCGGACATGAGCGAAGCGCCGCCGAGCGACACCATCTACGGATGCGCCGTGGTTCAGCCCTGCTCCGGTACCCTGCAGGCCTACCGCGACTCATTCCCAAGCCGTTTCTCCGGCCTTCCCACACGCGGCGTTTCACGCGCTGGCGGCACGTCGCGCTACCTGTTCATCGACCCGTGGCTGCGCAACGGCCTGCAGCAGCGCTATTCCCTTTCCGTTGGTGGCGGCGGCGACGCCCTGAAGTACTTCGTCTCTGGAACCACCACGAACGAAGACGGCGTGTTGCCGAACGACAACGAGAAGCGCAATTCGGTGCGCGGCAATTTCTCGTTCACGCCGGTCGCCAACCTCCTGTTCTCGTGGAACACGTCGTACACGAAGGATGAAATCGCCAACACCGCGGCGGGCAACAACGCCCACGGCCTCACGCTGAACGCGTTCCGTCGCGACCGGAATTACGCATCCAACGACCGCCCCGAGATCGTGGCGAAGATGCTGGATCAGGACTTGAACAGCTTCATCGACCACTTCATTACCGGTGGATCGATCGCGTGGAGTCCGAGCACCAAGCTCACGAACAAGCTGACCCTTGGATACGACCTCGCGCAGATCGAGAACCGAAACCTTCGTCCATTCGGCTTTGTGTCGGCGCCGACCGGCATCATCTCCGACCGAAGGAACTCGTACCAGAACATTACGGTGGACTACGTCGGAAACTTCGTACAGCCCATCGGCGATCAGCTGCGCTCGACCATCTCATGGGGCGCACAGGGAATCACGACAGAAAATCGTGAAACCTCGGCGTACGGCGAGAACTTCCCCGGTCCCGGCGAACCGACCGTGACCAGCGCCGGCACCACGCTCGGCTTCGAGGCGCGGTCGCGCGTCATCAACGCCGGCGGCTTTGGCCAGTTGCTGCTGGACTACAAGAACCGGTACTTCCTGACGGCCGGCTTACGGATCGACGGCAATTCCGCCTTCGGCCGCAGCTTCGGGTTGCAGCAGTATCCCAAGGTCAGCTTCTCCTGGGTGGCGTCCGAAGAGAGCTTCTGGCCCAAGTGGAACCCCGAGTTGAAGCTGCGCTTGGCTTGGGGTCAGTCGGGTCGCGCTCCCGGTGCATTCGACGCCGTGCGCACGTGGGATCCCGTGGGATGGGGCGGCCAGCCCGCCTTCTTCACCCGCAACGTCGGCAACGACAAGCTCGGCCCTGAACGGACGAGCGAGATCGAAGCTGGTTTTGACGCCGCGTTCTTCGGCGATCGCCTAACGACCAACTTCACCTACTTCACGCGCCGCATCGATGACGCGTTGTTCAACGCCCGACAGATTCCTTCACTCGGGTTCCTGAACTCGCAGCTGCAGAACGTCGGGTCTATGAAGAGCAGTGGCATCGAGCTCTCCGCCGACGCCCCAATCATCCGAACCAAGAACTACGAGTGGACGGTCGGCGGCTCGGTGTACACGACGTCCAGCGAAGTGATCTCCCTGGGCGGCGCGGCCGACTTCTCGCTCGGCAACTTCGGCTGGATCATGAAGGGACAGCCGATTCCAGTCATCCGGACGGACCAGTGCCTGACGAATCCGAATGCCAAGGGTGCCGACCCAGTCATCAGCACGGACCCGAAGGACTGCGTGTACGGACCGAACCTTCCGAACAAGACCTTCGGCATCCGGACGTCGATCACGCTGCCACACCGCATCACCTTGAGCGCGATCGGTGAGTACGAAGCCGGGCACTACATCTACGACGGCGCCGCGTACAATGCGGTCGTTCGCTCCGTGCGCTGGCCCGGCTGCTACAACTTCTACACGCTGCAGGAATCGAACCGGCTTGCTGAAGCCACGGCCCTGGACAAGGCACGTTGCACCGTGTCGCTCACCCGCGCCGACTACTTCATTTATCCGGCCGACTTCTTCAAGCTCCGCGACGTTTCACTTGTGATTCCGGTCCCGCGTCGCTGGACGGCCGGCGTCTCGTCGGCCAACCTGACGATCGCCGCGCGGAACGCCGTGAAGTGGGTGAACAAGGACTTCCCGGTGTTCGATCCGGAGACTGGCAACAACGGTGGGTTTGACTCGCAGGTTCGCTCCATCCTCGAACACGTACCGCCGCCGGCAACATTCACGGCCGCGCTGCGCATCGTCTTCTAGGAGAACCCGTCATGACGAGACTTCAACACAAACCCGAGACCGTGACCATGCGATTCCTCCGAACCCTCGCGTGCGGCGCCGTGATGCTGACGGGGCTGGCCGCGTGCGATACGAAGGTGACCAATCCCGGCCCCGTGCAGGATGCCTTCCTCGCCGACCGCAATGCCGCGTCGGCGATGGTGAACGGTTCCGGACGCGCATTATCCAGCGGATTGAATTGGATCAGCTACACCGGCGCGGCGGTAGCCCGCGAAATTCACCCCGCCGGCTCAACCGGATCGTTCGGCATCACCAATCGCTGGCAGAACGGCGAATTGGCAGAAGACGATGTCGACCTCAATACGCACTGGGAGCAGGCTCAGCGCGCGCGGTGGCAGGCGGAAGAGTCCATCCGCCGCCTCGAAGCAGCTGGACCGCCGCCAGCCGGCTCGCTACAGACACCAGCGCAATACTACAATTTGTTGCAGCTGGCGTATATCTATGCCGGATTTGCCAACCGCATGCTCGGTGAGAACATGTGCGAGGCGGTCTTCGACGGCAGTCCGATCAAGCCCAATGCCGCCTACTTCCAACGCGCCGAGAGCCTGTTCACCAAGGCCATCGCCGTCACGGGCGGAACGCCAGCCACCATCGCGTCGCAAGCCAATGCGGCGTACGGCGGTCGCGCCGGTTCACGCGTCTTCTTGGACAAGTGGAATGAAGCGGTGGCAGACGCCGGACTGGTACCGATCGGTTTCGTGTTCAACATGGCGTACTTCAACATCGGCGACGACGACCAGCGAAATCGTATCGCCTGGGCCATGGGCAACACCCCGTACCGGGCCCACACCCAGTGGAGCACCTGGTACCTGGATTACAAGACTGCGACACCGGACCCGCGCGTACCAATCACCACCACCACGTTGTTAGGTGACGCAGCGATCGAGTGCTGTGGGCGCGTTCCGTTCCTACCTGAAGGAAAGCACACCGTCTCGGCGTCCCCCATCCGCTTGACCAGCGGCCGGGAGATGCGGCTGATCGAAGCCGAGGCCAAGTTGAAGAACAACGACCTGACGGGCGCGCTGACAGCGATGAACCTGGTGCGATCGAATGCAGGAACCAGTGCCATCACCGCCACCACGGTCACCGAAGGCTGGCGTTTGTTGAAGCGTGAACGCGGCATCGAGCTGTGGCTGGAAGCTCGGCGGCTGGGCGACATGCGTCGCTGGAAGGCCGCCAACACACCCGGCGCGCTGGATCCGCTGGAACTGCCGGGCACCGCATCACATCTGCAGAAGCAGGATCTCTGCTTCCCCGTGTCACGTTCCGAACGGCAGACGAATCCGAACATTCCTGGCTAGCTGAACTCCCCGTCGTATGAACGCCCGGCAACCGTTTGGTTGCCGGGCGTTCTTGTTTTGCGCGATGTCGTGTGACGCAGGCGACCGGTGCCTATCTCACGCGACCGAGCAGTGGCACAATGTCGTCAGTACCACCTGGACCGGGAGTCTTGTCCGCGCCGGGCTCGCCCTTGAGCACCTTCACCAGCACTGACACCAAAACCGCCACCGATCCACCAACCAGTGCTGCGGTGCGAACACGGTCCAGCGTGCGAGTTTCCAGCTCCAACACTTCGCTGCGGGCGATCGAGACGCGCTGGTTCAGCACACGTCCACTGGCGTCGGGGTCCGGAACCCCGGGCGCTGGGACCTCGACCACTAACGTGTCCGCGGTCGCGCTGATGAGCGTTCCCCGGAGGTCGCGCGCTGAGGTGACGCCAAGCAAAGGCGCAATACGCGAGCCGGCTTCGACGTTGATCCGGGCACGGATGCCGGTGCCAGGACTCACGTCGCTGGCTTTCATCGGCGCGTACCGGTAGCAGCCGGCGGCAAGAGGAAGGAGGCATACGGCCCGGCGTGCGCGCAGCCATGCGGGGGGACGATGGTGGCTCATTCGGTAAACGTCGTGCGTGGTCGCGCGGCGGGCAAGAGCCGCCTCGTCGACGGTCACCGTGCATCCTGCCACGGCAAGTCCGGCAGCGGTGGGCTTGGCCGTTACGCCGAAATGGGCCGTCGACATTGACCGCAGCGGACGTCAGCGCGCCTCAGCTACAACATTATCGCGAAGGACTGGTCACGATCGGCGCCGTCCAGCGGAAGGTGCCCCAGGAGAGTGAGAGCATACCATGCTGCACATCCTTCGGTTCTACCGCCATTGTGAACTTCTCCACCGTGTCCTTGAGCGCTTCAATCTTCAGCGGCGCTCGACCCAAGTCTTTGGACTTGTCGTATCCCGTACCCCACTGGCCCGTCTGCGTATTGACGACCAACTCGATGCCGGTGAGGCGTGGAATAGTCCAGAGAGTGTACATCCCCGCCGGCAGCTTCAACCCGGCCAGTGTGATCGGTGTTGACGTCGTGAATTGCGTCGCCGCGTTGGCCCCCGTTCGCCAGACATAGTCGAAGGGAATCACGTTGCCGAGGAGTACGCGACCGCGTGCCAAGGGTCGCCCGTAGTCGATGCTGAAGGAGGTCGATCCAATCGTTGCCCGCGCGGTGTCACGAACGCTCAGCTGGTTTGGGCCCGCGCTCGCCTCGGCGGCGGCGAAGCGTGATCCGATCGCGGCAATGTCCGGCGTATCGGTCGACCGGCGGACCGATACCTGATAGGTGGTGCGCGCCCCCGAGTACGTGAGCAAACGTCCCGTGCTGTCGACCGTGAGGTCGCCGGTTCCCGAGAGCCAGTCGTGCCGCAACTCGACCCTGCCACTGTCGCGCGGATGGACGAACCCTTCGTGCAGGGCGAAGGTTCGCCCGATGTTGCGGTCTGGGTAAAACTGTCGGAATTGCACGCTGTCTCCCGCCTTCACTCCGGTGGCGGCCGCTCTCCGAAGGGCGGCCGCGACCTCCAGCTCAATGACGCTGTACATCATCGATACGTGAGGCACGATGATGGCATTCTTCGCCGTGAAGGACGTGTCATGCACCCCCGCACTGTCGCGGATGGACACCTTGACGCCGTCATTCGTGAACTCCGCGGACACCTGCCGGCCACGCTCGGCGGGTGTCTTGCCATTCGGGGTCCGGATGTCCATCACCATCTTTCGGAGTCGCCCGTCGTCCGTCAGATCGAACTCTGTGTGGCGAAGGCGCACGAAGGGAAAACGATCGACGATATCCGACACCAGTCGCCGCCTCGAGTGCGCCACCCGTTCCACGGAAACGGTGTCGCGCCCAAGGAGCGCGACGAAGGCGTAGTGTTCGGGCGTTGTGTCGGCGGGTGCGCAGCCAATAGCCAGTGGCAGAAACAGGAGCGAAGTCCGGAATTTCATCGAGCGGTCCGTGATGTTCGGGGGCGAGTTTCGCGAGAGGGCGCAGCGGCAAAGCATGGGGTGCCTGGCTCGGTCAGGGAGCCCAGCGGGGACAAGAGGCTCTCGGGAAGGGGTAACTCGCACCCATACACGAAGGCAATCGGCGTGACCGGCTGGTTGCGGTCTCTTTAGTGCGAAGCGCGACCCGTCGAAGGCGTCGCGGTGCGGCGGAAGACGTACTCGTGGCGAAAGAGGAAGTCAGTGGCGCCCGCAAACCGGACTTCCTTTCGGATGCGCAGCTCGTTCGACGACAGCGTGACTGTTTCCCGGAATCTGGCCGGCCGATTGTCGTCTTCCCCGTCGCGTTCCAGCACGAGATGGATCGGCATGCCGCGTTCGAGGTTGGAGCTCGTCGTCACGACGTACTCGGCGGGCGCCGACGCGGTATCGCTCCCCCACTGCAAGGTGCGACCGCCAGCTGCAAGCTTCAACCGGTCGTGTTCGCGTACGACCTTCCCTGGGCCGTCATCGTAGGTAAAGTCCAGGCGCACGAATGATGAATCGCCAGGCAACACCGCGTCCAAGTCCGTGGGCAAGGTGACGAAGCGCGTGGAGTCCTGGTAATCGCGGTAGCGCAGGGTGCCCGTCCAGTGGCCGGAAAAGGCCGCGTGCAGGCGCGCTTCGGGACGTGAGTCGGGTACTGCCGTCAGCGCGACGAAGGCCGGAACGAGTACGCCCGCAATTAGATGTCGGAGCATGGGGATCCGTCTAGAAAGGGAGTAGGCGGTCGAACGATGTGGCTGCGACAGCGCTCGCGGGCCGGAACGTTTGAGGCACCGGCGCCTTGTCCAGAGATTCCTCAGAAATCCAACAAAACTGGGCGCAAAGCGACACGTGGTATACTGCTTTGGTGGAAAGGGCTTCCTGTCCCTCGGTCATTCGACGGTTGCGCAAACTGTTTGGGAGCGCGTGTCACCTTGCTGCCACGACGGCACTCGCAAATACATGCAAGAAGCCTAACGCGAATCGGCGTGCACTTGCCTGACAGAAATCGCGGACAAAGCCGTACGGCGTTCTCAAGCAATGGTGCCGAGCATTCAGCGCATAGCTCCACCCCGATGTCCGGCCCCTCCGCGCGGACCCTAGCCCTTGAACGGATTCTCCACCATGAGAAGACATTCACTCTTTCTATTTGTCGTCACGGCGGCATTGCTGACCGCATGCGAAGGACCCATGGGACCTTCCGGACAGAATGGGATCAACGGAACGAACGGCGCCAACGGAAAGGACGCCAACACCATCTGTCTTTCGTGCCACGGCAGCAGCAACATGAGTGCGAAAGACGCCGAATACGAGCAGTCCAAGCACTTCACCGGAACGACCAGCGCCCGCAATACCAAGTACTGCGCACGCTGCCATACCAATGAAGGGTTCCAGGAGATCACGGGAGCCGGCACGTTTGTCGTCGCCAACGACATTCCCAATGCCACACGGATTGGCTGCACGACCTGCCACAAGCACACCGGCTTCGACTTCGCCGTGGACACCAACGCGCAGATCGTCCGCACGACCGCTCCGGTCTTCCTGAACTACAACAAGAACCAGACGGCATCGGACTTTGGGAAGATCAACAACTTCTGCACGAACTGTCACCAAATCCGAGGCGTTACCTCAGAGCGCTACACGGACTCCCTCGGCGTGGTCCGCACGTTCAACCAACTTCCGTTCTTCCCGTTCTCGGCAACGAAGGACGACAACGCGCCAGTCAATTATCAGGTGGGTCAGAGCTTCTCCGTACACGACGGAAACCAGTCCAACCTGTTCAAGGGCGTCAACGGATACGAATACAACGGCCAGACGTACACGCGCATTTGGCAGCACTCCAACAATTCGTGCACCACGTGCCACATGAATCAGTACGACCCGGTCAACAAGCTGGGCGGACACACGCTGAAGGTGAACACCACCGCCTGCGAAAACTGCCACACCACGGGACACATCCAGCCGACGCAGGCAGCCATCGACGCCAAGCGCATCGAACTCGGCGAACTGCTGACCGCGCGCAAGGTGTTCCGTAAGTCGACCAACACGTCCGGTGTGGTTTCATACTCTGCCGTGAACACGCACGACTTCTATGGACGACTCTTCGCCACGACGCAAACGACCACGAAGTATGCAACGGCCCTTGCCAGCGCCAACACGGTGTCGCCGACGACCGGCTTGGTGGTCTACGGCAATACGGTGACCATGGCGACGGACGCCAGCTGGGCCACGCGCATCGGTCGGCCGTGGAAGATGGGAGAGCTGGGTGCCGCTTACAACTACGGCTACATCAACAGTGAACTCTCCCTCGGTGTCCACAACCCGGTGTACGCCATGCAGCTGCTACAGAAATCGATCGACTGGCTGAAGGCCAACCCGTAGGACCGACGGTACTGTAGGGCGTACGCCCGTTAGGCAGGCCGCCGAGACCACATCCCTGGTGGGTAGTGCAGGGAGTGAGCTCGGCGGCCTGTCGTTTTGTTTGTAGGCGGCGGACGTCGGGATCGCACGAGGAGCTCGCCGAAGGTACCGCTCACCGGACCCACCTGTGCAACTCCTCGGTTGCCCAACCGAACCGACGGAGGAGAGCGACGAGCCGTGCTCGCCATCCGCCTTTCGTCGTGCTCGCGCCCCCCGCAGGCGTCCGCATCCCCGCTCCCACCGAGCAGCAGGGACGAACGGAGCGCCCTGACGGTACGCCAATGACCGCCGCCCCGTGTGGGCCGCGGCCCGGCCCGATACCTCTGTACGCTTGGCCGGATTTGACCCGACTGTCGATTCCAGCGAAGTTCAATCGACGCTTAGGTACCGGACATCCTCCGTCGCCGTTGTACCCGGGCGTGACCGTACACCGAGAGATCTATGAACGCCTCCGACCTTCGCTTCGCCATTCGCAGTCTGTCCCGTGCCAAGGGCTTCACGATTGCCGTCGTACTCACCCTCGGACTAGGCATAGGCGCGAACACGGCGATCTTCAGCGTGGTGGAAGGCGTTTTGCTCCGCCCCCTTCCCCATCGGGATGGCGACCGCTTGCTCTACTTGCGACAGTCGGTGAAGGGTGTGGGTGGCGAGAACGTGCTCTTCTCCGTTCCAGAGATCAACGACTTTCGCACCAGTGCCAAGACGTTAGGCGGTATTGCCGAGTATTCGCAGATCGCGTTCACCATGCAGGGAGAAGGCGACGCCACGCGCATCAATCTGGGCCTGGTGACTGGCAACTACTTCCAGGTGATGGGCCTGTCGACGATTCTCGGGCGCCCGTTGAACTCGGGAGACGATGGAACGGGCGTTCCTCCGGTGATGGTGCTCACCCACGACTACTGGATGCGGCGCTTTGGCGGTGATCCGGGAGTGGTGGGCAAGACCATTCGCATAGACAGCAAGCCGGTCACGGTGGTCGGGGTGATCCAGCCTGCGCCGTACTTCCCGAACAAGATGGACGCGCTGATGAACATGGTGATCAGCGAACACCACACCAGCGCGCTGATGGTGCAGGGCCGCACCCACCGCATGACGGAGATGATCGCTCGACTGGCCCCTGGGGCGAGCGTGGAGCAGGCTCGCGCCGAGATCGAAACGATTCGAGCGCGCGTGCAGGCCGAGTATCCCGACGCCTACGACCCCGGATCGGGCTACCACGTGAGCGTGATCCCCTTCCACGAAGTCCTTGGGGAAAAGGCACGGCTCACGTTGTGGCTGTTGATGGGCGCGGCGGCCTTCGTGATGATCATCTCCTGTGCGAACGTGGCGAACCTGTCGCTGATGCGCGGCGTGCGCCGCGAGCACGAACTGGTGGTGCGGGCGGTGCTTGGCGCCGGTACGGCGCGGCTTCGTCGCTTGCTCCTGGTAGAGAACCTGGTGCTCGCGTTCATGGGCGCGGTCCTCGGACTGCTGCTGGCTGTTGGTGGCGTGCGCTTGCTGGTTGCACTCGCCGAACGATATTCGCCACGTGCCAGCGAGATCCGCGTGGACGCCACCGTCCTGGGTTTTGAGTTGCTCCTGACGGTAGTGGTCGCGGCGATCATCACCTTTGCCCCGCGACTGGCCAAGGAAGGCACCCTGGGCAGCATGATCGCCGCCGGCGCGCACCGCTCCAGCGGTGGCGTGCGCCGCCAGCGGCTACAGCGATCGCTGGTCGTCGCGCAGATCGCCGTGTCCGTCGTGCTGCTCAGTGGCGCCGGGTTGCTGACCCGAACACTGTTGCAGCTCTCGGAGGTGGATCCGGGGCTGGACGCCAAGTCGGTCCTGACCATGGAGGTCCCGATCGCTGGCGCCGGCCGAAGTGATGCGGACACCAAGGCCCTTTATGACCGCATGCGACTGGAAGTCGGTGCCTTGCCCGGTGTGACGGACGTGGGCCTGGGTTCCGTCATGCCGTTGCGCACCTCGCAGGGGTTCCAACTGGACATCAAGGCGGAGGGACAACCGCTGGCGGCCGGCGAGGCCATCCCGCGCGCCGAGTACCGCACGGCCAGTCCGGATTACTTCCGCGCGTCCGGGATCCCGCTGCTGAAGGGCCGACCCTTCTCCACCACGGACATCCAAGGCTCAGGGCTGGTGGTGATCCTCAACAAGACGCTCGCCGAAAAGTTGTTCCCGGGAAAGGATCCGATCGGTCAGCGGGTGGCGTGGACCGGTGAGGTGTTGAAGTTCATTCCGATCACCGGCGACTGGCGCACGGTGGTTGGCGTCGTCGGTGACACCAAAGACGGAGGGCTGGACGCCGAACCTCGTGGGGTGTTGTTCCAGCCATTCGCGCAGGAGATGGCGTTTGCCGCCGGTCTTGTGATTCGCTCGCAGCGCAACGCAGACGCCCTCACGTCGTCGGCCACGCGTGTCGTGCGGGCCATCGCGCCGCAGGATCCCATTGAGAACGTGCTCACGGTGTCGCAGATCCAGGAAGAGAGTGTAGCGCCGCGACGGCTGAACGCGGAGCTGGTGTCGTCACTCGGCATCCTGGCGGTGGTGATCGCGGCCGTGGGCATCGCCGGCGTGCTCGCCTTCTCCGTGTCGTCCCGCACGAACGAGATCGGCATTCGCATGAGTCTGGGTGCCGACCGCGGTCAGGTGCAACGTATGATCCTGTGGGAAGGGGGCGTTCTGCTGGCGATCGGCTTGTCCGCGGGCGTGCTCACCTCTTTGTTCGCGGGGCGGTTGATCCGCGGGCTGTTGTTCGGCGTGGCGCCACACGACCCCATGACACTGGTTCTGGTCGCTGCGGTCATGACACTTGTGGGTGTGGCCGCCTGTTGGCTCCCGGCCCTACGAGCGGCGAGCATCGATCCGGCCATCGCGATCCGTCGGAGCTAGCGTGCCCCTCGGCTAACCAGTGTTGCGTGCCCCCGGCCAATCAGTGTAGGTCGGGCGGCACACGACGCTTGGTGGCCTGCTCAAACGCATACGCCAGCTCGATCAGCCGTGGCTCGCTGCACGCGACCCCGGTGAAACTGACTCCGAACGGAGCCGGCTTGGCGTTGAAGCTGGCGGGGAGCGGCGGTGTGGTCGTGTTGGGGATGCGGGCGAATGGCACGGTGACCGTCGGATACCCAGGCTTGGCCGCGATACCGGCGCCGTTGACGCCGGGAAACAGCAGAGCATCGAGCTTCGACTCTTCCATGATCTGGGCAATCCCATGCGTGCCCCCCAAATCAATGTCCCGCGCCCGGTCCGCCTCGTACTTGGCTCGGTCGGCCTGCAGGTCCATCTCGTCGGAGATATCCAGCTGCGATTGACCGAACTTCATGGCGCCGCGCCCAGCGTTGGCGATGTTGAAGTACCGCAGGTCGGTCAGGGTCTTGAACGGCGCTGCGCCGCCGAGTGAGGCGAGCCAGGCGTTGAAGTCCCGCTTCATTCCGTAGGTGAAGTCGATCGAACAGCCGGCATTCATCCCCTTTCTCCCCTCGACGCCGCTGCAGGGGTTCCAGAACAGGACGTTCCGCGATGAATCGCCCACCATCACGCTGGGGATATTCGCCGGGTCGACCACCTCGGCGCCCTGCTGCTTCAGGACTTCGATCGCCTCTTTCATTACCGCCAGCTGCGACGGATTCAGGCCGCCGCGCGGCCCGCTGGCGCCTGGCATCGTAAACGGCTCATAGAAAAAGGCGCGGGGAATGCCAATACGAGCCCCCTTGAGCGCCTCTTTTTTCAGGAACGGCCGGTAGTCGTTGTTCGCGGGTGGCGTGCACTTCTTGGTATCGGCGTCGTGATCGTCCGGCGTCGTGCCTTCCATGGCGCCAAGCATGATCGCGGCGTCTTCAACCGAGCGAGCCATCGGGCCCGGGGTGTCCTGATCGGCGGTGATGGGAATGACTCCCCAACGACTGACGCGCCCTACCGTCGGCTTGATGCCGGCCAGCATGTTCGAGTTGGAGGGACTGAGGATCGAGCCGGAGGTCTCCGTGCCAACATTGGCCGCCCAAAAGCTCATCGCGGTTCCGCCGCCGGAACTGGATCCCCCCGTCTGCATGACCGGTCGCCCGTCGTTGGAGCCCGGCCGAGGATCGGGGCGGGGATCATACGGGTTCATGGCAAATCCATTCACCGCGTTGTAGTTGCCGGGCATGGGCGTGGGCGACCCGGCGACCCAGTTCGCCAGTTCGGTGAGCGTCGTCTTGGCCAGAATGATCGCCCCCGCCGCTTTCAGGTTCTTCGTCAGCGTGGCCTCGTACGGCGGCACCAATTCCTTGAACGCCAAGGCGCCACCGGTCGTCGGCATGTTTGTCGTATGGATGTTGTCCTTGAGAGCGACCGGGATGCCGTGCAGGGGACCACGCACGTGACCCATGGCGCGCTCGCGATCGAGGGAATCCGCCTCGGCCAGCGCGGTGGGGCTGACGGCAATGGTCGCGTGAATCACGCGATCAAAGCGTGCAATGCGCGCCATGTACAGCAACACCAGCTCGCGCGATGTCACCCGGCCGTCGGCCAGCGCCGCCTGCATTTGGGGAATACTCGCCTCAGCGACGTCGAACAGGGGACGAGTGGCGGGTGCTGAGCGACTCGACTTGGCTGCGGGTTTGGCCTGCGCACCCAGGGTGGTAGCGGCGAGCAGCGCGGCGAACACAGAGCGAGCGATCATGTGATGATCCAAGGCTGAATGGCCATTCACGCAGTGGGGCGGATCCGACCGATCCATATATATTGGCAGATGCGAACACGCCAGCAGGCCCGTCAGGGACTGATGATCTACTTTGCCGTGCTGATCGCGGCATCGGCGGCCCTGGAGACCACGATCATTCGCCGTGGCGGGCTCTCGGCGCCCGGGGCGGGGCCGCTGATTTATGCCCTGATGTATGTCCCGACGCTCGCCAGCATCGTTGCGCGACTGATCGGGCGCGAAGGGTTTCGCGACATCTCCTTTGCGTGGGGCGGTCGGACCGGCACGCGCGCTGCCCTCGCGGCGTGGCTGCTTCCCGTGGCGATCGCGATCCCCGCATATGGCATTGCCTGGGGGACGGGACTGGTCGCTTTCGCAGCACCGGCGTCCGGCATGCTCAGCGGAATCACCAACCCGATCGTTAGGCTCGCCGCCCTCCTGCCCGTCGCGCTCACCATCGGAACCGTGTTCAGTGCCCTCTCGGCCTTTGGCGAGGAAGTGGGTTGGCGGGGCTACATGGTGCCGCGTCTGGTGGAGGGCGAGATTCCTCAGGCATATCTGCTGAGCGCCCTGGTGTGGTGCTGCTGGCACGTTCCCTTGATCCTATGGGGCGGGTACGCGACCGGTACGACGCCTGCCCTGTCGGCTCTGCTCTTTGTCTGCGCCATCCTGCCGGTTGGGTTGACGTACGCGAAATGGCGCATGGCCAGCGGCAGTGTGTGGCCTTGCGTGATCGCTCATGCGAGCTGGAACGTCGTGGTCCAGGGGGTATTCGATCCCTTTGCTTCGGGAGCCAATGCGCCAACCTGGATCGGTGAGTCTGGAATTCTCGTCGTGGCCATGGTGTGGCTCGCGACCGTGGTCATCTGGAACAAGCCATGGGCTGGCACCGTTCGAAGTGCACAGAACACGGGGGCACCCAGCGATCGACGGGAGAGCGGCCTGGCGATGGGCGCCTAACGCGGATTCCCGAGCCGCCGGTAGGGACAGGCTGACTCCGTCACGGGCTCGCGACCTGCGAATGCTCGTTTCATCACGCACCGACCCTGGCGCGTATTGTAAGGACCTCAAAAACCCCATGCCTCGATCCTTCGCTACCGTCGCCCCTGTGCCCGCTGCCGCCCCCGCGCCGTCCTTGGCGGTCGCGTGCCGCCTGATCGCCTGCCTCGTGGTGCTCGGGGCCGCGGTCGGCGCATCGCCGTGCCCAGCGCAAGTCACTGCTGCGTCGACGGCCAGCGCGTCATCCAAGATGGCCATGGGAGAAGTTGTCGCCTTCGCCAAGCTCTCCCTCTCCATTTCTCAGCTTCGCGATTCCATCCAGAAGGAACTGGCGCAGCCGCGCAATGAGACGCCACAAGCTCAGCAACAGCTGCGGGAACAGCTGTCCGCACGCATCGCGGACGCACTGCGCCGAGCGGGAGTGTCGGAAGGTGAGTTTAGCCGCAAGACGTATGTCATCAGCAGTGACTCCGCTTCGCGTGCGATCTTCGACCGGACCATAGCTGAGCTGACGGGCGCGCCATTGCCGGGGCAGGTGGCGCCCGTGGTGCCGGCGGTGGCCGTCCCTGCCGGTCCGATTGGCGTGCACATCGGCCACGTGCTGAATGCCTTCTCCGACACGCCAAAAGGGATGGGTCTCTTGCGTGCGGCCATGGAGGAGGCCCGCACGGCCGCCGTGCACGCTGGTTTCGCTGCGCGCGATCCAGAGAACCTTGGCGCCATGAAGATGCACGCCGGCCACGTCATCAATGCGGTGGATCCCAGCGTAGTGCCGACCGGGCCGGGATTGGGGTATGGAGTCAAGCGATCCGCGTTAGGCGTGGCCACGCACCTGGATCTGGCCGCCAAGGTTCCCGGTGCCTCACCCAATGTCATTCTCCATGCCGGTCACTCGGCGACTTCCGCGCGCAACACGGTGCAACGTGTGGACGCCATCGTCGCGATCGCGCAGAAGATTCAGGCAGCGACCACCGCGAGCGATGCGGCCAGTCTCGTCAGCCAGCTGGTCTCCCTGACGAATGAACTGGTGGCGGGCAAGGACGCCGATGCCGATGGCAAGGTGACCTGGAAGGACGGCGAAGGCGGCCTGACACAGTGTGAAGAGCACGTGATGCTCTTGTTGGCAGGCGAGCACTAGCATCTGACGTGGGAGTTCTCCGCTGCCGGCGCTGAACGCCGGGGCGGACGGCGTCCGACGCGGCACCCTGCCGGCGGCCTATCCCCGCCGTTCCGTGGAACGTTGCGGGCCTGCGCGTCGGCGCCCAATTTCCCGGAACGGTGTCAGGGAACGCCGCCGGTCCGCGGAAAGGGCTGCGCCCATCCTCGCTCGTCAGATGCAACATCCACGCCCTCTTCGGGCCGTCGGTGCGGACGTTCGGCCGTCTACGAAGGAGGCGTTCTATGTCATCCCCGTTCCGTCGTTCGCTGCCGTCCCGTCCGAACCTCGAACAGCAGCGGAAACAGGCCAAGGAGTTGCTGTCGGCCTTCCAGCACGGCGACGCGACCGCGGTCGCACGCGTGCGCAGTGAGCTTCCGGACAAGCCATCGATATCCCTCGCCGACGGGCAATTCGTCATCGCCCGCGAGTACGGATTCCCGTCGTGGTCGGCCCTCAAGCAGCACGTCGAGGGACAACTGGACGAACGTACACCGGAGGATCAGGCGCACGACGCCTTCAGCCGGCGCGATGCGCAGGCCGTGCGACGCCTGTTGACGCAGCACGCGTCGTTGCGACGACTGGTGAACGCGCCGGTATTCGCGTTCAACGCTCCACCTCTGGTGATCTGCGCCAACGACGCCGCGATGGTGGATGTTCTGCTGGAGTTCGGGGCCGACCCGAACCAACGTAGCGAATGGTGGGCGGGAGGTTTTCACCCCCTGCACGTCGCGGAAGGCGCAGCTGCCGACCGGCTACTGGCGGCCGGCGCCACGGTGGATGCCTGCGCCGCCGCACATCTCGATCGCGCCGACCTGCTGGTAGACATGCTCGTCGACGATCCCACGCGTGCCAACGAACGTGGGGGTGATGGCCAAACGCCCCTGCACTTCGCGAAGTCCCGTATGGTGGTGGACTTGCTCTTGGAGGCAGGAGCGGACATCGACGCGCGAGACGTAGACCATCGTGCCACCCCGGCTCAGTGGATGCTCGACCGGCAACGTGGTCGGGGGCGTTATGCGCTTGCCCAGTACCTCGTGCAACGCCGCGCCACGGTCGACATCTTCCTCGCCGCTGCACTGGGCCTAACGACTTCCGTGCAGACGCTGCTGTCGGCGAATCGCGCGCTGCTGGATGAACGCACCGGACAAGGGGCGTACGGCAGCCAGCCACCCAGCAGCGACCACATCTACGTGTGGACCATCGGCAGTCACCTGACGCCGCTTGATGTGGCCGCCCAATTCGAGCAGAGCGAGACGCTGGCGGCCATGCTCTCGTTCGCGACGCCATTGCAACGCCTGACCTTTGCGGCTCGCCGGGGTGATGCGTCCGCGGCGCGGGCACTCGTGCGCGAGCAACCGGGAATCGTGGCAGCCATGCCCGCGTCAGAACACCGGGCGTTAGCAGACGCCGCATGGCGTGGAGACGTGAAGTCAGCTGCCCTGATGCTGGAGTTGGGATTCGACCCGCACACACCGGGGCACGACTCCGGCACCGCGTTGCATTGTGCCGCGTGGGAGGGCGCCACCGAGATCGTTAGGCTCATCCTTCGTCACCCAGACATGGCGTCGCTCATCGCCATCAAGGACGCGCGCTATGGGGCCACGCCGTTGGGATGGTGCACCCATGGTTCGCTGCACGGAAATTCCGCGCACGATCATGCGGGGGTCGCGCGCCTGCTCCTGGCCGCAGGCGCGACGGTCGGGCCCGATGCGGAGAACGCCTCGCCCGCGGTGCGCGGTGTGATCGATGCCTGGAGGGCCGGCCGCGCCGGGACATGAGTCGCAAGTCCCTGCGCCGCTCCCACGCGGCCGCTAACTGTTTGGATTTCCTACCGGTGGCCTGGGTGGTACATTCCCGCCCACGGCGCTTCCCCTCCGCCACATGGTGACATGACGACGGCACCTTCGCCCCTCGATCGACTCGCCAGCCATCAATTGTTAGCCTCGGCGCCCCACGAGCAGTTGGTGTGGATTGCCGAGCATGGTGAATTGTTGCAGCTGACGAAAGGTGATGTCTTGTCTCACCGCGGGCAGCCGGTGCGGGGGCTGTTCATCGTGCTCGCCGGTCACCTCGTCCTGCAAGTCGACCGCGGTGCCGGCGCGCAAAAGACGATGGACTGGCGCGCCGGGGAGGTCACTGGCGTGCTTCCCTACTCTCGGTTGGTGGCGCCCCCCGGTGACGTTGTGGCCGAGGAACCCAGCGACGTGTTCCTGGTACCGCGGGACCAGATTCCCACGCTGATCCACGCCTGCAACGACGTCACCGCGATCCTTGTCCACGCGATGATCGACCGGGATCGGCGCTTTTCCGCCAGCGTCCTGCACGAGGACAAGGTCGCCTCGCTCGGCAAGCTAGCGGCGGGTTTGGCGCACGAACTGAACAACCCGGCCTCCGCCGTGGCCAGTAGTGCCAAGCGCCTCTCGTTGGAGCTGTCGGCGCTGGACCGATCGGCGCAGGTGCTCGGAGGGCTCCAGATGTCCACCGGCCAGCACGACGCCGTCGAACGCGTACGCTCCCTGGCCCTCAGCAGCTCCAAACCTCTGGCGCGATCAGCCATGGAGCAGCTGGATCGCGACGATGCGGTCGCCGATTGGCTCGGCCGGCACGGCATCGAGGCTCCCCTCGGTGACGCGCTGGCCAGGTGTGACCTCCCCCTCGACGTGCTCGATGAACTGGCAAGGGCCCTGCAAGCACCTCAGCTCGAGGCGGCGATGCAGTGGCTGAACGCCGCCTGTGCAGCGCAGCAACTCACCAACGAGATCGAAACCGCGGCCGCTCGCATTCACGACCTGGTCGCCGCCGTGAAGGGTTTCACCTACATGGACCACGCCCCCGCTCGCAGTGCGGTGGACATCGGGAAGTGCCTAGAGGAGACCATCACGGTGCTGAATGCCAAGGCGCGAGAGAAGGGCATCCGCGTGAGCCTGAATGTGGATGCCGTTCTTCCGCCGGTCGAAGCACTCGGCGGCGAACTGAATCAGGTCTGGGCTAACCTGTTGGACAACGCGCTCGACGCGGCCGTCCACCAGGTGCAGCTCACGGCGACAGGGGCCGCCGATGGGGTAGCCGTTGGCGTTGTAGATGACGGTGCGGGAGTTCCGTCGGAGCTGCGCGAGCGGATCTTCGACCCGTTCTTCACCACCAAGCCGATGGGGCAAGGGATGGGCCTTGGCCTCGACATCGCTCGGCGGATTGTTCGACGCCATGGTGGTACGATCGACCTCGATTCCCATGCCGGCCGAACCGAGTTTCGGGTGACGCTCCCCGCGAACATTCCACACGCGGCACCAACTGGTTGACGTTCAACTGAGCGAATTCCGGCCCTTGCATAGCGGTGATTCGTAGGGATAGCGGACCGCGGTAACTCCTGTAGCTTGGCTCTCGAAGGTCCCACCAGCGAGGACGCGTGTCGAGAGTCAAGATCGGGATCATTGGGTCGAGGTTCCAGGCCGACTGCATTGCGCACTCCGTGCGCATGATGCCTGACGAGTCGGAGGTCGTCGCGGTGGCCTCACCATCCGGCGGACACGCGCAGGCCTTTGCGGAGCGTCACGGGATCCCGCGTGCGTATCAGGACTATCGAGAGATGCTGCGTGACGCGGCGATCGAGATGGTGTCGATTACCGCTCCCAACCGCCTGCATGCGCAGATGACGATCGACGCGGCGCGCGCCGGAAAACACGTGGTCTGCGAAAAGCCGCTCTGCGTTACGTTGGAAGAGGCGGACGCCATGCTTGAGGCATGCGCGAAAGCCGGCGTGCTCCTGATGTACGCTGAGGAACTGTTCTTTGCGCCAAAATACGTCAAGGCCAAGCAGATGGCGGACGAAGGGGCCTTTGGCCGCGTGCACTTGGTCAAGCAATCCGAGAAGCACTCTGGACCACACGCGGACTGGTTCTGGGACGTCACACAATCCGGCGGCGGCGCCTTGATGGACCTTGGTTGCCACGGCATCGCATTCTGCTGGTGGTTCCTGGGCAAGCCGCGCGTCACCAGTGTCTATGCTCAGCTCTCCACACAGGTGCATCGCCAGCGCACGTTAGGCGACGACGAAGCCTTGACGATCATCGAGTTCGAGAATGGAGCGACGGGGGTGGTGGAGAATTCGTGGACGAAACCCGGCGGCATGGACGACACGATCGAGGTCTTTGGCGACAAGGGGCAAACGTACGCCGACATGCTCATGGGAAACGCCTTGCCCACCTATTCCGAGGTCGGATTTGGATACGCGGTGGAAAAGGCTGCCGGCACCACGGGTTGGAGCTGGCCGGTGTTCGAGGAGCACTACAACTACGGCTTCCCACAAGAGATGCGGCATTTCGCGCGTTGTGTGCGCGGCAAGGAGTCGCCGATCGCCGATGGGGAAACGGGTCGCGTGGTGCAGGAGGTGCTCTACGCCGCGTACGCGTCCGCTGGGCTGGGCCGAAAGATCAACCTTCCCTTCCGCCCAACCGGCGTTTCCAAGCCAATCGACCTGTGGTTGCAGCCGGACCTAGCGCAGCGTGCGTACGCGCAGGTCGCGGCGGGGGCGCGCTAACCGCATGCCGCGCGCCGCCATTCGGATCTTGCCGTCCCCCGAGGCCATCGGTGACGTCGTTGCCGATCATATCCTGGATCAGGTCGCCGTCGCCAAGGCCGACGCGCGGCGCTACCTGCTGGGCATGCCCACCGGGCGCACCCCACGACCGATTCTCGCGGCCATGGCGCGACGTCTGGCCGAGCGACCGCAGACGCTGGCACACGTGACGCTGGTCATGATGGACGAGTACCTGGTGCCGGGGCCGGGCGGCCTCCAGTATGCGCCGTCAGAGGCGCCGTGGTCCTGTCACCACTTCGCGAGCGCACACATCCTCGAGCCGCTGAATGCTCATCTGGCAGTGGAGCAGCATCTGGCGCCTAACGCGGTATGGTTCCCGGTACCCGGCGATCCCGCCGCGTACGACGCGCAGATTTCCGCGGCCGGAGGCTTGGACTTGTTCCTCCTGGCATCGGGGGCCAGCGACGGACACGTTGCGTTTAACCCGCCGGGGAGCCCACGAGACAGCCGCACGCGAGTGATCCCCCTGTCCGAAGCCACGCGCCGCGACAACCTGAACACGTTCCCAGAGTTCGGTACTCTCGAAACCGTTCCCGGTTTTGGGGTCAGCGTCGGAGTGGAGACCATCGTGTCCTCTAAGTCGGCGATGATGGTGGTGTGGGGTGCGGGAAAGAGACGCACCTATCAGCGACTGGCCAACGCCGAGCGCTATGAGTCAGACTGGCCCGCGACCCTGATCCATGAATGCGCGCACGGGGCGATCATCGCGGACACCGAGGCGAGCGCCGCTCGTTAGTTGCGTTGTAGCTGCCGGTCGCGCCGCTTGCCCCTCAGCACCGACGGCGAGGGGATGGCATCACGAACCCTGACGAAGAACGGGGCAAAAGGCCGACGCCCGCGGCCGCGTATTCCTGCAAAATGAAGGTGGCGCCACAAGCGTCCACCCGCGCTGTTGCGGACCGTATCCGGCGCCGGGAGAATCCATGTCACGCATGCTACTCGCGTCTCTCTGTGCCGCGGTCCTCACGCTTTCCACAGGGACCGCGCGCGCGCAACTCGACGAATTGCATCCTGGGGCCCGCGTTCGGCTGCGAGCGCCCACCCAAATCGCCGGGCGCACCACAGGCACCGTCCTGACCCGTTCGGCGGACTCCATCTCGTTCGGGGTGGAGAATGGCGGACCCATCACCGTCGCGATCGCGAACATCACCGCCCTTGATGTATCGCGAGGGAAGAACCGCTTGCGTGGTCTCGCGAAGGGCGCGCTATGGGGTTTCGGCGTGGGCTTGGTGCTGGGCGCGGTTTCCTACGAGGAAGGGAGCTGCGATGGCTACATATGCGATCGCGGCCAGTCGGCTGCGTTCGCGGCCATGGGCGGCGCCATGGTCGGTGCGCCGATCGGAGCCGTCATCGGAAGTGAAAAATGGCAGTCCGTAAAACTGCCTGTCGCTTCGGTTGGCGGTGTGACCGTCTCGTTTGGCCTGCTGGCGCCACGGAGAGCGCCAACCATCCGGTAGTTGGCGCAGGCTTCAGCGCGTTAGCACGACACGCAGTGATGCTGGTTCTTTGCGCCCAGCTTCTCAAGCAGCGCGATGGTTTCTGGGAATGGGCGCAGGCGCTGGACGGGACCGTTCGCCATGTCTACCACCGTTCGCCCGGTGCGTGACACGGCCTTGACGTCCGCACCATGTGCGACGAGGTACTGGATCATCTCGTTGTCACCGCGGGCGGCGGCACCGTGCAGCGCGGTGTAGCCGTTGTTGTCGCGCGCGTTCACATCAACGTGGAGTTCCTCGACCAAGTACTTCATCACCGGCATCCACGCGTCCGGCGCGTGTCGATGCGCATTGCCGGCAAATCCATTGCCGTAACCCACGCCAGCCGCCGCGTGAATGGGAAGCACGCCAGGTCCAACCGGCGCGGCCTTGGCCAGGACTTCGATGTCAGGGTCCAGCTTGAACTGCACGCCCCCTCCCAAACCCGGCTGGTCCGCGGCCGCACCATTGGCACCGCGACCTGATGGCGCCGGCCTGGCCGCTGAATCCTTAGGTGTAGTCGCCGTGGCCGTTGCGGCTGTCGTAGCCGCTGTGGCTGGCGCGACCGTTGTGGCTGGGGTGGCTATCGTAGCCGTTTTGGCTGTCGTGGCCGTTGCGGCTGGCGTGGCCGTCGCGGCCGTGGTGGCTGTCGTGGAGCTTGCGGGGTTCGCGGCAGTCGTAGCTGGACGCGTCGGTCGAGCTGGTGGGGCTGGTGGGACAGAGGCGAGCTTCGGGTCTGCTCCGTGCTTGATGAGCAACTTCATCGCGTCCAGGTCCAACGCGTAGGTCGCCCTCCAGAACGCCGTCGTGCCGTCAATCACCTCGAGACCGCAGTTCGGGTTGCCGCAGTTGTTGTAGGCGAAGTACCACGGCTGCTTCTTCAGCCGCACGTTGACGTCGGCCCCCTTGTTCAGAAGGGCCTCCAACAACTCCAGGTGCGTCGTCTGCTGCGTCTGGATGGCCTGCGGCTGAGGAAAACGAGAGCGGGGCGCCCACTGAGAGTTGATCGTCGCGTAGAGCGGCGTCATGCCCGACGCACTCGTCAGGTTGGGGTTGGCACCTCGCTCAACCAACCGGATGGCTACGTCGAACTGACCATTGATGATCGCCAGCAGCAACGGTGTGGTACCGTCCACCAGGGAGCTGTCGTTGATGTTCGCCCCATCATCGACCAAGGCCATCGCGGCATCCACGTTCCCCTGCCGGACCGCGTGATGCAGGGCGGTCAGTCCACCGACGCCCCCCACCTGCTTGGCATAACCGGCCACGCCGCCGTTCAGCGTGTCCACATTCTCTTTCACCGAGTCCACCGGCAGCTTCTCCATCAGCATCACGGCGCGTCCCGAGTCAATCGCCGCCTGAATTTGCGCGGGAGTGAAGGGGCCCCGCGGTTCACGCACCGGCAGCTGGTTGGCTCGACCGCCTCCCGCCTGCGGATTCGCGGAGTCAGCGGCGGTTCGCGGCGCATTCGCCTTGGCCGCGGCCTTCGCCGCGTCGAGTGCCCGCTTGAAGTCCGACTCTGCCGAGTCGTGACGCGCCGGCGGCTCAAACGAAATCAGGACCGCGCGCCGCCTCTTCTCGGCGGCCTGCTCGCGCGCGGCGCCGTCCGTCAGGTTCTCAATTCTGGTTCGGATCGACGGGTCGGCCCCCTTGGCCATCAGCGCCCGAATCGCCGCCGCCCGCCCATACTCGGCGGCAAAGATCAACGGTGTTTGTCCCCAACTGCCCTCGCGCGCATTGGGGTCGGCACCGCGGTCTAGCAGAGCCTTCACCACCTCGGCGTTTCCCGCGGCGGCGGCAAAGTGCAGCGCCGTGGCACCACTGGCCGTCGTGGCCTTTACGTCACTGTGCGCGGCGAGGAGCGCCCGGACCACGGCCGGGTTCCCGGTTCGCGAGGCGATGTGCAGGGGGGTATAGCTACCGATGCGCGTTCGGGCCTGCACGTTCGCCTTGGCACGAAGCAGTTCGCTGGTCATTGCCGAGTCGCCGCGGTCGGCGGCCCAATGCAGGGCCGTCATGCCGTCGCCTTGCGCGGCGTTCACGTCGGCACGCTTGGCGATGAGCGAGCGCAGGGACGCCACGTCGCCACGCATAGCGGCATCGGCCACCGGCGATGCGGTCGGGCGCACAACATTCGCCGCCGCCAGCAGGCTCCAGACACTGGCGATTGCCGCCAGCTTGAACGACCGTGCAATCATCGTCTTCCCTCACCTTCGTTCGTAAGACGTGCCGTGACCCCTATCAGTCCGCACTCCTGCAGCCCCCTGCCCTCTGCCATGCCCGCGAGACCAAATCACCGCATGCACCCTAAGCCAACGTGAATTCTCCCGTGGAGTCGCCGAACGATCGGACATCGTTGCACCCGAACTGATGCAACAGCGTCAGCATGACATTCGCCATGGGCGTGGCGTCCGGAGCCTTCAGGTGCATGTTCCCTGGCAGCCGACCGTTCCCCTTGCCCAACAGGAGCAGCGGACAACGCCGGTGGTTATGGATGTTGCCATCCGCCATCGGTGAGCCGTAGACGATCACCGTCTGCTCCAACAGATCCTTCTCGCCGTCCTTCGTGCTCTTCAGCTTGTCCAGGAAGTACGGCAGCATGGAGACGTGGTAGCGATTGATCTTGTTGAAGTCGAGGATGGCTGACTCGCGCCCCCCGTGATGCGACGCCGGATGGAACGCCTTGTCCGTTCCGCTTTCCGGATAGGCGCGCGTGGAGGCATCGCGCCCGGTCTTGAAGGAAATCACGCGTGTGATGTCCGACTCGAACGCCAGAACCTGGATGTCGAACATCAGCTTCATGTGCTCGGAGAATGAATCCGGGACACCTAACGGAGCCTCAGGCAGCTCACGCGCTTCGCCCGTGGAGTTCCTGGCCTCCACGGCCTGAATGCGTCGCTCCAGTTCGCGAATGTCCGTGAGGTACTTGTCCAGCCGTTGGCGGTCCGCCGGCCCAAGATCGCGCTTGATGCCACCGACTTCCCCGACGATCCAGTCCAGGATGCTCGCATTCGCCTTGCGGCGCGTCGCCCGGTCCGCGTTGTTGCTGCCGGCGCCGAATAACGCATCGAAGGCGATGCGCGGATTGCGGATCATCGGGAGCGGCTCGGTGGGACTGGCCCAGCTCAAGGTGTCCGTGTAGGCGCAGGCATAGTTGTAGTCACATCCGCCACCACGATCCTGGTTCTCAATGCACAGCTGCATGGAGGGGATCGCGGTGTCACCGGCGATCTGCCGAGCCACCAACTGGTCGAGTGACGTACCGACGAACAGGTCGGAACCCTGCGTCTGCTTGGGATGCGACTGCGTCAGGAAGACGGCGCTGGACCGGAAGTGATCGCCGCCGATCTCCGGCGCCTCGAATGCTTCGGCCATGCGCACGTCGGTGTTGCTGACGATGGTGAGGTACTCGCGCCAGTCCTGTAACGGCGTGAGGGCGCCATCCGGGTTCACCTCGAAGTTGCGCCCGATGCCCGCCGGGGCCCAGAGATGCTTGGACGCTCCCCACGTGTTGGAGCCAGCGCATCCGTGCACGAGTTCAATACACACCAGCCGCGTCTTGTCGGCCGCGCCCGAATTGGCCAAGGCGCGTATCGGACGAAAGGCCGGGACCATGGCGCCTAACGCTGGCAGAGCGATCGTGGCGCCCACGCCGCGCAGGAACGTCCGGCGCTCCATCGTCTTGCCGATGAAATTGCTCATTCGGTTCTCCGCTCCGGAATGCGTACCTAACGTGAACGTTCGTTGTCGGCGGCCACAGGGGCTTCCGGCGATCGCATGCGAAATGCCGTGCTGTTCACCACCCCCATCACAAACGACGAAAAGCGGTATCCACTCGTTGCACTGTGCTCGGCGATCGCGCGCACGGTTGTCTGGTCCTCGTCGGTTACGCGACGTCCGAGGGCATAGGCCATGAGGTTCTCGGTGAAGTGACGGACAAAGGGCGTCGGTCGCTTCAGCAGGGCGCGTGTCAGCTCAGAGGGCGTGGAGACCGGCGTCCCGTCGAAGAGCTGGCCGCGAGTGTCCAGGGGCATGGCGTTCTCACGAAAGCGCCAGCGACCGGTGACGTCGAAGTTGTCCAGTGCCAGACCGATTGGATCCATGTACTGGTGACAGGTGCGGCACGTGATGTTCGAACGGTGCAGCTCCATGCGCTCGCGCGTGGTGAGGGGCCGACCTTCCTTGCCGTCTGTGGTTTCATCCAGCGACGGCACGTTAGGCGGCGGGGGCGGAGGCGGCATGCCGATCAGCACCTCCATCACCCACTTCCCGCGCAACACGGGCGACGTGCGGTTGGCCAGCGACGTCTGGACCAGCATGCTTCCCTGTCCCAGGACCCCCTGACGCGTACTGTCGGGGTAACTGACGCGCCGGAACTGGTCGCCGGAAATGCCTCGGAAGCCATAGTGCCGGGCCAACCGCTCGTTCACGAACGTGTAGTTCGCATTCAGCACGCTCAGGATACTGCGATCCTTCCGCACGATGTCGTCGAAGAAAAGCTCCGTCTCGCGCTTCATCGCCTGACCGAGCTGCTCGTCGTAGTCGGGGAACCAGAACACGTCTGGCCGCACCTTCTCGATGTCTTGCAGCCGCAACCATTGTCCCCCGAAGCGCGTCGCCAGTGCTTCGGCGCGCGGATCAGCCAGCATGCGACGCACTTCGGCCTCTAGCGTGGCCGGAGCCGAGAGCTTTCCGGCCGCCGCGAGGTTCAACAACTCGTCGTCGGGAATGCTGCTCCACAAGAAGAAGGAGAGCCGCGACGCCAGCTCGTAGTCGCCAATGCGGTAGTCCGTTCCCGGCGGCGCATCCCTAGGCGCTGTCTCGAATCGAAAAACAAAGTACGGACTGGCCAGCATGGCCTGGAGGGCCGTCCGGATACCCTCCTCGAACCCACCCGCCTTGGAGCCGCGGACGTAAAAGGTCATCAGCCCACTCACGTCGTGCGACGTGAGGGAGCGACGATACGCGCGCGTGCCGAGCCGGTTCAGGATCTGGCTGGCGCACGTCGTGTCGGCCAGTCTCGCCGAAGGACGGCAGGAGAAGACGACCTTGCGGCTGGGCGTCTCGGACACGCCCTCGGCGTTCGTGGGCCCGACGATGCCCAAGTCCATCACGTGCGGTGGCATGGTCGTCCCCGAGCTGGCCGTGCCTCCCGAGGCAAAGGACCAATCGTGGGGCTTGATCAGGTCCTCATACGGACCATCGGCGCGCTTCACAAAGGCCACCGACACGTGGTGTGGACCCGCCGACACCTTCAACGGCTCGGTCTTGTACAGGTCGACGCCTAACGGGAGGTCCTGCGCCGAGAACGTCTTGTTGACGCCGGGCTCGTAGTGGATGAGAGCCACGCGCTCGCCGTCGATAGATACGTCGATGTCTTCCAGACGCGTCCCAATACCGCCGGCGATGTCGAACCGCAGCTCATACTGCCCGTCGGCGACGAAGTTGTGCTCGGCCACAATCCCGCCGCGCGTGCCGTACGGTGTGCCGTCCACGTGATCCCAGGGGTGCTGGGACAGGTACGGCGACACACGATACGTGGTCATCGTGGTTGGGGCGTTCTTGTCGCCCACGGCCATCAGACTCACCGCCCCCGCCGCGTTCAGGTACGATTCCAGCAGCGTGGGAGAGAGCAGCTGGGCGTCGGCGATATTGTCGAAATTGGCGCTTTTGGTATCCAGCGGGAGGTATTCCGCGGCGTCGATCTCCACGCCTAACAAGTCGCGCACCGCGTTTTCGTACTCCGGTCGGTTCAGGCGCTGGAAGGTGCGCGAGCCGGCCCGCGCCGGTGATGCTCCGTCCACCACCCGTTCGATCGCGCTGGCAATCATCTGCAAGGTGTCACTCGGCGGCCGCGGGCGACCAGCCAGGGGCATCATTTCGGCACGGAGCTTCCGGATCACTTTCTCCGATTTCTCACGTGCCGTGTCCGCTCGGCCAATGTCGAACCCTTCCAGGTTCAGGTTGCCGAGCTTCATGTCGTTCGAGTGACAATCGATGCAGTAGGCGTCGAGCACGTCGTTCAGGGCATCGACGTCAGCGCGGCTGAGCGGGGTGCGTGGCGCACCCGTCCGCCGGAGGCGGTGGCGGGTCGCGCGAATTGCCGACCGTGAGACCGGACCAGAGCCGACAAACGTTGCTGCTGACGGCGAGGGCATCGCCGCAGTGCCCGCGTGCACGGACGTCGCGGGCGTGGCACCGATGCCCAATCCCACCTGAAAGGAGAGGATCGCGGTCAGGACTGCGCCGGCTGCAAACAGACTCTTCATCCGACCTGCCTTGTCGTTAGGTTCCGCCGTGCCGGTCTATAGCTCGTGCTTGTCTGGCGTCTGGTTACTGATCTGCAGGTCCCAGCCGTCTGGATCCTTCACGTGAAAGCTCTTGAACGCAGAGGTTTCCATGCTGCCGCGACCTCCCGTGTCTTCGCGCGGCGTCAGCCCACGCTTCAACAGCTCACCGCGTACCGTCTCAGTGTCCCACGGCTCGATGCCCCACGAGATGTGGTCCACGACGGCATTGACCGGCGGCCGAGCCGGCTGTCCAGCTGCCGCGGAGTCCGGTCGAGCCGGCGCTGGCGTCCCGGGTGGGGCGCCTGCCCCCTGATTTCGCTTGTTTCGAATGATGATCCCGCCAATACCATTGATATCGATGTTGGCCTGCGTTCCCGTGTCCTTCAAGACCTTCCAGCCCATGAGGTCCGTGTAGAACTCCGTGCTCCGCTTGTAATCCGTGACCTGGAAAGAGATATGGTCCAGGTAGACCGTCTTCCATGGTGTGCCCGAGGCGGGAGCGGAGGCGGGGGCGGTCTGAGCCAAGGCGGACGCGACCGGTGACCCAACGGCCATGAGAGCCAAGGTCTGCACCAGCTGACGCCGATTCAGTTTTCCCCGTTCAAAATCCTGCAGCAAACCTGCGACTACGTGTTCCATGGGAGGCCACGTGGTTGGAAGGGTTAAGGAGACATACGCATACCCTGAGCGTCTTTGCTGCGATATTCGTAACATTGGGGACCCAAACCGGAGAAGATGTCACCCGTGAAGCCGCTGCTCCTTGCCATCGTTGTGATCCTGGCCCCCGAGGTCGCCGTCGCCCAGGCCAAGTCAGCCGCCAAGAGCGGCGAGCCCCTGCGTTACATCGCTGCGCCGACGGGCAACGAGGCGCGGTATCGCGTGCGCGAGCAGCTGGCCGGATTTGACCTGCCGAGGGATGCCATCGGCGCGACCAAAGGCGTGGTGGGGCGGATCGTTGTAGGAGCTGACGGGAAGGTCGTCAAGGAGGGATCGAAGTTCGTGATTCAGTTGGATGAGCTGAAGAGCGACCAGACGCGCCGCGACAACTTCCTGCGGCGCAGTACGCTGGAGACGTCCAAGTATCCGACCGCGGAGTTGGTGCCGACGGCCTTGGAGGGGTTGTTGCTGCCGCTCGCGGCCGGGGCGTCGCAGACGTTTTCCGTCCGAGGCGACCTGACGGTACATGGCACAACGCATCCGACGGTGTGGCAGGTGACGGCTCGGGCGGAGGGGGCGGAGATTCTTGGGACGGCCGCCACAGCATTCACCTTCAAGGACTTCGGGTTGGAGCAGCCGCGCGTGCCGATCGTGTTGAGCGTGGCGGACACGATTCGGTTGGAATACGAGTTCCGTTTGGTGGCGGATACGGTGAAGTGAGGGGACAGGAATTTGAGATGTCCGCTGCCAATCAAGACCTGAAAATCGTGCCGTCACCTCCTCACATCGACGAAAGTGAACCGCCTATTTCCTGCAACAGGGCTGCACGAGGGCCGGCTCGACACTTGAAGTTGGTTGCGTAACAATGGGCCAGAGAGGGCTCATGCGGCGTCAGTACAGTATGGTCGTCACGGGTTGCTGGCTGTGGGCTGCGGGTCGAGATAAAGCTGCATAAAGGTGTCCCAGTCCATCAGCTCGAACCCGCGGAGTCTTCGTGATGCCTCAGCGACCTCGCCGTGGCGAAAGTTCTCAGCGTTCCCAACAATCAATCGCAGCTGCGGATTTTCAACGGAGAGTCCATAGCGATCTTCGACGAAGCGCCGGTTTGCCTCGTAACGAAAGTACTCGTCATAGTGTGCTAGCTGCGCGATACCCTCTTCAACTGCGTCGATGAAACGTCGCCGACGTCGCTCGCCCTTCGTAACGCTGCCACGGTCTCGTAGTGACCTCTTTAGGTCGCAGACGATGGTGTTTCCGTCAGTCTTGACGACGAGGAGGTCAGGCCTTATCGCATTGTCTTCACCGCGTGGTGTGCCCTCTTGCCATTCGCACATTGGTTCAGCTACGAATTGGGTCGCGCCGAAACCTCGTTCAACGATCTGTGGGTGCTGCAAAAGGAATTTGCCGAGTGATGTTTCTCGTGCGTCGGAAAGACACAAGCTCGCGAATTGCTCAGCGACTGCGTGTCTTTCAGCGCGCAGCGAACTCACGCGACGCGGCCGCAGCCAGCGTTTCTGGACCACCGGCTTCGATAACTCGATCCGATAGTCGGTCACCAGCGTGGACCTGTCAACAACCAAGGCAAACACGATGTGCTTGATGCGGAACGCTGTCTCTATCCGATTCAGGATGAGGCAGTTTTCCAACACACAATAGTTGGCACCCGGATGGAACTCCAAGAGTGCGCCGCTTCCCTCGACGATGAACTTGGGCCTCGGCCAACCGCTGAGGAAAGGAAACCGTCGTTCGAAAGATGGATAGTCCGTTGTCGTACTCAGGGCAAATCCACTGAGCATGGTGTGTGACACTCGGTACGTGACGACCGGACATCTGCGTGCGTCGCTAAACGGATAGAAATACTCCGCTGGCCCCGCGGCACGTTCCTGTATTGTGCGCAAGCCTTGCCAAATTCGCGAGGCTCCAGCCAACTCCGCAATGAAATAGTCGCCGGCTTCGCAGCACCGGAGCATAGTCGGATAGAGAAAGGCTTGACCGAGAACGAGGCCCGATTGCTCAAGCACCTCTCTCGAGAAGCCGTGCGAAAATCCAACGTCCCAAAACCTCTCTGACACAGCGCAGAAATCTGCAAATTTCACTGAGGTCCTTCATCTGAGGGTCCACGATCATGGACTGCCGGACAAGGCGGCACTGGCCTATTCCTGCCTGGATTGTTCCGCCGCGGGCTGCAGAGGCGAAGTCAGGTTCGACCTTTGGGTTGGACCGTGCCGCTTGCGAGAAGGTCTCGCCTCGTGGTTGGTGATTCGACGAGCGCTAGGCATAACAGGGCGCCTAAAAAAGCGCCGAGGTCAGTCTGTTCGAGCTGCAAACTAGTCATCTCGCGACGCACTCGCCAATTGTCCGTCTTTGCGCCAAGCGTTGGGGCTTTCCGACAACCTCTGATAGGGATCCAACTCTTTGGTCCCTGGGCCAAAGCCAGTCGCGAGCGCCTCCTTATCGAAGTAGTTCTCAAAGGCTCTGCGCTCGCAGCATATGCACCTTGAACCCGAGGTGCTCGCACTCATTGATGAACGCGAGTCGGACTGGAGCAATCCGTGCGTCTGGCCCAGTGCGCTCGCTGTCAATCAAGACCGCGACCTTGCGCGAAAGTCTGCCAAGTTCGGACAACGCCCTTCGCTTCCCTGCTTGAGCACTGGAATCGGAAGCACGCGCAGGCGGCGTATGTGCCGTCCATGATGACTGGAGAGCCAAGGCGGTATCGTTTCGGGCACACCGTTTTCTTGGGACAGGGCACGCACTTCGGGAGGTTTCTTGCGGCGGTGGCGGATGGGGCGGTGTACTATGACCCGGGGATCAAGTTGGAGCTGGCGCCCACGTCTCGGTCTCTAGTGCATAGGCGGAGTCAGTTTCGCGTGGCGTTTACGCGGATTGGCCGCCTCTATCGCGATTTGTCGCGGGTGGTTCTCCCGCCGAGGCAATAGGAGCGACTTCGGAGTCGTGACACAGTCCGCGTGCATCGGCCCCAACAACTCCGGGTAAGCCTAACGTGCACACCGTTGTGGGGTATAGAGGGCTTCTCAAAGCGAAGTGTCTGATCCGGATGTTGGCGGTGAAGGGAGAGCTTTGTTAAATGAGCTTTGCATGGGTGACTCGAGCGATGATGATTGACAATTCTCCAGCTTGTTCGCATGGTTTACTTGCAATTGGCTCCGGTAGACACGGGAGGTGGTGCGGTGCGAAATCTTATGATTGTCGTCAGTTGTGCTCTCGCGACTGGATGTTCGGCCCACAGTCGTCGACACCCCGCTGAACGACGAGATGCCCCCGGTCGCCGTGCAGGCTGGACTCGCGGACATATTTGTACCGATCGACCTAGGGTTCCTTCCGGGCGGACTGACCGGAATTGCCAGTGCAATAAACGACTCTGGCTGGATCGCAGGTGTGAGCAGCTCACTAGGTGGCGATCACGTGTTCTTGTATAAGAATGGCGTGATGCTGGACTATGGTGATATTCCAAATGGGCTAGGATCCCTTTCGGTCGCGGACCTGAACAATCGCGGCGTGATCGTTGGATCCGGCATTCAGCGCGGCTCAAATGTCGAACGAGCATTTTACTCAACTCCGCAAGGGCGGCTGGTGCTGATTCCGGCACCACATCGATTCGACGGGTACACGACCGTCGCGGCAGGAATTAACGATTCAAATGTGGTCGCCGGCACTATCTATAGCCCGGATTTCACTGTTGCACACGCGATCGTTTGGAGCCGGAGCTTGGGCTTTCGAGACATTCATCCGGTCGGACCGTACACTCATAGCTTTGCTTACTCGATCAGCGCCGCCAACCAGCTCGCCGGCAATGTCTATGTTTCGTCGCCTTCCATCGCGCAGCACGCGTTCATGTGGCCCGCAATCGCGCCTGCGGGGATCGACCTAAGCGCGACGGGTGGCACGAGCGCGGCAGCTGCAATCAATGCCAGTGGGGTCATTGTTGGGATCGACGCGAACCCAGTGCCCACGACAGCCATGCAATGGACAGCGCAGACAGGAATAGTGAGACTTCCGTGGGGTAGTTCGACGGCTGCAGCCGTGAGCGAACTGGGTCGAATAGTGGGACATTCCACACTTACTGGCACCACAGCTGCTTCGACTTCGCTTGGCACGGGACCACCAATTGCTCTTCCCCTTCTGCCCACTTGGCGATATTCGAACGCGGCCTGGGCGGTGAACCGCTGCGGTGACATCGTCGGCTATGCTGTCGCGGTTACAGGGGAGAATCGACCAGCGCTATGGCGCCACTCCCCCTGCGACTAGCGAATCAGTCCTAACTAGAAGCTCGACGTTACGATCTTCGCGCCTAACGCGCCCGCGCGCCCAGCCGCCGAGTTGCGCGCGAGTCGTGCCGACGGACCCGGCGCCCGGCCAGGGCGCCTGATCGCATGGTTCGCGGCGGCAAGAGCAGAGATGCTGGGATGCAGCAGTCCGACTCTTCCAAGACCTGCCCCCGCGTCGTCGAGCCTACGCACCGCACGACCTGCTGATCGAGCGCAAGATCGACGCGCCGCATCGGTACTAGTATGCCGCTTGCGGGCATTTCCGTAGCTCAGCGCCCTATTGCATGAAGTCGACGGTTCCTCCCTGGAACGCGGTCACGATCAGAACCCGGTCTGGTGCGAAGACCACGCCGCGTCGTGGGCCGCGCGGGTCGGGGTAAGGACGCGAGATGCTTCCCTGCGGAAATGAGAACACCTGTATCCCCGGTTCGGTCGGCCATGCCGTGGGATACAACACCGCAGCCTGATCTCGCCACGGAATATCAACAAGCCCAAACGCAGGCCCTGCCGTCGGTGTATCCACCCAGTCGCCTCGCGAGAGATCGATATTGGACACGTAGCCGGCGTTGGGTCGCTCGTTGGCCACTAAGAGGTGCGTGCCGTCAGATGTCACGATGAGCGCCTGCGGCACTCCGCGCACTCGAAATGACCGGCGGAGTGCCAGGCTCGGGTAGTCCAGCTCGAACACCCCCGAGTGCGTATAGCTATCCGACGCATAGATTCGTGTCCCGCTCGAGTCGATGGCCAGCCCGTTGATTCCAGCGCTCGGCAACTGTATCGAAGCGACGACCGCCGGCGCCAATGGGTCGAACAGGAGCACGCGACCGTGCCCTGTGCCAACAACACAGTACCGTCCGTCCCGAGTCAGCACGGCTGAAAGTGACGCTTCGTAGTACTCGATTGGTGTCAGTGAAACCATGCGCTTGGACGTGACATCGATGACGCCAATCGCACCGCCGGGCACGCCAAGGCATGCGTGGCTGCCGTCTTGCGTGAAGACGACTGAATTGGAGCCTTCACCGACATCGATCGAATCTGTCACGATACGTCGGTGCGCATCGAGCAGGTACACGTAAGTTGTCGCTTGACTGGTGACCAACGCCAAACCATCACCGCGTATGGCAATTCCCCAGGCGCCCGGTACCGGCACGCTCGCGATCGTCCGGGCGTACCCCGCGTCTTCATTCATCGTGCCGCCGAGATACACTGGCCCCGGGGTCAGCAGGCGCCGTTGTAGCTGTGCCGCGGCGGTGTCCGGAAAATCCCAGGCTCCCGAGCGACCGGCCATTGGGCTCAGTCGCGGCACAACGACCCCGTCGGCTTCACAACCTTCGATCCACAGTGAACTTGCCGTCAGCACCGCAATCAACGCCAGTCGCATCGTCGCCCCCCCCCAAGAGTCGGGTCCAACGTGCCGTAGCAACTACAGGTTGGCAAGACTGGCGACCGGAGTCGCTTGTGCTGTGACATTCGGAACGCAGGTGAACGCACACCGCCATGATCCTTCGACTTCAGTGGCAAACAGCACCGGCCGTGCCCCAGAGAAGTGCGTTCATTCATGAGGGACGCAACCCCAGCGTCGCCACGTCCCCGGCGAGCACGGGCTCCGCCTAGGCGTGGATCTCTTCGACTCGAGTGCTCTTGAAGACCATATGAGCGGCCGCTGACCATGGTGCTGCTGGACGTCAACGTGCTCGTCGCCGCGATGCGGGAGGATGCGCCCCACACACCGCGAGATGAACGCTTAGGTTGAGGGTCTCCGTCGGGCTCCCGAGCCATTTGGCTTGAGTGACGTGGTCCTGAGCGGAGCGATTCGCGTGCTGACCCATCCGCGCGTGTTTGTCCCGCCATCACCGCCGACGTAGCCCGCGCCTACGTCACGGCGTTGCGATTCACACCGAATGCTGTTGTTGTTGCACCTGGACTCGGCATTGCAGACGCCACTCCTCCTCGAGCAGTCGGGGTATCGGCAACCTGGTGTCGGATACGGCACGCGGTGCCGGGTGATCGAGCACGGATGCGAGATCACGGATGACAGCGACTTCGCGCGATTCCCGGGCTGCGCTGGCGTCGATCAGGTAGACAGCTCCGAGGCTCGGGCCGTGCCTGCCTGCGACCCGAAAGTGCCGGCGCGCCTGCGTTCGCCGCGCAAGTCGTGGTGGTCACCGAGGCATTCGCGTCCGCCCACAGCGAAGTCGCGTGCGCTACTGGTACAACCACCGAGCCACCTTGCTCCGCTGACGAGCGCACTCTACCGGCGCACCAGTCCCTGCAGACGTGGCAGCCGTCTTCTTCCGCAGTGAAGTGCCCTTGCGGCATCGCCTATCGCCTTCGCTACCCGAACGCGACGCCTCTGCACCCTGCGAAGCGATCTCGTCCAACGTTGCAGCCGTCTCGTCATGTGGCGGAGCGACGTTGCCGCAGTGCTGCGCCGATTCAGCGTTCGTGCGACCCCTTTCGTCGATCGTCGGTGCGACGCTGTCGCGCCGCCAAGCCGGTTCCGCGCGTGGACGACGTCCTCTGTCGACCGTCGATGCGACGCTGTCGCGTTGCCGAGCCGGTTCACCGCGCGTGCGATCCCTTTCCTCGAACATCGAGGTGACCTTGTCGCGTCGCCGAGCCGCCTCGCGAGTCACCGGAGCTTCTGTGTAGATCGTCTGAGCCTCTCATGAACGCATCCGAGCCTCGTGTTGCACCTGCCACGCCGTCCGCGCACGGGTCGAAGGTGATTCGTCGCGCTGCGCCGCGACCTCCGCCCGCGGTCGAGCCGCCTCCTCGGGAGGTCGAGCCGTCTCGCACCAGCACCGAGCCACCTGTGCGCCTTGCACAGCCCCTTCGTCACCGCGTCCAGCCATCTCAGCCGGTTGCACCGCGAGCTGGTCGGACGTCCAACCTCCTCATGCGGGTTGATGAGCCGGTTGTGTACTCTCCCGAGCGATCTTGCCGACCAACGCTTCGATGTGTTCGAGCTGCCGAGTCGCGTATGTAGCCTGCGAGGTCGCCTTCGCACACATGCGAGCCCCTACGTGCACGTGCGCAGCGGTCTGTGTCGCCGCCCAGAGCGTCGTCGTGCCTTTCGCACGGGCCGGCGTCGTTCGTCAGCTGCTTTGCGTAGGGCGTGAGCGGGCCGGCTGCAGCTGAGTGCCCGTCCGTGGATGCTGCGCGCCCAATGCGGGCAGGGTTTCACCTGCCTCCGTCGGAGATGGGCCGAAGCACCCGGCCGGCCAGATCGCCGCCAGCAATCGCTCGACCGAACAATGGGTCGGAGGCGCCGGATTTGCGCCCGGCAAGGCGGCGGACGGGAACGTTGGCTGAGCGTGGGCACCGGAACTTGCAAATCCAGATAAGCTCGGTATCATAGCCCCTTCGACGACAGGACGTGGCAACAGCCCGATGCCACGAGACGCCGGGCGGAGTGCGGTGCATCGGATCTCCCAGCGCACGTCCTCTTCCGGCAGGGACCAGAGACCAGATCGCGCAGGCTCGCCACTCGTTCCGACACCGCCCGTCAGGAGGCGACGATGACCACCTTGGGAAGTCGTATCCGCTGCGTGCTGCTCATCCTTGTGGGCGACCGGCTGCCGCGATGCCATGGACGCCGTTGCGCCTGCGAGGCGCCGTCGCGATTGCGCGATGAAGCGTTCGCCGTGCGATCTTGGGCGACGTTGACCCCAGACGCCGTGTCACGCGAGTGGCCCTTGGCGGTGAATGGTTGGCGAGCAGTTGTATGTGATGGGCGGTTGGACGGGGAGGCCATTTCCGCTGACGTGGGACGTTTGACCAGGTCGGCACCTGGTCGCCGCGGGCGCCGATGTCCGTCCTGGCGGGCGGCGCGCTGGGCGCGGGTGTTGGGCGGCCAGGTATATGGTGCGCTCGCCACGCCGTCGCCGGCGAGGCTGGAGCAGCCGTCAGCGTGTACAATCCCTCCACCAACGTTCCGGGGCGCGACCACGCCTTTCCCTGTTGCAGCTGGCTGCGGTGGATCGGGGGTGATCGCCGGAACGCTGTATGCGCTGACGGGGTGCGAGGTGCAGTATTGGTCGTACACGGGGTCCCTTTTCAGCTTCAACACCGCGACCCATCAGTGGACGCCGCGGGCGACGAATCCCGTGCTCCGCCAATACCCCGCGGTCGCTGCGGCGGGGGGCAAGTTGTACGCCGTCGGTGGCATCCTGCCCGACGGACGAGCGTCAGGCGATGTGACGATGTACACCCCAGCGACCAACAGCTGGCAGGCCAAGGCGTCCATTCCCGTCCCTCGCTACGGGGCCGTGGCCATTCCGTACGGACCCAAGCTGGTGGTCTTCGGCGGCGTCGATGCCAGCGGCAACGCGCTGGACGACACGTGGCTGTACGACCCAGCGACCAACACGTGGGTGAAGGTACCCACCACGGGGCTGGTGGCACGAGGGAACCTGGCTGGCTCCGTTGTAGCTGGCGCGGCCTACGCCGTGGGTGGGCTTCAGGCGATCAGTGGATCGGGAGCGTTGACGAACGCGTTGCAGCGGATCTTCCCGTAGGGCCCCTCCATCTCGCGCGCGCGACGACCGCGGAGTGATCGCGGTCGTCGATGGCGGTTGCCTAGGTCCGCGATGGCGACTTGAGGCCAGCGCGGGACGCATGACCAAACCTGCCCAGCACGCCGCGCCCCCCTAGCTGGGTTCCGGCCTTTCGGGCTGGTTTCGGCTGGTAGCCACGGTGACCTAGCTGCGGTAGTGTATGTCGGGAGCGACCCTGCCGTGTTGCTGCTGACCAACGCATGCCTGAGGTGGCCGCATGACCGACTCCCCCCACCGGGACGACCTGACCCCCGACGAGCGCGAACTAGGCATGGACCGCGACATCACCCGTCGCGACTTCCTCAACGCCGCGGCCATCGGCGCCGGAGCATCGCTCCTTGGGGCCTCCGCCCCTGGCGTCCGGCGTGACACTGGACCGGCAGCTCCACCACTTGCCGCCGACGCCTGGCATCCGTGGACGGGCTATGCCGGCGTGGGAGACTATGCGCGGTCCAATGGCAACACGTGGGAGATCGCGAACGCCGGACATGGGATTCGCGACGACCTCTATGCGCGCGGCATTCGCCAGGCGACGCCTACCGGCGAATCGTATGACCTGGTGATTGCTGGCGGAGGATTTGCCGGTGTCATCGCGGCGTACACGTACGTCCGGGAAACCAAACGACAACGCCCGTGCCTGATCCTGGAGAATCATCCACTCATTGGCGGCGAAGCCAAGCGCAATGAGTTCATGGTTCGTGGGCAGCGACTCATCGGCCCGCAGGGCGCCAATCAGTGTGGATATCGGGGACCCATCACGCAGCCGGGTTGGTATGGCGACATGTGGCGCGACATCTCCGTGCCCGGCCCAGCTCCAACCATCGAGTTCGGGAAGCTTCCCAGCGGTCGCAAGCCAATGGAGGTCCCGCGCGATAACTACATGTACTACGCGCAGGACGTCAGCGAGAACTATGGGTTCTTCTTCGACGCCTCGCGCCGGTGGGTCACGAACATGTGGGGACGTCGGCTCGAAGGCACACCATACTCCGACGACATCAAGCGCGACTTGCTGCGCTGGCGTGAGGAGCCGGCGATCCCGTTCGCTGGCGACGAGGCGGCCTTAACTCGCTGGCTCGATACGATGACCTATGAGGAGTACCTGACGAAGGTGCGCAAGTTTCACCCCGCGGTCGCCCGATATGTTGATCCCTTCCTTGCGTCGGGCGCCGGGTTGGGCGCTGACGCGCTGTCTGCCTACGTGCCGTGGTACTTTCGCGCCTTCTTCCCGGGCTTTGACGGCCTTTCACCGGCGCGGAGCAGTATCGGCCTACCGGCCGGCCACAAGCTGGCCGACGAACCGGGAGCTTCGTTCCCCGGCGGCTGCGACGGCACGATGCGCCTCCTGATCAAGTGGCTCAATCCCGAGGTGATCGAGGGGTCACGATCGCTGGCCGACGTGCATAACGGGCGCATTCAATTCGCTGCTATGGACCGCCCCGACGCGACCTGCCGCATGCGAGCAGGTGCAACAGTCGTGCACGTCGCGCACGATCCCGAGCGTCGGCGGGACCCCGCGATCGTCACCTACGTCAAAGATGGCCGGTTCTACTCCGTACGAGCCCGGACCGTGATTTGGGCCGGTGGCGGCTGGTCAGGCAAACACGCCGTACAGAACCTTCCCCCAGCATATCACACGGCGTTCGACTCCCTGCATCGGTCGCCGATCCTCGTCGTCAACGTGGCGCTCGATAACTGGCGTGCCCTGTACAATCTCGGCTACTCCGTGTGTTCGTGGGATCACGGGTTTGGATTCACGGGCAACCTGCGCGCTCCAATGTATGTCGGCGACTATCGGCCACCGTTCGATCCTGATCAACCCACGTTGTTCACGATGTACGTGCCTTTTCCGAAGCGGAGCTTACCGCTCGAGGAACAGGGCAAGGCCGGACGACGCGAGATGTACGCGACGAGTTATCGCGACTACGAACGACAAATCCGTAAGCAACTCGTGACGTTGTTCGGGAACGCTGGGTTTGATCCGCGACGCGACATTGCTGGGATCATCCTGAATCGCTGGGGACACGCGTACATCAACGCCGGACCGGGATTCTTCTTTGGCCGTGATGGCCGGCCGGCGCCGAGTGACGTCATCAGGACTCCAGTTGGTCAGGTGGCGTTTGCGCATTCCGAACTCTCTGGACACCAGACGCACACGTTGGCCGGTGAGGAGGGCACGCGCGCGGCTCGTCAGGTGCTGGCCATGCTGGCAGGCGGCGGGTGACGCCCCTCATTGACCGCCTAACGCACGTGACCGTTCAACACGTGATCTGATCGCGCCCGTTCATGGACGGAGCCCCTCGAGTCTCCGTCTGTGTTGTTGACCACTGCGATATGGTCGACTCCGCCAGGTGCTACGGATGAGCGTGGCGAGTCGGCGACATCACACCCATGACAACGTTCACCACGTACATTGTGGCCCCGTTAGATGCGCCACATGGCGGTCGCGCGTCGTCTGCTCATTCCTGTCGATTCCATGTCTCGTACGCTTACCTGCCTGATGGCGGCTTTCCTGGTCGCCTGTCAGACGGAAACTCCTTTCGCGCCCGCACGACCTAACGACGCGCGCTCCCTAACGCCTGAACAGGTCCAAGCCTCCCCGACGGGGTCCGCGCTCCCCGCGTGCACCATCTACTGGGCCAACGCCGTCAACGGTCGTTGGGACGATCCCACCAAGTGGTCGACTGGTGCTGTGCCCGGATCGAATGACAGTGCGTGCCTGAACGCCTCTGGGACCTACACGGTGACGCTGGCAACGCCCATTGCGGTGAAGGCAGTGAAGATCGGTATCGGCGGCTCGAACGCCACCTTGCGGGCTAACGACACGGTCCTGGACTACCTGTTGCCCAGCGAAGGGATCTATGTCGGCCCGACGGGGACGCTGTCGTCGACGGCTGCGGGCTGAGCGTGCAAGTGTCGGGCCGGCGGGACCTTCACGGTCGATGGAACGGTCGTCGTGCACAGATGGCCAGTTGCCCCACTGGAGGGACTCTTCGTTGACGCGGATTCCGTCTTCAACCACGGAACGCTCACCCTCAATCACACCACGCTCTGGTACATGCAGAACGACGGCTACTTCGAGAACACCGGAAGTATCGTGGTGAATGACATCATGAACCTCTTTGCCGAAGGCCCGACCACGGCGAAGTTGGCGTCAGGGAGTTCAATCACCGGTACGGGGACTTCCGTGATGGAAGCCAGCACCTCGAGCCTGCACGTGGAATGGAGTGGCGGCCAACTCAGCGACCGAACCGGCCATGCGCGCACCCCGCTGGTGACATTCGACGCCGACACATTGACCTTCGGCAACACATTGCTCGACGGCTATGTGCAACTGAGCGGCACCAAGAGCCAGACGACGCTGATCCGCGGGAACATCGGCGCCAATGTGCACGTCACGGCAGATCTCTGCGGCGCCACGTATGACCTTCGGCGTGGTGGCGGCGCCCCAACCCTTCTGAGTGGCGAGTTGACCTTCGTCAGTGGTACGGCGTGCGTGCAGGACGGTACCGTCAGCGGCAACGGTCTCACCAACAATGGACAGCTGGCCTTCTTGAACTTTTCCAACAAGGTGCAACGCGTCCAAGTGGACAGCCTGGTCAACAATCAGCCGTTGACCATCCGCGGATCCCTCGAGTACTCGTCCCTTGGGGGGCTGGTTCGCAACACCAGTACGATCGCGGTCGATCCCAACTCCGACCTGTCGATTGGTTCAGGTTCAACATTCCTGGCCATGTCTGGCACGACCCAAAGTGGTCCCCTGACGCTCTCCGGCGTGCTGGCAGGGACAGGGATCGTCGGCGACGTGACATCGCGCGGTGGCCTCGTGACGCCCGGTTCGCTTACGGGTGGCGCGATTGGACGCCTGACGATGCACTCGCTGGACTTGGACGGCACGAGCACCTTGGCGTTCGATATCTCCGGCCCTGGGCTCGCTCAGCATGACGGCATCGATGTCACCACCAGCGTGGACTACGGCGGCACCGGCATGTCGCTGAATTTTGTGTCGACTTACGTCGGCGGAACCTGCGGCGACGTCATACCGCTCGTGACCGATCACACCTCGGGCTTCCGAGGGGGCATCTTCGGCAAACTCGGCGGATTTCACCCGCAACCTAGCGCGTGGTGGCGCACCTACTTGGCGCCGGGCGAAATGGGCGTCGCCGGCTACAACCCGACCACCGCGGTCACAGTCACGGCGTCGTCGCTGGCGTTGAGCGAAGGTGGCGCCGCGAAGAGTTATAACATGTGCGTGAGCCACGCCCCAACGGCGCTGGTCACGGTCAGCGTCGCCGACACATTACCCGGTCAGCTCCAGCTGACGAATACCCCCGTCACCTTTGGCGCGTCCGGATGGGAGCTGCCACAACTCGTGACAGTCTCCGCCGTCGATGACGCGGTGATCGAACCCCCATTGACGGACATCCTGACCCATACCGTGACCAGCAACGACGGCAGCTTCAACGGCCAGCTGGTTCGCTCGATTGGGTTGACCATCGGCGACAACGACGGTCGCACCGACTTGAGCCTCGCCGTGACGTCGAACCCGGGACCGATTCCTGTTGGATCCAACTTCACGGTCTCGTTCCAGGTGACCAACAACGGACCAACCCTCTCTACGGGGGCGTCGTTCGTGGTTCCGGCCGTCGCGGGGTTCACCTATGTCAGTGCCGCTGGCGTCACCTGTCAGATCAAAGGAGGCGTTGGACTCGTGTGCTTGGTCCCCGGCATCGCATCTGGAAGCTCAGCGTCATTCTCGGTGACCGGCAACGCGGTCGCCGCGGGCGTGTGGTCGGTCACCATGCAGCTGAATGCACAACAGTCAGACCCGAATCTTGCCAACAACACGCAAGTGAAGAACCTGACGGTGAACTGACGTTGCACCGAACGTCTCGAGCAGCCTGCATCGATCCCGCGCCCTGGTCCGTGGCGTAACCGGAATCAAGCAGGCTGCTCGAGCCATCGAATGCTTCGTTCGCAGTTAGAACGCCACACCGATCTTCAGCGAACGAGAATGTACCTTGGCGGTGTTGTACTCCATGCCGATGCGGAGCACGGATACCTTAGCCACGGCTCCCACCATCGCCTGCGCGCCCACCACGTGCTCGTCGGACAAGCTCACCACTGCCGACTTTTCGTGGGAGCTGGACATATACGTGGAGACGCCCGCATAGGGTGAGATCGTCAACCAGCGCGGCGAAAGCGTGTAGTCCTTGCTCGTCAGCAGGTCGACACCATAGACGGACAGGTTCACGTCGTCAGGGCCGTAGAGCGAGACCGCGCTAACGCGGGCGGCCGCCGCCCAATCTGATGAGCGGTTGCCGGCGAGGCTGAATTGCACCTGACCACCGTAAAAACCGTAGTTCGCGTCGGGGTTCTTGGTGAAATAGCCACCGACGTCGATCCGGTCCGTTACGCCGGCGCGTAACGTCAGGCCTGGAAACGCGAGCCCGCTCTCCTCGGTGAGCCAGTGCGTGGAGTTCGGATGCACGAAGGTATCGTTCCACGCCGGCTGGTGGTCATCGATCGCGGTCTGCCACTGCAGGGCCGACAGCTCGAATTTTCCCTTCCCCATCGGACGGGCGTCGGTGAGGGGCCGAAAGTACGCCACGAGCCCGGCCTCCTGCGTGAACTGCCGCCAGGCGCCCTTGCTCAGGGACGGGTCCAGCTGGATTGAACACTCCTTCCACCGGTTGGTCAGATGAAGGACGGGGTTGCTGCTGGACTGCGCAAAGGCCGCCGAGGGGGCGACGATGATGGCAAAGGCCATCGTCAGGGTCTTGGTCGATAAGCGCGTCATCGGAGTGCGTGGAGCAAGTGGTTTATGAAGGGCATCGTGCGGTGAACCTCGGAACCTGCTGTTCCGTTTGTTCGTACGTCGCCCGCGCCCGCGCGGTGTTGACACTCCATGCCTTCTTTGTGACCATTTGTGCCAATGACGAAATCGGTGCCCACCATCGCGGCTACCAGCACCCTCGCCATGCTGCGCACAGCGGTGGCGCGTGGGGCAGTTGTCTCTGACCTCCTGGACCAGGCCGGCCTCAGCTGGGAGTCTCTGGAGTACCCGGATGCTCGCATCCCGGCACCCACGGTTCTTGGCCTCTGGAATGCCCTTCGCCAACGCACCGGAGATGACACCCTCCAGCTCACCGCCCCGGCCATCCTGCCCTTTGGCGCCTACCGCATCATCGACTACCTCGTCGCGGCGTCCACCACGGTGGGTGACGGGATCCAGCGCTTCGCGCACTTCTTCAGCCTTATCGCCGAGTCGCTCGAGTTGGACGTCTCCCGCACCGCCGGACGTTACCAGGTCACCCTAACGACCACGGACGGTGGGGCGGTACCACCCGTCTACGTGGACTACGTCTTCGCCGCTTTGGTGAGTCGCATTCAGTTACGCATCTGCCCTGCCCTTCAGGTGCAACGTTTGGACCTCAGGCAACCAGAGCCGCGCCATCCCGACATCTACCGTCGAGTCTTCGGGGCCCCCGTTCACTTTGCTTCCCCTCACGACCGACTCTCTATCGACGTAGACGTTTGGGGGGCCCCGACGGTGAACGGAGACGCCGCACTCGTGGCCCTGTTGGAGGATCACGCGCGCATCCTCGCCTCGCGACCGGCTCGCCCGGCCACCGGCTTCACGGAAGACGTCAAACGAGCGATCACCGCCACCCTCGCCGGGGGAAGCTCGGCGGAGCTTGTCGCACGCACACTCAACGTCAGCGTGCGGACCCTGCAGCGAAAGTTGATTGCCTCTGGAACGACCTTCCGCGAACTCTCCGAGTCCGTGCGGGGACAGTTGGCCGAGGGCTACCTGAGCGACAAGCGAGTCTCGGTGTCGGAAGTGGCGGTCTTGCTTGGCTTCAGCGAGCAGAGCGCGTTCAACCGCGCGTTCCGTCGGTGGACCGGGGAATCCCCGGGACGTTGGAGACGCCGCGCCCTCTGACTTGGACGCGCACGGGGTAGACTGGCACGGAGGCACGCCGACCGCGTAGCGTTCACAACGCCAAACGCCACTCCGCCGAGGATATCCAATGAAGCTGGTCGCACGCGCCCTTCTGTCGCTGCCGTTCGTCGTCGCCGCCGCCGCCGCTCATGCCCAGGTCAACGCCGGCGGACAAGCGCCGGAGGCTAGCTTGCCGTTCACGTTGACGCAGGTGGCGACGTTCAACCTGCCGTGGCGCATTGCGTTTCTTCCAGACGGGCGCATGCTGATCACGGAGAAGGTCGGGCCGCTCTGGCTAGTGACCCAGCAAGGAGAAAAGACACAGGTCTCAAACGTCCCAGCCGTTTTGTCTGGCGGTCAGGGCGGAATGCTCGGCGTGTACACCTCGCCGACCTACGCGACGACGCACCACGTGTACCTAACGTACTCCGAGCCAGGCGACGGGGGATCGTCCTTGGCACTGGCTCGCGCGCGTTTGGCCATCAACGGCACCGCTGCAAGCCTCGAGGATCTGGAGGTGATTTGGCGTGACGGTGCTCGCGGGCGTGGCGGGCAGTTCGGTGCGGCGATCGCGTTCTCTCCCGACCAGCGCTATTTGTTCCTGACGGTCGGGGAGCGCCAGCGCATGACACCGGCTCAGAATCCCGATTCACCGTTAGGCAAGGTTCTGCGCCTGACGCTGGATGGGAAGCCCGCACCGGGCAACCCGCAGGCTGGGAAGACAGGAGCGCCGACGCTGGATGTGATCAATCCGCCACGCGACACGGAGCTGGCGAAGAGCGCGGCGGTGGTGTCCACCTACACCTTTCCCGGGCCGAACCTGACGCCATCGGAGACATGGACGTCGGGGCATCGCACCCCTTACGGTCTGGCCTTCGCTCCTGATGGCCGGCTGTGGGAGATGGAGCACGGTCCGGCGGGGGGCGACGAGTTGAACCTGATTGAACCCGGCAAGAACTATGGGTGGCCGCTGGTCTCGTACGGCGTCAACTACAACGGTGTCCCAATCCCATCGCCCGACACACGTCCCGACCTGACAAAGCCGGTCATCTACTGGACGCCCGTGATTGCACCCGGCAGCCTCACTTTCTACAACGGCGCGATGTTCCCACAGTGGCAGGGCTCCGCTCTCATCGGTGGCTTGGCGACCAAGACGCTCAACCGCATCACTTTCGATGGCCGCGGCGGCGCGGCGCCCGCTGAGCGATGGAAGGTCGATCACCAGATTCGCGATGTGGCTGTTGCGCCCGACGGTGCGGTGTGGCTGATCGAAAACGCGAATCCCGGCGGACTGTTCCGCGTGACACCAAAGTGAGCGCGACGTTTGTGGTGCAGATGCAACGTGCTGGTCCAGCGTAGTCGTCCGTTGGATCTGTCGTGACGCCCTCGACGAAGGCCCCCGTCCCTGGCGGGCACGCCGCGCTGCAACGCCGATTCGGCGCCTCGGCCGCCATCGCGATGATCGTGGCCGAAGTGATGGGGGCTGGGATTTTCCTTACGCCAGCCGGCATGGCGCGGACGTTAGGCCACCCCGGGTGGGTCGTCTCGGTGTGGGCGGTCATGGGACTGCTCTCGGCTGCCGGTGCACTCTGTTACGCGGAGTTGGGTTCGCGCTTTCCCGAAGCCGGCGGCGGGTACGTCTTCCTTCGTGAGGCGTTCGGCGAGCGCACCGCCTTCGTACATGGCTGGATGGCCCTGCTGGTGATGGATCCGGGCCTCACGGCTGCCCTCGGCGTCGGGCTCGCGCAGTACATGCTTGTGCTCTTTGGCATTCCGAGTTCGTTCGTTCCGTTCGTGGCCATCGGGTCGATCATCGTGCTCGCGCTGGTTCCCATCCTCGGATTGGAGAGCAGCGCTCGAGTCCTGCGATGGACAGCGATCGCCAAATTGGGGACGATCGTCGCGCTCATCGCGATGGCTGTGCTGCGCAGTGGGTCGTCCGAGAGTTCCAGCGCCATTGGTGTTCCCGCGCCGACATTCGCGGTACTCGGTGGTGCACTGATGGGCGCCTTCTTTGCATTTGGTGGATGGTGGGACTTGGGGAAGATGAGTGAGGAGATTGTCGAGCCGCGACGTACTCTTCCTATCGCTCTTGTTGGCGGGATTGCCGTGGTGACGACTGCCTATGCAGGTCTGAGCGTCGTGTTCCTCCGCGCGATCCAGGGGCACGGCCTTGCCAGCGATGAAGCGTTCGTTGTCGCGTTAGGCGATGCGCTCTTCGGGCAGAGCGCGGCTCGGTGGCTGGCTGCGGCCGTGGTCGTTGCCGTGGCCGGAAGTCTGGCCGCCGTGCTCCTTGGTGCACCGAGGGTGTACTTGGCCATGGCTCGCAGCGGCGTCTTTCCGGCGTCACTCGTGCGATTCGACGCTAAACGTCAGTCGACCGTTCGGGCGACCATGGTCCAGGTCGCGCTCGCCTGTGTGCTCGTCTCCATCGGGACGTTCGACCAGATCCTCGGCTACTTCATTCCCGCGGCCATCTTCTTTCTCGGTCTTTCGGCGGCGGCCATCCTCTTCCTCCCTCGACCGAGCGCGGAATCCGGCGTGTTCCGAGCGCCGTGGCACCCACTGCCCATCGTGGTATTTCTCCTGCTGGTGATTGTGATGCTCACACTGTTTGCCGTGGGGCGTCCCCTGCAGACGTTCATTGGTGCAGCGGTGGTTGCCCTTGGCATTCCTGTCTCCTGGGTTGTCGTTCGGCGCCCAAGGGGTGCGCCGCCGGTGCCGACACCTAACGCTTAACTCGACGCTCATGGCCTGGATCAAGACGATTTCGTTCGACGAGGGTGATGACGCACTCCGTCGCGCCATCGAACAGCAGCAGGAGTTGTATCCCGTCGAGTACGAGATGCCCGTGCATCGCGCGTCTGGCGGTCCGGAGGAGAGCATTGTCTCCTCTCACAGCCTGATCCCCGACGCGCTCCATCACGCATTCGCGACGTACGGTGCCCTGCTGTCGCCTGACCTGCCCCTCGTCCGCCGTCAGCACGAAATGATTGCGACGATGGTGTCGGTGACGAATCGATGTAGGTATTGAATCGACTCGCACGCAGAGTTTCTGCGTCGGGTCACGTTGGACGAGACACTCGTCAACGCGTTACGGCTGGACTACACGACGGCGCCGATCGGCGACGCCGACCGTGTCATGCTGGACTATGTCGTGCAACTGACCAGCGATGCGACGCGCATTACGCCGGAGCATCACGAGCGCCTGCGGCACGTGGGGTTCGACGACCGCGCGATCTTGCAGATCACGCTGATCGCTTCCTGGTTCAACTACATCAATCGGGTCGCGGATGCCTTGGGGGTCGGTCGCGGCGAAGGCTGACCGAACACTGAGCAACACGACCACACCTGCGAGGGGCGCCCGTACCATGGATCCTGACGCGTTCCGCCTGCTCATTGAACGGGGAGACGTCGACTCGTTACGATCAGCGTTAGGCACGGCCCCCGACTTGGCCAACACGGTCGTTCGTTGGCACTTGAATCGGGACAATGTCTCAGACCCCTTGCACTACGTCTGCGATTGCGTCGGCCAGGGGTGGCTGTCAGACGATCAAGCGGGAAAGATCGCTGCGGTGCTGCTGGCGGCTGGGGCGGCCCCTGAGGGCTCTCCCGGGCGGGAGCCTCCACTACTCGCGGCGACATCGCTGGGTGCTGATGCCGTGGCTCGCGTGCTCATCGCCGCCGGCGCCGACGTGAACGTCACGTTCAAGAACGGTGTGCGACCGCTGCACTGGGCGGCGTGGACGGGGGCACCGGAGACCGTCGACCTGCTCGTGCGACATGGTGCGTCTGTTGACGCCAAGTGCACGGAGTTCCAGTCGACACCGCTGTACTGGGCCGTCCACGGCTACAGCCCGCGCGGTCCAAAGGAGAAGCGCGGCCAGGTCGAGGCAGCCCGGATCCTGTTGGTCGCCGGCGCGAGCGTGAACACCGCGAACAAGGACGGAGTCACCGCGCTCGCCCTTGCACAACAGTGCAAGGATCCGGACATGTATGAGCTCCTCCGCTTGCACGGTGAGGATCCAGTTGGCGCGAACAACACATTGGTGAAGAACCTGACGGTGAACTGAGCATCGCCGCCGTCTTCACCCTCAGCGGGGTACGGCCTGAATTGTGGGATACGGCAGCGCCGCACTCACCTCACGATGCGACCCAGCGGGGAACTCTTCCCCAAGCGGTCGAACAGCGTCCAGGCCGCGCGCCCGATGCGTGCGATCGCCAGCTCCGACGCCCGTTCGTCCGTGCCAAACGTCGTCATCACAGCGATCGCGAATGGTCGATTGGGAACAAAGACGATACCCGCGTCGTTGCGAACGGCATCGAGGTCTCCCGGTTTGGTGGCCACGGTCACATCTGACGGGAGCAGGCGAGGGATGTAGCTGTCCTTGTGTGTGCCGAGCATGGCGAAGTACTCCACAGTGAGTGGCTTGCCCAGCACCTGACCGCGGTGAAGGGCCGCCAGCAAGGTCACCAACTCGTGCGGAGTGGCCGTATTCTCCCGCCCTTCCTGCGCGGCCTTGACGTCCATCATATGCCGCCGGAGCCGCGTCTGCTTCAGCCCCAGCTGCGACAGCCACGTGTTTACGGCGTCCATGCCGACGCGGTCAATGAGGACATTGGTCGCTGAGTTGTCGCTGACGGCGATCATCATGGTGGCAAGGTCGCGATTGGTGACGCGAGTGACGCCGGGCGTCAGGCCGGCCATGATGTCGCTGCCGCCCACGATGTCCTTGGCGTCCACGGTGTAGGGGTCGGTGAGCTTGGCACCCGCGGCGTGTTCATGCTGACGATACAGTTCTCCAAGCACTGCGATCTTGATCGTGCTGGCCGTCGGAAACACGTCGTCGGCGTGCAGCAAGAACGTGCGATTGTCAGTGAGGTCAAGGATGGCGACCCCGATGACCGCGTCGGTCTCTTGCACAATGCGACGGACCGAATCCTCCATCCGCGACCAAAGGACGTCCTGCTTGCCGCGGGTCGACTCGGGGGTGTCCTGCGCGCGCAGAACGCCTGACAACGGCGCGACGATCAGGAGCGCGGCCATCGCAATGGTCGCAACGCGACGCTCCAGCGTGCCACGAGTGGCGGTCGCAGCGAAAACGTGCACTTGCACGGGTGTCATGTGGTTTTGGATCGAGGGTCCGGCTCCGCGCTTCCTCGCCGGAGCTGTGACGCGCAAATGTACAGCATGACGACGATGAACGGCTTGTCCCTTCTGGGGTTGCCTTGGTTCGACGTCGAGCCCGATATTGGCTGATCAGGCGAGCCCAGCGGAATCCGACACCGGCGCGTTGTCGGCAGAGGTCAGGGCCGGCCCGCAGGCTTTCCGCTCCACACCATTCCGGGGTTCGGTTTCGAATGAAGTTGCTGCTCGTCCTGCCGTCGCTGGTCGCCGTAAGCTCGTTGCTCGCCCAAGCCCCGCGTACGGTCTCGACCAACCCGCTGGTCTCCGCCACCACCGGCACTGCCGTTCGAGCTGTGCGTCCGCCGGTCGTCGACGGTCTGGAGACGGACGAGATCTGGCAGACGGCGCCCGCGATGGACCAGTTCCGCCAGTTCGCCCCCGCCGAGGATGCCGACCCGACCTTCCGCACGGTCGTCCGGGCCGCATACGACGATCGAAATCTCTACGTCCTGGTGCGCGCGTTTGACCCGCATCCGGACTCGCTGCTTTCCATTCTCTCGCGACGCGACGTTCGGACGCAGTCGGACCAGATCAAGATCATCATCGACGCCTACAACGACCGCCGAACCGGTGTGGAGATGGCGGTGAACCCGGCTGGCGTCAAGCGCGACGCCTCCATTTACCAGGACAACATCGAAGACCTGTCCTGGGACGGAATCTGGGACGCCGCCACACGCGTGGATTCGCTGGGGTGGGTGGCAGAGTATCGCATTCCGTTCAGCCAGTTGCGATTTGCTGCTGCCGAAACGCACACCTTCGGGTTTGGCGTCTGGCGCGATATCGCCAGGTACAACGAACGGGTGTCCTGGCCATCCTACTCGCTTGCCAAGCAGGCGCTGGCCTCCCAACTCGGCCAGCTGCAGGGAATTGGTGCGATCGAGCGGTCGAGCCGCTTGGAGCTCCTGCCCTACGTGGTCACCAAAAACGTGACGGAGCCGAGGGAGAACGACTGGGCACACCCGCAGAAGCTCACGGCGGGGCTGGACATGAAGTACGGGCTCACCCAAAACCTGACCGTTGACGCCACGTTCAATCCCGACTTCGGCCAAGTGGAAGCGGACCCCGCCGTGTTGAACCTCACGGCGTTCGAGATCCGGTTCGAGGAGCGGCGCCCCTTCTTCCAGGAAGGGGTCGGGTTGTTCAAGTGTCAGCCGTGCCAAGGCTCGTTTTACACACGGCGCATCGGGCGCACACCGCAGTTACGCACGTCGGACCGCGACCCGACGTCCACGACAATTCTTGGCGCCACCAAGCTCACCGGGCGTCTGTCGCGCGGCCTGTCCATCGGTGTCCTGGACGCGCTGACCCAACACGAAATCGGCGAGAACGGAACGACCATTGAGCCGCAAACCAATTACTTCGTTGGACGGTTGCAGCAGGCATTCCGGAACGGACGTTCGGCGTTAGGCGTGGAAGTCACGGCCACCAACCGCTCCTTGGACCAGTGGACGGAGCCCTACCTGCGACGATCGGCGTACGTCGGCTTCATCGAAGGATTTCACCGGTTTGGCCACGACCGCTACGAATTTGCCAGCTGGACCGGAGGGACATCGGTCGCTGGATCGCGACAGGCCATCGCGTTCACTCAGCTCAATCCGGTCCACCTGTTTCAGCGCCCCGACGACCACGTCGAGTTCGACTCCACGCGCACCGGAATGGTGGGAAGCTTCACGACGGTTGCCCTATCCAAGATTTCAGGACGCGTGCAGTTCTCCACCTTCCTGCGGCGGGCAACGGTTGGCGAAGAGGTCAACGACATCGGCCTGGTGTCGGCGATCAACGAGCAGTCCATGCGGAACTCGCTGAGCCTTCGCTCGCTGCGCCCTGCGTCCTTCTATCGATTGGCCTACGGCCAGATCGACACCGAGAACCGGTGGACCATCGAGGGCCTGCCATCGGGGACGAGTGTGCAGCTGCACACCGGGATGGAGTTTCTGAACTCCTGGAACGCGGCCTTCACGTACCGACTAATTAACTACGGCTCTACGTACTGCATCCCCTGCGCTCGCGGCGGGCCGGCGCTCTATCAGACAGCTCGGCATCGCGCCCAACTCGATGTCCTGGGTGATCCGCGCGACGTGTTGATCCCGACCGCCGAAGGTTACGTCGAACGCGGTGACAACGGCCTCTCCACTGCAAGCGGTGGGTCATTTTCGCTTGACCTGCGTTCGGCCAGTCGCTTCACCATGAGCCTTGGCGTCAACGCCGAAAAGCGCGTCGAAGACCAGCAGTGGGCTGGCAACTACGGCGACGCACTGAGCGACACGGCGCATTTCACCTTCGCCCGGCTCGATCAGACGACCTTTGGCGTCACGGGGCGCGCCAACTGGACGGCGACACCAACGCTATCGGTGCAGCTGTACGCTCAACCCTTCGTGAGTACGGGATCGTTTTCCAAGTGGCGTGAGATCGCGCAGGCACGAGCCAAGGACATCAACGCGCGTTTTACCGGATACGGCGGCGGCCAAAGCCCCGACGGCTTCAACTTCAAGCAGTTCAATTCGAATGCCGTGGTGCGCTGGGAGTACCGTGCCGGCTCCACCTTGTTCGTAGTCTGGCAGCAAGGACGCGCGCAGACGGAACTCAACCCTGGGAACTTTGCGTTCTCTCGAGACTACCGCGACCTCTTTCGCGCCCATCCCATCAACACGCTGCTCGTGAAGGTGGCCTACTGGTTGAACCCATAGTCCATCCCGCGGCGGGGCGATGGACTGAGGCGTCAGTTAAGCGATCAGCGACTCCGCATCTCGATCAGCAAGACACGTTGCAATTCCGCGGTGTCATCCACCCGCAGCAAGCTTCGGGATCGGGCTTGGATCGCCCTGACAGATGAACGCCGCCCAGTAGTACGGAGCCGGATACTCCGCGCGCAGTTGCCGCTGCGCCTCCCGTAGGGACTCGGCCCGTCCCTTTCCGCTGGTGAGCCCGTTGTAGAATGCGGCCATGAGCGACTGTGTCTGCTCGTCAGGCACCTTCCACAGTGTCACCACCAATGTTCGGGCGCCGGCGACGGCGAACGCCCGGCGAAGTCCCATCACCCCCTCTCCCGTCACCACGTCGCCGAGCCCTGACTCGCAGGCTGACAACACGACGAGTTCAGTGGCGGTGAGGTCCATGGAGACAATGTCTTCGCCATTCAGGATGCCGTCATCGACGTGTTTGGACGGTGAGTCTCCACGTAGCCACGCATTGGCACCTGACAGGGCCAGCCCCGACCGTACCAACGGGTGTTGCGCCGCGGCGGTCAATCGCGCTTCGCTGGTTGCGGCTGTCGGCGAGGCGTCCGCCGCGGCGGTCGGTTCCGGGAGGAAGAACCCATGGGTTGCTATGTGCAGGACCATGGGAGACTGCGCCGCCTTCACCAACTCTTCCCTCGCCGCATCACCGAGGTAGGGCTGAACGCCCAGCAACTGGGCGACGGTACTCCCTTCCTTCCGAGTTCCGGGAAGGCGGGAAAACGTGACACCGGCTCGCGTGAGGTGGCGCCGGAGTTCGTCGCGATCGCCAAGGACAACGGGAGGCGAATCGACTGTTGCTGCTGACGCTTGCGGTGGTGGACCAGCTGGCGGCGCGTCGTAGTCCGGATCGGCGAGTACCAACGGAACGCCCCGACGAGTCGTCGGCGGGGTCGAAAGCCGAAGCAGGTCGCGACCCGCGCTCACGTAGCAGACGTCGAATCTGTCGATCAGGCAGCGATCGGGACCATCCGGTAGCGCACCGAACGGCACGCGCGTGAGGTCGCCGTCAGGCGCCAAGAAGAGACGCGTGCAATTGCCGATCGCGGGAAGCAATGGGTCTATCAGGCGAGCGCGAAGAGCCGCGCCATCATCAACGACGCTCGGTTCTTCCTCATCGCGACCCAAGTCCCGGCGGCCTTCCGTCGATGGTGCTCCTTCACCCGAATGCGCGACCGACCCGCGGTACTGGCGGATCAACTGGTCCATCGCTGGCGCGGGTCCCAAGTCAACCAGCGTAATCGCTCCGTGTTCGCCGGGGGCGATCACGAACGCGACGTACCAGTCGCGCGAACCATCCTCGATGGCTTCAGGGTCGATCGTCATCGTCTCTCGCCGCGTGAACCTAACGAACTCGATGAGCGCCGAGTCTTTGGTCAGATTGGCGGCGACGGCTGCGGTGGTAGCCTTTTGGAGCGCGGGATCCAGGTCCATTTCAGGCACACGCGAGGCGAGTTCCCACTCCAGCCGCTCGATCTCGCCCATGGCTTCACCGGTCGCGTCCTGACCCGTCAGTTGCAACTCTGCGACCTGCCCCCGCGCCGCGGCCAAGCGGGTGAGGAGGGACGTCAGTTCGGGGTCGTCGCCCCGTGAAACCGCCCGGCGCTGTGTCGCCAGAAGTTCGGCGCCCAGTGCCTTGCGACTCACGATCAAGTCGCACGCCTCCCTGGTGAGCGCGAGATCGGGAGATCCGGCGGCCAACAGCAGGTCGAGATACTGACTGAGGTTCCAGTACACGAGTCGCAGGCTATCCATTCGCTCGCGTTCCGAGCCATGCGCCACCCAATGCCCAATCGGATCCTGCGCGATTGAACGTCGCAGCAGCGTCAACGCTCCCGCGGGATCACCCAGTTGGACCCGCGCCTTGGCCAGCTGGCGGCAGTACGAGGCCGTCTTCTCTCCCGCGGCTTCCAGCTGCGGGATGGCCTCGGCAAGGAGCTTCGCGCCTTCGTCGAATTGCTGGTTGACGACCAGGTAGGTGCCGAGCATGGCTCGACGTTGCGCGACATTCGGCACGTCGTGCCCTTCCGCCTGCTCCGACAGGCGCAATGCCACACGGAAGTCCGTGAGCGCCTGCGCGACTCCGGGGGCGTCGCCGGCCTTCATCGCGCGCCAGAAGGCGAGGTCGGCTCGGCACCACGCCACGTACGTGACGGTGGGGTGTGACTCGCCGCGTACCGCGCTCAGGATCCGATGCGCGTCCTCGTACGCGCCTAGGGCTGCCTCCTCCTCGCCCGCACTCTCGTACGACACCGCCAGCATGGACTGGCAACGGCCGACGCTTTCATGGTCAGGGCCAAGGAGTTCGACATAGCGCGATTTGGCATGATCCAGCAGCAGGATGGCGCGCCAACCGAGCCGCATGCGGACGTAGAGGGATCCGTAACCCAGGAGCACGTCTGCCTTGAGCAGCGTGGCGTCACCTTCCGTTGGATTCAGGATGCTGCAGGCGGCGTTGTAGCTGGGTTCTGCCCCCGTCAGGTCGCCGGCCGCCACTTGAATCTGCGCCAGCTCGAAAATGCACTCGGCCACCTTGGGATCGGTCTGTCCGCCGACCTTCAACGCGAGGTGGGCGGCTTGTTCGGCGAGGGTGCGGGCGCCGTCCAAGTCCCCGGCGTCACTCCGACGTTCGGCATCGGCTCGGAGCTGGTCGACTTTGTCCCATTGGCGAGGTGTCATGTACAGGATTCTAGCGACCGGTGAAGCACATTGCGGGAGGCAGTCAGGTGGAAAGGGCAAGCGACGAAGACGTCCGCGACGACGTTGGTGACTTCTCACGCCGACGATCGACCGGCGAACGATGCACCTGTCGGTGAAAAATGAACATGAAGTTCGTGCGCTGGGTCATCACGTCTGATCGACGGGCTCGCTTTATTGGCGCGTCCTTCCACCTGAGGTTGGCGTGTGCGTGCGATTTCGAAGCTGGCGGTAGTTGGCATCTTTGCGGCGGCGTGTGTGCGGGTTGATGGTCCGACGGAGTCGTTAGGCCCACAGCCGGGTGGTGCGGCGCTGGCGGTGGTCAACGCTGAGAGTCCGTCCGTGATGCGAACAGTGCCTGCCACCGAGGCGCGGCGTGCCTTGGGCACGCAGGCCCTTCCGATCACGTACCACAACGGGCCGGTGACGCGCGCGACCAAGATGGTCGCGATCTACTGGAGCAGCAGCACGCTGTTCAACGGAGGTCCGACTCCTGGTACCACGGGTCCGGGCAGCGCCGATGGTTCTATCGTGGGGGAGTTCCTTCGCAACCTTGGCGGATCGCCCTACTGGTCAATCAACAATGAGTACACGGACCGGTTAGGCGGGAGAGTCGGCACCGCGCTGGCGTACACCGGGTACTGGGCGGCATCGCCCGGCCCTGCTCCTGTGGTGGGCGACATGGCCGTGCGGGCGCAGATCGCGGCGGGCCTAACCAGCGGCGCGCTGACGTACGACCAGCAAACGATCTACATGGTGTTCGCCGGGCCTGGGATAAACCTCGGCGGCGGCTTCGGTAGTGCGTACTGCGCGTACCACTATTTCTTCACGTGGGGAACCAAGAAGGTGTTGTACGCGGTGCTTCCCTGGGTGCAGGACCTGCCGGGAGTGTGCACCAGGTTGCAGGGATCACCGAACAACGATTTTGGCGCGGACGCCATCGTGACACCGATCGCCCATGAGGTTGAGGAGGCGGCGACGGACCCCGGAACCACCAGTTGGTACGACGCGGTGAAGGACGAAAATGCCGACAAGTGTGTCTGGACCTTCGGCACAACCTACACCACCCTCAACGGCGCGATGGCCAACATCCAGCTGGGAGGGCGTGACTACCTAGTGCAGCAGAACTGGAAGTTGAGCCTGCAGGGGTGCGGGATGTCGTAAGGCGTAAGCCCCGCTCGGCCGCCGCCATGGTTAGCGCCATGGCGTGCCTCCGACGGAGCGTTCTGCCGTTCGTGGATATCACCGGCCTATCTGCGTCCGGCGGCCTCGGTGCTCTCGAACGTTGCCGTCAGGAGGGCGAAGAGCATCTGCGGGGTTGTGACCTGGTCGTTCCGGAAGACCAAGTACAGGTCGTGCACCCCATTCGTCGGCTGCAACGACAGGCGATAGGGTCGAGGCGTCTCATCCGGCGTGGGCCGGATCATTTCAGTCTCGCCAGCCACGGGTCCGGTGAGGGAGTCCAGACGCACTTGCACCGTCCCGCCCACGGCATGACGTTCGGCCGGGGCGACGCCCGACACTACCACCGCAGCTAGCCCCGTCAGGTCAATCTTTGATAGCTTCGCGTAGGCGCCGGCGCGATTCGCCAGCGTCACCTCATCAGAGACACCGTCCACTTTGACCTTTTGCGTGCCTTCCGACAGGTCTCCGGTGGCAATGACCATGGTTGGCGAGCGAAGCACCAGCGTGGCACCGGACTGAGTACCCAACAGCCCGTTCGCTCCACGGTCCGTGTACGTGGCCTGCAGCACAATCGCGGCATCGGTGGTGCGAGTAGCGGAGTCTGACGGCACGTAGTCGCCCGTCACCGGCAGCTGTGCCGCCTCGTTGGGCTTGTCGTTGAGGCTCAGGATGTATGCGACGACCTGGGATGCCTCTCGCTCGGTGAGCTGCGCGTGCGCTGGCATCATGACATTGCCCCACACGCCGGTTCCACCCGAGCGAATCTTCCGGGCCAGCCGCAACGCAGCACTGGTATCGCCTGTGTACTTGGCGGCGACCGCCGTATAGGCCGGGCCAATCGACTTCTGTGAGACCTTGTGACACGACAGGCAATCGGATGCTTCGAGCAATCCCTTCCCCTCCGCGTGCGGCATGGGAATCTCGCCGAGTCCAAGCTCGGGTGAATCTTCGACGACAGCCGCCGTCACGCGCACCTTCTTGGCTGGAACACGCCCGTTGGCGAGCGATCCGTCCTCGCGATCGTTCACCTTGACCGCGTAGTGGACTGGAACGCCCGCAAAGTAGAACGATCGGTTGCTGCCGACGACATCCACAGACACTATCGGTGGCTCGTTTCCTGCGCCCACCAGCACCTTGGCCGTTGATCGCGCTCCCTGTGCGTCAGTCACTGCGAGGGTCGCAGTGTACGTGCCTGGCTGCGCCAGTGTGAGCGAAGCACTCGCACCGGTCAGCCGTCGGACAACGGAACCGTCGCGGCGCGTCACGGTCCATTGATAGCGCAACGAATCATCGTCGGCATCGGTCGTGCCGTCGGCCGACAGCTTCACGCGGAGTGGCAGCGCACCAACGGGCCGGTCCACCTTGGCCACGACCTTAGGCGCGCGATTGCCAGCGTTGAATTCGATGCGGGACAGCCGCGCATCGTCGTTACCCTGAAACCACGTGGTGCCGTACTCCAGCAGGTACAGGTCTCCATTCGGTCCGAACGCCATGTCGGTCGGATTCGAAAATCTGGTGCTGGGCATGAAGCGCTCCATGTCGGCGAAGTTGCCACTGGAGTCCATCGTCACCGCCATGATCCAGCCGCGCATCCAGTCGTACGTCAGGAGCTTCCCGTCGTAGTACGTGGGCCACGCGCGTGCTGCCGCGCGAAAGTCGTCGCGATGTATGACAGGACCGGCCAAGGCAGTACGGCCACCATTCCCAACCAAGGGAAATTCGGCCGATGGTCCGTAGGGATACCAGATGAAGGCCTTTTGAGCTGGCGGAAGCTCGGTCAGCCCCGTGTTGTTCGGTGAATCGTTGACGGGATGATCGGGATCGAACACCGCCCCGCCCTGCATGGTGTTGAAATCGACGTGGTTGTAGGCCTTGTTGTCGCCGACGAAAAGGGGCCAACCATAGTTCCCTGCCCTCGGCGCGCGGCCAACCTCATCCTGTCCGGCGGGGCCACGACCCACCGAGTCGACGTTGGCGTCCGGGCCTACGTCACCCCAGTACAGCACCCCGTCATGAGGATCCACGAAGATCCGGTACGGATTCCGGTGCCCCATGGTGTAGATCTCGGGCCGCGTCTTGGGTGTGCCTGGCGGGAAGAGATTTCCAGCGGGGATCGTGTACGAAGCATCGGGCTCGGGGTGAATGCGAATGACCTTGCCTCGCAGGTCATTGGTATTGGCTGACGACTTCTGCGCGTCCCAAGGAGAACGTCCCGGCCGTTCGTCGATCGGTGCGTATCCCGTGCCGAAAGGGTTTGTGTTGTCTCCGGTGGAGAGAAAGAGGTTGCCATGCCCGTCAAAGGCGATGGACCCGCCGGTGTGACAGCACTGGTCGCGTTGCACCTTCACTTCGAGCACGATCTTGCCCGAAGCCAAGTCGATCGAGTCGCCGTGCATGGTATAGCGCGCCAGCACATTCTTTGGCTCGGTGCCGGCCGGTGAATAGTACAGGTACACCCATCCATTGCTCGCAAAGCCGGGATCGATCGCCAGCCCCAACAGGCCATCCTCGGCGCGATCGCCATTCGTGTACTTCATGCTGACGGGAATGGCGCCGATCTGGGCGATCTGCTTCGTGAGCGGCGAATACAACTTGATCACCCCGGCCCGCTCGATGAACAGCACGCGCTCGTCTGGCAGGACCGCCAGCTCGATCGGTTCATTCAGCTTGGACCCGAGTACCACCTGGGTAAAGCGATTCTCCTCCGGTCGCGACCGACGATAGTCGAGTGGAGCGCCCCCCATGGCATAGCGGAGACCAGCCAGCAGGTGCCGAAGAAAGAGGGGCTCGCCAAAGGTGCCCTCGGTGTGACCCATGTTGGTGTACCACGCTCTCCCGCCACTGAACGCGTGATACCAACTCATGGGATGGCGGTCACCGTTCGTACCGCCCTCATAACTGTGCTCGTCGATGTCCACCAGCACATGGAGATCGGGCTGCAACGACTTGAAGTTGTAGAACTCGTCTTCGCGATCCCATCGGTCGGGAAGCCCCTGCGTGGATGGGTCGCTCTTGTCGACGACCCGGAAGGTGCCACGCCGCACGTTCGGGTTCCCGGGATGCCCGTTGAAGTACGCGCCCGCCAGCTTGCCGTACCACGGCCAACCGTACTCGGTGTCCGTCGCCGAGTGAATGCCAACGTAGCCACCGCCTGCCTGGATGTAGCGCTCGAAGACGGCCTCCTGCGTCGGGTTGAGCACGTCCCCGGTCGTACTCAGAAACACGACTGCGCGATACCGCTTGAGATTCTTGTCGTTGAAGGTGGCGGCATCTTCCGTCGCATCCACAGCAAACCCCTGCTCCTGCCCAAGCTTCTGGATTGCTGCGATCCCCGTCTCGATTGAACTGTGCCGGTACCCGGCCGTCTTGGAGAACACCAGCAGACGGGGTATCGGGGCCAGCTGCGCTCCCGCCGCCGGCGCAAGGATGCAGGTCTGCGCCACAGCGAGAAGTCCAACGAGTGAAGAACGCGTGAGCATGGGTCCTGTGGGTTGGCGGTAGGGCAAGCGCGCGCCTGCAAATTGCGCGTTCGAAGGGTCGTGCGCCAATGTGGCGCTGCGCCCCAGCCCTCCGTACTGTTGGTACTGTTGCGCCCAGTGTCACTCACCTCTTACTCCTGGGGCGGTCAGGCCATGTCCATCGTTACTCGCCGGGAGTTCGTCCGAGACGCCAGTATGGCCGTGACTGGTGTCGCGCTGGGAAACCTCTCCCGCCCCTTGGCGACGAAGCCACGGCTGGCCTTTTCCACGCTCGGTTGCCCTGCGTGGTCATTCGCGAATGTGCTCGCGTTTGCCGTCGCTCACGAATACCTGGGCATCGAGTTGCGCGGGCTGCTGACCGAGATGGACCTGACGAAGTGTCCGGAGTTCAGTGCGGCGAACATCGCGGCGACCAAGAGGAGCGTGACGGATCGTGGTCTGCGCATTGTGAACCTCGGGGCCTCCACCGAACTCCACGAGGCCGACGCGCGCAAGCGTCGCGATGGATTGGATGAGGGCCGTCGTTACATTGACCTCGCTCACCAGCTCGAGTGCCCTCACATTCGCGTCTTCCCGAACGCGCTGCCGAAAGACCGCGACCGTGACGCAACCTTCGCGCTGATCGGTGAGGGGCTGGTGGAGCTGTCGGACCATGCCAAGGGCAGCGGCGTTGATGTCCTGATGGAGACGCATGGGGACCTGGTAGCGGCTGCCGACATCCTGCGCATCATGCAGACGAGCGCTGGACCGAACGTTGGGCTGGTCTGGGATGTCTGCAACATGTGGTCCGTGACCCGCGAGTCGCCGGCACAGGTGTACGCGCAGCTGCATCCTTACATTCGTCACACGCACATCAAGGACCTGACACTGAACGGCACGGACGTGCACTACGTGCTGTTAGGCCGGGGTCAGGCCCCATTTGCCGAAGCGTTACGAGCGCTGGTCGCCGGCGGATATGCCGGCTACTACTCGTTCGAGTGGGAGAAGCGATGGCATGCGGAACTGGAGGAGCCCGAGGTTGCGATTGCGCACTACGCCAAGGAAGTCGTGAAGTACCTGTAGGCGTCGTGCTCGCGACATCAGCCGAATTCGGGCCCAAAAACCGCCCACTGCCGCGCCGGGGCTCCGATGGCCGGGACGTGGCCGTGACACATCCGCATGAAGGGACGCAGTTCCCGGAAGCCTAACGACGCAATCCAGTCGACCCATTCGCGGCTATGACGGGAGATGTCCAGCACGAAGGACGTGCCCGGATGCTCCTGGAGGCACGTCGCCACCAGCGCTTTCGCGACCGTCTGGTCCGATGCCGTCACCGGACCCAAGTGCTCGGCGTTATGGCCATGCCGGCCCATCACAAAGCCCGTGAGGCGCCCATCGCTCTCGTGTACCCACGCGTATTCTGGCGCTCCCGCCAGCTGAAACTCCAACAGTGGACCGCGGTCGACGCCAAAGACCTCCTGATCCAGCAGTCGCACGCGGGGGAGGTCAGCAGCCGTCATCCGTCGCACCGATGCAGCCTGCAACCCCGCGGCCCCACCAGCCGCGGCACGGATCATTCGACTCAGCGGGTACTCGTCCTTGAATCCCAGCCGCTGGTAGACCTCGCGTCCGGCGGGTGTCGCGTCCAAGCGGATGTGCGGAACGTCAGCGAGTAGGGCGATGCCTTCACGGACCAACTGCGTCCCGATACCGCCGCCGCGAGCGGCAGGCGCAACCAGCACCATGGCAATCCAGCTGACGCCACCAGCATAGGTGACCGTCGCCACGGTGCCGACGATATTCTGGTCCTTCACCGCGACGCGCGCGCCGCGCGGACTCAACGCCAGCAGAATCTCCCAATCACGTTGCAGCTGGTTCCACTGACTGGCGCGACACAGCTGCAGCCCCGCCTGAATGTCGTCGCGGGCCATTTCGCGATAGGCGATCGCTGCGTCAGGACGCGGCACGATCCGTTGGCGCGATCTGTCGGGGGAGCATCGCGATCGCGACGGCTCCTACCAAGGCAAGCGCGATCAGGAGCGTGAAGCCGCCCACATAGCTGCCCTGCTTGTCGTGGAGCCAGCCGACGAGCATCGGCGCCGTGGCATCGGCAACGCCGTCGGCGGTGAGGATCACCCCCATCAGCCGACCGAGCAGGCGCACCCCAAAGAGTTCAGCGGCCATGAGCGGGATGATCATGTAGTCGCCGCCCACACCAATGCCAAAGACGATCGCAAAGAGGTAGATGACGCCGGGCGTGCTGGCGACAAAGAGCAGGGGAATTCCTGCTGCCACCAGGAGGTAGATCAACAACATCACGTACTTCTTCGGAAACCGGTCGGCCAGCCATCCCATGATCAATCGGCCGGCGATGGACGATGCCAGCACTAACGAAATCACGCGGGCCGCGGCCCCCTGAGCGTAGCCTTGGTCCAGACTCAGAAAGAGCTTCAGATGCTGGTTGGTGCCGCCGACAGCTGCAATCGACGCCATGCTGCCGATCGCCAGAAGATAGAAGGGCCCACTCCGCAGAGCGCCGGCGATCGATGGAGACGGCGTGCGCTCGCGTCGCTCGGCGCGTGCATCTGGCGACTCTGGCACAATCCACACCATCGGGAGCGCGATCGCGATGGTCGCGATGCCGAGTGTGAACAGCGCGCCTCGCCAGCCGAGCTGCGTCGTAAGCCAGTAGCCGACCAGGGGAACCAACGTACCACCAATGCCGATGCCGAGGTAGGCGAATCCCATGGCGCGTCCGCGCCCGCGGTCGAACCAACGCGCCAGGAGCACCTGGTTCGGCAGCGGCCCACCGCACACATATCCCAGAGCGTTGAAGAGGTAGGCCACGTAGAGCATCCACAGGCTGGTCATCTGGCTCAGGCCTATCAGGGCCATGCCACCCATCACAATGCCCGTCAGCATCAACCTTCGCGGTCCAAAGCGGTCGATGATCCAGCCCGCGAGGTAGCCGAACAGTGGCCCCACCACAATCTTGGCCACGGCATTGCCCGATGTGACGGTGGCGCGCGACCACCCAAACTCCTTGACCATGAAGTCATAGAAGAAGGGGAGTCCGTAGTACGACAGGCCAACCAGCGACAACAGGCTGAGAAACGCCGTCAGCGCCACCTGCGTCTGTCGGCGTCGCAAGAGTCCGTCGTTAGCGTTCGCCATGGCTCGTCGTCGCGCTTACGATCCGGTAGACCTTCCCGTCTGGCTTGGTCAGCAGGTACAAAGCGCCAGCCTGATCTCGGCCGAAGTGCAGGTCCACACGATCCGTTCCGCAAAGCTCCTTCAGTGTCTTCTGCACACCGTTAAGCGAGACATTCCACGAGTAGATCGGTGCCTGCTTCCCCTGGGACAAGTCGCTCAGGTTCACGTAAAACAACCGACCTGTCGGGATATCGCCGAAGAGATACTTCCCACCTAACGCCGGAATCGACGTCCCCTCGTAGGCGTAACCGCCGGAAATGGCCGACGTGATGCCATCGTGGTCATACTGGGCGACGGGATAGGTCACCCCATAGACGGAATCATTGGCGGGCAGCGGATATACCTTGTTCAAGTCGCCGTAGCTTTCCAAGGCAAAGGTCCCTTCGCGAATCGGCCAGCCATAATCGTGTCCGGGGAGTACCAGGTTCACCGACTCGATCGTGCCATGTCCGATGTTAGGCGCCAGCAGCTGACCGGAGGCCGTCCAGGTCAGACGGTGCGGATTCCGAAAGCCGTAGGCGAAGATCTCACCAAGCGCTCCCGGCACTCTCACCCATGGATTGCCGGCAGGAATGCCGTACTGGCCGTTGCGGCTGTTACGGCCTAACGGGTCGATGCGCAGGATGGTGCCCCAGACCTGTTCCTTGCTGTGCGCCAGAAAGACGTATCGGTTCTCCACGGCACCGCCATCGCCAATACCGATATACAGCATCCCGTAGTCCTCGGCGCCCGGCTTCGCCGTCGGATTGAAGGCGATCTCCTGCACGCCATGGATGCCGCTCACCATGTTCACACGGAACAACTCGCGTCCGGTTCCTGAGAACGTTGACGCTCGAGGGTCGGCGACCTTCCACTCCGTCAGCACCCACTGCAACGCGACCTTGATGGAGTCCGCATAGGCGAAGTCCGCCTTTCCCGACCCCGCCGACTCCGTATGCGTCGTGTAGAGCAGGCCGTTCCGGGCGAAGTCCGGATGAAAGGCAAAACTTCCGAATCCAGTGGCGAGGCCGGGCTCATGGATGAACTTCGGCTTCAACTTCGCCATGTCCATGTACACGGTGGGCGCACTCCCGTGCAGCTCGTACAACTTTCCGCGGAGGTCCAGAACAAAGGTCCGGCCAGATCCAGGCTCCTTGTCCAGTTTGGTGATCCGCGTCAGCGGCAACTGCCCGTGATCGCTGGAAGCGGGAATCTTCGTAACGAACTGCAGCCCCACCACGAGCGTCGATGGCGTGATGGCATTCGGGATAGGATCCGACACGGGCTGCGCGGTGGTCGGCGCCTGGACGTCGCGCGTCTTTTTGGCGTTGATGTAGGCAACCAGCGCGGTCATCTCGTCTGGCGTGAGCGAGGCGTATGACGGCATCGGGACCGAATACCTGCCTAACAATTCACGAGCCCGTTTGTCCCCCGCATCCAGCAGCTTCGATCGGTCCCGAACGAACCGCTCGATCCACGACGCGGAAACCTGCGATGTGAGTCCGGCGAGTTGTGGCCCAATGCCATCCTGCGTGAAGTTGTGGCAGCCGCTACAGGACTGGGAAAAGGTGGCCTCGCCCTTGGCGATCGTCGCCGCATCGGTGGGGATCGATCGATTCTCCCAAGCCACACAGGCCGTTGCGCCCTGAATCAAAGAGACGACCACTAGGGCGGTACGCGCACGCAGGTTCATGAGTCTAAGCCCGAGGAGACATTCGTTTGGGAACGCGGAAATGGCCTACACTGGTGTTCGGTGACACTGCTGCACCGATTCCACGGCGTCTTCTCATGGATGGTTGATTGCGTGCGAAGGGTGACCTCGGGAATCCTTGCGCACGCGGCAGGTTGTGATGGCAAGAGTCCGGAGGTCGCGAATCGGGCGGCGCCTGAGAGACGTTCGTACCAAATCGGGTGGCATGCAAGACACGACGCCAAAGGTGGTTGCGAACGCTCAGCCGGCGGTGGCATTCTTTCCCGGCCTGCGTCTCCGGCGAATGCCTGCAGCTTCAACGGGCATCGCCCCACGCCGCCGCCGAACGCCGTACTCTCTTGCCTCGGATACCTTTCATGACACGACCCGTCACGCTATTCACCGGACAGTGGGCCGACCTTTCACTGGAAACCTTGGCGAGCAAGGCCAGCGAGTGGGGATTCGACGGGCTTGAGTTGGCCTGCTGGGGTGACCACTTCGACGTCCAGCGAGCGTTGGCCGAGGACGACTACTGCGATCGACGACGCGACATGCTGGGCAAGTACGGGCTCAAGGTCTTCGCCATTAGCAACCACTTGGTCGGCCAGGCCGTGTGCGACCAGATCGACGCACGGCACAAGTCCATTCTCCCGCCGCATGTCTGGGGTGATGGAGCTGCCGAGGGAGTTCGGGCCCGGGCCGCCAAGGAAATGCAGGACACCGCGCGGGCGGCCGCTCGACTGGGCGTGAAGGTCGTGCCGGGCTTCACGGGTTCGTCCATTTGGCCGCTGCTCTACAGCTTTCCACCAGTTCCCGACGCCTCGATCGATGCCGGCTTTGACGATTTCGCCAGGCGCTGGAATCCAATCCTAGACGTGTTTGACGAGGTCGGTGTGCGCTTTGCGTTGGAAGTTCACCCCACGGAAATCGCCTTCGACATTTCGTCAGCTCAACGGGCACTGGATGCGGTGGGCAACCGTCCGGCGTTCGGCTTCAACTACGACCCGAGTCACTTTGGATATCAGGGCGTGGACTACCTCGGGTTCATCGACCGGTTTGCCGATCGCATCTATCACGCCCACATGAAGGACGTGTGGTGGTCAGACGTGCCCAAGCCATCGGGCGTGTTCGGCGGACACCTGGCCTTTGGTCATCCCGATCGATTCTGGGAGTTCCGTTCACTCGGGCGCGGCCGGATCAACTTCGAGGATATCATTCGCCGACTGAATGCGGCGAAGTACGCAGGTCCATTGTCCGTGGAATGGGAGGACATTGGCATGGCGCGCGAACACGGAGCGCGCGAAGCGTGTGCCTTCGTGAAGCGGGTGGATTTCGATCCGGCTGCCGGCGCCTTTGACGCCGCGTTTGCTCGGGACTGATTGAGCGTTAGGCCCCTGGGGCTTCGTACTTCGCATCGACCCAGTCGCCCGCACGACCGCTCTTGAGCGCCGTGTGGATGAAGTGCACGCCCACCGCGCCATCACGCACCGTCGGAATGTCCAGATCGTGGAGGTCTGGCTGCGAACCCGTTAGGCGGGCCATCATCACCCGTATGGCACTGGAATAGATGTTGGCGAACGCCTCCAACATGCCCTCGGGATGCCCTGGCGGCATACGCGTGCCACGTTGAGCCGCGGGTACCAAGTAGCCGTGACCGGGCTTGAATGTCTCGGTCGGTCCGTTGTTGCGACGGACGACCAGGAAGTTCGGATCCTGCTGGTGCCACTCCAGCGACGCCTCGGTGCCATACACGCGAATCGCCAGGCGATTTTCTTCCCCGACAGAAATCTGCGAGCAGGTCAGAATTCCCTTCGCACCACCCTGATACTGCACCAGCATGTTCGCGTCGTCGTCGATACGACGGCCGGGAACAAACGAACTCACATCGGCGAATAGCCGCGCCATCTCCAACCCGGTGATGTAACGCGCAAGATGCTCGGCGTGCGTGCCGATATCGCCGATTGCACCAGCGCCGGCCCGCTCCGGGTCCGTGCGCCAACCCGCCTGCTTGTTTCCCGTCTCCTCGAGCAGCGTGGACAACCAGCCCTGTGAGTACTCGACGATGACCTTGCGAACGGTGCCGAGCGTGCCGCCCTGCACCATCGCGCGCGCTTGCTTGACCATGGGGTACGCGGCGTACGGATGCGTGAGGGCAAATACAACGTCATGGCGCTTCACCAGACGGCAAAGCTCCTCCGCATCCTCGAGCCGTGTAGTAAGCGGCTTGTCGCAGACCACGTGAAAGCCGCGCTCAATGAACGCCTTGGCCACTGGAAAATGCAAATGGTTAGGCGTCACGATCGAAACGAAGTGAATGCGCTCGTCAGGCGGCAGCGCGGCCTCGCGGGCTGCCATCTCCTCGAACGAGTCGTACACGCGGCCAGCGGCCAGACCATAGGCGTTGCCTTGTTCGCGCGACTTGGCCGGATCCGATGAGAACGCTCCCGCCACGAGAGTAGCCAGACCGTCCAGTGTCGCCGCACGATGATGCACTGCTCCAATGAAGGCACCCGGTCCACCACCAACCATTCCGTATCGCAATTGTCTGATTTGCATGGGCGTATGAAAAAGATTTCTTAGCGTGAGTCTTCGGGGCCTCGAGTCCGTTGCATCTGCGCTATTGCGCGACCTGACGCGCCCGCGACTGGCGCGCGGGAGCAATGGCAAGCAAACCCTTCTCCACCAGCATGGGAGGCTTGCGCCAGCTTCCCGCGTGCTCCCACGCATACGCGACACCGAGCAATTCACCATCGGTCCACGGGCGCGCCGAGAACTCCAAGCCAAACGGGAGGCCGCTGGCATAGAAGCCAGCGGGAACCACCACCGCCGGCACTCCAATCATGTTCACCCAACTCGTCGCGGAGTGCGGGCCTTCGCTCAAGCGCCCATCCTGTGCCATGGTTTCGTCTGGCGGCGGCATCTGGATCGCCGGGTACACATAGCCATCCAGCTTCAGTCGATCGAGGGTCGCCACATACTCGGCCAACACTGCGCGACGCGGTGCATGATACAAGCGCTCAGCGTCCGGGTCTCGATCGAGTTGTAGCTGATTGATGCGAACGTTGCCCAGATTGCGGAGGTTGTCTTCCGTCCCAATGGACGACGTGAAAAGCGGGGCACCCACGATCCGCTGGTACTCGTCGGCCGAGTGGTACTGTGCGGGACCAAAGGTCGCGAGAAAGCGATTCGTGCCATCCTTCATGTAGGCGTAGGTGGTGACCTTTGCCGCCAAGCGCGCGAAACTCACCGGCAGGATGCCGTCATCCATCACGACGTCCGCGCCTGCGGCACGAAGGGCATCCACCGCCTTCATGAACATTTCGCGCGTCTCGGGGCGGAGGGGCATGTCGGCCGCCTTCCGCAGTCTTTCGAAGGTCGGTTCCGAGACGGTGGCAGGTATGCCGTGAAATGGGACCCCCTCTCCCGCCAGGATGAACGCGGGTACGCCGAAGCGCTTGCCCTTGAGCGCCCCCGGCTTGAGGTATGACTCGAAGGGGCCGCGCTGCGCGGTCGCGGGTGCCGCAAGTGTTGGTGGATCGAGTGAGTCCGCACCAGTCATCACGGCCAAGGCGATCGCTGCGTCGGTTGCCGTGCGCGCAATAGGCCCCGTGTTGTCGAGTAGCCAATCGAGCGGTGCAATGCCCGCGATCGAAACAAGTCCGCGCGTCGGAAAAACGCCAAAGAGGGCGCTGGTAGCCGCTGGCATGCGGATGGAGTTGCCGGTGTCTGTGCCATTGCCAAGAACGGCCATGTTGGTGGCAATCGCCGTGACCACACCGCCTGACGAGCCACCGGGAGAGAATCGGACGTCGTAGGCATTCCCAGTGCGACCGAACGAGCTGCTCCGATTAGTGTCGCTGTTGGCGAGATCTGGCATGTTGGCCAGGCCGACGATGATTGCTCCGGCCGCCTTCAATCGAGCCACAATGGTGGCATCCTGCGGAGCGATGAGTTCATGACCTGCACGCGCAAAGCCCTCCCACCCTGCAGTGGTCACCTGCCCTTTCACGCTCGTATTCGCCTTGATGACAATCGGAATTCCCCACAGCGGTCCATGCGCACCTTGCTCGGCGTCTTCACGCTTCGCGTCGGCCAGCGCTTCTTCGCGCAGCACCGTCTCGATGGCGCCGTAGACACCGTTGTAGCGATCGATACGGTCAAGGTGCCACTGCACCACCTGCGAGACCGTGTACTTCTTGTTGGCGTACAGTTGATGCAGCTGTGGCACCGTGACATCCACCAAGTCACGGTCGATCGCAGGCGCGGCCGCCGTTGCGTCGGGAGCTCCTTGGCAGGCGACCAGCAGGCTGAACGTGGCAGCCAGCAGAGAAGGGCGCAGTATCATGCGCAGAGCTTACCGCCATGGGACGTGACGCGCCATGGCCGCATGCGTGGCAAGGTAAGCGTCCATCTGGCGATTGCCGCGACACGCGACAACTTCTGGGCAACGCGAACCGAGCGAACGCGAAGCGTGAGTGCATCCCCGTATCAGCCGGCCGACGGCTACGAGACCTTCTTCAGGGTGTTCGACTCGCCGTTGATGCGCGACGTTCGCCGCGATGGCTACGGCGAGGACATCGGGCAACACTCATGGGTGAGTGCCGACGAGTTGCGCGGCGACATTCCCCATCTGTTGTTGCGCCCTGACAGTCATTTGCTTGACCTCGGCTGCGGTCCGTGCGGGCCGCTGACATTTGTGGTGGCTTCTGTGGGCTGCCGTGGAACGGGGCTCGAGCGCAGCTCGTCGGCGGTGCAGGTAGGACGCGAGCGCGGTGCTACACTCGGCCTCCGTGATTCACTTTCGCTTCAGGTGTTCGACCTGAATGGACCGCTCCCGTTCCCAGACCGGTCGTTCGACGCCGCGATGTCGCTGGACGTGGTGTTGCATCTGCCGGACCGCCAGTCGTTCTTCCGCGAGGTCGCGCGGGTGTTGGTTCCGGGCGGACGTTTCCTGTTCACCGACGCGGGGGTGGTCAGCGGCGCCCTGTCGAGCGATGAACTCCGTCGACGCGCGGTCCATGGGTACACGCAGTTTGTGGCCGCTGGCTGGAACGAAGACCGGTTGGCCGCTGCCGGCCTTCGGTTGATTACCACGGAAGACCGAACCGCCGGCGTGGAACGTGTTGCCGCGGGCCGCTTGTCCTCCCTCCGTATGCATCGAGCGGAGCTGGCCGCCGTTCTCGGTCCAGCTGAGGTAGAAGCCCAGGAGGAGTACTTGGACACCGTGCTCGAGGTGTCCAGACGCAGGGCGCTCTCGCGAGTGATGTACCTGGCGGAGCGTCCTACGTCACCGGAGCCCTGACGGTCCCGGCTTGATAGGCACGTCCACGCGCTTCTCGTCGACGCGGAACATCTCCGGTTGGACCCAATAGTAGTTGCCGTACTTCACCGATTTCGGCCAAATCTCGTCCAACGAATTGGCGTCGTACACCACACCGGCCTTCATCACGTACTGGATGTCTGTGGTGTTCCGGATGTTGTCGAGTGGGTTGCCATTCAGGACCATCAGATCGCCGAGTTTTCCGACGGTGATGGAGCCGAGGTCGTCTTGCAGTCCCAGAAAGAAGGCGCCGTGGTTTGTGGCAACTTCCAGCGCCGTCATGGAGCCTGCGGCCTTGGCAAGCATCCAAACATCCCAGTGGGCACCAAGGCCATTCTGCTGGCCGTGTGACCCGATTGCCGAATGACCGCCTAACGCGACAAGGTCGGCCGCGACCTGGGCCACGATGTCCTTGGAGTAGTCAGTTTCCGGCCGCATGGTGAACCGCCGCGTATGTGGAATCAACTCACGCCATGGAATCCAGCGTTGCAGCTTGGAGTCCTGCCACAAGGGGCGTGACTCCTGCCAGAAGTACTCCTCGTTCCAGGCGCCGTACCCACTGACCAGGGGCGTATGGGAGTACACGTAGCGCGCTTTGGCCATGAACGTGAGCACGTCGCTGTAGAGTGGCGCCTGCACCGTCAGATGCTCCCCACCCGTGTGCCCGTCCATCACCATGCTCAACTTGTGATAGAGGTCGGCACTACCCTCCGCGGTGGTTCGCACATGAAGCTGACGGGCAGCCTCAACCACCCATTGGCGTTGGTACCTGGTCGGTTGCAGGTACTGTTTCAACATCGGGACACCCCACGCCTTGCGACGCCCCACTTCCGTGAGCGCGTTGGCCAGCGAGTTGATCTCGCCCGAGCCAGCGTCATCACCAAACATGAAGGTCTCGCCCGAGGTGAAGATGCGTGGGCCGATCATCTGCCCGGTCTCGACCAATTCGCCGGCCGGGAACGGATCGGTGGAGGTTGGCGATGGATCGAAGGTCGTGGTCACGCCGTAGGCGAGAAAGACGGATGTCTCGAAGTTGTGCGCCGGAAGCATGCCGAGGTGTTCATGTTCGTGATGCGCGTGCATGTCCACGAAGCCGGGAATGATCGTCTTGCCTGACGCGTTGATCACACGGTCGACGCCAGCCGTCGAGCATCGACCGACGCAAGCAATCCGACCCGCCTTAACCACCACCGTCCCACTCGGGATCACCTGCCGATGGTCCATGGTGAGGATGCGCGCGCCCGTCAGGGCGACGCTTCCAGACGCGATGTCGCGCGGTGCACTGAGCGTCACCACGGTGGTGTCGGCGCGACCGGTGGTGACGTTGTAGGCGATGACCGTGTTGGCGCTGACGAACTCCACCACGTCGTTGGTTCGCCAACGCGGATCGATCCCTCCCTCCACGGAGGCGGCCGTGCTCAGGAAATCTCCGGCGCGGCGATCGATGGTCGGTACGGCGCCTGCCGCCCGGGCGGCGGGCAGAGGCGCGACGTAGGTGTTCATGCCCTGCATGTATGCCAGCCACTTCCCATCCGGTGACACGGCCACGTCGCCGGCGTTGGCGACGCGCGCCAACAACACACGATCGCTCCCGTCAGGCCGAACAGACTCCACATCTACCATGGTGTAGGCATGCACGCCGTCACGTCCACTTCCGACGACGGCCCCGCCAAAGTAGATGCGTCCGTTCGTGCCGACGGTGGGGCGAACCGGTTCACCCTTGCGGCCATAGGGCTCAATACTTCGCCCCAGCTGCACCACGAATTGTTCGTCACCGCCGTCAGCGGGAATTCTCACCAAGTCAAAGAAGGCGTCGCGCAGCATGGTCTGTCCGCGCGCGGTCGCACCGGCACCGCGAGCCACAACCACTTCCCGTCCATCTGGCGTCCAGGCGGGATTCATGTACTCACCGCTCTCTCGCGTCAGACGACGTGGTGCTCCGCCCTTTGCGCTGGCCACCCACAGGGCCCCGCGTTGTTCATCCTGCCACGAGGTAAATGCAATCGACTGGCCGTCTGGTGACCAAGCAGGTTGGTACTCGAACCCCACAAAGGAGTCCGGTGTCAGTCGGCGCGGCGTGCCGTTAGGCCGGTCGATCAACCACAAATGACCCAGCGCCTGAAAGACCAGCGTCCTCCCATCGGGAGAGGAAGAGGCCCATCGAATGAACCGCGTTTCGACGGGCCCATCGCTGAGCCGCCGATCCACCCACGCCTGCTCGGAGATGTCGCGCGCCACGTGGGCCGTGAACGGGATGGTCGATACCGTGCCGCTGGCGATGTCGAGCCGGCGGATCTGTCCTCCCTGATGGATCACAATGCCCTTGCCGTCCGGCATCCACGTGTAGGAGGGATACGTGCCGTCGAGCGGGAACGAGGCTTCCGACAGGTCCATCTCCACGGGATCCATAGCCAATTGTTCCGCGCCAGTCACCAGGTCGCGTATCCAGAGCGCGGAACGTGGCCCGTACCGCTGGCCTTTGTAGTTCAGCGTGCCACCGGGCACCTTCCGAATGAATGACACGAATCGGCCGTCGGGGCTGGGCTCTGCCGCATATGCACCGCCACTGGACGGATGGTCGGCGTTCCCTTGTTCAGTTTGCCCCGCGGTGATCGGCCGAACCACGCCCGTTTGCAGGTCGAGGCGTTGAACCTGTACGCTGCCGCGCAGCACGTCGGAGCGGCCCACTCCCGCACCGGTCGGACGCGTATAGAAATCGTAGTAGACGTACCGACCGTCAGCCGAAACACTCAGGCGGAAGGGTTCGCGTCCACTCTCTCCCTTCAACACCTCCACCCCGTTGCCCCCCGCGCGGCTGAGGAGCACCAACGAGGTAAAGCCGGCGACCGTGAAGGGTGGACGCCGTGCGGCAACGAGAAAGCGCCCGTCGGCGGTCCACGCCGGCCAGCGATACTCGTACTTGTCGTCCAAGAGGACCGGGACAGGATTCTTACCGTCGCTGTCCATCACCCACACGTTCATCTGACCCTTTCTGTCGGAGATGAACGCGATGTGCGCCCCATCGGGCGAGATGCGCGGCTGGACGTTCATGGCGATCCCACTGGCCTGCGTCAGGCATTCCGCTTCGCCACCGCCGATCGGCATCCGATAGATATGGCCCAGCAGGTCAAACACCATCCAGGTGCCATCGGGGGAGACATCGAGCGATGTCCAGGTGCCCTCGCGGGTGGTGAAGTCAATGTGTTGTGGTGTCCCGCGCGGCGCGGTGACGTCCCAGCCAGCATCACGTTGTTGCGCGGTGACCGACGCGCGTGGGAGCAAGAAGCCGGTCGACAATCCGATGGCCAACAGGAATCGTCGCATGTGGGGAGCCGCGCGTGAGGAGGGAGAGCAACGGTGGCGCGATATTCTGCCACCGGCGCTCACCAGATGCCAGCGCGGTCGGGTCGCTCAGGCCCTTGTAGGCAGCCCCAACCCTGTGTGGTGAAGGGGCGGCCTACTCGTACCGCAAAGCCTCCATCGGCTCGGCGCGTGACGCGCGCCACGCCGGTGCGTAGCCAGCGGCCAGGGCCACGAGCGACAGGGCGACGATCGATAGCACGACCACCACGGGGTCACTCCCCGTTAGGCCATAGAGGAGTGATCGCGCGATGCGACCAGCCGCTAACGCACCGGCCAGACCCAGCGCGCCACCGATAATGGTGAGGCGTGCCACCTGCCCAAGGACCATCCCACGCACGCGACGACTGGTAGCGCCGAGTGCCATGCGCAGACCGATTTCTCGCGTGCGTTGTGATACCGAATATGAGAGCACGCCGTACAGGCCCACGGCGGCCAACAGGGTGGCCAGCAACGCAAACGCTACCGCAAAGAGCCCGATCATGCGGTCCGAACGTGTATTCTCCTCGACCTGCGTCGGCAGCGTCTTGAGTTCCTCGACCGGTATCGTTGGGTCGAGTTTCGCAATCATTGGGGGCACCGCGCGGAGTAGCTGCGCCGGATCGCCCGTGGTGCGCGCATAGAACGAGACGGCGTCGATCGTGGAATCTTGCTGGATGGGCCGGAAGAACAGCGCGGGGACTTCATCCTTCACGCCGTTGTACTTGGCGTCCCGCACCACCCCGACGATCTGGATGTCCAGTTTGGTCCCTGCCTCTCCAGACTCGCCCATGAACGCACCCACCGCCGGCCGTCCGCTCTTGCCGTTCAGGTTGAACTTCCGGGCGAAGGTCTCATTCACCATCGCCACCTTGGGCGCCCCCGGTCCGTCGGCTGGCGTGAACTCGCGGCCAGACAGCAGCGGCATGCCTAACGCGTGCAGATACCCCGGGCTGACCTCATTGAAACGCGTCTCGACCTTGTCGGCGTCTGCCCGTGACACACCCTCGACGGTGACGGAAGTCCCCCAGCTACTTCCGGCAAGGATCGGAACCAGCGATGCCGCGACAGCCGTGACGCCGGGTGTGGCCGCCAGTTCCTGCTGAATGCGGTCGCTGAGTGCGATCGTGCGCGCGCCGCGATTGCCGTTCAACCCGGGGGAAATTCGGAAGGTCACCACATGGTCGACTACCAGACCGAGTTCCACGCGACTCACGTTCATGAGGCTCTTCACAAAGAGTCCAGCCGCGATCAATAGCGTCGTGGACAACGCGATCTGCACGACGACCAGCGACGACTGAACGCGCCGAGTGGCGCGGCCCCCCGACGGTTGGCCACTGTGCGCCCGCATGGCGGTGATCAAGTCCGGGCGAACGCTCTGCCACGCCGGCACGATCCCAAACAACATCCCGGTGGCAATGGATAGGACCATCGCAAATCCCAACACCTTCAGGTTCAACAATCCGGAGACCATGCCCGTCGCTTCCTGCGGAACGTTGCTGCCGACGATGCTCAACGTCCACTTCGCCAGCACCACGCTCATGAGCCCTCCGAGCAGGGCCAACAGGCACGATTCGGTCAGCAGCTGCATCACCAACTGCTTGCGACTGGCGCCAAGCGCCAGTCGCACCGCCATCTCCATGGATCGACCGGCCGACCGCGACAACAGCAGGTTGGCGATGTTGGCGCAGGCGATAAAGAGCACGATCCCCGCCACGCCAAAGAGCATCAGTAGGGGCGTTCCGGCGAATTGACGCACCTGGCTTTGCCCCGCACCTCCCTCGGTCAAGAGCAGGGGCTTTCGACGAAAGGCCTCCCGATCCTTATCCGACAGCCGATCCTGCGCCGGCAGTTCTACATCGGTGATGATCGGCCGATACACCAGTTCGAGCTGCTGGCGTGCCTGCTCCATGGAGACGCCGGGCTTGAGTCGCGCAAAGAGGTAGGCCCAGTAGGCGTCGCGACGATCCAGCGCGTTGGGTTCATGTCGCAGCGCCGGCCACATGGTCATGGGCACAAAGAGCGCGGGGAACGTCCCCACCGTCGTCCCTCGAAAACCACGCGGCGCTACTCCCACCACGGTCATCGACTGCCCATTCACGACGATCGTTGAGCCGACCACAGACGGCTGTGCACCAAACGTCGACTCCCAATACTCGTGCGACAGGACGACCACCGGACTGGCCCCCGGGGCGCGGTCGTCGTCCGGGACCAGCAGCCGGCCTACCGCCGGCTGCAACCCGAGGACGTTGAAGTAGCTGCCACTCACCGAGAGGGCCCGCCCTTTCACGGGAATCTGCCCGGGCACGCCAAGGTTCGTCTCGAAGGCCACGTGCGCGGCGATCCCCGTGAACACGGTCTGCAACCGCTGGAGGTCCAAGAACATCGGGTAGCTGAACACGTCGTCGCAGCCACCGGCGTTGCCGCACATCTGCATTCCAGGCTTCGGGCCTGGCGCCGCAAGATTCACGAGACGTTCGGGCTCGCTTACGGAAAGCCGCCGCAGCAACAGTTGGTCGTAGAGCGAGAAGATGGCGGTGTTGGCCCCAATCCCCAGCGCTAGCGACAGGGCGGCCACCCCCGTGATCACGCGGCTCTGGGACAGGGTCCGGAAGGCGAGCTTGATGTTGACCATGGCGAGTGGGGGCGATGGTGGACGTCGGCTGGGACGCGGCACGGGATTCTACGAAAGGAGGTCGCGTTTCGTGTCACTCTTTCACACGCGCCCCTCCCGCGCGACCCATCCCGGACGCATGGTTGGGTCGAAGAATCCGCTCCCTGCCCGCGGTTCACTGATCGAGGAACGACCCCATGCTCCGTCGACGTCTCCCCCTGTTGCTGGCCGCGCTCCCGCTTGGATCTCTGGCGGCGCAGACCTCGGTTCGCATGGAGTTCGACACACGCATCCGGATGCGCGACGGCGTGGAGTTATCGGCCGACGTGTACCGCCCCGATCGCCCGGGGAAATTTCCGGTCATCCTGGTGCGCACACCTTACGACAACGGGACGGCGCCCAATCTGCAGGCAGGCAAGCGGTGGGCGGCGCGCGGGTACGTGTACGTCGTGCAAGACGTGCGAGGACGCGGGGACTCCGACGGGCAGTTCTATCCGCTGGTGACGGAAGGAAAGGACGGGTTCGATACCATCGCCTGGCTGGCCGCGCAGCCTTGGTCCAACGGCAAGGTCGGTATGCTGGGCGGGTCGTACCTTGGTTGGGTGCAGCTGTATGCTGCGGCTGAGAAGCCGCCGGCTTTGGCGGCGCTCATCCCTACGGTGACTCCCACCGACCCCGACAAGAGCTGGCCCATGCAGTACGGAGCATACTCGCCAGCTACAATCTCCTGGCTCGCGAATATTTCCGGCCACACCTCGCAGGACCTGTCCGAACTGGATCTGTGGGGTGCGTATGCCCACCGTCCGCTGCGCACCGCCGACCGATACGTCGGCCGGTCCATCAAGTCCTGGCAGGATTGGCTCGATCACCCCGCCAGCGATGAGTACTGGGATCGTCAGAGTTACCAGGACAAGATCCTCGACAGCCAGATTCCCATGCTCCACGTGAGCGGCTGGTACGATGACGTGTTGTTAGGCACCCTGCAGAACTTTGCCCGGCTGACGGGTGCCAAGGCCGATCCCGCCGTGCGCAGCCGGCAGCGCTTGCTGATTGGTCCGTGGGGCCACCGGATCAACCAGAGTTCGCGGATGGGCGACGTCGATTTCGGCCCGACCGCCCTGATTGACCTGGAGGCCTTGCAGGCACGCTGGTTCGATCGCTGGCTACGTGGCACATCCAACGGCATCGAACAGGACCCGTCCGTCCGGATCTTCGTGATGGGAGAAAACGCTTGGCGCGACGAGCACGAGTGGCCGCTGGCACGGACCAAGTGGACAAAGTTCTACTTGCACAGCACGGGCAAGGCCAACAGTCGGTACGGAGATGGAACGCTCGATACCCTGCCGCCCGCCGCCGAACCTCCCGACCACTATCGGTATGATCCAGCGACGCCGGTGCCGCTCATCACCGACGCACATTTTAGCCAAGTGGGTGGTCCGGACGACTACCAGGCCGTCGAGCGGCGTGATGACATGCTGGTGTACACGACCGCACCGTTCGACCGCCCGACCGAAATGTGCGGACCGTTGAGTGCGACCATCCACGCGGCCTCGTCGGCCAAGGATACGGACTGGCTGACCAAGGTCCTGATCGTGTACCCGAACGGCGTGGCGCAACGCCTGAACGACGGCGGCGTGCGCGCCCGCTATGCCAAGAATCCTCGTCAGGCACAACTTGTGACGCCTGGCCAAGTCGAATCGTACGCGATCGACAACTGGGGCACGTGTATCTTGTTCCGGCCCGGCGAACGCCTACGCCTGGAAGTCGCCTCCAGCTCCTTCCCGAAATTCGACGCCAACTTGAATACCGGCGGGAGCATCGCCGACGACACCGTGGGCGTGGTGGCCAACCAGACCATCTTCCACGATCGCGCGCGCCCGTCATACTTGTTGGTGCCCCTGATCCCTCGTTAGGTCGTCAAGACACTCGCACCCAGGAGCCCACATGCGCATGGCGAGCCGGCTGGCAGGGATGGCATTCCTCGCACTCGGCGCGAACGCGGTTGCCCGCGGGACGTCGTCATCGGACATGGCCATGCTGCTTCCGGGATCGCCGGACCTGACTGGTACGCACTTCACCAACCGGTGCACCGACGTCGTGCGCTTTGCGCGAGCCGCCGGCGAGCAAGTGGAGAAACAAGCCGGCGCTCAACGCGTGACCGAAGCATCGACCACTTACCGGGGCAAACCCGCGGTCTGGCTCATCACCTCGGGCCAATCCGATGGCGCGTGGGTCGACAGCGCCCTGATCTATCGCGACGGACTGGCACCCATCGTGGAATCCTTCCACAGTGGCAAACTCGCCGAGCGTTATGAGTACGACGGTGCCCGCGTTCGCGTGACCCACACGCAATCGGACTCAGCGCCGGTCATCAAGCAGCATGCATACGCAACGCCGGTCTTCAGCTTCCAACAGCTGGACGCCGTGATTCGATCCTTGCCGCTCCGACGTGGATACGAAGCCGTGCTCCCCCTCTATTCCGAGGGAGACGACTCGGTGGAAGTCGACACGGTCCAGGTGGTGAGCCGCGCGCCAGACGGTGTGTGGCAGGTGCGCTTTGCCGATCCGGCCATCGTGGCGACGGTCCGCGTGCAGGAGCGGACGAGGGCGCAAGTCGGATACGAACACACCTTTCGCCAAGCCGGCCCATCGTGGAAACCCGGCATGGTCTGGCGGCAGACCTACACCGCCTGCCGCGGGTAGCGTCAGCTACAACAAGTGTTCGCGCAGCGCCTTAGCCACGGCCCCGCTGCGATTGTTCACGTGGAGCTTGGCGTAGATGTTCCTGACGTGGCCATCAATCGTATGGGTCGACAGTCCCAGCAGCTCAGCGATGCCGTTCTTCGTGCGTCCCTCCACCAAGTGCTGCAGGATTTCCCGCTCACGTTCCGACAGACCATAGTCTGCTTGCGGCGCCGCCAAGCGCGTGAACATGTCCAGTACACGACGCGCTATCTGCGCGTCCATCGCCGCCCCGCCATCCAGCACGTTCTCGATTCCGCTCATGATCTCATCACGCGATGAGGACTTGAGCAAGTAACCAGACGCCCCAGCGCACACGGCCTCGAAGATGCGATCGTTGCTCTGGTGCACGGTCAGCATCACTACCGGAATTGCGGGGTTGCGCTTTCTAACCGCCTTGACGCAGTCGGCGCCGCTCATGCCGGGAAGGGCCAAGTCCATAAGGATGAGCCGAGGAAGCTCACGGCCGTCGCCTAACGCCTTCAGCATGCTCTCGGCGTCGCCAAACTGCCGCGTGCAGCGATATCGGTCACTCCCCTCGATCACTTCCGCGACCGCCTGCCGGTACATGGCGCTGTCTTCCACCATCCAGATGGCGGCACGGGCGTCTGGAGTTCGGACCGTTGAGGTCATGACCACAAGCTACGCCGACGGGGGCACCGGCGTGCGACGCGTTTGCGTCTGGTGCACGGTGACACGGGCCATGGTTCCCTTCCCCGGCGCGCTCTCCAGGTCAAAGCGCGCCCCCAGTCGCTCGGCGCGCTCGCGCATGCTGCGCTGTCCAGTTCCTGATTTCGCGCGCGCCGGGTCAAAGCCGACGCCATTGTCCCGCACCGTCAGCTGAAGATCGTGGCCGTCGCGGGTGACGTCGATCCAGACCTCGGTGGCGTGGGCGTGCCGTGCCACATTCGTCAGCAGCTCTTTGAACAGGAGAAAGAGATCCCGGCGCGCCGTCATGGCAATGTGCGCATCCAGCGCGTGGCCCTCCGGGGCGCGGAAGTGGACAATAGTCCCCGGCAGCAGCGTGGGCACCAGGTCACGGAGCCGCGCCGTGAGGTCGTTGAGGGTGTCGGCACTGGGGTCGATCGCCCAGACGATCTCGCGCAGGTCCGTAACCATCCCCCGCGCCGACTCGCCGATTCGTTGGAGCTGCGTGCGCGATTGTTCTTCCGTGGCCGTCTGGGCGCGGGCGGCGTCAGACAGGAGCGCGATGCTGCTCAATCCGGCCCCGATCTGATCGTGCAGATCACGGGAGATGCGAAGACGCAGGCGTTCCGTGGCGATCGCCCGTTGCAAACGCAGACGATGGAGTAGCAGCAGCGCGCCGGCCACCAGAGCCACCATCAACAGCTCAAACCATACGGCACGCCAGAACGGTGGGATGACGTCCAGCTCCGCGCGCGCGCCAGGTTCTCCCCAGGCGTGCTCCCCGACCGAAGCCTGGACCTCCAGCTGATAGGAGCCGGGAGGAAGGGACGTCAGCGTCACCGACGGCTCACGCGTCTCGATCCAAGACGCGGGGCGTGAGCCGGTCAGGCGAAATCGATAGCGCGGCGCGGACGGGAATCCGAAGACCAACGCAGCAAAGTCGATCGTCAACGCTCGATCGTGTCTGTCCAGTGTGAGATGCAGCGGACCGGCGACGGGAGCATCGTGAATGCCTGCATCGGTCACCCGCCGGACGTTGGTGAACGCCACCACCGGATCATCATGCTCGACCGGCACGCGCTCCGGATGGAAGGTGAGGAGCCCCTCCACGGCTCCGAACCAGAGCTCACCGTTCGAGCGATGCAGCGCAGCGCGGCGCGTGAACTCTCCGGCGAGCACGCCGTCCCGCGTACCGAAGCGGTGCGACGCCCCGGTTTCCGGCACGTAATGCACCAAGCCATGCGATGTGCCAAGCCAGAGTGCATGAGATCCATCCTCGGCGATGGAAAACACCGTCGCGTTCCGTAGATCGGGAATGTCCACCAGCGTGGGATGTCCATTGGGCGCCGTATCCCATCGCCAGAGTCCACGATCGCTTGCAATCCACAGCGCGCCGTTGGCCGTACGCTCGAATTGGTAGGTCACCTCTCCCACTGACTCCGCGCGTGTGACCGGCACGGCCGCGCCACCGAGATGATCCGACGGGCGTGCATACCCAAGGGAGCCACCCATCGACCACACCAATCCGGTCACCGTGTCGGCGAAGACCGAGATCGCGGCATCGTGCGTGAGGATCACCGGGCCAAACGATCTTGTGGCCGTGTTGAAGCTGATAAGGCGATCCCCGCTGGCCATCCAGAGCCAGCCCGCTCGATCCCGGGCGAGATCGACCACTCCGGACGGCGGGCCGTAGCACTGCACGCGGTCGCGGCTGGCGGCACAGAGCCCGCCAATCGTCGCCAGCCATGCCGTACCCTGATCGTCGACTTCCACATCCCACACTTCATCGGAGGTCAGTCGCTCTCCGGGACCTCCCCGGGCCCGAAGCGCGCGTCGGATTGAACGATCGGGGCCCAGCACGTACGCGCCACCGCGCAACGTCGTCAGCCACACCGTGGAGTCCGCCCCATCTGCCATGGCGGTGACAAAGTTGCTGCCGAGTGGAAGGCTCGGTGTTGTTCTATTCGACAAGTAGTGGAAGGCGGGTTGCTGCTGATCGACGCGAAACAACCCCGCCGTCAAGGTGGCCACCCACAACCCGCCGTCGCGATCGTTCCACGCCGCCTGCGGGAGGTAACCCACGCCGAACAACCCTGACGACTGCAGCCGCGGGCGCACAGCACCGCTCGTGTCCACCGTCACGAGCTGGCGATCGGTCACGACCAGCACCTCCTGACGTTCGTTGGCCAGAAGTTGCATAACGTCGTCCGTGCGCAAGGCGGGGATCGGACGCCCGGTGGTTGTCCCCGGGGCCAGAAATTCCACGCCGCTTGCACCGGCCACCCAGAGCACGCCGTGCTCCAGGAGGAGTGATCGAGGGCTCACCAGCGCGGTCAGGGCGTATGAGGTGGTTGCACCTGTCGCCGGATCCAGACGAGTGACATGGCCAGCGGGACGGGACGCCGTCGCAATCAGGAGTTCCCCATTCGGCGTGGCCGCGATGGCGGTGGCTCTCGGCAGCCAATCCAGCGTCAACGTTGGCGTCGCATGTAGCGTGGAATCGCGAATGGCCATCAGTTGGTTTCCGACGATCACCCAGACCGTCCCCAACGAGTCCGCCGCGTACAACATGCCGGCCGTGTTTATCTTTCCTGGCAACTGGACGCGCTTCGCGCGGCCGATCGCTGGGTCCACGCGATAGAGATTCCCGTGTGCCTGCACCCACAGGGCACCGTCTCGCGCTCGTACGACGTAGTCGATGAGCGCCGTCAGGTCCTCCTTTGCCGACGGGTCGATCTCGGCGATCGAGACAAAATTGCGCCCGTCAAACCGTTGCAGTCCTCGCCGGCCTCCGACCCACAGGAAGCCCTGTTGGTCCTGCACCACGGCGCGGAGCGTGTTCTGGGCAAGCCCGTCGTCCACCGTGTAGTGGTCGATGTGATACGCCTGCGCTCCGACGGATTTCGGCACATTGGCCGCGAGGCATGCGACAAGAAGCGCCAGGCGCACGCCGGGAACGCCACGTGCCGTGCCGTCCCGCGGTTCGCGCGAGGTATTCGAGAGGCGCTGGTGCGGCGTCGCGTTGCTCACACCGCCGAAGATCGAACGCCGCCACGGAGCCAGCAAGCCGCATTTGCGAGGTTGGTAGCCCAAAGGTCGCGCGCCTCTTTCCCGTCCGTCGACACGTTGATACGTTGGGGCGCCCACTCCGCCGAGTTGCTCCATGCGCACCACCCGACACGCGACGACCTCGCCAGCTCGATCCGTGCGCGCCATCCTCGCCGTGCTGCTACCCCTGGTGGCCGGGGCTTACGCGGCTGCTCCACGCGTCACCACACGACCGGCGTCCCCAACGCAGGTCGAGCGCGTGGTGCCTAACGACAACCGCGCGCCAGCCGGCGTGCAGCACGGTGATACGCTCACCCTGCGTCTAGTGCTTCGCACCGCCGAGTGGTTTCCGATGGCCGACAGCGGTCCGTCGATGATCGTGGCGGCGCTCGCCGAGGAAGGAAAGGCGCCGACCATCCCCGCACCGCTCATTCGCGTGCGGGCTGGCACCATCGTCGACGTCACCGTCCGGCACGAACTGCCATCCACGTGGAGCACGGCTCAAGCGTATGGGCTAGAGGCACCGCCTCAGCGCGACCCGCAACCGGTGGCCGTGCGGTCGGGCGAAACGCTGCATCGTCGCTTTGTGGCCGGAACGCCTGGCACCTACTTGTACAGCATTGCTCCGCGCGATTCGGCGCCGCGGGACCTGCACGACGCCTCCAACGGCGCGCTGATCATCGACCCGCCGTCAGGCTCACCCCCTGATCGCATCTTCGTGATCAATGGCTGGACAGCGCCGGCAGACTCCACGCACTACAACGTCGCCCTCGCGTTCAACGGTCGCTTGTGGCCATACACCGAGACCCTGACGGAGCAAGCCGGCGATACGGTCCGTTGGCGCTTTGTGAATGCCACCGAGGACATTCACCCGTTGCATCTGCACGGCCACTACTTCCAGGTCACAAGCCTGGGCACTGGCAGCGCAGACTCACTCATCGCACCGGCCCAACGGCGGCTCGCCGTCACCCAGCCGCTGTATGAGTACCAGACCATGACCCTCAGCTGGGTGCCGCGAATTGTCGGCAACTGGCTCTTTCATTGCCACCTTACCTTCCATGTGGATCCCGAGTACACAGGACTCGGCGTCCCTAACGCACCGGAACTAGAAGCGACGCACCACGCACAGGGCGCGGAACACATGACGGGATTGGTCATGGGTATCAAGGTGACGCCGCGCGCCGGCGAGCGACCGGTGACACGCGGCCGGGCAGACACGTATCGCCTGCTGGTACAGGAGGGAAAGCGACGCGGTCGCTCGCCGCACGCCCGCGGCTTTGTCCTGCAGCGAGGCGACGCACCGGCCGCCGATTCGATCGAAGTTCCGGGAACCACGCTGGTCTTTCCACGCGGCCGACCGGTCGACATCAACGTGGTGAATCACCTTCGCGATGCAGCGTCCATTCACTGGCACGGGTTGGAGCTGGAGAGCTTTTCCGACGGAGCCCCGGGATGGAGCGGCACGGGGCCACGAATCGCTCGCGAGATTGCTCCTGGCGACTCCTTCACTGCCCGCCTGACGTTGCGGCGTGCCGGCACCTTCATGTACCACACGCACGTCAATGACATGGAACAGCTCACGTCCGGGCTCTATGGCGCGCTGATTGTGTTGGAGCCCGGACAACGCTTCGACCCCGCGCACGACCATGTCTACGTTGGAAGTTGGGACGGACGAGAAGATCCACCGCACTACCTGGTCAACGGCGACTCGGTCACCGGGCCAGAACTTCAATGGCGCGTGGGAGAGCGACACCGGTTCCGACTCATCGGCATCGGCGTCGTCAGCGGCGGTCGATTCGCGCTCCGCAAGGACAGCACCCTGCAACAGTGGCGCTTGATGGCCAAGGATGGCGCCGATATTCCGACCGGTCCCCTCGGACCGGCGGACCAGCGCGTGCTGGCCGGCGAGACCTTCGACTTCGAATGGACTCCCCGACTCCCTGGGACCTACGTGCTATCGGCAGGAGCGGCGCCCGGCGTACCGCCCTGGACGCAACGCATCGTCGTGCGCTGAGCCTCGCGCCCTGCGCGCAGCCGCGCCGCATCGTGTTTCGGGCAACTCTTTCGGGTGATTTTGCCCGCTCGCCGACAAAATCACCACTTTGGGTGACGCGATCCACGCGCCGCATGCTACCCTCGGCTGACGCGGTCCTGCGGCGTTCCACGGCAGGGCACCACCAAACCTGAAAGGAGTAGTGCGATGAAGCTCGGAAATTTCTGCGTCAGCCTGACCGTCAAGGATCTGCAGGCCTCGCGAGCGTTCTACGAAAAGTTCGGCTTCCAGGGCAGGAGCGGAAACGGCAAGAACTGGTTGGTGATGAAGAACGACGCCTGCATCATCGGCCTGTTCCAAGGGATGTTCGAGAAGAACATCCTCACCTTCAACCCTGGCTGGGACAACGACGCGCAGAAACTGGAGTCATTCACCGACGTCCGCGAACTGCAGCGAGCTCTGAAAGCTCAGGGGGTCGCGTTCGTGACCGAGGCCGATGAAACTACCACCGGCCCCGCCAGCTTCATTGTCGTGGACCCGGACGGCAACCCCATTTTGGTCGACCAGCACGTATGAGCTGGCGGCCGGCGCGCCGTGGCAGGTTACGGCGCGCCGCGCTCCACCAGGTCCCTCAGTGCGTTCTTGATGGTTGGGTCTTCGAAACGCGCCAACGCGCCAATGGCACGCCGCCGCGAGGGGAGTTGCGGATCGCTCTTGGCAATGGAGAGCAACTTGGCACCGGCATCGCGGGTTCCGTTCTGCGCCAGCACGTCAATGAGGACCGAGCGCACCTCCACATCGTCCACGGCGTCGTACAGCGAGCCAATTTGTGCACTACTGCTCCCACTACGACTCAACTGCTCGGCGGCCTTGCGACGCTGACGCATCGCCTGATCCCGATCCTTCGCCAGGTCCGACAGCCACGTACGAGCGTGTTCGCCACCGATACTCGCCACGGCAATGATGGCCGCATCCCGCGCACGATCGCTCGTCAGGCGTGGATAGGCATCGCGAATCAGGTCCGCATCCTTGAAGGTCGCGTACTCGCCGACCAATGCCCCGATCGCCAGGGAACGTAGCTCGTCCGGCGTCTTGCTGTTCGAGACCATCTCGCGCACAGCTCGTCGCGCCCGCGGGTCACCGGAACGAACCAGGCCGTCCAACGCCTGACGTGCCAACCACGGATCGGATTCATTGTTGGCCATGGTGATCAGGGCCGGAACACCCTCTCCACGTTCGAAGCGTCCCAGCTGCGATGCCGCCTGCTGACGCATCGACTGATGCTCGTTCTCATCCCGCGCGATGTCGGTGAGGACGCGAATGCTTTCCTGAACGGGTAAGCCCGCATCCAAGCCGGGGCGCGTGACCCAGTTCAAGGCGTTTCGACGCAATTCCCGCGACTTGTTCTGATCCTTGACGATCGCCAGTAGTTGGCTCGTGATCTGCGTGGAGTCGGCGAGTGCGGCCGCGGTGATCGCGTCGCGGGCCACGCGGCCATCATCGCCGCTCGCCAGCTGCATCAGGTAGGCTGCGGCCTCGGCCGCCGGGACGCGCCCCAGGTCAGTCGCCTCCGGATCATGCACCACGGGGCCGACGTAGTCCTCCACACGGACGGGCTCCTTGTCCACGCGGACAATCAGGACGCGGGCCAGACCGGCGTCGCACGGACTGCCACCGTTGTTGTAGTACCGCCCCATGTACATGTCCGTCCCTACGCGGATAAAGGTGCGCCCATCGCCACAGATCCCGGGGCGCGCCGAGTAGGTGAACTCCACGTTGGCACCTGTTGCCGAGGCGACGCGTCGGGCCAGCTGTTGCGCCTGCAACCCACGGTCACAGAGCAACGCGGCGACCAGCATTGCGGCATACGTTTTCATTTTTCCACCAGCTCCAGGAGGAACTTCATGGTGCGCGCGTCTTTCTTTCGTGACAGTGCGTTGATCGCCATCCGACGCAGATTCGGGTCGGTGCCCGTCTTGACGATGTCAATCAGCTTGTCGGTGGCCTCGTCTTCGGTGCGGTTTGCGAAGGCGCCAATCAACTCCTCGCGCACCGACCGCTCCGACGAGTTGTCGTACAACTTCGCGAGATCGGCGACGGCCATGGACTTACCCACGCGACGCAGCGCGGCCGTCCGCGTCTCACTGCTTTCGTCGGGATTCTTGACCATGGCCAGGAACCACTGATCGATTTCCGGTCCGCCGACGCGACCAAGGGTGTACAGGATGCGCTGCTTCACGCGCGGGTTGTCCGTGCGGCCGTAAAAAGTGCGCAGCCAGGTGATGTCGTCAGCTGAGACGCGATCTTTCTCAAAGGCACCAAGCGCTTCCAGCCGCAAACGCTCTGGCGTCTCGTTGCGCTCGATGAAGCCGCGGACCATCTGCCGGGCCTTGTCCCCCGGATTCATCACGAGGGCGCGTACGGCCGCGCGTTGGATGCGCTCGTCGTCCGCAGTGCGCGCCAGCTCGTCCAGCGTCGCCAAGGCGTCATCGCCGGAAAACCTCGCGAGCCAATCGATGGCGGTGCCACGCACTTCTGGTGAGGGATCGGTCTTGGCCACCTGAATCAGGGTGGCGGTGGTGGACGCATCCCGGCGCTTACCGCCCAGAATGAAGATCGCATTCCGCCGGAGGGACGCCGAACATTCATCGCGGCGCGCTAGCACGCGTTGCAGGACCTGCGAGGCGCCATCTGGATCGGATTGCGCGAGCGCGTTCAGGGCCTCAGCTCGCACAGCCATGTCTTCCTGGTCGCATCGCTGCGTGGAGTCGGCGGCCGTGCGGGCGATCTGCGCCGCGGCGGTCGCATCTCCCCGGGCCGCTAACGCGCCGCGGATACGAGTGGCCAGCACGGACGCATCACCTTGGGTGCGGGCGTTCGGATATTTCCCCCGCTGGGTATTCAGCAGCTCCAACGCTTGTCGCAGGTCGTTCCCGCCGCCAATGCGGTACAGGGCAAAGGCCTGCCAATACAGCGCGTCGGGGACGTAGCCGGAATTGGGGAACTTCTGCGTGATGTCGCGGAAGGTCGTCACGGCCTGTCGCCACTCACCGCGGTTGAGCAGCTCCCGCGCCTGACGATATAAAGAGTCGGCCGGATCCTCGGGCCATTGACCGGGAGGCATGCGCCAATCGTCGGCGCTGCCCCGCGCCCACCCTGGCTCGCCTAACGCGCCATGAAGTTTGAGGTCGGCGATGGCCGCCTGGGAAGGCCCCAGCGTCAAGGTCTTGTCCTGTCGCTCCCACAGGCGCTGGTCGGCGTTCCATTCACGGTCCGCAGCAATCGCCGCGCGTTCGATCTCCCGATCGGCCGAAATAGCCGCGCGCTCCCATTCGCGGTCCGCCGCGGCAGCCGCACGTTGGAACTGACGGGCATCCTGTGCCCACTCCCGATCCTGCCACACGGCCAAGTCCTTGTCCGCCCAGTCGGTGACCGTGAGTCCCTTGGCGTCCCACTCCCAGCGATCGGGGAGCCTGTCGGGCACCGGCGGCGCCTCCAAAGTCTTGTCCAACGGTGGACGGGCCGGCCGAGGGGGGCGCGCCGGTTTGGTCACTTGGGCAGAAAGCGACGCGGCAACAAGCACGGCGCCCGCGAAGATCCATTTCAACATGCGTCAGTCCTCAGTTGCCGCCCGTCGCCAATTCGGCGGCGACGCGGCGGATACGTGGCACAATGTCGCGCTCGGAGAGCGCCTGCCTGATTAACTCGATGTCAGTCTGGTTCTTCCCGTTATGCAGACTGGCCACCTGCGCCAGCACCAACTCCAGATCCTGGAGTAGTTCCCGCAACCGAGGGTCCGTCGCCGCCGGTGAGTCCAGCAACAACCGAGTGGTGCCTAACAGTTCGGTGGCCTGCGAGGCGAAACGCTCGCTGGCCACGACGTTGGTGCGAGACGCGGGCAGCGCCCGCAGCAACACCGCCGTCTCGCCTAACAGCGTCGTGGCCGCGTGATCGTACGGCGCATCCAGCGAGTCGCGAACGGCCGCGGCCATCGTAGCGGCGGGTTGAGCCACAGCAATGGGACGGCGTTGTCCCAGTTCGAAGCCGATGACCAGACACGCCGCCGCGGCAAACACGCCTAGCCACAGCGACCGCGTCACGAACCATCGGGAACGCGCGGGGCGCACTCCGGCAGTCAGCCGGGCGTCGATCTCGTCCCACATCGGCTGCAGAGGCGGATGCTCGGACGGCCGGTATAGCTGGCCGGCCTGCTCCTCGATCCATCGGTCCTGACGTTCTTCGTGCATCTGCGCTACTCCATCATGAATGGGGCGAGCTTGCGACGCAGCGCGGCGCGCGCGTCGAACAGCCGTCCCTTGCTGGTGTTCTGTGAAATGCCGAGCAATTCTCCGATCTCGACGTGCGTGTAGCCCTCCAGGGCGTGCAGCACAAAGACCGTGCGCTGCGCCTCGGACAATTCGTCGATGGCCCGCGTGAGGCTCTCGCGCAGGTCGGGATCGCCAGCCGCAGGTTCCATCGCCGGCATGGTGTCTTCGAATGGCACGCGACGGATGTCTTCTCGCCGCTGCTTGCGCAGCGCGTTGAGGGTGACGGTGACCGCAATGCGGAACAGCCACGTCCCGAACGCCGACTCCCCGCGAAAACGATCGAGGGCGCCAAAAGCACGAACGAAAGCATCCTGTGTGAGTTCACGAGCCTGTTCTTCATCCCGGCACAGACGGTTGATGACGCGGAAGACACGTGGGGCATGCATGTCGTACAGGGCGTGCGCAGCGCCCCGGTCCCCCGCCCGCAGGCGGTCGACCAGCTCGTGCTCAGGCGTACCCTGTCGGGCTAGTGCGTTTGCCCCGTGCGGCATGGTGTCGTACGGCTTGGACACCGATCCCTCCCCAACCGTTGGGGGTGCGGGCGGGACGCGCCCGCCCGGTAGGCTATTTCGCCTCGAAGCGCGTGAAGAGGTCGAGCCCGCGCGGTGTCGCTCGCAACGCATCGAACCGCTCCGAATGCGAGCGCGGCAGCAGCCATGGATCGTGCTTAGCCATCGCCTCGGCCAACAGGTTCAACCCGCCCTCCCGATCACCCAGACGGTCGAGGGCGGCGGCGACGGCCGCCACCGGTGGAAGGTTGCCCCCATTCGCCCCCTTGAGCCGATCGAGCACGCGTTGAGCGTCTGCCTTGCGGCCCGCGACCGCCAGCGCCCACGCGTACTGTCCCGACAGCTCCATCGGTCGAGCCCCGAGTTGGCCCAGCAGCTTCTGTTCATAGATGACGAGGGCTTCGTCGGTTCGCCCAATCCCAACGAGTGCATTCGCACGTTCTAGCCACGCCAAGGCAAAGGTCGAGTCGCGCGAGAGGATCGTACGGGCCAATGAATCGGCGGCCAGCGATTTTCGCTCAGCTAAATAGCCTTGGGCGAGACCCGCGCGCACAACTAGCGACGCCGGCTCGAGGTCCAGGGCTCGCTGCACCCGCAACTCAGCCGCTGTAAAGTCGCCGGTGCGCATCGCCAGCAGGCCGTGCCAGAACCAGGTGATGGCGAGGGTGGAATCGCGCGCGAGTGACTGTCGGAAGAAGTTATCGGCGTCGCGATTGCGACCCTGCATCGCAAACACGTTGGCGGCGGCGGTCCACGCTTCACCGATCGTGGAGTCAATCGCGATTGACTGGTTGGCGGCGTTCGTGGCGCGGACCAACAAAGTGTCGGTCGGATCATCGACGTAAAACGCCAGCGTGACATTCGCCAACGCCAGCCAGGCGTAGGCTCGTGCATAGCGCTGGTCGATCGCTACGGCCTGCTGGAACAAGGCAATGGCCTGACGAAGCGCCGGAGCACTGCGTCGGTTCCACAGCACGATCCCGTTCAGCACCATCGCGTGTGCCTCGGGGCTGCTGGTCTCGTTCCGCATGAGCGAGCCGGCCGACATCGTACCACCTAACGAACCGAGCAGTTGCGTCGCGACCGTGCGGGCAATTTCGTCCTGCACCGCAAAGACATTGGTGAGTGGCCGGTCATACTTCTCGGACCAACGCACTGCGCCATCTTCGGCTTTCAACAAGGAGACGTTGATGCGCACCTGACCATCCGCCCGTTGCACCGTGCCGGTGAGGATCGAGCCGACGCCAAGTTCCCGGGCGATCGCCTGTTCATCCAATCCGCGCGCCATCAGCGCCGCGGCGCTGCTGCGACCGATCACGCGCACGCCGGATTTGGCCAAAGCCCGCGTCATCTCCTCTGCCAAACCAATCCCGAAGAAGTCGTCGGCCTTGTCGCCACTCAGGTTGGCGAGTGGAAGGACAGCGATCGACCGATCGGTGCTCGTTGATGCGGCTGACGACGGCGTGCCTGAGGGCTGGCGTGCCCGCCATGCCAGCAGCAGGGCGACCGTCAGCACCAACATCGCGATACCAGCACCAATGATTCGTAGGCGCGACGCTCCCTTGGGAGGCGCGACTACTGCCGGCGTCTCCGCACCCGGGGTGAATGCCCCTTCCAGCTCCCGGACCAGCAGCCGGGCATCCTGCGGGCGGTCGGCGGGCTCCTTAGCCAACGCCTGCATCACAAGCCGCGCCAACAGCGGAGGAACGTCGGCCCGTCGTTCGGTGACTGGAACCGGCGTCTCGCTTAAGTGCGCCGCCATCACTCGCTGCGGTGAAAAGCGAACGAACGGCGGTTCGCCTGTTAGCAGCTCGTAGCCAACGCATCCCCACGCATAGATGTCGGCGCGATGGTCCACGTTGGGGTCGCCGGCCACCTGCTCCGGCGACATATAGGCGGGCGTTCCCAGCGACGTTCCAACCTGCGTGAGTGTGTCTCCCTCACCGCGAGCGCGCGAGGCAGACACCGCCTTGGCAATCCCGAAGTCGGCCACCACCGCCAACCCGTGCGAGAGCAGGATGTTGTCCGGCTTGATGTCGCGGTGCACCACGCCGTGCCCGTGCGCATAACTCAGGGCTCGCGCGACGTCTCGCAGAATCCCCACACACTTGCTGATACTCGGGAGCTGCCCTTGTTGCAGCCGAGTGCGCAGGGACTCGCCGTCAACGTACGGCATGGTGTAGTAGGGCACGCCGTCGACGTTACCTGCTGACAACAACGGCACGATGTTGGCTTGCTGCAGTGAGGCCGCCAGCTGAATCTCGCGCCCGAAGCGTTCCAGGCTCACCCCCGCCGCGACGTCGGTGGAGAGCACCTTGATGACGACCTGCCGGTTCAGCTCTCGCTCAGTGGCGAGGAACACGCGCGACATGCCGCCGCCACCCAGTTCACGTTCAACGGTATAGCGATCGGCAAGGCCCGACAGCAGGGGCTCTTCAGAGGGGGGCAGACTCATGCAGGCCCTAAGATGCCGTCGCGAGCGCCGGAGCGTGAGAGTGCGCGACGTGCACAGGGGCAATCCGCCAAATCAGGTGGCCTCAGGCCACCCCATACACGGGCGCATGGTCTGTCCTGCGCCATGACGAATGCGGAGGATCCAATCCCTTCCCTGCTCGTCGTGCAGCACATCGATGGCCCGCACGGCACCGCGTGAGATTGTCCTGCGTCAGCGAACCTTCACGATCCCCGTCATCCCGCCGTGCAACGAGCACGTGAAGGGGAAGTCACCCGTCGCGGCAAAGATGCGATCGACGGTTGTGCCAACCGACGTGACAATGTTCGCCGGGGCCCCGGTGCCCAGGAAGTTCACGTTATGCGTCGCCTGGAAGGTGAACGTGACCTGACCTCCCTTCGTAATCACGACCGTATCGGGCACAAACGCGTTGTCCGGTGTGGCAGACACCGCACCGCGATCGGGGAGTACGCCGGTCCGGTGACCGTGGACGTGGCCGTACGGGTGACGCCATCGCGTGTCAACGACGCCGTGATCGTCGACGTCCCCGCGGAAACTGCCAGCACGGAACCGGTCGCGCTGACCTCCGCGACCGTTGCAGCGGACGAGCTGAAAGTGTACCCGGCAGCTCCATCGATCACAGCGCCCTGCTGATCTTTCGCCACAGCGGTGAGCAATCCGGTGTGACCCGCCGCGATCGACAGTGTCGGCGGCGTGAGTTCGACGCTATTCAGGCGCTGCGTGGTCGGCGGAGGATTGGTGGTTCCACCACCGCCTCCACCGCAGGCGATTGTGCCAGCAACGATCCATGCCGCCATCAACGTGCGCGCCTGATTCCTGATCATCGTCAAACTCGAGAGAGATCACGGAAGCTACCGATCGGCGTGCGCGCAAGACAGTACGGCAGAAGGGCCGACTCGCTCTGAGCCGGCCCTTCCATTATCGGTCAGGTGCACCCTGTGGGATCATTCCAGTTCCGCGCCGGCTGCGCCTCAGGGGCCGGAACGTTCGGGTTCGAGTTCCGTTCACCCACGCCATATAGCAGCCGCCCTGGAATTGCCGACGACCCGGGGGCCGGCGTCAGGTCGGGATAACACGTCCGCTTGTAGTCATTCCACACCTCGGGATTTTGGAACAGCACGATGTACTTCTCCTCGAGGATATCGGTCAGTGTCACGCTCGCCAACGCAGGCAATCCGACGTCCGTGCGCACCGTGTTCACGGCACTCAGCGCCGCGCCACTATTGCCAGCCCGGAACGACGCCTCGGCGATGATCAGCTCGTTCTCTTGCCACGTGACGATCGGCTGGCGGAAGCCCGGCGTCTCCGACACCGTGAACCCAGAAAAGTCCGACGTCTGGTCGCCCGGGTTCGCACCGAGAAAGTCGCCAGCACCGTTAGGCGTAAAGTACTGCTGGAGCCGCGGGTCATTGCGTTGTTGCAGCAGACCCACCAGGAAGGCACCGGCGAACATGTAGCCCGATCGCTGGATCACGGTGAACTGGTACCAGGCATTCTGCGATTGCGGGTTTTCCGCCGCGATCCCCAGGAAGTCGTCGCCCTGCTGCAACCCCTGCTGCGCTTCGGTCAGCGCGCTGGCATACGCTGTTGCACCTGACCGCTCGGCTACGTGCAGGAAATACCGCGCCTTGAGCGTGTGCGCCAGACGGGCCCACTTCGACGGATCCCCGTCGTAGTAAAGATCCACCGTGCCGGGACCGTTCCCATTCCCCGTCTCCAGCATGGTGATCGCCGTGTCGAGTTTGGCCTGAATTCCCTGGTACACTTGCTCCTGCGGGTCCAGCTTGGGCGTGGTCACACTTCCCACGGCCTCCGAGTACGGAATGTCCCCCCATACATCTGCGGCCAGCCCGATCTCGAAGGCTTCGAGCACGCGCGCGATGCCACCATACACGTCGGCGCTTGAGGAATCCGCGAGCGACTCCACCCGCCGAATGTCGATCAGCCCTCCGCCGGTGTACACTTGCGCGAAGGGGGCGTTGTACGCGTCTTCGCCGTAACTGTACACGCCGAGTTGCTGGTACTGTCGTTCTGTCCCGGCGCATTGCTGTATCCACATACAGGCCGTGCGCGCCAAGTCACTCGTGTACTGCAGGGTCACGGCGGTTTCTGATCCGACGAAGAGTCGATTGATATCGGCCGCTGTGGGTTGATTGGGATTCTTCGCGGCCTCGGGATCGGTCAGCCAGTTGCCGCAGGCGGCCGTGGTCACCAGGGCCAACAGGGCCGCGAACCGTGTTGCTATCGCTTTCATATGTAGCACTCCGGGCACCGTACCGTCGGTCACCGGAAGATCCGGCGACCGACGTCACGTGCCTAACGGTTGAAGACGAAGGAGAAGACGAGCGATCGGGTCTGGGGATTGTTGAAGTAGTCGACCCCTTGGGCCGCAACCTCGGCGCCACCGAGGTTCGTTTCCGGGTCGATGCCCGTGTAGTTCGTCCATAGGCCGAGGTTTCTGCCCGCGACACGCACGTCCACGCTCGCAAAGCCCGTCGCGCGTTGCAGCCACGCGTTGTTGAACGTGTAGCCGACCGAGATCTCGCGGAGCTTCACGAAGCCGGCGTCCTCCATGAACTGGGATGCCACCGGACCAAAGCCCGAACCCAAGCCTTGGAACCACCCCTGGTCCAGCGTCACCTGCTTCCCCTTGCCCGGCCCGAACGTCTGCATCGTGCGTCCCTTCGGGTTGCCGGGCACATACGTCTCGCCAAAGACCACCGTCTTGCCTCGAATCTCCGTGTCCTTCGCCGTCCCGAAGTTGTAGAGTGCTCCCTTGGTGCCATTCCAGATGTCACCGCCCTGCCGAATGTCGACCAGCCCCGACAGCTTCACCCGTCCAATCCTCAAGCCAGTTCGGATACTTCCCGTCCATGTCGGATTCGGGTTGCCGACGACGCGCAGCGTCGGGTCGTCGATCGGAAAGCCATCCGTGCCCAGGTACACGGCGCCGTTAGGCGCACTGGCGGCATGGCAAGCGGCGTTGACGTCATCGATCACGCCGTCCCCGTCCAGGTCCGCACCGTTCGATGCCTGACCGTATCGGCAGCGCACGAAGTCATAGCTGCGGAAAACCCCCATCGGGTAACCAGTTGCCGCCGACACGAGTGCGCCGGTGAAGAATCCGCCGGTTGGCAGGTCCACCGCGTCAGTGCCACGGAGTTCCGCGACCTTGCTGTGATTCGTGGCATACTGCAACCCGATGTCCCAGTCCACGCTGCTGGTCTTGACCGGACGCAGGTTCAGGGTGGCTTCCCAGCCGCGGTTCTTGACGGTCCCGCCGTTCTGTGCCTGCACCGTGTAACCTGACGAGAACGGCAGCGGCACGTCGAAGATCACGTCGGTGTTGCGCCGATTGTAGTACGTCACACTGGCGTCCACGCGATCCTGCAGCAGTCCGAAGTCCAAGCCCGTCTCGAATTCATACTGCTTTTCCGGCGCTAGGTTGTCCTGCGGTCGCCGTCCCGCGGTCACCAATCCACCCTGCCCACCCTGTGACGCCAGCAAGGCGTCGCCGAATGACCCACCCAGAAATCCACTGGTGAAAAATCCTGTCGTCAGGTACACCGACGGCTCAGTCCCCGAAGCGCCATAGGCGGCTCGAAGACGGCCGGTGCTGAGCAGGTTCCCAGGATTGAGGAGGTTCGTGAACGTCCAGGCCACCGTCCCTGAGGGGAACCAATTGCGCCGCTGTCCGGTGCCAAAGGTAGAGAACCCATCGTTCCGGATGGTGCCCGTGACATAGAGCTGATCCCAAAACGCCTGTTGCAGCTGGGCAAAGTACGACTCGCCGCGTACACGGGACCGCGTATCCGTCGTGGTGTAGTCCGTCGTGTTCTGCAGGTTGAATGGCCGCGGGGCAATGAGGTTCTGCCCCGTGGTGAACAACAGATGGTTGTCCCGGTTGTTCAGGTTGGCGCCGAACGACGCCCGGGAATCCCAACCATCGCGCCACGTGTGCGTCAGGTTGGCCGTCAGGTTGTTATCCAGCTGGAACTGCGTGATGGTCCCACGCGTCACCTGACCAGTCGGAAAGGCCGAACTCGACTGCGGCAAGGTCTCCAGTCGCTCGTCGTTGATATAGTCGACGCCGAGCGTATACCGCAGGTTCAACCAATCAGAGAATGTGTAAACCGCGCCGACGTTGCCGAACGAGCGCCCCACGTCCTGCGTATTGTCCTGCTCGTTGATAACGAACAGGGGATTGTCGTAAATGCGGCTCTCGGTGGCCGATGCGGCTGACGGTCGAGGAAACCGATAGGACCGATGCAGTCCGGTGGTCGGATCCAGGTACTCGAAGTTGTTGAACTCCGGAGGTGAACGCCACAACCCCAGATTCACGCCGGACACATTTGAGCCCTTCTGCAGAAAGCGCCCCGAGCCGTCGACATACGCGATGTTCGCGTCCAGCACCAAGCCGCTGGTCAGGTGATGCGACGCCTTGAGCCGAGCCGTGTAGCGGTTGTAGGTGTCGTTGTTGCCGATCGTGATGCCCTGCTGATTGCTGGCTGCCCCCGACAGAAAGAACGTGGTGCGGTCATTGCCGCCCGACACGTCAAACGAGTTGTCATAGGCCATTCCGCGCTCATACACGTCGCGCCCCCAATCCCACGTTCGCGTCCCAGCCGGCAAACGCGGCCCCCACGAGCTGCCGGTCAGCTGGCAATCGTCGGCGTTACACGTCGGCGCGATGCCGTTGCTCCCTTGGCCATAAGTGCGCTGCAGCGGGATGGTACGGTTGACGTCATCGGCCCGGATATTCGACCGGAAGGAGTAGCTATTCTGGCCGGAGTGGCCCGATTTGGTCGTAATGAGCACGACGCCCTGGCCGGCCCGCGCGCCATAGATCGCCGCCGCCGCGGAGGATTTCAGGATCTCGATCGACTCGATGTCGTCGGGATTGATGTCCGCCGCGCGGTTGGGCGTGTCCGTGCTGGCGACCATGGAACCCGTGGCCAGGGTCGTGTTGTCGATCGGCGTGCCATCCACGACAAAGAGCGGCTGCCCGGTGCCCTGGATGGTATTCAACCCGCGAATCCGGATCGATGTTGAAGCTCCCGGTGAGCCTGACTGCGAGACGATGCTTACCCCCGGAGCCTTGGCCGCGAGCGCGTTCACAATGTTCGTCTCGTTCGACCGCGTGAGCAGGGTCGAATCGATGGACGACCGAACTGTGCCGATGCGCTCGGCGGTCGTCGAAATGCCGGCACCGGTGATGACCACTTCACCCAACTGCAAAGGATTGGCGGTGAGGGTGAAGTCGTGCGTGATGCGAGATCCTGGGGTCAGGATCACGGTGGTCGTTTCCGGACGGAAGCCGAGGCGCCGCGCCTCGAGCACCGCCGCGCGTCCGTTGGCGCGCGCGCCTGGGACGACGAATTGGTATTGGCCGCCATCGCCACTCATCGCGCCGACGGCGAGTGAGCGAACGGCGATCGATGCGCCGGCTAATGGAGCACCGGCATCCGAGACAATGCGGCCTGAGATGGTGACCGGTTCCTGCGCGTGCGCGGCATACGGTGCCGCTAGCAGAAAGAACGCGGTGGCAATCGATCGACAGACAGAAGTGCGCATGCTGCCTCCACTGGGTCATGGGCGCGCACGAGCTGCCTCGTCAGGAGCATGAGCGGGAGGCGCTGGCAGCGGCGCCGGAGCGTGTCCCGTGGGGCGCGAACGTGCCGAACGGGAGCGCGCGCGAGGTCGCACACCGCCGGCACTGGGTCCGCCAGGCAGCCGTGCGGAGTTCACGAGGATGAATGGGCGCTGTGAGCGACTCGTTAGGTGACCATCGGTCGGCGCACGACCATCACCTTGGCAGAGGCGCCCCGCTGGCGCCGCACCATCCGTCCGCATAGAAGCGGGCGGACCACCGACGGTCAAGGGCGCACGTCTCGGGTTGCGTTAGGCAGTGCGTCCTGAGTGCCTGAGTCTGCCGCGATGCCTGTGTTGCCATATCACATCGGCACACGTTAGGTACTGTACGTCCGACTTGAGGGACAGAGCTTCCTCTCTCGAACGAGTGATGGCAGCATCCATGTTGCGCGACCGGAGCATACCAGCCCCCCGCGCCGCGGGACGAACCGTCCCGTTCACCGCCCCTTCCTTCGTCCGGTCCCTCCCCACACACGCCCTGTCGCGGGTTCCGTGACGCACCGCCTCGGCAATGCCAGTGTTGCGCATGCGAACGCCCTGCCTTCTTTCCGTTGCAGCCGTCGGCCTATTCGCCAACGTCAGCTGCATCAAAGCGCCAAATGTCACCGCGCCCCTGCCCCCAGGCAACAACGTCCTGTTCATCGGCAATAGCCTCACGTACACCAACGACCTGCCACAGATGGTCGCGATGCTTGCCCGAGCAGCTGGTGTATCGCTCTCCGCCCGATCGCTCGCTGCCCCCGACCACGCCCTCATCGACTTCCTCATTGATGGCAGTGCGCAACGGATGATCAGCGGCGGCACCTGGAAACACATCGTGTTGCAGCAGGGACCCACCACGCTCCCCATCTGCCGCGATACCCTCGTCCTCGCGGTGCGCGCCATCAACCAGCTCGGCGCCTCCATCGGCGCCTCATCGATCGTCATGATGTCCTGGCCTGACGTCTCCCGACTCCCGGACTATCCCAAGGTCCATGAATCGGCGCAGATGGCAGCGATTACCGCGAACGCAAAGTTTGCACCTGCCGGTGATGCCTGGCAGCTCGCCAGCCAGTCAGACCCGACGCTCGAGTTCTACGGGCCCGACGGATACCACCCCAGCCCACTCGGTACCTATCTCGCGGCGCTGGTCCTCTTCGAACAGATCACCGGCTTGGACGCCCGAACACTGCCCACGGACTCGCCCAGCATCATTGGAGTGCCGACCCTGTCGCAGGCTACCATGTTGCTGCTGCAGAACGCCGCACACACGGCCAACGCCAACGCCTTTGCCATTCCAGTCCCAGCGTGGGCGCCCGCGACTCCGCCTTCCCCGGGCATCCGTTGTTGACCCAGCGCGGCTTGCGGTAGCGGACGAATGGCGGCACGTTCGCGTGAACATCCGCGCCGCCTGGTTCCGCAACGCACGCCCCAATGGATCGACGCTCCTTTCTCATCGCCGGTACGCTCGCGACAACAGCCAAGGCGTTCAAGCTGCCCTTGGCGGACCAGCCGTCAGTAGTCCGGCTCAGTACCCTGCGCCCTCGCTTGGCCAACCACGGTTGGGGCTCGCAGTTCTACGACGTCAGTGTGGACGGCAAGCCTCTCCAAATCGGAGAGCGCGTCTACGCCCATGGCGTTAGCACACACGCCCGCAGCGACCTTGTCTACTTGCTCGGCGGACGGCATGCGCGGTTTCGCGCGTGGGTGGGCGTAGACGCCACCAAGCAGCGGGCACCGGAAGCCACCGCGGTCTTCTATGTGTTCGTGGATGGTAAGAAGGCGTTCGACAGCGGCGTGATGAGCCAGTCGTCAGCTCCGCAGCGCGTGGACATCCCCGTCACCGGTGCCAATCACCTACGGCTGGTGGTGGGATATGTCGACACCTACTGCGACCATGTGAACTGGGCGGAGGCTGAGCTGGTGCGGAGCCCGCTGGCTCGCGACATCGTGGCGGCCGATGGCGGCCCAATCCTTCGAATCCCCAGCGGATCGTTGGCCTTCCACGGGCGCGGCCACCGGATCACAACGTTGGAGCTGCCGAGTGGGCAGCGTCTGCCGCTGGCAGTCTCGGGGGGATTGGCACCCGGGGCGTTGCAGCGCGCTCCGAGAGATGGCGTGACGACCTACCACCCGATCGCCGATGGCATCAGGTGGAATTGGGAGTATCGCTCGCCGAGTCAGTCGTCGTGGACGTCGCCGGTCGATACCGTGTTTCAGGTGCCGGACCCATCGCGAATGAGACTGTGGTTGCCGTGGGGCCACGGCTGGCAATGGGAGGATCCGCTCGCTCCTCGTCCCTTCGAAGACAAGACCTACGAGTACGGTGCCTTCTTCAATAGGGAAGGGGGGCTGTCATTGCCGATGGCCACCATCCTTGATCCAGTGGCGGGCGTCGGGGTGTCATTCATCCAGTCGCCGGACGATGTCCTGCTGGACATGCAGGTGACCACTACCTCCGCGGGAGAGATTCGCTTCTCGCGCGCGTTCCACCGATTCGGCGGCGGTGCAGCTCCAACCCAATTCAACGTGGATATCGTCGTCCACGAGCCCGACGTGCGGGCCGCGCTCCGCGCCATCGTCGACCGCTACCCGAAGTACTTCAACGCGCCGAACCCGTTGGCCCATCGGATCGGCGGTGGTGCCGCGTACTCGGGATGGGAGGGTGATCTTCCCACGGAGAAGCTGACGGCGATGGGGTTCACCTTCAACTGGAAGGCGAGCCTGGATTTTCCGTATATGGGGCTGTTCCTCCCGCCGGTGGCCGACGACGTGCAGTGGAACCGCTTTGCGGGGGGCGGCGACGGCCGTCACACTGACGCCGATGAGGGCCGATACGGACAGACGACCATACGCCACATGAACGACTATTCGGTCGACATGAAGCGCCGTGGGTTCCACGTCCTGAACTACTTCAACGTCACGGAGTTCGGCACCAACATCGTCTATCCGCCACCTCCGCCAGCCACAACAAATCCCGCAGAGCGCTGGCGCAACTCCAACGACTTGCTGCACGGACAGCTCGAAGGGGCGGTCCTCAAGACGCCGGACCCGATCTTCACTTGGGGCAAGGGCGTGATCATGGACTGCGGGGAGGCGAACTACCGGCGCCTGCTGCTCGATCAGGCCAGACAGCACGTGGCGCGGCTCCCCGATTCCGATGGCATCTGCATCGACCGCATGGACTGGCTGACGCGCTACAACCCCCACGCCAGCGACAACGTCACGTGGATCGACGGTCCCAACCGTCACCTGCGCCGGTCGTGGATGTCCCTGATGTCGGACTTAGCCCCGATCTTTCATCAAGCGGGCAAGGTGGTCTTCGGGAACGACATGGACCGCCGGTTGGAGCTGATGGAGCACGTCGACGGATTTTACGACGAGCACGGCCACTTTCCGTTCAACCTGAACACCAGCGCCTGGCTCTCCGTGCGCAAGCCGCTCGTCTGCTGGACGCCTGATGACGACGCCCTCAAGCCGGACCCGGACGTCTACTTCCAGCGCCTGCTATACCTCGGCGCCTTTCCCACCATCCCTTACGCCGGGAACGACCACACGCTGGTGCCGAACGATTTCAATGAGCCGCTCTACCTGGCATATGGACCGCTCTTCCGCGCCATCATGGCGCGGACGTGGATCCTGCAACCCGGCATCGTGGACGTGGACGGCGGCGTCGCCAAGGCCAACGCCTTCGAGACCCCCACGAAATATGTGGTGTTCGTCGGGCTGGCCGGTGAGCGTCAGTCCGTCAGCATCACCGTGCGCGGCCTGGAAGGCGAGGGCACGGTGTTGCACCCAGGTAGCTCGGCGCCTGTTCCATTGAAAGGGATCGGCAGCACCAACAGCGTCCGCTGGGATGTGCCGATGCACCGTGGCTGTGCGCTGCTCCTCTTACCGCGGACCTAAGGTGCGCGCACAACGGGCGCCGACGTTCACGTAGATCCCCCACCGTGTGTGTGCTCCGGTCCGGGATAGACGCCGCCTCGCACCTCTTCACAAAACGTCCCCACCGCCCGGCGCGTTGCCTCACCAAGCTCCGCGTACCGGCGCAGGAACTTGGGCGCAAAGCCCTCGTTAAGTCCCAACATGTCGTGCAGCACCAGCACCTGGCCATCGCACTGAGGCCCGGCACCAATACCAATCGTCGGGATCGGCACGGCCTCACTCACCCGCCTGGCCACGTCTCCGGGCATCAGCTCCAACACCAGGGAGAAGGCGCCCGCCCTTTCCAAGGCCTTGGCGTCTTCAACCAATTGCGCCGCCGCATCGGCTTCCTTCCCCTGAATTTTGAATCCACCCAGTTGATTCACCCACTGGGGAGTAAAGCCCAGGTGCCCCATCACCGGGATGCCACACCCGACCAACGCAGCGATGGTCGGCGCCCACGACGCACCTCCCTCCAGCTTCACCGCCTGCGCCCCGGTCTCCTTCAGAATTCTCCCGGCATTGGCGATCGCATCGGGAATGGACACCTGATAACTCAGGAACGGCATGTCGACGACCAGCAGGGCGTGCCGAACGCCGCGACGCACGATGCGTCCATGATAGACCATCTGATCCATGGTCGCGGGAATCGTCGTCTCCGTTCCAGCGATCACCGGAGCTACCGAGTCACCCACCAGCACCACGTCGACGCCGGCCGCATCCACCAGCGCGCCAAACAGCGCATCGTACGCGGTGATCATCGCGATCTTCTTGCCCTCACGCTTCATGGCCATGAGGTCATGGGTACTGACGCGCTTTCGCGAGCCGCCGAGGTATTCCGTCATGGTCGCCTCTGAGATCGAGCCTCGTCGTCAGGGAAAGAGTACGTCACCCGTGACGGCATCTTCCACCCGAATGGCACTGGTCGGACACAAGTGGGCGGCGCGCAGGACTGCCTGTTCTGTAGCACCTGCCGGGTTCACAACTTCGGACTGGACGTAGTCGTTGTGACGGAACACGCCCGGTGCAACGTTCACGCACTGTCCATTGCCGACGCACAACTCGTGATCCACGGTAATGCGCAGCTGTCGCCCCGACGCATGCTCAGCCATCGATCAATCCCACGCCACCGGTAGGGACTTCAACGAACGGAACTGAATGCTCGGCTGGTACTCCAGCGCGTCGCTATCCACGCGCAGGTTGGGAAACCGCTCGGCCAACGCGCGAAAGACCTCCTGTCCTTCCACGCGCGCGAGCGTGGCACCCAAGCAGTAGTGCACACCAGAACCGAACGACACATGCGGATTCGGACTCCTCGACAGGTCGAACGTGTCGGGATTCGAGAACGCGCGTGGGTCCCGGTTGGCCGCGGCCATCACCCAGCGCACACGATCGCCCTTGTGAATGGTCTTGCCGTGACGCTCCACATCCACTGCGGCAATGCGTTGGGTTGACTTGACCGGCGGATCGTAGCGCAGGCATTCCTCGGTGGCGAGCCGCGCCACGCCTGCCGGGTCCGCGCAGAGGGCGGCCCATTGGTCGGGATGCCGTAGGAGTGACAGCGTCCCGTTGCAGATGAGGTTCATCGTGGTCTCGTGACCCGCGAACAACAGCAACGCGCTGTTCACCAGCACTTGATGTCGTGTGAACACCCCGGCTTGTTCGGCACCGGCCAGGACCGAAATGAAGTCGTCCGCTGGATGCTTCGCGCGCTCAGCCACCTTCGGTTCCACGTAGGCCATCATGCCGTTGATCCCTTCCATCAGGATCTTCATGCGATATGGCTCGCCACGATTGATGTAGAGCAGCTTGTCGGCCAAGTCGCGCAGGTGCTCGCGGTCTTCGTTGGGCACGCCCATCATCTGGGTGATGATGCGCACCGGGAGCGGGGCCGCCAGCGCCTGCTGCACGTCCATGCGCCCGCGAGGTGCAACTTCATCCAGCAATTCGGCCACGGCGGTGCGCACAAACGGTCGCCACGACTCCATGGTCGTTGGCGTGAAGTATTCGTGCAGCGCGCCACGCATGCTCGTGTGCCCGGGGCGATCTTGCTCCACCAGCTGATCCGAACGGAACGCCCGGACCTGCTCGAACAAGCCACGGTCCTCGGGATCAATCGGCGGATACGGCGGCCGCGCGTCCGTGCGGATCACCGCAGACGAGAACAGTTCGTGATGACGGACCAGCCACACCAAATCGTCGTACCGCGTGATGATCCACAACGCGTTGCGCGCATTCCAGTGAATGGGATCTGTCTCTCGCAGCTGTCCGAAGTACGCATACGGATCGGCGATCGCCGCTGGCGCGAACAGGTCGTCCGGGTCGTCCTGCAAAGCAGCGGACCCGTGCTCGTGGCTGGTCTCACGACTCATGCGCGTCTTCCGTGTCGAGGGCGAGTCTGGGTGTTAGCCGCCGAGCGGCGCCCGGCGCGTGAGGCGCGCGGAGCAAGCACCAGGGTCATGGTGCACAGCTCGCCGTGTTCCGGTTCGCGCGCGGTGGTCATGATGTCCGTCAGTTCATCCAACAGCTTGTTGACGCGTCGAAAGTCGCGCGGCGACAACCAAGCGTAGCGTCGGCCTGCCCACAGGTTGCGCCGCTCGCCATCGGCGCGAGCCGCCGGCGTCCCCACCGCCGACTGAAAATCGCGCTCGGCGGTACGCAACATGGATCGCACCAGACGCGCGAGCGGGTGGGCCGGCCCTTCTCGGCGCGGCGGGTACTCCAACACCATCGGATGCCCCGCCAGGTCATACACCACCTCGTCCCGACGCACTGTCGCGCGTGTCTCATGGATGACGATGAGCTTCACGCGCAGGAGTTCCTTGAGGTGATAGTACAGGGCGTCGGCCGGCCGTCCCATGAGCGACGAGATCTCTGCCGCCGACAACGGGCCCGCCGCCTGCATGGTGTCGAGGATCTCCTGTCGCACGGCCGACTCCAATACCGCCAGCTGCTCCGGGCGGCGGATGGCATACGGACGCTTCCGGGTCGCGCGCATCAGCGGCCTAGTTCTCCATGGCGATCTTCGGTCGCGTGCCAACGTGCGCCAGATCCCAGCTGGTCTGGTACACCAGCCGCGCGATCTTCTCCATCTTCACGTAGTTGATCTTTTCCGGATCGTCAAAGGCCGTGTGATAGTCCGGGTGCAAACCCGTGTGGAACCAGATGCCGGGCACGCCGTGTTGCAGGAACGGCCAGTGATCGCTGCGTCGTATGAGGTTGGAGACGTTGTTGTCGTAGTCCTTCTTGAGCTTGAGGCCAATGTCGGCGTTGGCAGCTTCAACAGCCGCCGTCAGCGACGGACTTCGGCTCCACCCCAGCAGGGTCAGGGAGTTGTTGTTCGACTCTGCGCTCTGTACGGGAAGGCCACGGAATCTCGCACCGCCACCTTCCGGCACCTCTTCGTTGCGGCCGATCATGTCCATGTTCAGCACGGCCACGATCCGGTCCAGCGGGACCAAGGGAGCTTCCGCGAAGGCCCACGCCCCCAGTAGACCCCTCTCTTCGGAGTTGAAGGACGCGAAGAGAATCGAGCGCTTCGGTCGCTGCCCCTTGGCCGCCGCGGCGGCATAGGCTTCAGCGATCGCTACCAGACCGACCGTACCAGACGCATTGTCGTCAGCGCCATTCTTGATCTGGTCGCCCTCGCCTCCATCGTGGTCGGGGTGACCATCCACAATCACCCACTCATCCTTGAGGGCTGGGTCGCTCCCCTCCAACGCCGCCACGACGTTGCGGTCGCGCACGACGTGACGCTCGACGGCCGTCTTGAAGCTCACCGACACGTTAGGCAATGGCAAAGGCGCGGATCCCTGTCGGTTGTCCGCCGCACGCGCCAGCTCCATCAGGCTCTTGCCCGTGCCGCGCACCAAGGCGTCGGCCAGCGTCGCCGAGATCTGGGCCGCCGGGATGCGTACCTGCTCCGCCCATGCGCCCAAGAGGTAACGCTCGATGCGTGGTGGCTGGTCGGGCCAGTAGAATCGCTCACTTGCCTCGAAGTTTTCCGGTCCCGGATGCGCGTGGACGTCACTGACGACCAATACCCCGATCGCGCCGTGCTCCTGCGCGGCGATGGTCTTCTTCATCGCGTTCGAATACTCGGAGGTCACCAGTCCGTCGAAACGACTGGTCGCATCCGCTTCGCCCGGCTCGTGGTCCAGGATGAGCACGATCTTTCCCTTCACATCCCCGGCCAGGTCGTCATAGCCAAGGGTCTTGGCGCTGATGCCGTAACCCGCAAAGACCACCGGACCGCTAAACGTTCCTGACACACTGTGTCGCAGGGGATAGAAGTCGCTCCCAACGGAGACCTGCTGCGTCCCGCCGCTCACCGTCACCTGAAGGCTATTGCCACTGCCTAACGCTGCGGTAATCAGATTATACGGCTGGAAGTACGATCCCCCGGGCCCCATCGGCTTCAGACCGAAGGCCTCGAAGCGCGACTTCACCCACTCCAAGGCGAGGTCATTCTCCGGCGTGTTCGTGAGCCGTCCCTTGAATCCGTCGCCGGCGAGAAACATCAAGTCGGCCCGCAACTTCTGCTGCGTGATAAGCTCCGATGCCGGGGCCCTGCCTTGCGCGGACAGGACCGATGAACACAGGGCAAGCACGGAAAGGACGAATCGTGGGCGCATCGGAGTTTCCCTTCTCAACGGGTCCCGTGAGATTGCACCCGGCGCCCGCCCGGCGGAAGGGGAGACGCCGCCCCGCGCCGCGGCCCGCTTGACATGGTTGGAATTTCGCGTGTGCTTTCAACCACGCGAACGGAGACGAATGTGACCCAACCATGGGCAGAGCTGATCAAGGCGTGGCCGGGAGAGGAAGTGGTCGTGCGCTACGACCACATATCCGGCGCCTGGATGTTCATTGCGATTCACGCGACGCACGGCAAGCGAGCGGTCGGCGGCTGTCGGATGAAGGTCTACACCTCGCCCGATGAGGGCCTGTGGGACGCCCTGCGTCTGGCCGAGGGCATGACACAGAAGTGGGCGGCGATCGACGTCGATTACGGCGGTGGCAAAGCCGTCATCGCACTCGCCAGCCCCGTGAGTGGCGAGCCACGCACCGCCCTCCTCCGACGCTTCGGCCGGATGATCGACTCCCTGAACGGGCGCTACGGTACGGGACCAGACATCGGCACCACGCCCGAGGACATGGGGCTGCTAGCCACCGAAACCCGGTACGTGCACTGCTACGACTGGACCACCAAGGCACCCTATGACCCGGGGATCTACACCGCGTTAGGCGTGTTCGTCGGCATGAAGGCCGCATGGCGCCACGTGACCAGCTCCGATGACTTGTCCGGCGTGCGGGTGTTGGTCCAGGGAGTCGGCGACACTGGGGCGCCACTCGCGCGCTACCTCAAGAAGGTCGGCGCCGTGATCCTGCTGAATGACCTGAATGAGCAGAAGGCTCAGCAACTGGCGGGTGAACTCGGGGCCACGGTCGTCCCGACCAGCACCGTGTACGACACTCCGTGCGACATCTACGCACCCTGCTCCGTCGGGGCAACGGTCGACGCGACCACGATTCCCAAGCTGAAGTGCCGCGTGGTCGCGGGGTCCGCCAACAATGTGTTGCGCGAGCCAGAGGACGCCGAACGACTGCATGCGCGCGGCATACTCATCGCCCCCGATTACGTCGTGAATGGAGCGGGTGCCGTCTCACTCGCCATGGTCGACGAAGGCGCGACCTTCGAGGCCATCGAGAAGGAGATCCAGACCATGGATCCCCGCCTCACCGGCATCTTCAACGAGGCCAAGGCACGCAACGAATCACCCGTTCATGCCGCCCGACGCATGGTCGAACGGCGATTAGCAACGGTCAGCAAGCAGACGAATCGCTAACGAGCTGTCGCGATGTGACCCTGCGTCAGGACGCCGCCGGCGTATACACGCCAAAGGTGAGTCCCTGAACGTCCTGCAGAATCGCCATGGTCTCTCCCTGTGGCAGCCGCTGCGTGGGCATGATCACGTGTCCACCGAGTGAAGTCGCCGTCGCTACGGATGCATCGACGTCTGGCACTTCGATGAACAGTTGCACGAAGGCGTTCACCTCTGGCGGCGCCGGCCAGATGCCGCCGTCAATGCCACGACCAGCGCCCGTTTGTACCTGACGGTACCCCATCGGGTTGTCGGCGTTGATCGTCCAGCCAAACATCGCCCGGTAGAACTCGGCGGCCTGCTCGGGATTGCGCGAGAGCATCTGGAACTGCATCACGGGATTGCCCATATCGGTTAGTCTGGCTGGGGAAGTGAGCGGCGCGCGAGGTCGCGCGCTTCATCTGAGATTTGCGCGATCGCATAGCGCACGAAGGCGTCGATGGCGTGCCCCTGCGCGCGCGAACGATCCACCCAAACGGTCGGCGACTTCATTTCCAGCAGCCGATACCGCACCAGCCGCGCCACCGCGACGTTGACCTCGTCGGTGGTCAGGCCGAGCACTTGGGCGATCCACCGTGAGTCCGGCCGGAAGGTGTCGAGCGTCGTGAGTTCAAGGATCGCAAAGTGCGACCAGTGGGTCAGCAGTTCGAGCAGGTCACGCGCCAAGCGCACCGCGTCGTCCCTTGTTGGCACGCTGCCGCCAATCGGCGGGTGCGTCGCCTCGAACGATACGAACTGCTCGATGCGCATCGCATCCAGTCGCATCGACCTCCCGATTCGCTCGATCGTTCGCGCCGTCAGACGGCGCTTGCCACGAAGGATCTGCGACAGGGTGGAATGATCCACGCCCACCCGCTGAGCAAAGGCCCGCAAGGAATAGCGCGGGTTCTCGGCGCAGCGACGCGCCAGCTCCCCCTGAAGGAACTGACGGAACGATTGAATCCCGGACGACGGATCTGAAGTCGGCACCCGCCGATGGTACTGACTGGCCCTGCCATCAGGCAACGCGTCCGTCATAGAAAGTGGGGCACTCCGCCAGCCCCGCCGCTGGCACGAGCGGGCCATTCGCCCCTACATTTGCCGTTGGAGTTGAAACTGAATGGGGGTGTCCATGGCCGAGGAGTATTCGCGTCGTCAGTGGCTCGCGTCCGCCCTATTCGGGCTGGTGGCCACGGTCAGTCTGCCGCGTCGGGCGTATGCGACCACGCGAAGACTTTCGGTGGGCCCGCATCCCACGCCGCGTCCTGGGATCACGGCGGCCAAGATCGCCACACGAGAGCAGCTCGCCGACACTCCGGATGCCATCGATGTGTTTGACCAAGTGCGCGAGATTCCGGAGATCGTCGACGGCATCAGGTGCAACTGTGGTTGCGCGACGGTCACCGGCTACTACTCCCTGCTCACATGCTACGAGGGAGGGGACGCCATGGCGCGTCGCTGCGAGATCTGCCAGGGTCAGGGTCGGCTCGCCGCCCGCATGCACAGGAGTGGCAAGTCACTCGACGAGATCCGCAAGGGTATCGATGCGCGGTACGGGTAAGAACCGCTTGGCAGCAGCAACGCACCCTCTCGTGAAAGGACCCATCATGCGCACCGTCATTCGCCTGTGCGGCCGGCGCCAGCGAGCCCTCACGTTCGCTGGCGCGTTCATGGTTGCTACGCCACTCCACGCCCAGGTGCGCGCCAGCGAGCGGGCGACGGTGTCACAGACCGCCGATGGCACCACCATCACGCTGGATTTCGCTCGACCACGCGCACGCGGACGGAACAACCTCTTTGGTGGCGTGGTGGAGTGGGGCGAGACGTGGACGCCAGGCGCGAACTGGGCAACGACCATCCAGCTCAATCGGGACGCGACCCTGGATGGCCATCCCGTCCCGAAGGGGAAGTACTCCGTCTGGTTTGTGGTGAACCCGACAACGTGGACGGTTGTTCTCGATCCTCGCTTCCAGCGATACCACGAGGACCGGCCTGACTCCACCGCCCAGCAGATCCGTTGGTCGTTGAAGCCGACGACAGGAGAGTTTGCGGAGATCCTCACTTGGTCTGTCCCCGAGGTACGCGCCGACGGGATGCAGCTGCTGTTCGCCTGGGGTACCATGCGGGTGTCGATCGATGCGCGCGTTAATCCCACGCACCCACTCACGATCGCCCGTGCCGACGCCGAGCCCTTCCTCGGATCGTACCGCTGGCGCTGGGAGGGAGAGAAGGAAGACGCCGGCACCCTCACGCTGTACTACGACGATGGCCGGATGAAGCAACGCTACGAACCCTTTCCCACCTGGTATCGCGCCATCCAAGACCAGCCGATGAGCCGCATCAACGACGCCTGGTTCATCCCGGCTATCCTGAAGGATGGCAAGGTCTGGGAAATGGACACGGACCTCACGTTCGAGTTCGACGTCCAGAAGGGAAAAGCGCTTTCGTTTGAGCTGCGAGACGAGAAGGACAACCTGCTGGCCAAGGGTCAACGCGTCGAGAAATAGGCGTGACCCGTCGTCCCTTGTCCTTCCGGTGCGCGGGACGGTTACGATCGAATGGCGATGACGGGGTCAATGCGTGACGCCCGCCGCGCGGGAATCCAGCAGGCTCCCAGTCCGATCGCCGCCATGCTGAGCGCCACGGCGATCATGGTGGCGGGGTCGTAGGGTGCCACGCCGAACAACAAACCGCGAATCACGCGCGTGGCCAGGAAGGCTCCCGGCACGCCGATCGCCAGCCCCAACGCTAGCAATACTCCGCCTTCGCCCAGGACCATGCGTAGTACCCGCGAGCGCCCTGCACCAAGGCTCATGCGAATGCCAATCTCATTCGTGCGCGCGCTGACGCTAAAGGCCAGCACACCGGCAATGCCGACTGCCGCAATGATCACCGACAGGATCCCAAACAGCGACACCAAGGCTGCGTTTAGTCGGCGCGGCGCCACACTCAGGTCCTTGATTTGCGACACGGTTAGGACATTCTCGATCGGCGCGTTGGGAGCAATCCGACGAATGATGCCGGTGGCTTCTTTGGCCAGCGACGTTGGTTCGCGCTCCGTGCGAATCACCACCGAACCAGAGAACGCCACCTCCTGATCGAACGGCATGAACACGACCATGCGCGGCTCAGCGTCCTGACCTCCATCGCGGGTGTTGCCGACCACGCCCACGATCGTGCGCCAATCCGGACTGAATGGTGTGAACCGCAGGATGTCTCCCGTCCAGGCAATCCGACGACCGATGGGATCTTGGCCATGAAAGAGGCGATCGGCCATCGTCTGGTTGAGAATCACCACGCGCCCCGCCCCCTGCGCGTCCGTCGTGGAGAACTCGCGGCCACGCACCAGCGGGATACCCGCCGCCCGGAAGTAGTCCGGATTTGCAGTCCGCATCTCAGCGCGCGGGATCGCTTCGCCGCTCCCGAGCGGCCTCCCTTCGATGTTCAGGTCAAACACCATGTCCGACGCCCGCAGCGGCGTCGCCGAGCCCACACCCACCTCACTCACCCCGGGAAGTCCGCTGATCTCACGACGGATTTGCTCGTACTTCACCTTGGCCGCCGTGTGAGCGGCCGGATCGAAGGCGGTATGCATGTCCAGGAGCGACACCTGCATGGTGAGCACCTGCTCCGTCTTGAGCCCCGTGTCGACTTCGGAGAGCCGCATCATCGTACGCGTCAGCAGCCCGGCCCCCGCCAGCAGCACCACCGAGACGGCGATCTGCGCCACCACCAACCCCCGCTGCAGCCGTTGTCGTCGCAGCCCTCCACTGATCCGGCGCACCCCCGCCGAAATGATCCCGGCTAGCGTGCCCTCCCTGGGAAGATAGGCGGCGTACGAAAGCACCAGCGCCAGCACGACGGCCAAGGCCAGCGCAAAACCGAAGGCCACGGTGTCCAAGTGGATCTCATTGGCGCGCGGAGAATATCGCTCGGCCAATCGAGTGAGCAAGCCGACGCCCCCAAGGGCAATCAGCACACCTAACGCAGCGCCCAGCATCGTCAGGATCATGTTCTCCGTCAGCACCAACCGGCGCAATCGTGTCACGCCAGCGCCCAACGCCGCGCGCACCACCAGCTCGTGCTCGCGTCGCACGCCACGCATCAGCGTGAGATTGATGACGTTGGCCGCCGAGATGATCATCACAAAGACGGCCGCCGCCATCAACAGCCACAGCGTGAGCTGTGCGCGCTCCCCCAGCACTTCCTTGAACGGAATCACCGCGACTCGAAAGTGCGATGCGGCCTCGTAGGCGTCGGCAAATTCGCTCATCGCCCGCGCGTGCACGGCGGCAACCTCTGCGCGTGCTTGCTCCAGTGTTGCACCCGGCGTCAGCCGAGCCACCATCTCCGTCATGCGATGGGTACGCCCCTGAATCATCAGCGCACTGGTGTGGTGCGGACTGATGACCATGTTCAGCAGTGCCTCAACGCGATCCGGGTACCACGGCGCGGCTTGCACGACGCCAATCACCGTGACCGACACGCCATCCAGTCGCACCTGCCTGCCGACGATGGAGCTGTCGCCACCAAAACGCTTCATCCACGTGTCGTAGGTCAGGACCATCACCGGCGGCACCCCCACGCCATCATCGCTGGGCAGCGTAAGGCGTCCGACCACCGGCGACAGCCCGAGCACCTCGAAGAAGTTGCCAGTCACCAGCCCCGTGTTGATGCGCACGGTCGCGTCGCTGCCGTGCAGCGTGAAGCTGGCTGGCGAATACTCGGCGATGCCCGCGAGCGACTTCGTGCCCGCGCGAAAGTCACGTACCTCAGGAACCGAGAACAGGATGTTTTCGCGGCCCGGGCCATCGGCGGACTGACGAAGGTAGACGAGTCGGTCCCCCTCGCGGTGCGGAAGTGGCTTCAATAGAACTGCTTGTACCACGCTGAAGATCGCTGTGTTGGCCCCGATACCAAGGGCCAGCGTGATCACGACGACCGCGGCGAACGACGGACTCTGTCGGAGGGCCCGGATGGCATACCGCACGTCAGCCGCAACGTGCTCCAGCCACGGCAGTCCTTGCTGCGCACGCATGGCCTCAGTGGCCATGGTGATGCCGCCCGAAGCCAACAGCGCCTGGCGTCGCGCCTCGTCGGGTGACATTCCCCGGCGCAAGTTTTCCGCCGTGGCCAGCTCCACGTGCGCCTGCAACTCCTCGCGCAGGTCGTCATCGGCGCCTTGTCGATTCCAGTAGCCGCGCCACCGAGAAAGGGCAGCGCGCAGGTGGTGCATCATGGGGCCTCCCGGCGCGGTGTCAGAAATGCCGCGATGAGGTCAGCTGTCTGATGCCACTCGCGCGCCTCGCGCGCCAACTGCTTACGCCCGGCGGCGGTGAGCGAGTAGTACTTGGCGCGTCGATTGTTCTCAGATGGACGCCACTCCGCGGTGACGAAACCCTCCTGCTCCAGCTTCACCAACGCGGGGTACAGTGTGCCGTAGTTGAGCGACAGCCGGTTCTTGCTTGTCTCCTCGATGCGGCGGGCCACGCCATATCCGTGCAGGGGCCCGAGCACCTCGAGCGTCTTGAGGATCATCAGGGCCAGCGTGCCCTGCTTCACGTCCAACTTGTTGCCCATGCGTCGTCCTATTGGTTTCCAATAGGACGGTAACGTCGACCTGGATGTTCCGCAAGAGTCGCCATCGACTCGCGGCGCGCCTTGGCGCATGAGGCACGGCGCGCCGCACGAACTACATCCGTGTCACCATGCCGATTGGCTACGAGCCGGCTCAACCATCGATCGTGTCGATGGCGCATAGGTGGCGCGATCTTTCAGCCGAAGAAAGGGCTGCTCGATCACTCGCCAGCTGATAAGTGCCACGCCAGTGGCGACGCCTGTGCGAAGGACGAATGAGGTCACGGCAGTGATGGCGCCACCGGGCACCATGCGCGCGAGTACCTGCTGGGTGAGTCCCGCCCCCGTCAGCAGCCACCCGACCAGCGGATGCCACACGTACAGTCCATAACTGTAGCGGCCGTAGAACCGTAGCGTCCCCGAGCGAAAGACCCGCTGCAGCACACTCTGCGGTTCACCCGCCACCGTGAGCAGCAACAAGGCGCCGAACCCGATCGCCAGTGACGGCAGGGCTACCGGAATCACCTTCCATGAGCTGTAATAGAAATGCGGCTCCTTCGAAAACACGTACACGACGCCTCCGATCGCTGCAGCCAGGAGCCACGGCGCATACGGCTTCCATCGCGTCAGCCCTCCCGGGGAGCGCGCCAGCATCGCCAGCAGGGCGCCGATGGCCAACCCATCCACACGCGTCGGCGTCAGCATGTAGGCGGCGATGGCCCGCGATCCGTGCAGCTGCAACCCTATTCGAGCCGCCTCTGCGCCCAGGAATCCCAAAATGGCCGCGACGATCAGCCCCCGGCGATCCAGCAACAACACGAAGAATGGCCACACAAAATAGAAATGTTCCTCAACCGCGAGTGACCACAGGTGGTTCAGCGCTGACGATGCGCCGAAGAACACGCCATGCCGCACGAGATCGACATTCGTCAGGTACGCCCACAGCCACCCCTGCCGCTGCATGGCTTCATCCGCGCCCGCCCTCGGCGCCCAGAGCCAAAGGACCAACGCCAGGAAAACGTAATACAGCGGGAAGATCCGCAAGAACCGCCTCGTATAGAACGTGCGGAAGTACGACGGCGACTCACGCGTGTCGAGCAAAATGCCGGTGATCAGGAACCCGGAGAGCACGAAGAACAGGTCGACACCAGCCCACCCGAAGGAGGAAATCGCTCGCTCAACGGTGACGCCGAAGCCCGTCGTATCTGGCTTGCCGAAGTGACCGAACATGACCAACAACACCGCGGCGCCCCGTAGGCCATCAAGCACGGGAACGCGCTCGCTGGAACTGCTGGCATGCGGAGCAGAAGGTGTGCTTTCAACCTGGTCGGACGAGGACACCTGACCCCCTTGGCATTCGTCGCGCCCGCTTGATGCACGACGGGCCGACCAATGTCCGGTCGGCCCGCCCCTGCTGCTGTATTCAAGATCGCAATTCGCGGACCTTCTTTGCGCTCGCGCGCGGCAAGCTCTCGAGGCGCTAGAACCGGCCGCGACCACGGCCGTGCGAAAACAGACGCTTGGTCCGACTCAATACGAAAGCTGAATGCCCGCGGAAAAGATGCGGTCTGACTTCCGAAGTGGTGCCGTTCCCGCGGCGTTCAGCGATGGCAAATTGTCGAACCGCACGACGTACGAAAACTTCATCCCAATGTGCGTCGATAGGGGCGCCACGAGTGCGGTTTCGGTATTGATGCGGAGATCCTTGCTCTCGCTCAGGTTGGGGAGGAACTCCGCCGCCTGATAGAAGTAGGCCGCCTTGCTGAAGGCGTGCTTCCACGTGGTGGCGCCGCGCAACGACGAGAAGTTGTCGGTGGTACCATCTACATTGTCCTGCTGCGTCAGCTCAAACCCACCCTCGATGTTGAGTTGATCCACATCCGTGACAATCAGCTTGCCCACCAGGCCCAACCCCTCAGAAAACCGCGATGTGATGCCGGCAAACTTGTTGCGATCGAACGCGGTGAGTCCATACAACGCAAAGCGCGACCCGAGCCCGTAGTCGCCGCGCAAACCAAAGCGCCACAGATTCGACGATTCCTTCCCGTCGGCTTTCCCATACACGGCGCCGAATACTTGTTGCAGCTCCCAGTGGGCAAATCGACGGATCAGGCGTTCATTCGAATTGAACGTGGAAACCGACGTATTGCCCGTCACGTCGACGATCCCAAGGTCTCCAGTGAATTCCATGACCGGTGGCTTCTTCGCTTCTTGCGCCCGCGCATAGCTACTTGCCGCACAGGTAACCAGCACCATCGTGACTAAACCCCGAACGTTCATACGACCATTCCTCTTGGTGATTGGTGCGCTACGGTTCCGTCCGCCAGGTCCGACACCACGCCGCTGCCTGACGAGTGCCCAGAGGCTAATGACACCGCGGGAATATTGCCAGCGGGGTTCAACTGATGTTGTGCCTGTAACGGACGTACGTGCGAGCGCGACGACGCGTGTTGCTCGCTACGGCGCTCGGGCGAGGATTGCCTGCAGGCGCGGAGAGTTGCGCAGTGACGCAACACGCGGCTCCGTGCGGATAAAGGCGGCGCTCATCAGGGCCGGCGTGGTAACCAATTGTTCGATCTGATCAATGGCGGCGTCATTCTCCCCCACGATCGTGTACACACGCATCGCCATCGTCGCCACCTCACTCCACGCCGTGCGATCCCGCGTACTCGGCGTCAGCTGCAGCGCACGGCGCATCTCGGAGATAGCCACGTCGCGGTGGCCAGTGATGGCATTCATGTACGCCGTCCCAGATGCCACGCGAAAGTTGTTCGACTCGCGCTTCACCAAGTCCTGGGCAATCATGAAAACGGTGTCCGCATGCGCCCGAGCACGCGCTGGCTGCCACGCTTCAAAGAGCTGCGTGCGAAAGAAATGGTACGAGAGTGGATCGCTGCCGAAGGCTGTCGCTGGCACCCGGGCCAGAATGTTTAAGTCGGCCGAGTCCAGCACCAGCGGTGCAAAATCAAAGCCTTCGGCAGAAGCGGCACGCTCGGCGCCAAAGCGCAGGATAATGCCGCGCATCGTCTCTCGTGCCCGGGCCCGATCGCCGAGCAAGAACAACTCCAGGCGACCCTTGGTGATCCAAGGCTCAATCACCCCAGAGTCTGCGAGAATCGCCTGCTCCACGTACCGCATGGCGGTGCGATAGTCGCGCGAGAACGAATAGACGACGGACGCGTCCAGGTTGACCTGAACCGAGCGCGGATCCAGCTGCGCGGCCCGCCGGAATTGGTTCGTCGACTCGGTCCACTGGCCGCGCCGAGCCATCACCGCGGCGCCGGCCGCCAGGATCTGACTATCGTTAGGCTTACCTTTGACGGCCAGCGCGTACTCGGCGGCGGCGCGCTCCAGATCGTCCGTCGCCTCGAAGAATCGTCCACGTGCCAAGTGTCCCTCGGGCAACGAAGGATCCAGGGCCAACGCCGAGTCCGAAGCTTGACGCGCTAGTTCCAGGCGACGCGGCGTGTGATCGGCGAACATTTCATACAGCCGCGCGTGAACCAACGACAGCCGCGCAAACGCCACGGCAAACTGAGGGTCCGCCGTCACGGCGTCTGTGAACAGCTGCGCCGCCCGCACGAGCGACGTCGGAATGGCCCCCTCGCGCGAGAACAACTGGTCGCCCCGGATGTACGCGTCGTACGCCTTCAGGTTGGCTGTGGGAGTCGACCCCATGCGCTGGCGTTGCGCTCCAGGCAGGGCAATCGCCAACGCTTCGGCGACCTTTGCGGCAATCTGCGACTGCACCGTGAACACGTCCTTCAGGTCGGCATCCAACGCCTCAGCCCAGACGTGACTATCGTCGCTCACGCGAATGAGCTGGGGAGTCACTCGGACGCGCCCCCCTCCCCCGCCTCCCGGCGCGCGCTGCCAGCGTACACTTCCTTCCAGGATGTAGTCGGCGCCGAGTTCTCGGGCGATTTCGCGCAGGGGTCGCGTCGAGTTCGCGTATTGGTCCGCACTCGTACGGGAAATGACGCCCAATCCGCCTAACGTCGCGAGTCGGCTGGTAACTTCCTCCGTCACACCATCCGCGAAATACGCATCGCTGGCGTCTCCGAGGTTCCGGAACGGAAGGACCGCCACCATGTTGCGGCTCGCCTCCGCCGCGGGGGCGTTAGGCGCTGGCTGCTCACTTCGCAACGCGACATACAAGATCCCGGCCGCGAGCAACGCGCCGATTCCGACCATGCCCGCGATGCGCCGCGTGCGCGCCGAACGATCGCCGGCGGCCGAAGATCGCATGGCCGCCAGAAACGCCCCTGCGTCGGGGAATCGCTGCGAAGGATCCGTGGACAGCGCGCGAGCGATCGCCGCGGTGACGGCGGCGGGCACATCCTTCTTGAAGCTGGCGAAGGACGGCGGTGGTCCACCGAAATACGCCGCGGCCATCGCGTGCGGGGTGCGCCCTTCGAACGGGAGCTTGCCCGTGAACAGCTCGTAACCTACCACGCCCAGCGCAAAGACATCGATGCGCGGATCGGTCTCCCGCTCCTCGATCATCTGCTCGGGCGCCATGTACCCCGGTGTGCCTGGATTCTCCCCCGTCACGGTCAACCGGTGAGCCTGTGTGGCCCGGCGGACGGCAGAGGCGATGCCGAAGTCGGCGAGAATCGGATGATCGCCCGAGAGCAGCACATTCTCCGGCTTCACGTCCCGGTGGATGATGCCGCGCGAATGCGCATACGCGAGCGCACTGGCCAGGTCGCGGAGCATTTGCACGGCATCCGCGGTTGCCATCGGTCCGTCCAGCGTTAGGCGATCGCGGAGCGACTGCCCTTCGACATACGGCGTGATGTAATAGTGCAGGTCCGAGTTGGCCCCCGCCGACAGCACCGGAAGGATGTGCGGATGCTGAAGGTTGGCAGTGACGAGAATCTCGCGCTGAAAGCGCGCCTCGCTCACGCCACTCACCAGGTCGGGCGGCAGGACCTTCACCACCACGCGGCGCCCCAGCGATCGTTCCGTCGCCACGAAGATGCGCGACATCCCACCACCGCCTAACTCGCGCTCGATCTGGTACGTGTCTCCAACGACGTCCTGTAGCTCGCGTTGGAGATCAGCACTCATGGCATTACTCCGGGCCGTATGTCGGTCCATCGTCTCGGGCGCAGGGGCAAACTCGGGGGCATGTGACCCCAACGCAAGTAGGCCCGGAGAAGTGTCAGGAGGGGTCAGGCGCCGTGTCGTTCCGTGCCCTTGGATGCCCCACGGCACGCCCCCCTCGGTTGCGTCCGCCTGGCGGGCCGCCGGAAGGGGAGCCGTCACTACCGCTTCGCGCGCCGCCCCCGCAGGCTTTCGGCAGGCTCCGCTACGCGTTGCCCGTGCGGTTTGCCGCGACGATGTGATGAGCCGAGTTGCCTGACGCCACCCGCCGCCACAGGTTGCACGCCGCACCTTGCTGAGCCCCCCAGCCCCTCGATATGCGATCCCTGTCCATTGCACTTGCTCTCGCACTGGCTCCCGCGTTCGGACTGTGCGCGCAGGACACGACCCTCACTCGCATCCTGGTCGCCAATCGCCACACCGTCAGCCTCGCCGACGGACGACTCGCTGGCGACGGCGGACGCCTGTTGGTGGACGAGGGAAAGAAGGCGCGCTTCTTCCTGGTCGGTGAAGAGCATGGCGTGGCCCAAACGCCCCAGGTGGTGCAGGCCCTCCTCCGTGAACTCCGGCCCGCCGGATACAACACGCTGGCCATCGAGATCAGCCCGCTGCAGGGGCAACGCATCAACGCCCTCAGTGGTCGCGCGGGGAGTGATGCGGCACTCGACTCCCTCATGGCGACCTGGTACTCCTCGATTCCGTTCTACACGCTCGCCGAAGAGCGGGCCATGCTTGCCTCGACGCTGCGCCCATCCGGCGACGCTGCCCCAATGCGCATCTGGGGATTGGACTACGACGTCTCCGCAGACCGATTCTACCTGCGCGAACTGGAGACGCTGGCGCCGCCGAGCGGAAAGGCCGCCGTCAGACGGGCGCGCGAGAGCGCCGATAGTGGTTTTGCCATGACCTTCTCGCAGCACAACCCATCGAAACTCTTCGCCTGGTCGGCACCGGACTCGGTGTTCACGGCGCTTCGCGCGGCCTTCGGCGGCACCATCCCCGCCCGTGCTCGCGACATCATTGACCTGTTCGAACGTACCGCGCGCATCAACCGGTTGTTCCTGTCGGGGCGAGGATACGAGTCCAACCTCATGCGCTCGCAGTTCATGCGCGAGAACCTGGCCAAGGCGCTCGCCGCCAGTGAGCACCAGCAGCCCGCTCCCCGTGTGCTGTTCAAGTTCGGCGGCAGCCACATGATGCGCGGGTGGAACTACACGAACACGCTGGACCTTGGCACGGCCGCAACGATTGTCGCCGAGGGGCGCGGCGAACGCGCGTTCAACCTGTTAGTACTCGGCGGTGCCGGCTCCAAGTCGTCACGCATGAACATCCTGAGCGGGCAGTATGAGCCCACTGGCAAGCCCGAGGTCGAGTTGCCCTTCACGACGTGGTTACTCCCAGCGCTGGCACGGAGTGGGTGGTCCTTGTTCGACATGGGCGCCGTCCGTCGCGAGTATCTCAGTGGCGGCTCGACGCTGAACGCCGCGCAGGATCGCTTCCTGCACGCGTACGACGCGATCCTCGTGCTCACCGGCAGTACCCCCGGCACGGTGCGGCCGCTCGCCATACGTTAGGCTTCGCACGGTCGCCCGTCGCTTCTGTATGACGTGTTCAACCGTCGCGCATCGCCATCGCTGGTCACGCCGTCAGCGTTGCTTCGGACGACGTCCGGTGGCCAACGATGCCACGAGTATCAGTAAGCTCAGGACCCCGAACCAGTCCCCAGTTCGACTGTAGAACGTGCCGCCGGCGCCTAGCGGCACCTCTGTGGTCAGTTGCAGCTCGCCGGCACTGGAGGATGCGCGTTCGCCATGGACGCGCCCGCGGTCATCCGTCACCAGCAACAGTCCCTCCTGCGCCGCTCGGACGACGGCATAGCCTCCCTCGACGCCGCGCATGACTGCCATACGCGCGTGCAGCGGCCCGTCGATCACAAAGTCCCAGGCAGGCACGAAGAGAATGCGCGTCCCCGCGGCCGCATAGCCGCGCAACCAGCCGGGAAAATCCATGTCCTTACAGATCGCCACCCCCGCCGGCGCGTCGCCGAGTGCGAACACGCCCGGTGCGCGACCCCGTTGATATCCCTGCTCGAAGGATGGCAAGAGGTTGGCCTTGTCGTAGGCCACACGCTGGCTGCCATCGGGAGCGAAGACGAAGGCCAGGTTCCGCAGCGGCGCTCGGTCCACAAGGTTGAAGCTGCCGACGACGAACACCCGGTTGCGCACGGCCGCCGCTCGCATGACCTCGAACGCGTCGGCTTCGTAGCCGGGTGCGACGCCGACAAACTTCTCCGGCAGCACAGCGACTTGGGCGCCGGCCTTTGCCAGCGCGTCCACCCGCGCGGCGTACGCCGCCACAACCGGCATGGCCTGCTCGCGCGCCGCGGTCTTGAAGAGGTGCACACTCGTGTCGCTCACCGCAGCTCCCACCCGTACGGACGGCGTCGTGATCGGCGCGCGGAGACGCGACCATCCGTAGCCCACGACGAGGGCTAGCGCGCACAGCGGCAGGCCCACGGCCAGCACACTGCGTCCAGCGCGCCGCCGCCAGCTCCACGCCGCGGCGACACCAGCCGGAAGCAAGGTGACGAGAAACGAGATGCCCCACAGGCCAGTGACGCTGGCCAGTTGCACCACCGGCAGGTTGGAGACCTGCGTGTATGCCAGGTTCAACGCCGTGCCGTCCGGCGAGAAGCGCGCCAGGATGAACTCATACGACGTCCAGGCCGCGGGAAAGGCGAGCATGGCCAAGGCGTGGTCGCGGCGCATGGCGGAGCGATGCGCCTCGAGCGTTAGCGCGAAGATCGCCGCCGGTGCCACCAGTGCGATAAGGATGGCCGGTATCGGCAGCAACCGACCCAAGTACGTGACGATGTTGAGGCTGCCCGCAAGGTACGCCACAAACGACAGAGTCAGCCCTCGCCAACGAGACATCCCGGCTGGCAGGAGTAACAGCGGGAGCGGCGCAACCCAGACCAGTGGCCACCATGGATGCAGGCCGGTTCCGAGATAGTACGCCGTCGCCGACAGCAACACGGCAACCGCTGCCGACCAACCGCTCCCCTCAGTTCCAATCCGCATATCCGACAATCGGCGATAGAGGCCTTCCCCACACAACGCGCGCCGAATGTCACCCTCGTTGTCTCGCGTCGCAAGTCATGACGCCCCTGCGCTCGCGATGCTGCCTCCACAGCGTCATACTTACCGCGGCCCGCTCTGCCGTCCACAGTCGGCGCAGATCAACGGCTGCATGACCTTACCGGTTTTACCGCCACGACTCGTGACGGAGGCGTTAGGTGCCACTCCATCTGAATGACGATGAAGCCGCCGTCGTAGCGACCGTGCGCGCATTCATTGACCGCGACGTGCGGCCACAGGTCCGCGAGGTCGAACACGCCAACGAGTATCCCACAGCGTGGATCGACACCATGAAGACGATGGGCATTTTCGGACTGGCCGTGCCCGAATCCTACGGCGGCAATCCGGTCTCCATGCCCTGCTACGTTCAAATCACGGAAGAACTGGCGCGCGGCTGGATGAGTCTCGCCGGCGCGATGGGGGGCCACACGGTCGTCGCGAAGTTGCTCGTCGCCTTCGGCACGGATGCGCAGAAGGAGAAGTACTTGCCTGCTATGGCTAGTGGCAGTGTTCGCGCGACGATGGCACTCACCGAACCCAAAGGCGGGTCGGACATGCAGGCCATCAGCACGGTCGCGCTGACTGACGGCCACGATCTTGTCATCAACGGCGCCAAGACCTGGATCACCAATGCTCGCCGCTCTGGGCTCATTGCCCTGCTGGTGAAGACAGATCCCGCGGCGCCCCGTCATCACGGCATCTCTATCGTCCTCGTCGAACACGGCCCCGGCCTGACAGTGGCCAGGGACCTCCCGAAGCTCGGCTACAAAGGGGTGGAGAGCTGTGAGCTGTTCTTCGACGACTATCGCACCCCCGCCTCATCAATCCTCGGCGGCGAACCCGGCCAGGGCTTCGCCCAGATGATGAAGGGGCTGGAAACGGGACGGTTGCAGGTGGCGGGGCGTGCACTTGGCGTCGCCACGGCGGCCTTTGAGGACTCCCTCGCCTACGCGCAGGTACGCGAGACATTCGGCGAGCCCATTTGGAAGCATCAGTCCGTTGGCAACTACTTGGCGAACATGGCCACCAAACTCACGGCCGCCCGTCAGCTCACTCGTTTTGCCGCCGAGCGTTTTGATCGTGGGGAGCGATGCGATTTGGAGGCGGGGATGGCCAAGCTCTTCGCGTCGGAAGTCGCCATGGAGATCGCGCTCGACGCGATTCGCGTGCATGGCGGGTACGGGTACTCCACGGAGTTCGACGTCGAGCGGTATTTCCGCGATGCGCCGTTGATGATCGTGGGCGAGGGGACGAACGAGATCCAGCGCAACGTCATCGTGCGCCAACTGGTGGCACGCGGCGGACTCTGACCTCACCGTCTATCCGCGTCGCCAATCGCTTCGTCCCATACTCGAGGCCGACGGTTGACGACGGCCGCATGTGGAGCGTCAGGTGGTAGCGATCAGCTCTACGTCCAACTCTCCTTGTCCGTGCATCCGGTGGGTTGTCCTTGTCCCGTCTATACGTAATGCCGTGCGGTGTTTCGTCGCTGTCCCGTCCATGCGGAATACCGTGCGATGGTTCGTCCTTGTCCCGTCAATGCGGAATGCGATGCGGTGGTTCTTCCTTCTGCTAAGCGTTGTCGTGCCCGCCGTAACGTCGGCCCAGCGCGTCACGCGCCCGCCACTGCGTTGTTACTACAGCGGGGACGATAACAAGCTCGGACGGTTGTTGCTGGCGGGAGGTCGGTACTCGCTCTCGGTGGAGAAGTCCAGCGACCCCGCGGACGCCGTTGAGAACGGATGTGTCGCCACCGTCCGTGACCGACAGGGCCGGGTGATGTACCGGCGCGATGGGTTCGGCGTGTCGCTCGATTCGTCGGCAGTGGACTTGGACGTGGACGGCGATGGCACTCGCGACGTGGTGCTGACCATAGACATCGGTGGCGGCAACCATTGTTGCTGGTCGATCGATGTGCTCTCGGTGCGCACTCGTCCACGCGTCATCGTCTCATTCGAACAGCAGGGCGCCGCCGGCTTCTCGCGAGACCCGAATGGAGGCGTGATCCTGCGGTCATTGGAGGGCGGGTACGGGAGTGACCGCTACTCCATGGCGGGACGCGTCTTCGCCGAACGCATCTATCGATTGCAGCAGGGAAAGTTGGTGGATGTGACGCCGTGGATGTGCCGAACCGCCAAGGGTGCCCTCGCGGTCAATCGTACGGAGCCTAACGACGAGGAGAGTATCGCCTTCCGCCAGGATGGACGGCTCAATCTTCACGATTTTGCGGCGTCGGACATTGAGTCGCTCATGTTGCAACATTGTCTGTGTGGCGACATCGAGAAGGCGCGCGACGTGGCCACGCGACTGTGGCCGCCGTCGGACTTGGCTCGGCTCCTTCGTGACTTCCCGGTGGATGCGGTGAACTCCTTTCCCCACCTGCGCGGCAAGTTTGCCTCGTGGTCGGATTCGTCGCGCGTTCACTGAGCGTTGCGAGGCGGGCAATGACGTCGCGCCGCGCGTTCACTGAGCGTTGAGAGACGGGCAAGGGCTTCGCGCCTCTCCGGACATGCGTCGGTCTCTGATCAGTCATCGCAGCGGCGCAGGCTTGTCGAAGAGCCCCCTCTTACGCCGCACCGCACCTTGAGCTTGGGGAGTCCGCGCGTTGAGCGTGCGGAGTTTCAACAGCGTCAGCCCAAACAACAGCGGGGTAGCCCGTCTGGGCTACCCCGTCGTGTTGTGCAACGCGTGCGTCTTCTGCGCTTGACGGCGAAACACCGTCAGCCGTGATCAGGGGGTCCAGGAGGTTGTCGCTGTACTCAGCGTTGCCCCATTCGCCGTGTCGACAATGGTCGCCCGGATCGTGCGCGGATGCCCGATGCAGTCGGCACCCGTGTAGTAAATGAAGTAGCTCTCGAAGCGGCTCATCGGCTTCGTGCCGTACTTCAAGTACGTGGAGCCGACGAATTGCGGAATCGATGCGCTGCAGCTGTCGGCCGGGCTGGTGATGTCGCTGAACCGCATGACGAGCGTGTTGCTGGTGTCGCAGCTCTTCTCGGTGCTTCCGGTGGCGAGCGTCTGATACGCCGTGTTCGGCTGATAGACCGGCTTCGGAAGGCTGGGGTCGCCGATGACGAACGTGAGGATGGCGCAGGGACGAGCACCGCCACCGCCGCCGCCGCCGCCGCCACCGCCACCACCGCCTCCCCCGCCGCCGCTCCCGCCCGACAGGCTTGCCCCGTTCACCAACGACGTCACGCCGGAGCTTTTCGGCCCTGTTGAGTCACTGCAGGCGGCTAAAGCCGCGACCGCCAGGATGGATACCGCGGTGGCAATCTGGAATCGCATTTCTTTACTCCAAGAGGCGAGAGCGCACACGCGGCTGGACAGCTCTATACATCGCTGGCGTGTTGACCGAGCATGATGGCAGGAATCGATCCCCATCCGCTGAGAGCGCACAAGACGTTGATGGGCAAGCAGATATCTCCCATGGCCGGGCTCGCTCTTGGGCCCCATGAGCGCATCGCGATGACGCACGGCTGTATTGCCGCGATGCAGAACGGGGGTGCTTGGCCTGCTTATCCGACGGAGCCGCCGGTGCTTGGCACGCTGTCACTCGGACAACCGGCCGCCACGCCTTACGACTCGTCAGGAGTCCGCCGGCACACGTAATGGAGCTTGTAGTCGTGCGGGGACCAGCCATCGGTCGCTGGCGCGCCATTCATCGACAGGCATTCCAGCACGGTGAACCCGGCGTCGGCCAGTTGTCTCACCTGCGCGTCCCGCGTGATGTAATAGTGCAGGGCGCGCCACTCATAGGCGCCGTCGTTCAGGATAGCGTAGTCGCGTTGTTGCAGCTGTAGCGCCTGGTACCGGATATGGTTGCGCCGGTCGCGCAGATACCGCATGCCGTTCCGCAGCAGCAGCAACGGATCCTTCGAGAACTCCCACTTGGGACCTTCGCGGTGTCGCTCCCACTCTCGGTTGTGTGAGGAGAAGACGAATAGTCCTCGAGGGGCCAGCACCTGACGAAGTTGCGATAACGCCAAGAGCCGGTCCTCGTGCGAGAGGGCGTCCAGCACCGCGGATGGGGCAAACACGGTATCGAACGACGCCGAGCCAAACATCCGTAGGTCGCGCACGTCCACCTGTTCGATCCGGCGTCCTGGAAACTGACGACGACAGGCGGAAACCATCGCCGGCGAGTAGTCGATGCCGACATACTCACGCGCGAAGGTGCTCAGGTAGCGCGTCGTTCGACCTGGCCCCACGCCCACGTCCAGCACCCGCGCGTTCACGAAGTCACTCGCGTACCTAACGACTACCATCGCCTCGGGCGGCAGCAGGTACTCCTGCGCAAAACGGCGTTGCGCATCGGCGCTGTAGTAGATGGCATCCAGCGTCCGTCGCTGAGCGACGGCCGAATCAACCCATTTGCGACGCACTCAAGCTCTCCCCCGCACCGGCCGGCTTCCACGCTCAGGGAACCCGCGTGGAACTGCCGCATCATTCGTCTGATGGTTGGCATCGGCGAGTTCGAACCACCGCCGACGTCGCGAACGCATCTCGAACCTTCCGCCCGCACCAGGCTCAAGCTTGCACGTCCAACCTGCGACCGAGAAAACAGGGCGTCAATGGCGTGCGTACGAGCCACAGGAAGGGGGTCGTTTGTTCCGCTCTCTTCACGAGGAGGGCGCAACCTTCCCCTTTCCTTTCGTGTCTATCCGCCACAACCAACCCGCGCGCATGACTCGCCTCGCTCGAACGTCTCGCACCCCAGGCCCCCGGGCCACGACCCTGCTTGCCGCCTGCCTCGCCGCGATTTCCGTCGCGCAGTCCCAGGCCGCACCAGATCGCGGGCCCGCCGCCGCGGTGGCGCCGACGGTTGAGGTGACGCACGGCCACTGGTACATGAACGGTCGTTTTGTCGACAGTTCGTTTTACATCGTCGACGGAGTGCTCCGCGCCCAACGCCCCGCGCGCGTCGACTCCGAGATCGACCTGCAGGGCGGCTACGTCATTCCGCCCTTTGGAGACGCGCACACGCACAACCTGGATGGTCCGTTCAACCTGGACAAAGTGCGAGACGCGTACATCAAGGAAGGGACGTTCTACGTCGCGGTACTTACCAACAGTGCGACGGGAGCCGACCGAGTGAAGTCGCGCTTCAATCAGGCCTGCGATCTGGACGTGATCTATGCTAACGGCGGTCTGACGTCGACGCTGAGCCATCCCTTTCTCGCCTACGAACCGCGAGCGATGCGTCTCTTCGGAGATTGGGGGCCGCATGCCGCTGAAATCAGAAAGAGCCGCCTTCGTGAGAACGACGCGTACTGGTTTCTCGACTCACGCGCGGACTTAGACGCCAAGTGGCCCCGCATCCTGGCCGCGCATCCCGGCATCATCAAGATCTTCCTGCTCGACGCGCAGGAACACCCGCCCGCCATGTCGGACAGCGGCTTGCCCAGCGGCCACGGCCTTCGCCCCTCGTTGGTGCCGGAGATCGTGAAGCGTGCGCATGCCGCGGGGCTTCGCGTCGCGGCGCATGTGGAGACCGCCGCCGACTTCGCCGTCGCGGTGAACGCTGGTGTTGACCAGATGGCGCACCTGCCGGGATACGCCTTGGGCACCGATCCCTCGGGCAAAGCGCAGCTGGGCGTATCCGCTGCGCCGTTCGAAGTCAGCGCTGACATCGCCAAGAAGGCGGGGCGCGCTCGGCTGACGGTGACACCAACCGTGGCGTGGACGTACACCGGCGGCGGTCCCGACTCCGCCGCCGCTGTTCCCGTGCGACAGGCGCTCATGAAGCGCAACATCGACGCACTCAGCAGTGCTGGAGTCCAGTTCATCGTCGGTTCCGACTGGTTCGGTGCCACCGCCTCCCATGAGATCGCCGCCATGCGCGCGTTAGGCGCTTGGTCCGACTCGACGGTGTTGCAGATGTGGATGCGAACGCCATCGGCGATCTTTCCCGCGCGGAAGATCGGACGCCTGGAGGACGGCTACGAGGCGAGCTTCCTGGTCCTCAAAGACAATCCGCTCCAGCGATTCGATGCGGTGCAGGACATCCGTTTGCGGGTGAAGCAAGGATGCGTCCTCAAGGATACCGGGGCACCGTAGCAAAGGGATGAGGACGCTGACCACGCGGACCGCGGGCCCAAAAAAGCGCCCACCGCTCTCCCTGTGACTGAACGCACGACCGCTCTCAATGGCCGACTGCATATTCCGCGTCCTGCCTCAGGAATCCTCGTGCGATCGCTCCATCCCCTCGTGGCCTTGGCCACCCTCTGCGCCGTCGTCGCCTGCGCCGCGGACACCAGTCACGGTCCTGTCGCGTTAGGCACCTCCGCCCCGCTCTCGGTGAACGCTGCCCCAATGTGGGGGGCGGACTCGGCCAACCTGGCGGTCACACCAGACAGCGCCCATCTGCGCTACCTGAGTGACAATGGGTGCGTCGCGACCTACGTCGACGCGGCCAATCCCGCCGGCTCACTCTCCCTCTCAGCGCCTGGTGTGTACACACAGCTGATAGGAGCATTCCCGGGAAAGCTGATGTATCCCGCACAGGTCAACGCCGTGGTCAACGCGGGAATGGTGCGGCTGACGGTTACGGTGCCAGCCCTCTCCCTGGTCATTGGGCCAACGGACCTGGCCAAAGGCGTAAGCCACGTCTGGGCGAACTGCAATTTCCCGTAGACCCGGGGAAAAGCTGGCGAGTTGCGCGTGATGCCACGCTAGCGAGCGAAGGGACACAACCGGCCGCATACGTCTCGAAGGCGTTTGCGTACGTACGGCGACCGTCCGGCACATGAGCCGCTGTGGCGTGGGCTGATCGCGACCCACGAACCTGTGGTCCCGCGCCCGTCGCGTCGCGTCCCATCGCCCCTTGCCAGCCGATCTACACCCGCTACCCTTATCACGTGAGGGGAACGAAGGGGTCGCTCTCCTCGCCATCGACAACCGCGTGAGGCGAACGAAGGCACGCTCCCCTCACCATCTAATGGAACGCCCGAGGAGCCCACGTGAAGGAACTCGACCTGCTGCAAGGCACCTTGAAGGTGCTGATCCTCAAGACGCTCGCCTGGCAGCCCATGCATGGATACGGCGTGTCCCGCTGGATCCGTGAACGCACGGACGACGTACTGAATGTCGAGGACGCGGCCTTGTACCAGGCCCTGCACCGCCTGGAACGGCACGGGCTCATCGAGGCCGAGTGGGGGCTGTCGGAGAACAATCGCCGCGCGCGCTTCTACTCACTGACGGCGGAGGGGCGTAAGGCGCTCCGCAGCGAGGCAGCGATCTGGCGTCGTTATGCAGAGGCGGTGTTCAAAGTTCTGGAAACGGCTTAGGAGGCACCATGTCGTGGGGACGTTCGTTCCGCCGGTTTCTGCGCCTCCCCAGCCGGAGTGCGCACACCATCGACCGCGATGTCAATGACGAAGTCGCCTTTCACCTCGAGATGCGGACGGCGGAGCTGCGCGCGCGGGGATTAGCCGCACGCGAGGCCCAGACGCAGGCACAACGTGAATTCGGCGACATCGAACGTGCCCGAGCCGCGCTCCGTGCCGCCGACGGCGACACCGAACGCGTGGGACGCCGATCGCGGTGGCTGGCGGAGCTGAGCCAGGACCTGAGTTTTGGCTGGCGGCAACTCGCTCGACGTCCGGGCTTTGCATTTGTCGCCGTCCTGACCTTGGGATTGGGCATTGGCGCCAACACCGCCATCGTGAGCGCGGTGCGCGGCATCCTGCTGCAACCCCTGCCATTCGATCGACCGGAGCAGCTGTACCGCATCCAGTCACAGTTCAAGGACCGTCACACGGCGGTGTCCGTCCCCGACTTCGAGGATTTCCAACGGGACACCCGCACCTTCTCCAGTCTGACCGCCTACTACGAAAGCACAGCGAACTTCACGAGCGAAGGCGATCCCCAACGATGGGCTTCGACGCGAGTCACTTCCCGCTTCTTCTCCACGCTGCGTGTGCGTCCCCTGCTCGGGCGTGTCTACGCCGAGGGCGAAGATCGTGAAGGGGGGCCGCTGCTGGCCGTGCTGTCCGAGGGACTGTGGCGAAACGCGTTTGGTGCCGACCCGGCGGTGATCGGCCGGACGTTGCAGCTGGACGGACAACCGGCACAAGTGATCGGCGTGGTCCCATCCGCTGGGACGTATCCGGAAGGGACCGACCTGTGGTTGCCCAGTCAGTTCACGGCGAACGACCGATCCGCGGGGAACCGCGGGGCGCGCTGGCTTCGCGTGATTGGGAGGCTCGCCGATAGCGCCACGTTGGAGCGGGCTTCGGCCGACCTTGGACGAACGGCGGCGCGCCTCGCGACCGAGGATCCCAAGCACAATACCGGATATGGTGTCTCCATCATCGGGTTGCGCGAATCGCTGGTGGGAGACATGCGGAAGCCCCTGTATGTCCTGCTAGGAGCCGTGGCCCTGTTGATGCTCGTCTCCTGCGCGAACGTGGCCGGCCTGCAATTGGGCCGGACCATGGCGCGCGACGGGGAACTCGCGGTGCGCACGGCGTTAGGCGCCGGCCGCGGCCGCATGATCAGGCAGCTCCTGGCAGAAAATGTCACGCTCGCCTTGCTCGGTGCCGCCGCTGGCTACCTGATCGCCATTGGCGGTACGCGCCTGTTCGCGCGTCTGGCACCCCCCGACATGCCGCGTCTGGAGATGATGCGTGTGGACCTGACCATGCTGGCCTTCACGGTCGGCGTCGCGGTGGTCACCGGCGTGCTGTTTGGCCTGATCCCGGCCCTGAACGCCTCGCACGAGGGGTTGCACCTGCGACTGCGCGAGGGTAGCCGTGGCAGTGGGGGTCGCGCGGCTCGCGCGCGGGCCAGGCAAACCCCTGGTCGGCGAGATCGCCCTCGGCGTTGGTGCTGCTCGTCGGCGCTGGTCTGCTCCTTCGATCGTTTGCCCGGTTGCGCGCCGTGGATCCGGGCTTTGTCGCTGAGGGCAACACCGCCTTTACGGTGACGCTCCCGGAATCCGCCTATCCCGGCGTGGCGAAGCAGCGCCAGTTTGGGAACGAACTGCTGGCATCACTTCGGAGCGTGCCCGGTGTCTCCTTGGCCGCCGCTTCCTTCGGGTTGCCGCTGACGGATACGCGCTTCTCTCTTTCGTTCACTGTTGACGGCCGCCCAGCGCCGCCGCCCACGGACGAACCGAGTGCACAGGTGCGGGTGGCTTCGACGGACTACTTCCGCGCCATGGGCATGCATCTGCTTCGGGGACGAGGGGTCGAGGACCGTGACAACCTTGAATCACCTCAAGTCGTCGTGGTCAGCCAAGAACTGGCGCGGCGCTACTTCCCGAACGAAGATCCCCTCGGCAAGGTGCTGCGCATGGGATGGCGACGCGAGGGTCGCGAACTCGGCGGGACGATCGTCGGCGTGGTGGGCGACGTGAAGCAGTTCGGACTCGGAGTGGACGCAATCCCCACGATGTTCGTCGCCATGGACCAGTGGCCCATGGACGAGATGACCTTCGTTGTGCGCTCTTCTATGAGTGCCGCGACCTTGGCGCCCATGCTCCGCAGCGCCGTGCACACCGTGGACCCGCGGCTCCCGATCTTCGACTATACGGCGCTCACCGCCGTGGTCGATGCCTCACTGGCACAGCCACGATTCTATTTGAGCCTGTTGCTGGCCTTTGCCGGCGCGGCGTTGTTGCTGGCGGCAGTGGGCTTGTACGGCGTCATCGCCTACGCGGTGCAGCAGCGCGCACGTGAAATTGGCGTGCGCATGGCGCTCGGCGCCTCCAGTGCGGCTGTGCTGCGCATGGTCGTGCGCGAAGGGCTGGCGATGTCGGCGGTTGGCGTGGTGCTGGGTATTGCCGGAGCCCTCGCCCTCACCCGGCTGCTTCAATCACTGCTGTTCGGCGTGACCCCAGCCGATCCCGTCACGTTTGCCGGTGTGTCGATCCTGCTCACGTTGGTGGCGGTCCTGGCGTCGATCGTCCCGGCCCGTCGCGCCGCATCCGTTGACCCGCAACTGGCCTGCGAGGTAGACTAGTGCGTTCGACTCTAGTGCCTCACGCGCCACCCTTCCAATACGGCCAGCCGCCTAACGCTGGCGCGATGGCGAAACCTATTGCCATCGCGCCTCGCGGCTCAATCACTCGAAGTCGCCCCACCGCGTACCTACGACGCGATGGGGCGCACCTCACCGCGCCTCGCGCATTCAGGCGCGCTGCTGACCTCCCGATGTTGACTCGGTCAGCACACGACCAAGCACATCAAAGCGCTCGTCCCAGTAGTCCTTGAAGCGCTGCACGGCGTCCGGATCGGCAAGCTTGCTGTGTGCGATGGCGACGGAACTCTTCGACGCCCCCTTGGACAAGAAGCCGACGACGACGATGCTCCCGTCAGGCCAACCCAAGCGCATCGACTTAGACGCGGTGGCCGTGCGGACCTTGGCCGCCACACCGTCCAGCCACCGACGCCTTACCTCGGCGTCCGCCCATGCGTCAAAGAGTCGACGCACCGACACGCTATACGTGCGCGACTTGCTGGCCTCGTATCGTCCGTCGCGCTTTTGCCCCTTCGCTCGAAGACCCTTGATGCGTTCGTAGCCGACGGTGACGGCCTGCGACCACCACGCATCGACCTTGTACTTCGCCTTGATGAGCGCGGCGATCTCACCATGTGTCAGCTGGTCGGCCTTCTTGTGATCCAGCGCGCGTACCCACTTCTCCCAACCGCAACCGGTGCGGGCCTTGATCGTCTCGTCGCTCCATCCAGCGAGCGCCGAGTAGTCTGGTGCGGTGAGTGGTGTCCGTCGTGCAGCCACAACGCCGCCGGTGCCAGCGTCCTTGCTGGGCGAGGTACGGACGGCAACATCCTTAGTGTTTGAGCTGCGGAGGAGTTGAGCGCGGGCGGCGGTGTACGCTTCACCCGTCTTGGTCATGCGAGCGCGAACCAGGCGCTTGAAGTCTTTCTGCTTGGTCATTGTCAGTCTCCCTTGGGTGCACCACGGGTCACCCCCCAGCAGCAAACCATGGTGAACGCAAAGGACCGACTCGACAGATCCGGGAGTGTGCCCCCCTTTGCCTCGCACACGACTCCGGCTGGGGCGGAGTCTCATGAGGTTGGGCGCGGACCGGCGCCACCCACACAATGGGTCCGACGGTCCGCGGCGTCAAGCCTCCCGGCCATGGCTCGTTCCCCGGCCTCGCTCCACGCTTCCCTGCTCCTCAGGCCTGATCGAACTCGAAGGTTCTGGCCGACTCCTCCTCAGTCGAACTGGCTCAGTGTTCGGCGCGTGGCCGTCGCTCTGCCTGCAGAAAGGCACGCATCTCTGCCTCCACCGTGTCCGCGTGCGAAATGAAGAGATAGTGCGACGCATCGCTCAGCTTGACGATCCGTGCCGATGGCAACGCGTTCGCCAGGTGCTTTCGCCCATCGGCTTCCCATCGCTCCTCCGCGCGCTGGGCTTTCTGCGCCTGCAACCGCGCCTTCCCCTGCCCGATGGTCATGCGCTGAATCCATGGATAGTCTCGCTCCACGCGGCGCTCCACGGCATAGATGGCCAGCGTTGGCGCCGTGATCCGCTCGTATAGCATGGGAAGCTCCCCGCGAGCCACCGCCAGATTCACCATCCCAGAATTCGCATCACCGACATATGCGCCGCCACTATCAAAGCGGCGCGTGGCACGCACTTCACTCTCCGGCCACGGGACGCCGTAGATTCGCTCCAAGTAGCCGGCGTACTCACGCACGGAACTGCGATCGCGAGCCGACGGACGTGGCATGGACGGGGGAAGTTGGCCCAGCAGCAGTCGCTCCATGGTCCTTCCCGTAAACCCTTGGCGGTCGTAAGCGGCGTCCAGGTACACCAGGGCGCGCACGCGACGTGGGTGATGGACTCCCAGTTCGGTCAGCTCATCGCCGGCGACGGAATGCCCAGCTAGGACGGCGCGCTCCAGCTGCAACGTATCCAGCACGTCCGCCACGTCCTGAGCCAGACGCGCCGTCCCGAAACCACTCGCCGGCCGCCCCGACTCACCGTAACCGCGCCGCGTGAGCGCTAAGACATGAAAGCGATCGGTGAATCGTGGTGCGAAGTCGTCGAACACATGGGCGGAATTGCCGAGTCCCGCCAGAAAGACCAGGGGTTCGCCCACTCCACCATAGTCAACCACGTGCACCCACGTGTCGCTGACCTGCACACGCTGGTTCAGGAACCCCCGCGAGTCCATCCAGCTGGATGGACCCGCGGGCCTGACGTCTACGGCTGGTGCCACGTGCGCGCACGCCGTGCTTAGCAGCGCGGCGACCAGCGCGGGAGCCGTTGCGATCCGTGCGGTCCGCATGACACACCTCCCGTCGTTAGGGTTGCTGGAGGAATGAGCGGACCGCGCTAGCCACCTGGGCGGCATCGGAGAGGAACACATAGTGATTCGCCGCCGGCATCTCAATCACCTGATTCCTCGCCACCCCGGTCCGGAATCGCGCCCGCTCGCCGTCATAGAATGGTGCGAACACGCCACTGAACACTTCCTGCGCCACGGGCCAGTCTTCGGAGGCCGGCGTGAGCCAGGGCACCACGTCCCCAGCATCCTGGGCGACAGCGTAGATGCCAAGCGATGGTGCGGTGACGCGAGCATAGTCCGGTGCCTCTTCGCTGCCTAACAAAGCGGCATACACGGCAGGCGGCGTCACTTCGCCCACCAGTGACCCATCGGAGGCAAAGGTGAAGCTCGCGGAAATCTCATCCGCGGGGATCGACACGCCGCGCACCCGCTGCACATAGCGACCAAAACCTTCCTTGCTCGCCAGCTCATTCGCTGATGGAGCCGGCGGCGCGGGAAGTGGGAACTCCTGCAGAATGGCCCCCAAGGCCACACGGTCGTAGGCGGCGTCCAGATAGACCAGCTTGCGCACGCGCTCGGGGTGATCGCCGGCCAACCGGGTCATTTCGTCGCCGGCCAGTGAGTGCCCCATGATCGAGACCTTCGTCAGACGCAGCGAGTCCAGCACGATGCGGACGTCTTCGGCCAGGGTCCGCGTGTCGTAGCCGGCGGCAGGCTTACTGGACGCACCAAAGCCGCGACGTGTGAGCGCGACCACGTGGTATCGATCGGTGAAGCGCCAGGCGAACGTCGCGAAGACGTGGGCGGTGTTGCCACTGCCGGCCAGCAGCACGAGGGGTTCGCCGGAACCCCCGTAGTCGACGACCTCCAGCCGAATGCCAGCCGCAACGGTGACGAATCGGGTGTGTGGAGTCTGCGGAGCCGGTCCACTGCTGTCCGAGCATGCCGCGGCCACCACTAGTGACGCGAGCAGTACGTACTTCATGGCTTCCTCCATCGGTCAAGGATCTGGGTGCTGTTGCACCCGTGATCGATGGTAGAACAGCCTGATGGCTCGGCGTATCGCTCGATCGGAGCGCCAGCCATCCGTCGATCGGTGGATGCGTCTTCCACCACTGGTCCAATGCGCGCCGCCCCGGGGACGCGTACTTTCCAGCATGCACGCTGGCCCTTGTCCTCAGGCACGCCGATGACCGTGGAATCCCTGGCCGACGACGCCTGGGTGCCACACGCCTGGCGACGCTGGATGCACCGGTGGCCCTGGTTTGCGCTCGCGGCGCTGATGTTGTCGCTGGCGGTGTGGGCATTCGACGACCACCTGGCACCCAGCCAATGGACGCGTGTGCTCCCGGCGGTCGCCGCGTTGTTGCTGTGGTACTGGCGCTGGACGGCGGAGATGGATCGCTCGCCACAGCGCCGGCAGTGGTCGCTCCCCCTGCTCGCGGCCGCGGCAATCTCCCTGTCGATCTACCTGACCCACCTTAGCATGAGCTTCTGGCTCCTGGGTCTGGTCTTCATTCCCCTGCTCTTTGTGGTCCTGCCGATTGGCTGGTCACTGCTCGCCGTGGCGCTGCTGACGGCGCATGCCGGCTGGGAAAGCCGCTTCGGCGGCGAGCACGCGACCCTCTCCTCCACCGAACTCCTCGCCTTTCTGCTCTCGCGTGCGTTACTCGCCGCCGTGATCGGCATCTTCTTGCGGCGCGTGGTGCGGCTGGCGGACAATCGCGAGCGACTGGCCATGGAACTGCAAGCCACCCGCGCGGAATTGGCGCGCGCGGCGCATCACGCGGGCACCATGGACGAACGCCAGCGCATCACGCGCGAACTGCACGACACGCTCACGCAGGGATTGAGCGCGGTGGTGATGCACCTAGAGACCGCGGAGCAGATGCTCCCCGAACCAGCCGTCGAAACCCGCGTGCAGATGCAACGTGCCCGCGCCATCGCCCGCGAGAGTCTGGACGACACTCGGCGCGTCATGGCCTCGCTGCGACCCGAACTCCTGGAACACGTCGAACTACCAGAGGCCGTCGCTCGCTGGTGTGCACAGACGGCCGAGCGTACCGCCATGCCCGTGACCAGCACGGTGACGGGGACTCCCGCGCCGCTCCATCCCGAAGCGGAGATCACCATCTTCCGGGCGCTGCAGGAGGGACTGGCGAACGTGCGCAAGCACGCCAGCGCACACGCCGCGACGGTGACGCTCTCCTATATGGATGATGTGGTCATGCTCGATGTTCGCGATGACGGCATTGGGTTCGACGTCGCCAACACCGGCACGCTCACCACCAACGGCTCCTTTGGGCTCCGCGCCATGCGTGAACGGGTGGAGCTGCTCCACGGATCGGTCACCATCGAGAGCGAACGCGGCGAAGGGACGACGCTCACTGTCGCCATTCCGATGCTCCATACCGCCGAGTTGCCGGTGTTCCGTCGGATGGAGACATGACGCGCATTCGACTCGTCATCGCCGACGATCACCCGATCGTGCGCGCCGGACTTCAAGGCCTGCTGGCCTCACAGCCCGACTTCGAAGTCATCGGGGAAGCCTCCAACGGACAGGAAGCGTTGGAGCTGGTGCGGACCCATCGGCCGCAGGTCGTGCTGGTGGACCTTCGCATGCCACTCTTGGACGGCGTCGGGACCACCCGCGAGATCAAGCGCCTGTCGCCCTCGACCAACGTGCTGGTCCTGACGACCTACGAAACCGACGCCGATGTACTGCGCGCCATCGAAGCCGGCGCCACCGGCTACCTACTTAAGGAGACGCCCCGCGATGAGCTGTTCCGCGCCATCCGGGCCACCGCGGTCGGTCAGTCGGTACTCTCCCCCTCCGTCGCCTCGCGGCTGGTGCGTCGCTCGCGCGGCGGCGACGGGCGTGTGCTCAGCGCGCGGGAGATCGAAGTGCTGCGGCACGTCGCGCGAGGTACCAGCAACAAGATCATCGCCCGTGAACTGCAGATCGGCGAAGCCACGGTGAAGACGCACCTGCTCCACATCTTCGCTAAACTCGGCGTGGATGATCGCACCGCGGCGGTCACCGTGGCGATTGAACGGGGCATCGTGCGGACCGGAGAGTCCGACTGGTAGGAGCTGCCGGCCGTCAGCTGTCATCGTACCGGCACCTCCTTTCCCGTCACCTGGCGGGAGCCGGCACTCGCACACCGTAGCGCTGCGTCAGGAACCCCACGATCAACCCGACCATGGAGCCCGGGATCAAGATCTCCCAGAAGTACTGCTTCCCGGTGTTGGGATCCGTGCCTAACGCAAATGGCAAGGCGAACAGGGCCCCCATCGCCAGCCCAAACAAGATCCCTGCCGCGAGGTTGTTCACCTTGCGGGCGAACCAACCGATCAGGACGCCGGCCACCAGCCCCTTGGCCATGGAGCCGAGGACAATCCCCACGATCCCTGGCGCGACTTCCGGGGCAGACACCAGTGCCGTCAGGCCGTCCACCACTCCTAAGGCGCCGCCAGCCAACAGTCCCAGCAAAGGCTTCTTCATACACTCTCCGTATGTTGATGAGACGCCGGCATGGCCCCTCGACCACCTGTTAGGTCCTGGCATGTCCCGCCATTACACACCGCGCCACAACAGAATCACCACGCGAACCACCGCATACGCCGCCAGCAGCAGGATCAGCGTCTTGTTGCGTTGATAGAACCGCGCCATGCGCTCCAACGGCCCCTCCCGGTACGCACTCACCGCCTCGCCATCCAACCACCGGCGCACATCGTCCGCCAGCTCGTTCACGGTGGCATAGCGCATCCCAGGCTCCGGAGCGGTAGCCCGCTCCACGATCGCCGTGAGTGAACGCGCATTCGGGAACGAATGCTCGGACACCAAGACCCGCAAAATCGCGCCGAGTCCAAAGACATCCACACGATCGTCGATCTGTGCCGCCGCACCCAAGGCCTGCTCAGGTGCCATGAATCCCGGCGTGCCCACAACCACTCCCGGTTCGCTTCGATAGCCGAGCCGAGCGCCGTCGGGGTCCGCCGCGTCCTTGTCGCGAACCGCCGAGGCGACGCCCCAGTCGAGTACGAGGACCTCGCCGTATTCGCCAACCATCACGTTGCGTGGCGTGAGGTCGCGATGAATCACGCCGCGCGCGTGGGCGAAGGCCACCGCCTCGCAGGCGCGCAGGAACAGGCGCAACACCTCGCCAATACCCAAAGTGCGCGCCCGCGCGTCGATCCACGTTCCACGGACCAGCCGCATGACGTAAAATGGCCGCCCGTCAGCTAGCACGCCAGCATCGTGCACGGCGACGATGCCGGGATGTTCGAGCTGCGCGAGGATGCGTGCCTCGCGCGTCAGTCGTTGCGACAGTGCGTCGGACTCGGCGTCCAGCGAGAGCACCTTGAGTGCCACGTCGCGAGCCAACACGTGGTCGGTGGCCTGATACACAGCCCCCATGCCACCGCGGCCCAGCAGGGAGCCGATGTCATAGCGCGCCCCGGCGTCTGGTGCGTCGATAGCATCGCGCAGGTGCCGGACCGCGGCATCGGTCAATTTCATGTGAGGTCGACTCCCAACAGTGAACGCGCCTCGGCGCGGAATTCGTCGTCGGTGCCTGTGAGGGCGCGAAGTGTTTCCAGCACGTGATGCCGAAAGCGTCGTCTGGCCCAGTTCAGGTAGTTCGTCACCTGCGTCGGCGGCACGTCGAAGCGGTCGGCCAGTTCCTGGTAGCTGGGCGGCGATGATTGCTCGGCGCCCTGCACGTCTCGGGCGATGAACACGGCCAGCGCAGGCTCCTTCCCTTCGCGTTGGCATTCCTGCTGCAGGGCGTCCATCGACAGCTCCAACACCGCGCGCGTCCATTCTCGATCGAACAGGGATTCGACCTCAGGAGCGACGGTGGTGTGAAGGTCCACATCGTCCAGGGACACCTGGCGCGTGCCGCCACCGCGTTTGAGCCGTGTCTGGGCTTCGTGCGCCGTGCTGGCGTACGCAAACAGGCACGAGCGCAGAAAGGTGCGGAAGCGTCCGCGTTCAGGATCAAAGCGCTCCAACCAGTGCTTGGAGAGCGCCTGTTCAAAAAAGTCATGGGCCAGGTCCTCGGCGTCGGCGCGCGCGAGGGACCATTGGTGCTGCAGCACGGTCACGATCGGCTCACGATACGCGCGCGCGACCAACTCCATGGCGCGCTCCCGCACGGCGGTCTGATCGCTGTGCAGCCCAGCCACCAGAGATATGCGGGTCGCGGGGAATTGGCTCACGAAGGGATAAGATACTCCACGCCAAGGGCACTGTCCGGCAGACTGGGATGCGGAGGGGTCGTGCTGAAACCTCGATCGTCGCGAAGTCCTTGTGAGGGACACGGGAGGCCTGAAGCACGGCGTCTGGCCAGCGCTCTGCAACGTTGACAGTATGTTAGGTGTTGCGTGGCCAGTTCATTAAGAAGGAAGAACTCCGCTCCCCCGCTTTCCCGCTCCCTGACCCAGCTTCGATGAACCCCATGATTCGCGCGCGCCTCCTGGTTGGCCTGGTGATGTGCGGCGCGCTTGGCAGCGCGGCTTCGCAGGCGATCGCACAGTCGACACGCGCCGACACCAGCTACATCCCCGCCCACTACGACAAGCGCGAGTCGTTCATCACCATGCGCGATGGGGTGAAGCTGTTCACGGCCATCTATACGCCCAAGGACAGCACCCGAACGTACCCCATCCTGCTCACCCGCACGCCGTACAGCGCGGGCCCGTACGGACCAACTGCGTATCCGCGCTATCTGGGACCAGGACCGCGCTTTCCCGAGGCCGGCTACGTCTTCGTCACACAGGACGTACGCGGCCGCTACCACTCCGAAGGGCGATTCGAGCACATGACGCCTCACAAAGACGTCAAGCGCGGACCGAAGGACGTCGATGAGAGCACCGACACTTACGACACCATCGACTGGTTGCTGAAGAACGTGCCGCGTAACAACGGGCGCGTTGGCCTTTGGGGGATTTCCTACGGCGGGTTCTTTGCAGCTGCCGGAATGATCAATGCGCACCGGGCGCTCAAGGCCGTTTCCCCGCAGGCACCGCAGACCGATTGGTTCCTGGGCGACGATACCCACCACAACGGAGCCTTCTTCCTCACGTCCACCTTCAACTTCATGGCAGCATGCGGCCGGCGTGGGACCGGGACATCCATGAGCTGCGGGAAGCCGTTCGATTTCGGGACCGACGACGGCTATGCGTTCTTCTTGTCGTTAGGCTCGCTGGCCAACGCCGATCGCAAGTACCTCAAGGGACAGTCGCCGGGATGGACGGACATGATGCGTCACGGCAGCTACGATGACTTCTGGAAGGCGCGCAACCTGCTGCCTCACGTGAAGGCGATCGCCCCCGCAGTGCTCACCGTTGGCGGGTGGTACGACGCCAACAACTTCTACGGTGCCCTGCACCTGTTCGAGACCATTGAGAAGCAGAGCCCGTCCACCGACAACGCCGTGGTCATTGGCCCGTGGTATCACGGTCAGTGGGCTCGCGATTCGGGGGTAGCCGTGGGGGCGCTGTCGTTCGGCGAGCGCACGTCGGACTACTACCAGCGCGAAATCCTTCTCCCCTTCTTCGAGTCGCACCTGAAGGGTCAGTCTCTGGCGAAGCATCCGAAGGCGTGGGTGTACGAGACCGGGGCGAACAAGTGGCGCACGTTCGATCAATGGCCGCCAAAGGAAAGTGCGACGCAGGCGATCTACCTGAACGCCAACCACACCCTCACCGACGAGCCTCCGCGCACGGAGAGCCAGACGCCCTTCGAGGAGTGGGTGACTGACCCGGCGAACCCGGTGCCATTCACGGGACCCAAGGGGACGGACATGGATCCCGACTACATGGCGCAGGACCAGCGCTTCGGCGAAGCACGTCCGGACGTCGTGAGCTATCGCGGCGATGTGCTGACACAGGACGTCACCATCGCCGGCCCCGTCAGCCCCACCCTCTTTGTCTCCACCACCGGCACCGACGGCGACTGGGTGGTGAAGCTGATCGATGTACACCCCGATGGACTACAGGAACTCGTGCGCGGCGACGTGGTGCGCGCCAAGTTCCGAAAGAGCTTCACGACGCCGCAGCCGCTCACGCCGGGCGCGGTGACGCAGCTGGACTTTGTGATGCCGGATGTCTTTCACACCTTCAAGCGCGGGCACCGCATGCTGGTGCAGGTGCAAGGAAGCTGGTTCCCGCTGGTGGACCGGAATCCGCAGACCTTCACGAATATCTACGCGGCCAAGGAGAAGGACTTCCGGAAGGCGAGTCAGCGCGTCTATCGCACGCCGCAGGCGAGTTCGCGCGTAGTGATGCAGGTGCTTCGGGAGCGGACCGTGCCGTAGTCAGGGAGGATCGCGTAGCCGGGCGTGGTCCTTGCAATCGGACGAGTGCCTGGGTTGGACCAGTCACGGGACTCTAGGCCCTCACGGGGCGTGCACGTCGGCACTCACCGGCGGCAGCTCCAACCATCTGAACAGCCAGGTGGCGGCGGCGGCGCCAAGTGCTTGGGCGACTATGAACGGCGGCGCGTCCATTGGACGAATGCCAGCGAACGTGTCACTCAGCGTGCGAGCCAGCGTGACGGCAGGATTCGCGAATGAAGTGGACGACGTGAACCAGTACGCGCCGGCAATGGCAGCTGCAACAGCAACGGGCGTCGCCTGTGGCCGATGTCGGCTCGTGCTCCAGATGGCCGAAAGTAGGACGAACGTCGCCACGAACTCACCGACCCACTGACCCACGCCGGTGCGCGTGTGCGCCGAAGTTTGCACCAGGGGAAGGCCAAACATCAGATGGGCCACCCAGACGCCGACGATGGCACCGCCGAATTGTGCCGCCAGGTAGCCCGGGACCGTCCGCCATGGAACTCCACCCCGCGCGGCGATGGCGATGGTGACCGCGGGATTGAAGTGCGCGCCAGAGATCGGCCCAAAGGTGAGAATGAGCGCCAGAAGGGTGGCCACTGTGGCGAGGGTGTTCGCCAAAAGCGCGATCGCCGCGTTCCCGCCCGCCAGCTGTTCTCCCATGATGCCCGACCCGACCACAGCCGCCAACAACAACGCCGAGCCGATGCCCTCGGCGACGATGGGCCGCGAGGGATGGCCGCCCGTCACGATGCGGCGTCCGAGCCGACGGAGCCGATCAACGCGATTTCGTCGAGGCGTTGCTTCAACGCCGCGGGCTCAAGACGCTCGGGATCCAACGCCGTGAGCGCCTGGATCCGAGCCGACAACACATCCAGCGCCGAGCGAAAGGCCTGTCGACGCGCCACAGGGTCGGCAACGGCGGCGGGATCTGGCAGCCCCCAGTGCGCTCGCGTCGGTGTGCCGAGCCACACAGGACACGTCTCACCGGCCGCGTTGTCGCACACCGTGATCACGACGTCCATGGTGGGCGCTCCTGGCACGGCGAACTCGTCCCAGCTCTTGCTCCGCAGTCCCTCCGTCGGCCAGCCGAGTGAGCGAATCAGCTCCAACGCGTCCGGATGCACCTGCCCCTTCGGATGGCTCCCGGCGCTGAAGCCCTTGAAGCGCCCCCTTCCCCAATGATTCACTAGCACCTCGCCCAGAATGCTACGGGCCGAATTGCCGGTGCAGAGGATGAGGACGTTGTACGTGCGGTTCGGTGGCGTCACAGTGCCTCAAGAATACGCGCGCGTTCCTCCCGGTCGCAGTGCTTGCCCAATTCCGTTACACACCTCGCCACACTCTGACCTACCTACTCGGACTTGATGGCCACCACGGGGTCGATCCGGCCGGCGCGACGCGCCGGAACGTACGCCGCCAACGCCGCCACCAAGACCAGCACCACGGGCACAGCAGCCAGTGTGGCCGGGTCCGTCGCCGTCACGCCATAGAGAATCCCCTGCAGCGCCCGACCAAAGAGCAGCCCCAGGACCATACCACCGACGGCGCCCACCACCACCAGCCGCACGCCGTCCCACAGCAGCAGCCGAATGACCGCGGGCGGCGTTGCCCCTAGCGACAACCGAATCCCCACCTCTCGCGACCGCTGGGCCACGGAGTAGCTGACGGTGCCGTACAACCCGATGCTCGCCAGCAACAACGCCAACAGCGCAAAGGCGGCCAAGGCGTTGGCCCCCAGCTTCAACGGCAGGGACATGATCTCCATGTGACGCGCCATGGTGCGCGCCTCCATCACCATCGCGTCCGGCGACACGTCGCGGATCACCCGCAACATGCCGGCCAGCTGGGCGTCGGAGTTCGGCGACCCGTCGACGAGCATCCAAACGATCGAGCGGTCTCGGAGTGGCGTGTAAATGAGCGGACGCGGCGGCTCGGCCAGCGTGCGCACCTTCACGGTGTTCACCACCCCGATGATCTCCGTCTCGCGCCCCTCGGTCGAGCGGTAACGATGCCCCACTGGATCCTGGCCCGGCCAGAACTTCTGCCCGAACGCCTCGTTCACAAGCGCCACCCGACGCGTCGTGTCAAAGTCGGCGACGGTGAAGTTACGCCCAGCCAACAGTCGTAAACCGGCAGCCGCAACAAATCCGGTATCGATCGAGGCTCGGCTGATCGAGTGGGCAATTTCGCCAGGCGGCGGCTGTACCCCGTCGACGTTCACGTCGGTCGACGTGAAGCTCAGCAGGTTCAAGTGCATGTTGTCGATCAGCCCCACATGCTTCACCTCGGGCTGCGACGCGAGCCGGCGGACCATGAGGTCAAGCCGACGGGCGGCCTCCGCTTCATTCTGCGTCGCGGGCATCCCCAGCCAGACCATGGCCGACGGCTGACGACCGAAGCCCGGGTCCACGTTCCGCAACGATTGCACGCTCCGCACAAACAGTCCCGCGGCAATCAGCAAGACCACCGACACCGCGACCTGGGCGGCCACCAGTCCCTGACGCAACCATCCATTGGAACGCCCGCCGCCGGTACTCTCCTCACGGATGACGGCCGCCAGTTCCAGCCGTGTGGACTGCAGCGCTGGCGCCAGACCAAAGGCGATGCCGGCCACCACCGAGACCACGATCAAAAAGGACAGCACCCGCACGTCGAGATTCAGGTCAATGCCCAACGGCACGGGAATCGGAAGGTCCGCGGCCAGCACGGCCTTGAGCGCGGCCCTGCCTAACCAGAGCCCGACCGCGCCACCGATCGCCGCAAGCAGCAACGTCTCCACCAGCAGCTGAAACACCAGCCGCCCCTGGGTGGCACCCAAGGCGAGCCGCACCGCCACCTCTTTCCGTCGGTCCACCGCTCGCGCCAGCAGGAAGCCGGCCAGGTTCGCACAGGCGATCAGCAGCACCATGCCTACCACGCCCATCATGACCCACGCCACCGGCCGCAGCAGCTTGTCGATCGGCGGATACAGGATCACGTCGCGCGTCGGCAAGACGGTGTATGCCGTCGCGCCTTCCCACCCGACCTCCTTCCGCTCGTGCAGCGCGTTGCCCAGCGCCGCCATCGAGGTCCGAGCCTGGGCCAGTGTCACCCCAGGGCGAAGCCGAGCCCGCGTGAACGTCGAATTCTCGTGTCGGTTCTGCAGCTCGCCGGCATTCGACGGCATCAGTTGATCGATCATCATCGCCGGCGCAAACAGCTGAATACCCAGCGTCGGAAAACCACTGGGGAAATCCGGTCGCGTCACGCCGATGATGGTGTAGTCGCCGCCGCCCAAGTGGATGGTCTTACCCACCACCGACGGGTCGGCGTTGAACGACTGACGCCAGTAGCGATCCGTCAGCACCACCACGGGACTCTTGCCGGGAGCATCCGCATCGTCGGGTTGAATCAGCCGTCCGCGCGCCGCGTGCAGACCCAGCGTCTGGAAGTAGTTTCCGCTCACCAGCTGCACCGCCAACCGATCGGCGCGGTCACCGTTCATCCTGACGGCGTACAGCAGGCGGGTGCCGGAGACGGACGAGAACACATCCGTCCGCGACGCGACGTCCAGATACTCGGGATACGAGATGGGATCGAACGGGCTGTCCTGGCTGGAGCGGAAGATGTCCACCAGTTCCTCGGGTCGTTCCAACGGCGGGCGACGGAGAATGACTTCGTTCACGAGTGTGAACATCGCCGCGTTCGCCCCAATGCCGATCGCCAATGAGAGCACGGCGATCGCCGTGAACACTGGTCGCGCCGCCAAGCGCCGCACCGCGTACCGCAGGTCGCGGCCGAGTCGCGCCGGGAACGACTCCCGCGCCCCCGTGCCACCGAATTCCTCCGGCGTCACCACGCGCTTCTCCGCGCGGATCATGCGCGCTGCCTGACGACTGTCGCCGAATGCCTGCGCCAGTTGCTCCGGTGAGCGACCCGCCGCCAAGCCGTCTTCGAAGTGCGCGACCATTTCGCGAAAGACTTCCCCGCGTCGGTCGTCGTCCAGCTCACTCGCCACCACCACCTCGGCCACTCGCTTGGCGAGCAACTCGGGAAGGCCGAGTGCGCGTGCTTTGCGTTCCAGCTCCAACCGGGCCAACCGTCCGGTGAGCGCGCCATCCTTGTCGGGCATGGGTCAGGCCTCCGCAGGAATCGGGGACACGAGGCCCAGTCCCACCATAGCCTCGAACAGCTCCTGCCAGCGCGCCCGGTGCTCTTTCAGCTCGACCGCGCCCTTTTCCGTGAGTCGATAATACCGACGCTTGCGGCCAGACTTGAGTTCGACCCAGCGACTGGCGACGAACTCCTTAGACTCGAGACTATATAGAAGGGGATACAGGGTCGACTGCCCCATGGCCAGCACGCCATCGGAGCGCTCTCCCAGCGCCTCGGCGATTTCGTAGCCGTACATCTCGCGCCGCTTCAGCAGTTGTAGCACTGCCGCCGGCCCCGCCCCACGCATGAGTTCTCGTCGCAGTTCCATACCGTTTCCCCTCGGGACATACCTCGACCAAAATAGTAGCCGCGAGGATGTATACGGTCCACCGGCGGGGAAGGTTTCAACCGAGCCCTAAGGGGGGTGAGCACGCTGAACAGCGACGGTGCGGCGGGCGAGCCTCCCCGGGGGGCGCACACTGGCACGGGCCGGTCAGCAACTGGGCCATGGCAGTAGGCGCCCTTACGGTAACGCCGACGCGCTGTCGATTGTTCCCGTGACTTGGCGCCCGGCGGGGGACGTGCAGTCGCCATTGCCGTTTTTCGGCGCCCCGCCGTTGTCTGCGACCGTCTCACCGGAGTAGCCTTCTGCCCGGATGCCTTCCGAGAAACTGTTGCTGGCAGACACGTCGGATCGGCCAGGACTCCTTCCCCGCGCCTGCCGGGTATACTCCGGGGCACGCAAAGCGCTGTTGCCGTTTCCTACGTCCAGATCTTCCATGACCCTGCCCGTTTCTGCGATTTCCTTGTCGTTCATTGCCATGGTGATGGCGACGCCGGTCTATCCGTCACCTGCAACACTGGCCACGCCGGCCGCGCCTTCCGCGAGCCTTGCGCCCTTTCACCTGCGGCTGTTGAAGTCTCAGCCGGCCAAGGACAGCTCCGTCGCGGCTCCGAAGGTCATCAAGCTGTGGTATTCCGAGCCGGTGACGGCCCCGGTGAGCAGCATTACCCTAGAGGCGGCAGGCGGCGCGACGGTGCCAGTGAGCAAGGCGCGAAGCGAAGAGTCGGACCCGACGCTGTTGATGGCCGACGTGACCGGATCGCTCACTCCTGGCACGTACGTGGTCAGGTGGCGCGCAGCGTCACGTGACGGGCACCCGGTCCGCGGCGATTTCTCCTTCACGGTCACCAAATAGCGGGCTCGTTCGCCATCAGGGTTTCCCCCGCTCACGTGATCCACCGAACGCCGCGCTGGTTCGCCATACTCCTCCTCCTCGGCGTCCACGCGGCGTCAGCACAAACCGCCCCCGGCAGCGACGTTCGACCTCACGGCACGATCGCGCACACCTGGAAGCCGGTGCGGCGCGGCGGCTCCGAAGTCGTGGCGATCGAGGTCCGCACGGAAATCGCCGACCTGCCGGACTCGGCTCGCCAAGGGTTCAGCCTGTCGGTGCCCATCACCTACGCCGGCGTGACCGGCATCGCCGAGCGAACGCAGCGACTCGTAGTGCGTGACGCGGATGGCGATGTACCGCTGCGAGTGGATGACGATCCTCCCGACCCCGGCGGCTTTCCATCTTTCCGCCACTGGCGTGCCCAACGGGCCGTGCGTTTCCCGGTCGTCGTCAGCTACGACGCCATGGCTCCAACCACGGTCCTCCGGCGGGCCACCTCGACTCCTACGCGTACGGTGGCGTCAGCGGCGCCGGTGCGGGCTTTCTTGTCCTGCCCGAGTGGCAACGGCCGTTACGACCGAGTCCACTGGGATCTAAGCGACCTTACCGCTGCCTCAGCGTCCACCACCTTCGGCGACGGAGATTTTGAACTGACGGGCGCGCCAGACACGGTGCGTCAGGGTTGGATCATGGCTGGACCGCTCGGCCGATACCCTGCGACACCGTCCGCCGGCTTCAACGCCGTCTGGCTGGGCACCCCCACCTTCGATCCAGCGGTCGAGATGGCGTGGGCGGCACGGATGTACGCGTGGCTGGGCGCGTCGTACGGGTATCTTCGACCCCTGCCGAGCTACCGCGTATTCCTGCGCGTCGGCTGGCGTGGTGGAACGGCGCTCGACAACTCGTTTATGGCCGGCGCCTCACCACGCCCGCCAGGAGCAACCGCGCAGGGCGAGGCCCCGCGGGAGACATTTACGCACGAGATGGGGCATCTCTTTGTCGGCGGCATCGACGCGCCGCAGGGGGTGCAGAGCTGGTTCAGCGAGGGGCTGAACACGTACTACACGCGGTTGCTCCCCATGCGTGGCGGCTTCACCAGCGTCGACGACTATGGTAAGGCTATCAACGCCGACTTCCGCCAATACTGGCACGGCGCGGCCCGGAACTACTCGGCGGATTCCATCGCCCGCGTCGGGTTCAACGATGAATCCGTGCGGCACATGCCGTACGTCCGCAGCAGCATCTACTTCGCCGACCTGGATGCGCGCATACGCGCCCACTCGCACGGCCGTCGGACGCTCGACGAGGTGATCCGCGAACGCTTCGAGGCACGGGCCCGTGGCGAGCCATTCAACCACGACGTTTGGAAGACGACCGTGGAGCAAGAGGCTGGTCCCAGCGCCGCCAAGCAGTTCGAACAGGTGATACTTCAGGGCACGGGCACCGTCGTTCCCGCATCGAATGCCTTCGGACCCTGCTTCCGCAGAACGAGCGCGGCGAACACCGGCCAGAAGGCGAACGACGCTCGTGAACAGGAGTACGAGTGGACGCGCATCGCTGGCGTCCCTGACTCGGTGTGCCGCGCGTGGGGACCGTCGGACGTGCCACCTGCCTTACGCGCACGCGCACCAGCGACTTCGCGCACCACGCACGAAGGAACGTTCGGCGGCGTTCGCGTGCGCTACACCGCCACCGTAGCGGAGCATCTGCTCAAAGGGCCAAACGGAAAGCCTAACGCCGTGCTCGGAACCATCGCGTACGAGCGGAGCGACGTTCCCGACCGCACCCATCGGCCGGTGACGTTCCTGTTCAATGGCGGACCGGGCTCCTCATCGTCGCAGCTGCACGCACAAGGCATCGGCCCCGTACTGATCGCTGGCGACACCGTGCTGCCAAATCCCAACAGCATTCTGGACGTCACCGACCTCGTGTACATCGATCCGGTTGGCACGGGCTTCAGTCGCCCGTTCACCACCGAGGATGGACGCAGGTCGTATTGGACGCGAAGCGGCGACGCTCAATCGGTGGCCGACGTCATTCGGCGCTGGCTCCATGAACATGGTCGCGAGAATTCGCCGAAGTACCTGGCGGGAGAGAGTTACGGCACCGTGCGCGCCGCGGTGATGCTGCGCGACGCGACGGATCTCCACTTCGATGGCGTGATCATGGTGGCCGTCGTGACCACCGCACTGAGTGATGATGCCGCCGATGGTGACACGCAGTTCGCGCTCACCCTTCCCACCATGGCCGCATCCGCGTGGTTTCATGGGAAGGGCGACCGCGGTGCGCGCAGCGTGGACGAGGCGTTCCGGATGGCGAGCACGTTCGCCGACGGCGAATACGCCGCCGCCTTGGCCCAGGGCAACGCCCTTTCGATCAACGACCGCCAGCGCGTGGCCGAACGCATGGCGTCACTGATCGGTGTCCCGACCGATTACGCCGCCAGCCACAACCTTCGCCTCTACAAAGACGACTGGATGTTGCACGTGCTGGCAGAGCGTGGGCTCAGGACCGGCATGCTCGACGCGCGGGTCACCGCCGCGCGCGACACCACTCGACGGGGCGGGCTCAATGATCCGTCGTTCAACGGCGGGCGCATGCGATTCGGCACGGCGATGCTCGCACCGGCGCGGATCCCCGGCGAGCCCCGCACCGAAGGCCCGCCCACTACGCTCGAGAAGTATCTCACGCGCACACTGCGCTTCCCGACCCTGGAGGCGTACCGGAGCCTGAACCTGGACATCAACGTCGTTTGGGATCACGAGGGTGGCAGCGAGATCGTCTCCACGCTGGCGCAGGCGATGCGAGACCATCCAACGATGCGGTTATTCTGGACCGGCGGATATTACGACTTGACGACGCCGGCACACGCGGTCGAACGCGCGTTCAGCCTGGCGGGGATGCCCGCCGCTCGTACCACGGCCGCGATTGTGCCGGGCCCTCACGCGGTGTTCGGCAACGACGAGAGCCGGCGCATCGTGACGGCGATGCTGAGGAAGTGGATCAAGTAAGGGAACTGACATCGATGAATCGCCGTAACGCGTGACTGTCCGCGACGCGCTGAGCGACCCGAATCGTCGCCTGTTGGCTAGCGAATTATCAGGAGGCCCTGCCGCGTACCGACGAGGGCCGTGCGGCCGGCATTCGCCATTACGACACGTCGGGCATCGGTGGCGTCGACGCCCTTGATGATCGTCCCGTCCGCCGCGTCCAGGAGTGCGACGAGACGGCTGTTGGGACAGGACACGACGATCCGTTGAGCGTCCGAGTTCAGGGCGGCGCCCCACGGGCCACACGTCTCCAGGGTCCACGTCGCGACGATACCGAAAGCCGTCAGGTCGAACTTTCGTATCGTGCCATTTTCTGCGAAGCCGAATACGTTGCGCTTGTCCGACGACACGACAACGGCTTGGGCGAGCATGGCCGGAAGGGCGTGCACGGCGTAACCGTTCGCGATCTCGATCTCGACCACGGCTCCACCGCCCACGTAGAGCTTGGTGCCGTCGGCATTGATTGCCAGATGCAACGCCGTCGTCACTATCGTGTCACGCGCGACCTCCCTCCACTGATTGAGGTCAACAACGGACACTCCCAAGTTCGCCAGCCCAACGTAGGCGAACCGTTCGCTCGGGTCAACGACAACGTCGAAGAGCTGACCGCCGAGACTGAGGAGACGCGACGTCCAGGTGTGCGTGTCATACTCGTAGAGGTTGCCGTCCGCTCCTGCCATGTACACGCGCGAACGTCCCGGCGCCACGTCAACGCCGTACGCCGGTGGAATGTCAAATGACCGCACGCTGCCGGTGCTGACATTGATGACGCTCGCGGTGCCGAAATACGAGACGCCGATCACGCTGTCGTTTGGAAAGGCGCGCAACGCGTAGATCAACGGCGTCGGGATCAGCTGCACGTCGTCGCCGGTCGGGCTCGACAGGGCAACGATGGGAATCGTGATGTCCTGCGTCAGGTTCGTGCCCGGTGCACTCACGCGGATCGTGACGGCCCCGAGACCTCCCACCGAGGTCACGAGCCCGTCGGTCGAGACCGTAGCCAAGTCCGGATTCGACGACGCGAAGGCGACCGGGCTGTTGGCGATCGCTGTGTTCACGGCGTCGAGCACGGTGGCCGTCAGTCGCAACGTGCGGCCGACGGTCAGCCTCGAATATTCTCGCGTCACCCGGATATTGGTCGGGACCTGCGTCACGGTCAATGAGGTGGAGCCAAGCAGACCGGCGCCCTGCGCGAAGACGGTGAATACCCCAGCTGGGCCGATGCTGGTGACAAGGCCCGACGGAGACACGACCCCCACGCTGCTCTTCGATGAGAGGAACGTGAAGCTCACTCCGGGTATCGGTGTATTGGTCACGTCGAGGAGCTGCGTGGTCAGCTGCAACGTCTCCAGCTGCTTCAGCGCGCCGGGATTCGGCGAGATGACAACTCGCGCGGCAACCGGCGTGACGGTGACGCTGACGCTGTTCGCCAGCTTTCCGCTGCGAACCGTGACCGTTGCCGTCCCAGCGGGGCCAACCGACGTGATGACGCCCACCTTCGAGACCGCGACGACCGACGGACTGCCCGACTCGAACAACACGGTCGCGCCGGCGATCAACTGGCCCGTCCTATCCACGACGGAAGGGATGATCCGTGCCGAATCAAGCTGCTTAATCGTAACAGCTTGGACGTTCAACACGATCTCGGCCGGCGTCGGACCCGTCGGGCCATCCGATCCACAGGCCATGGCCATTGCTAGCCCGCAGAGGGCTGGGAACACCCCTTTGATCCCGCGCGTCATTCCACCTCCCGGTCCCATGGTCCCAAGCTATGACAACGCGCTCCGCGCATCAATCGGAGACGTACCCTCTGTCGTTGGACCTCCGGAAGTCGCGTCGCACCTCGGACATTCCGACGCCGGAGAGACATACGTCGGATCGCTCATGCGCAGAGGGTGCCTTCACGTGGTTAGGCGCAATGGTCACGGCGCCTGTGGCTGAGGTGCCGGCGGCGGCCCCGACACCTCCCACTCCGTCTATTTCGCCGCCGCGCTCCCGAGCACCGTCGCCCCGCCCTTCATCACGAACATCGGATGTTGCAGCCGCGTGATATCCTCCAGCGGGTTCCCGACGACAGCGACCAGGTCCGCGAAGCCTAACGCGTCGCTCGGCGGCAATGGCCTTCGCCTTCTCGACCGCGTACGGCGGCACCCCCTTGGACGCGCCATCACGCACGATCTCTTCTAAGATGATCAGCGTCGGCACGAGGTACGTACCGCGCTGCTTCATTTCCGCGATCGCCTCATCGCTCACCAGGCTGCCATGTTCGATGCTGGCGACCCCGGCACGCACCGCGCCCAGCAGCCCCTCACCGGCGTGCGCGTGCGCCATCACCTTGCGCCCCAGCCGTACCGCTTCGCTCACCGCCGCGTGAAGCTCCTCATCCGTCATCTGTGGCGCACCAATCGCATCACCGACAGAGAGGATGCCTCCCGTGGCGACGATCTTGATCTGGTCCGCGCCGTACTTGACGTTCAGTCGCACCTGACGGCGCACCGCATCGGCGCCGTCCACAATCGCCCCCGTGCCCGGCAGGTTGAGGAACGGGCTCCAGCCGTTGACGTCGGCGTGTCCACCGGTGGTACCGAGCGCTGGTCCAGACGCACGGATCCTCGGCCCGGGTATCAGACCGCGGTTAATGGCGTCGCGAACGGCGACGTCCACGTATCCCAGCGATCCAGCCTCGCGCACCGTGGTGAATCCAGCTTCAACCGTCTTCTTCGCAGTCACCGTGGCGTAGATCGCGCCGTGCGCTGGAGTCTCCTTCAGAGCAGACAGGTCGCCCCCATCATTGTCGATCGACGCGAGGTGGGTGTGCGCGTCGATGAAGCCAGGCAGCAGCGTGTGTCCGCGCAGGTCGATCAAACGCGCGTCCCGCGGCACCGTCACGCTGGCCGCCGGCCCCACCGCGGTAATCCGTTCGCCCTGAATTAGCACGACAGGCGATGCGATCTGGGTCCCATCCCCGACGATCAAACGATCGGCGCGAATGGCGGTGACCTGCGCGGGTTGTGCCTGTAGTGGAACGGCGAGAAGTGCTGCGGCGGCAAGGAAGCGGCTGACGTGCATCGGAGTCCCGGTTGCTGTGGTCCGGGAAGATACTGCGCGGTCAAGAGGGGTCTCACCCTCCCGAGAACCTCGAACCGGGCGGAGCGCAGCGGAATCCGGAGGATGTCGGCCGCCTCGCTGTCCAACATGCCCAGCTATGGATCGCAAGCGGAGTTGCGCCAAATAAGCGCTTGGCTCTGGCCATAGCCGGTCGCGTAGACCCATTTCTCCGTTCCGACAATGTCACCGCACGTGTTCACGCCGGCGGCTTCCGACATGGTATATCCGGCGGTGATCGGAAGAACGGTTGCGGCGTTCCCGAGTCGTGTGCTGGCCGTAGGAGCTGGCGGAAAGGGCGAGCGCCCAACCGGTGTCACGCCCACCACTCGACCCTTGTCACTCACCTTGAGCACCGCCGCCGGCGGAGCCGGGTAGGAGTAGACGACGTCCCGTGAGTTCCACGTCAGGTATGAGGTGTCCCACCTGCCGTTCTGGACAGAATGCGAGGCCGCGATGGTTGAGTAGTTGTTGATGGACACATCGTTCCTTGCATCCCAGTACGTGACAAAGTTGCTCAAGGTCGCGAACCCGGCGGACGACCAACGTCCCACCCAACACACGTTGCTAGCGTTGCACGCGATTCCCGTGATGACACCGGAGTCGTTGATGTCGACCGCCACGCTTGACACGTATCCAGCGGGATGGATGTCGAGTACCACATTCGACGCCGTCCACTGAACCGCGTGCATCGTGCCCACACCCCCGCCCAACGAGAGATATGCCGAGCCGACAATAGCACCCGCGTTGTTGATGGCGTACGCTTCGCTGGTGCCCGAGAGAAGGCCCGGGAGCACGGTAACCCCGCTACTCGGTGTCCATCTGAACGCATGATTGCCGTAGGTACCCGCTACTCCGTCGTAGTTGTTGATGTCCATCGCAACGGAGAATGTGCACGATGCATCGGGCGCGAAGAGGTCGATGGGTGCCGTGCCAGGCCCGTAGTACAGGTACGCCGTGGTCTTCTCACTGCCCCCCCAGCAGTTCGCCGTACTCGTGCCGACGACGTGCCCCGAAGAGTTGATCGCGGCCGCACGGTTCCCGCGGGCGTAGTTTCCGGGCCCTGGCGGAGCCAGCGGTGGGATCAGCTCGGGTGTGGCATACTGCTGGACACTCATGCCGGCCACTGCAATCAGCGGCGTCGCGAACGACGGAGCGGTCGTCGGTCGATCGGAACATGCAGCAGCAACGACCGTGATGGTCGTTATGCGAGCGAGGACGCTGTAGTGTAGAGCTCTCATGATGCATCTCCGAAGCGAAGTGGATTCCATGGCGGCGGCCGCACGCCAAACACACGTGCTCAACCTGTTGTGTCTATGGCAGCGTAACCGTCTTGATCGCGCTCCCGGGAGTACAGGACATCTGGGCGTTGCCCTTCGGGTCGATGGTGCGCATGCCAGCGGTGACCGTGGCAGAGCCGTGTAGGTAGAGCGCCAACCAGTCGGCGGACCATCCTGGCAATGGCTGCACCAGGTGGCCGGGCACCACGTACGGATTGACGGTGCTCATGACCATGGTCACGAGGGCTGACTGCCCGACGGCGAGTACGGGTGCGCTGGCCGTGACGGAGGCAAACGGGTAACCCGACAGCGCAGTCGGCTTCACGGCTATGCCGGACAGCGTCCCGCCGGGGAAGTGGTTGGTGACCGGCATCGACAGATGCAACGCGCACGCCGCCGCGCCCAGTCCTGGATCACTCTTCTGGCGTGTCACACGAACCACCGCTCGCGGGGGTTCGTACACCGTCCCTGGTGCCGGCTTCACGACAATGCCCGGGTACGCGCTGAAACAGGGCAGTGGCTCGCGACCGTTGTGGTGCGCCTCCACCACATTCCCACACCCCGGCTCCGACGCGCTCTGTTTGATCTGCGCTTGCAGCTGGTCCAGCCCTTCCTCGTAGGCCTTCTTCAGGACACTGCGCATGACGTCCGAGCAGATGCCCCCTTGCGACTTCACCTCCTCACAGGTGAAGTCCACAGCCCCTTGGGCAATCTTGCCCTTGGCCATGCTGCCTAACGCATCCAGCGACGGCAACGCGGGTGGCACGCCGGCGTAGGCCATCCCCGCGGACAAGGCCGCGCCGGCCACCTGCTCGGCGGCACGCTGGCAATCGTCGGCCGCCGATTTCGGGAGCAGGTTGCAGGGCACCGCACTCGCAATCTTCTTCGCCAGATAGGCCTTTGCCTGTCCGTAGACGTCGACCAGGCCCTCGTAGGCGGTCAGCCAGCCACCAACGTAGTCGTCCCACGAGTCGGCTTGGTAGCTCGCCCCCGTGTACGGCGCGCCGCAATGTGTCCCCGGCGGATACGCACCGAGCGGATGGCGCTGGCCAGCGAAGGGGTTGGTGACGATGACCACGCACCCCCACTGGCTCGGATCGGGGAAGACTGCTGGGGTGAAGCTGACGATGTCGACGCTATGGGTCTGGTACGCCGCCGATAGCACGGCGCCGGTCAGGTTCTTGAGTGCCCTGGCCTCGGCCCCCGCCTGTAAGGCCTCGCCAGCCACATTGGTGGGCCTGGCCCCCGGTACATAGCGAACCACCACCGTATTCGACGGTGGACCGGCGGGCTGCCCTCCATTCACGGGCACGATGCGCACGTGAAATGTCACCGGACCGCTGCGCCCGGAGGACGCATTGCTGAACGCTGGCAGCGTGGCAAAGACCACCGGAAACGATTTGCCCGCCACCGTTCCGCTCAGGAGCAGGCCGGGAAAGGCCAACGCCGCGTCGTCGCCAAAGGGGCGCTCCGACACCTGCCAGCGCCAACCCGGCGCCTCAAACGGACTGCGCCACGCCAGCGTGACCTTGGGGTCGGTGTCGTAGATCTGGATGTCCGTGGCACCGATGGTTGGGTCCTTGGTGCTGGGTGAGAACAGCGCCGCGCCCAACTCCGGTCGTGCCAGCACGGGACGTCCACCAGCAGCCATCGGCTCGCGCGGGCGCACCGTCGTTCGTGATTGCGCGTGCAGCGCTCCCGCGGCGGCGCACATCAGCAGCATCATCGCTCGCATCGATCATCATCTCCGTGGATAGTAGTTCTGAGCGTCCGATTCTGGTGTCGCACGGCGGCAGCCTGGCGATCCGTGACGTCTACTCAACGCGCAGGATCGTGATGAAGGCTCCGCCTGGAGCAATCACTCCGTCTGCTGCAACCAGCAGGCGCGCCGGATCGATTCCCCAGGTGGTCAGCCACTGCCTGACGGACTGCGCCCGGCGGGTCGCCAACGAGGCCACGCGTCCCTTGCTCGTCTTGGCGTCTGCCCGCCCCTGGATGAGCACACGCGACTTGTCCTTCGCGAGCGCTTGGGCGAGCACCTCCAGTACACCCTGCGATTCGACGGGGAGCGCATCGCCTCCGCTCGGGAACGCGAAGCTCGTCAAGTCGGCGCGTCCCTCCTTCAACTGCCGGCGCATGGCGCTGACTTCCCTTGGTTCAGACGCCCCCTTGGTTCCCACCGTGCCTAAGGCGTTCGCCGCTCTGGTCGAGAGCTTCGATGCACCGCTGTCGACCGCCGTGGTGACGCGGGCCATGGCGGTGTCCGTCACCTTCGCGGTCTCGCCCGCGATGTGATCTTCCGTTCCGGCCTTCCGTTGCTCGGCCTTTTGCTTGACCGCGGCCTTGATCTTCTTCGTCAGTTGCGGCTGCAGTGGCGCGGGGTGTGCGCTCACTGCGATGAGTGCTGCGAGGACTGCCAGTGTACGACGCATGATGACTCCATAAGCCGGCGCCGGCTGGGCGCAGTGGTTCATCATGACAAACGGCAAACCCGGCCACGCGGGGCCAACGCCCCTTGGGAAAGGGCCTCCTCAGGGCTTCCGGTACTTCGCGGCGGCCGCCGCCTTGCCTTGTGCCGCGAGGACGTCCGCGAGCGCCAGCGCGGAGCGGCGAGCCTGCCAAGAGAAGCTAGGCTGCGACGCATAGGTCGCGTGGCTCGCCGTGAGCAGCGATTCCGCGACCGCCAGCCGCCGCAGCTTTCCTAACGCGATGCCTAACGCTCGCTGCGCTTCAGCGATGCGTGCATCCCCCGCCTGCAACCCTTGCTGTCGTGCCGCGAGCGACCGTGTCAGGAGGGTATCGGCGTCGGCGGCCCGCCCGAGTGCCGTCAGCGCTTCGCCCAGGGTGAGTTGCGCCTCGGCCACTCGCAGCGGCGTTGACGCAGCGGGACCGAGGTGAATGGCCAGCGCGGTGCGAGCGTACGCCTCCGCCTCGCGCGCGCGGCCGCTCCGTAATCGAAGCAGCGCGACGTTGCGGAGGGTCGCGGCATACTCGCCCGATGAGTCGCCCCTGACTTCCTTGCGAATACGCAACGCATGCTGCAGCAAACGCTCGGCTTCACCGAACTCACCGGCCTCCGTCAGCATCAATCCCAAGTTGTTCTCCGCTGTCGCGGTATTCGGATGGTCCACACCAATCTGTTTCCGCCAGCCGGTAACAACGGCTCGCTCTGCGGCGATGGCGGAGTCCAGATTACCTATCCGGCTGTACAGGATCGCGAGGTTGTTCATTGAGATGAGCGTGGTCTGGTGCTCAGCGCCCAGCGCCTGCCGGCGAATGCGAAGGGACTCGCGATACAGCGACTCCGCCTCCACCAGACGGCCTTGATCTTCGAGTCCTGAAGCCACCGAGTTGTATGAATACGCGACGTCGGGATGGTCTGGACCGAGTACGCGAATGCGCTTGCGAAGCACTTCCCGACTGAACGTCTCCGCTTCGGCGTATCGCCCCTGCGCCTTCCGCAGTGCGGCAACATTTCCAAGCGTCGTGAGCAGCGCCGGGTGTAGCGAATCCAGCCGTTCGCGCCGGATGTCGAGCGCCGGCATGAGCGCCGAGTCAGCCTCGTTCAGGCGACCAGCGTTCAGGTACAACACGCCAAGGTTCCCAAAATCCGTGGCCACCTGCGCATGCCGCGGCCCATAGGCCGCCACGTCGATTCCAATGGCCTGACGATAGAGCGATTCCGCCCGCGCCGTCGCACCAAGGTTTGACGCGCTCACCGCCGCCTCAACAAGCGCCGTCGCGAGTGCAGGGTCGCGTGAGCTCAGGCGGTTCTGGCTGATCTCGAGCGCTCGTCTGGCCGCGCGGTCCGCGTCCTCGTCCTTGCCGAGTCCAGCGAGCGCCGTGCTGAGGTCCGTCAGTCTCGACGCCACCGACAACGACGTCGGCCCGTCCGCGCGTTCGGCGAGCACGATGGCACGCCGGGCCAGACTCTCGGCCTCCGCATAGCGTCCGAGCTCCCGGTACGTCGCTACCAGAACGCCTAGCAACTCTTGCTGAATCGCCGGCTGACCGCCGAGCGTGCTGTCGATCCGACCGACGCCGCGTCGAACGAGCTCCGCGGCGGTGATCTCCTGCCCAAGTGATGCTTCCGGGTTCGACGATCCGAACAAGCCCACCAGGAAGTCACGAATCGTGTTCGCCTTGATGGCGGCAACTTCTGCCCGACGCGCCTGCCGCACCGAGACCACCGTGGCAACGAGCAAGGCGAGGACCACGGCGACCGACGCGCCGATGCTGACCATGTGGCGGCGCACGAATCGCGTGGTGCGATACCAGCGGGAATCGCCCCGCGCCAAGACCGGCAAGCCCGCGCGATGTCGGCGAAGGTCCAGCTGCAACGCGCCCACGGACCCGTAACGACGCGCGGGATCCTTGTGGATCGCCTTCATCACGATGGTATCGAGGTCGCCGCTGAGTTCGCGCGTGAGCACCGGAACATCCACGCCGCGCGCCGCGGCCACCGGTGGCTCCGCACACACCGCACTCGGGAGTGGCGGCTGGTACTCGCAGACCACACGGGTGACGTCGGCCGGCGTCAGTCGGTCGATGCGTTGTGCTCGCTGTCCGCTGAGCAGCTCATACACGACGAGACCTAACGAGTACACGTCGGTCGCCGTGGTCACACTTCCGCCGCTCACCTGCTCCGGCGCCGCGTAGTCTGGCGTCAGGACCCAGAGCCCTGTCGTGGGGTCCGCGCCGCCGGGGAAAGGTTCGAGCAACTTGGCGATCCCGAAGTCGAGCAGCTTCACCTGACCGTCTTCGCCAACAAGCACATTGGACGGCTTCAGGTCGCGATGCACCACCAGATGGCGATGGGCGTAGTCGATGGCATCGCACACCTGATCCACGAGCGCGATGCGCTGGGCGATCGTCAGGCGCTGGCGGTCCGCATACGTCGTGATCGGAAGCCCGTTGGCCACGTGTTCCAGCGCAAACCACGGGCGACCATCCGCCGTGGCGCCACCGTCCACCAAGCGGGCGATGTGCGCGTGATGCAGGCGCGCCAGGATCTCTCGCTCGACCAGAAAGCGCTGGAAGAACTCATCGCCTTCGCGACCACGATGCAGGAGCTTGATGGCGACCTGCTGCTGGTACGCTCCGTCGGCGCGTTCGGCAAGGAATACGGTTCCCATGCCGCCATGTCCCAATTCCGAGAGAAGGCGCCACGGCCCCAGCCGATCGCCTGCCACGGGGAGCGCGGAAGGCGCCGGTGCTTGCGCTATCGAACGGCCGATGCGCGACGCCGCACTGTCTTCCAGAAACGCGCCAGAGCAGCGGCTCGCCTCCAGCAGCTCCAACACCTCGCGCAGCAGCGCGTGGTCCCCCGCGCACTCGCGTCGCGCGATGGCTTCGTACATCGCTGGTTCGGCATCGAGCGCCAGGTCCAGCACGTGCTCGACGCGGGCCCAATGAGCGGCGTCCCGCGACATGCGTTCAGCCTCCGAGTACGTCGGGGCCGCCCATCTCCCGATACAGGAACGCGCGGGCCTTCTGCCAGTCGCGTTTCACCGTGCGCGGCGACGAGTCCATCGCCTCTGCCGTCTCTTCCACCGACAACCCGCCGAAGTAGCGCAGCTCCACCACCTGCTCTAGGCGCGGGTTCAACTGGCCGAGCTTTCTCAAGGCCTCGTCCAGCGCGAGCAGGTCGGGACCGTCGCCGAGCACGATCTGCAGATCCTCGGCCAAGGACACCGGCGTCTGCCCGCCACCTCGCTTGGCGGCACCACGCTCGCGCACGTAGTCGAGGATGATCTGGCGCATCGCCGTGGCAGCCACGGCCACGAAGTGGCGGCGGTCGGCAAAGTGCGTCACCGAAGAGTCAGCGAGCTTCAGGTACAACTCGCTGACCAGTGCCGTGGTGTTGAGCGTTTCGCTGGGACGCGCACGCGCCAGCTGCTGGTGCGCGGCGGATCGGAGTTCCTGGTAAATCAACGCCACCACGCGATCAAAAGCGGCGCGATCTCCCGCCTTGGCCGCCGCGAGCAGCGCAGTCACGTCACCCGTTGATGTCATGGAGCATCGCCTGCGCCGAGGGGGGCGGGGTTGGCCTCGACGAACGTACCGCTGCCATGTGGCGGCTTCAAGGGCCCACAGCGCGTGAGCGCTCTTCCGCTCGATGCGCCGGAGTTCGCCGCGATGAGTCGCCGAACGCAGGCAAATTGCCGTTGGTGCAGCTGCGACCGCGGGTGTCAACGGATGGCCCATATCGCTTCAAACGCCCTTCCCCGTCCGCAGGGGCCATCGCTTGGGACGCGTGGCCCCACACCGCCTCGTTCTCCGTTAGCCCAGCAGGTCGCGCGCACACCGCCGACGCCGGTTCGCATCTCGTCAGCTCGAAACGCCGAATGTCGTTGCGGCTTTTCCCGCCCGTTCCCCGACTATGGAGAATCGATGACACATCGTTACTGGTACTTGCTCATTGCTCTGCACGTCCTGGCGTGCAGCCGCGGCGCGAAACGCGATTCGGCGAAGTCCACGGACGATGCCGCTCCAGCCGCCGCGACGGACGGGCGTGATCCCTGCGCTCTGGTGTCGAACACCGAAATGGAGGCGCTCATGGGCCCCTTGGCCGAGCCCCCGTACCGCGTCGACAAGGACCGGCACGCCGATCCGCGTGGCGAGAGTTGCTTCTATCGCGCCAAGGACCGACGCAATGTCACCATCTCACCCGACTTTGAGGATGGCGAGCTCTCGTTCAAGCTGCTGGCCGGCACGGGCAAGTCTGTGCGCGACATCCTCGTTGGACAGGACCCGGAAACCGACACGATCGCGGGAGGGTGGGACAAGATCGGAAGCGCCTTCGGGCAGCTGATCGTGCTCAAGGGAAAGGTGTCGGTCGAGGTCGATCCACTCGGCTCACGGATTGGATTGCCCGGTGCAGTGCGCGTCGCGAGCGCGGCACTCAAGCGGTTGGATGCGCCGTTGTCGTACGATGGCTCCAAGGCGGCGCGCGCACATGGCGAGGATCGTGCGCTCACGCGCAGTCCCTGCGACTTGGTGACGCGCGTAGAGATTGAGTCGGCGATGGGGGCGCTTCGCGGAGACCCCAAGGCCAATGAAGACGGAGACGAATGCGAGTTCGCGACCACCCAGTCCTTCATGGGTTCGCCCGTTACACGCGTCCTGAAGGTGGTGTGGAGTGACGGTTGGTACGCGTTTGGTCAGGAGCGCAACGGCATGCAGGGCGCCAGCAAGATCATGTCGGCGCAGATGGGTGGTGACATACCGCAGCTGGGGACAAATACCGCGGACAGCGGCGAACCGTGGGATGAGCGGGTGACGCTGATGGGCGGCCTACTGACGGTGGTGAGGCGTGACGTGATGCTGCAACTGGCCGCGGACGGCGTGGGCGGGTTCAATGAGGCAAAGGCGTTGGAGCTGCTGCGCGCGGCAGCGAGGCGATTGTAGGCGGCCGCGTCTAGTGCACTGAGAGGCTCGAAGCGAGTGCACGAAACCGATCAGCCCCGCGACATTCCGGTACGGCGGCTCCGCACGTACACCGTTACGCTCGGCGTATGTTCGCTTGCCCTCCGACACTCGCCGAGCGTACGCTATGGTCATGGCTCATTCGCAGCACGGCTGGACTCTGGAGATGGTCCACGCCCTTCCCGACGACGGTAACCGGTACGAGCTCATCGACGGGGAGCTGTTCGTGACGCCGGCGCCGACGCGGCGCCATCAACGCGCCGTCTCCAAGCTCGCCCGTTTGCTGGAGGACTTCGCCGAGCAGCAGGGTCTGGAGGTTCTCTTTGCCCCCCTCGGCGTGCCAATCGCTGGCGGAGAGGTGCAACCTGACATCGTGGTCTGTCCCATGGTGAGGGGACCACAAATTCCCGACGTCGTCGACATTGCGCAGCTCGTCCTCGCGGTCGAGGTGCTCTCGCCGGGAACAAAGCACCGCGACCGCCAGGCCAAGCGTCACCTATATCAGTCGAACGGCGTGCCGGAGTACTGGATTGTGGACCTGGATGCGCGCGTGGTCGAGCGCTGGCGGCCTAACGATGTGGCGGCCGAGGTGTTGACCACCTCGTTTGAGTGGCAACCGGTAGCGGGCGTCACACTAGGTATTGACGTGACGGCCTACTTTCACCGTGTGCTCGACTGAACACGGGGCCCGGCTTCATCCTGCTGCTTGTTCCGCTCCTCAATTCGTTCGGCATCCAATACCTGATGGCCGAAGCCGTGGCGTCCGAGTGCCGCTACTCCAGCACCGCCAGCCGCACCCCACCCCCCGGGTCGTCCAGCACCACCACCGTCCGCTTCTCGCCGCCCGCCAGGTTGAACGAGATGCGCGCCGTGGTGCCATTCCAGCCCAGCGCGTCCTGCGACGGCTTGCGCCACGCCCGGATCTCCCACATTCCCGGTGTGCTCTGGTAGAACGGATTGCCGAGCGCTGAAATATTCTCGGTGTAGAGGAAGGGGAACTGCCACTGGATCGGCGTGCCATAGTCCGGCTGCGTCCGCATCACCGTGATCTCCCCCGCCGCCGGTGCCAGGTGCAACACACGCACCTTGGTGGCCCCTGCCGGCACAATGGAGTTGGTGTCGTCGAGCGCTACGGTGGAAAGCGCGACACCGGCGCGGATCGCAGCCAAAGTCCCGAGTGAGCTTCCCACCGTGACCTGAAGCGTGGTGGCGTTACCATCGGTAGCTTGCAGCGTGACCGTGTGCGTGCCGACAGCGGCGCTGATGGTGTCGATGGTCGCCGCGCTAATGCCTGTCGCGGCGACGGTACCGTCCACGCGCACTTCTATAGAAGAGGTGAAGCCGTTGATGAGCCGGAAGCCAGCCGGCGTGCTGTTCGGCATGGTGGCCGAGTCAGCCGAGCAGGCGGCGAGGAAGGCGAGGAGAAGGAAAGATGTGACGAACCGCATGACGACAAATCCGCCGGAGACATCTGAACGATTGCGGATGGAGCGCGGTTCGGCAATCAGGGCTTTGCTCGCCTCGCGCGCTTGTCACGCGCTTTGCGTGCGGTCCGTACCTCCATACCAATGTCTGCCCTTGTCAGCTTCGACGTGCCCCGCCGGACAGCCTGTGCCTGAAGACGACCAAGCGCCAGCAGAGCGCGGCCGCGGGCCCATGCCTCGCGCGCGGTGTTCACGTCACCGTCAGCTACAGGAATGAGTAATGCCTTCGTTCCGCCCTCAATCATCACACTGAGTGGCATGCCGGCGCGCCCGCGGTTTCCCTCTAGTGTGTCGCGAAGGTCACGACTCGTCACAACGTTTTTCGGCATGTAGTTCTCCTGGCGAATTGAAGGCTACGCCGGTTCGAGTCGTGGATCAATTGCCAACACACGAAAAGACGCGTCCAGCGATTCGGTACGCCCCGCAATCCAACGATGCCGCCCGCTCGTCCGCGACATGCTACCCTCGGCGTATGTTCGCTTGCTCTCCCCAGTCCGCCGAGCGTACGCTATGGCCATGCCTCAATCACACGGCTGGACCTTGGAAATGGTCCACGCGCTCCCCGACGACGGCAATCGGTACGAACTCATCGACGGGGAGTTGTTCGTGACGCCCGCGCCGACCGGCGAGCACCAGAACGCCGCGGCGATGCTGTGGGACCTGCTACACCCATTCGCGAGATCGCACGAGCTGCAGGTCCTGTTCGCACCCTTCGCCGTTCGCATCCGCGGGCCGGGCGAAGTGCAACCGGACCTCGTGGCGTTTCGCCGACCTCGTGGCGAGCGCATTCCGGACTTGGTGGACATCGCCGACCTGGTGCTCGCCGTGGAAATTCTCTCGCCGGGCACAACGCGCGCCGATCGTCAGGTCAAACGCCGACTCTACCAGTCGTGTGGCGTGGCCGAGTATTGGATCGTGGACTTGTCATCGCGCGCCATAGAGCGATGGTCACCGGCTCACCTCGAGGCAGAGGTACTGAGCACCACGCTGACCTGGGACCCGCCGCCGGGCGACGCTCGGCTGCAGGTGGACGTGGCCGCGTATTTCCAATCGGTATTCGACTGAACGAGATCGCCGGGAGAGCGCATCCACCCGGCGGGTGATCGCCGCTCACGGCGCAACAGTCCGCCGTCGCCATACGCCAAGGCGCTTCTGACTCGCATCCCAACGCCTGGCCCATATCTCCGGCATCGACATCCATTGACAGCCCCACCTGTCAGCTCTATACATAGATGTGAATAGTATGGAGCCGATCACATGGACAACGACGCTGTACCCATCCTCGCCGGCACGCTCGACCTCCTGATCCTCAAGACGCTCTCCCTAGGCGTCTTGCACGGCTACGGCATCGCGCAACACATCCATCGCCTCTCCAAGGACGCGCTCCGCGTGGAGGAAGGATCGCTCTACCCCGCCCTGCAACGCATGCAGATGAAGGGCTGGGTGTCGTCGGAGACCAAGCGCACACCCACGGGGCGTCAGGCGCGCTACTACCGGATCACCACCGCGGGTCGCAAGCAACTCTCCTCTGAGGAGGAAGCGTTCCACCAGAGCGTCGCGGCCACCACACGCGTGCTGCGAGGGTCGGAGCTGTGACTTTGCGCGAGGTCCTTGGCCGACTCCTCGCGTGGCGTCGGCGCGACGCGCTCGACGCGCAACTCGCCGAGGACATCGAGGTCCACGTGGAGCTGCTGGCGCGCGACCTTGCAGCTGGCGGAATGACTCCTGGTGACGCGCTCACCGCCGCGCGCCGCCAGGTGGGAAACGCCACCAGCCTGCGCGAGCGGACGCGAGACGTCTGGGGCTTCCCCTGGCTGGAGGCGATCGTCCAGGACCTGCGCTACGGACTGCGCGGTCTGCGCCGGTCGCCGGGTTTCACGGCCACAGTCATCATCACGCTCGGACTCGGCATTGGCGCCAACGCCGCGATCTTCGGCGTCATTGACCGTGTGATGTTCCGGCCGTTCCCGTACATGCGCGCGCCGAGCGAGGTGAATCGCATTTACCTGCAGTCGGGGGCGAGTGGACACACGAGCGTCAACACGACTTTTCCATGGCGTCGGTATGTCGACCTGCAAGCCGCATCGGTCGGGACCTTCGCGGCGCAGAGCGAGTGGCGCTTCGCGGTCGGTAGCGGGGAAGCAGCGCAGGTGCGCCGCGTGAGCGGAGTCTCCGCGTCACTCTTCTCCTTCTATGATATCGTCCCGGTCCGCGGTCGATGGTTCTCTGCAGCAGAGGACGCGCCCCCCGCTGGCTCACCGGTCGCCATCATCAGCTATGGCATGTGGGTGAGCGCCTACGGCAGCGCCGATGTCCTTGGCCGCCAGCTCAAAGTCGGCTCCGTCGACTACACGATCATTGGCGTGGCACCCCCTGACTTCGTCGCCGCAGTAGCTGGCGGCCCGCCAGACGTCATCGTGCCGATCACTTCCATTCCCGCAAACCTCGGCACGTGGGCCACAAACTCCTACCTCTCAGACTACAGTTGGGATTGGGTGCAGGTGTTCGTGCGACGCAAACGCGGCCTGAGCGAGCGCGCCGCGTCACTCGCGCTGACCGACGCGTACAAGCGGAGCCGAACGAGCGCCAGGGCGCTGAATCCCCGCGTGCAGCCCGATTCCATCGCTCGGCCGCTGGCCATCGCCGGTCCCATGAAGCAGGCCGCCGGGCCTCAGGCCGGACCGGAAGCTCGCGTGCTCCTCTGGGTCACCGGCGTCGCGCTCATTGTCCTCCTCATCGCCTGCGCCAACGTCGCCAACCTCATGTTCGCCCGCGTACTCAAGCGACGGCGCGAAGTCAGTGTGCGCCTCGCGCTCGGCGTTAGGCGTGGCCGATTGATTGGGCAGTTCCTGGTGGAAGGGCTGGTGTTGGCCCTGCTCGGCTGCGCGGCCGGGCTGTTCGTGGCCCAGTGGGGCGGCGCCGCCATCCGCGCCTTGCTCCTCCCTGACAGCTCAACCTTCACCCTGGCCGATGATTGGTGTACCCTTGGTGTGGCCGCCGCCTGTGCCACCGTCGCCGCGCTACTCACGACCATCGGTCCGGCCCTCATGGCCACCAGCTCAAACCTTGCGGCCTCACTCAAGGCCGGCGTGCGCGAGGGCACCCACGCCCGCTCGCCTGCACGCGCGGCGCTGGTGGTCATTCAAGGTGCCCTGTCTATTGTGCTACTGGTCGGCGCCGGCCTCTTTGTGCGCAGCTTCAACAACGCGCGCTCCGTGCCACTCGGCTACGACGTCGCGCCTGTGCTGGAGGTCATCCCCGACTATCGCGGGAACACCATGGACAGCGCCACCGCCGCCGTCGAGCACGAGCGGTTGCTGGCCGTGGCGCGCAGCATGCCTGGCGTGGAGTCCGCCGCGCGGGTGAACAGCCGGCTCTTCGGCACCAACACCCTGGACCTGCGTGTCGACGGCATCGACTCCGTCGCCGCACTCGGCAGGTTCAACTTCCAGACCGCGTCACCCGAGTACTTCGCGGTGATGAAGACGCGCATCCTGCGCGGCCGAGCGTTCGACGCCAGCGATCGCGCCGAGTCGCCGCCGGTGGTGGTGGTGAGTGAGGCCATGGCCCGCACCCTCTGGCCCGGCAAGGACGCTCTTGGGGAGTGCATTCATATTGGGCTCGGTCCGCGGAAGGCCGGCGAGGTACCTCCCGAGGAACGCGCGCCATGCACCACGGTCATTGGCGTCGCTGAGAATACGGTGCAGCAGAATATTGGTGACGACCCGCGGTTCATGTACTACTTGCCGCTGACGCAGACGTGGCCGCACGTGGTGTCGACGATGTACCTGCGGATGTCGTCGCGAGATGCCGCCGGGCAAATCGAGCGTGTGCGTCGCGAGCTGACGCGCGTGATGCCTGGCGATGGCGTGGTGGTCATTCGGCCACTGCAGGAAGTCGTGGACGATCAGAGCCGTTCGTGGCGTCTGGGAGCGACCCTATTCGCCGCCTTTGGTGCGTTGGCGCTGGTGGTCGCGATCGTGGGGCTGTACGGGGTGATCAGCTACGACGTCGCTCAGCGAGCGCACGAACTCGGTGTGCGCGTAGCACTCGGCGCCACGGCGCGGGACATCGTTGACTTGGTGGTGCGTCAGGGGATGCAGCTGGGGGTGTTCGGCATTGGCGCCGGTCTGGCGATGGCGCTCATCGCCTCGCGGTGGGTGCAGCCGTTGCTGTTCCGGCTGTCGGCCCGGGACCCGGGAACGTACGGATTGGTGGGGCTGGCGATGTTGCTGGCGGCCTTCGCGGCGAGCGTGGTGCCGGCGTTGCGCGCGCAGCGAGTGGACCCGAATACGGCGTTACGGACTGATTGATTGGCGGTGCGCCGTCGCAGGCACTGCGCCGAGCATGTTGCTCAGTACCTTAGCGGTGTGCGAGCGTGTTCACAGGGGCGACAGGGTGCTGTCAACCTGGGACGGTTCACCCGGAGCCGCAGCTCAACCCCTAGACCGCGGCCAAAACAGCGCGTCGTAAGGCGGTGGGCAGCTGAATCGGGGCGAAGAGTTCCGCAGGGTAGAGATAGTCCGACCCTGACTCATCGATCACGCGTAGCTGTTTGTGAAGCGTCGCCGTTCGATCCGGTAGAACGGCGTAGATCTTACGGCGCTCCAGAGACGCTTCGTAGCCGTTGTTCTTCAGGCAGAGGACCAATCGTCGGCGAGGCATGTCGCTTTAGTAGGCGAGGAGGCGTTTGATCTTAAGCTCTTTTCGACCGATCCCAGAGGCTTCGTACCAGTGAACCTCTGCATGATGCACTGTGCCGTCGGACAACTCAACGGACGCGATGCCTTTTCGCTTTCGCCACTTTCCGCTGCCGTACACGCGACGGCGACGCGCCAGCTCACGGATTGCCTTGCCCGTGGCGAACGTCTCGATGTCACGAATTGGCCCAATCACTCGGAAGTGTACATGCATCAGCCGTCGCTTTGAACGCGGCAAATGCTAAGGATCGGGCGTCACGCGATGGTGATGCGGTACGCCTCGATTCCCGACGTTTCAGAAGGCCGTGCCCCTATTAAGGGAAGTTGAATAGCCGGCGGCGCTGATACGCCTAGGGCTCGGCCATCATCGGATCGATCGGCTCCACAAAGGAGAACCGATGGAAGTCCGTGTCGCGCGTGCAAATGCGACGGATGCCGTGCTCGCGCATCAGGCTCGCCGTCTCTACGTCGTGCCAGAGGTTGCCGGCTAGGCCCGGCGTAGATTCCACAAGTTCTCGTAGCACGGCCGCATGGCGATCGGTGGGCACAAGCATGGTGAGCCCCGGTGCAGCTGCAACGCCTTCCAAGAACTCATGCGCGGAGCGGCTGGTCCAGGGGCGGCGCAGTACGCGCGGGTGCGTCACCACGCGCAGGAACTCATAGCAGATCCCCCAAGTGAGGAACCACGCCGCGCTGGTCGCTCGCCATCGCTCGATTAAGGCGAGGCAGCGTTCGTGCTCGGGGGCACTCGTATCGGCGGCGTACACGAGCACGTTCGTGTCGACGACGAACACTACCGGCCCTCCATGGCGCGGTAGAGTGCGTCCCGGTCGGCGATGTCTACGAGGGCGCCACCCCCGTCAAACGACGGGAGGGGGACGAGCGGTTCATGTTCCCGTCGGGTGCGGAGGAGATTGCGGAGGGCGATTTCCACGAGTTCGGACATCGTGCGGCCGGTTCGCGCGGCTTCGCGTTTGAGGCGGATCATCACGGAGTCGTCGATATTGAGCGTCGTCTTCATATGGAAAACCATATGAACGCTATGGGGGTATGTCAATGCGGACACTCGATGGTGTTACTGTTTATTCGCGCCCAGTGAGAGTGCGTTACCATGTGGCCAGCGCACGCACCGTTTTGTTGCTGGCCTGATCCTTCCGACGCGTTTCCTGCGTCACTGGTCTCAGGGGTATGTGTTGGCAAGCACATGAGTCGCACGGGAGACCCGCCCTGATGGCGAGTGATCACGGTGTACCTAATCGCGACTCTTTCGCCAAGTACACCGCCACTTTTTTGGCGAAGGCCTGCTCTGCTGCAACACGGCGAGTTCGCGCCGCAACCGCCGACTCTCCTGCTCCAGCAACTCCCCGGACGCGCCCACTACTCCGTCACGGGCCACGCGACGCTCGCGTGTCCACGCGCGCATTGAGTCCGGTCGCACATCCAACTCCCGACCGACCGACGCCAGCGTCGCCCCCGGGCCCGTCACTCGGCTACCGGTCGTATCGCTTCGGCCTTGAACTCCTCGCTGAACGCGCGTCGCTCACGCCCCACCCCTTTCCGATCGCATGTGCCACCTCCGCCCCGAGCTTAGGGCGAGTAAGGCGTCCACGAAATCGGGGCAAGTCCAGACCTCGCCCCAACCCAGCTCTACTGGATCGGTGCTGGCGGGCTCCGGGGCCAGCCTTGTTGCGGCCTTTCGCCAAGCTCTCCGTAGTGCGGACGCACTGCTGGCGAATCAGCGCGTGGATTCGGTGACTTTCACGCGGGAATCCCCCCTTTTAGCGCTTCGTGCAATGACGCGAATTGTGATGCAACGAGACGACGCGGCACGGGCGCTGAAGAAATGAGGAGCGTTAGGCGTCAGCAATTGGTCGCGCGGGTCGTTGCGGCCTGTACGTGTTCATACCCATTCAGGGAGGACAGATGCGACTTCATCTTGCGGCGCTCGCTATCCTGCTTGTCAGCACGGCATGCGGAAGCGATGCACGACTCGCCCCGACCGCGCCCGGGGACTCTCAATCGGCGTCGCTCGCTCACTTCGATGACCACTCGGTAGTTAGCAGTGCGTTCGGTGTGTCGTACTACGCCAATGCAGGCGGATGCCTCGGAAACCCGAATCCCTACTTCTGCGTGAGCATCCCTCCTGGCCCGATCCACCTGAACGTTGCTCCCGGTCGATATCGAGTGGAAATACTCAGCGGATTTGGATCGCCGGGGAACGCTGCTGTTTGGGACGGCGATGCCAGCAGCGGAACGCACTTCGGTCTCAATGTTAGCACTCCGAGTGTCACCTTCAGTCACAATGCGGGACAAATCACATTGTATCACTGGGACTGGTATCCGTGGGACAATGAGACGGCGGTGTGGGAGTATCGTGTTACTCGCCTCTTCTAGTCGTGATGCATTGCATGTCGCCAGCTCACACAATGTCTTCAGAGGTGCATCATGTCACTGCGATACCGCTTTCTTTCAGTACTGCTAACGACAGCACTGGGTGCGACAACAGGATGCGTATTCGACGCACCCACAGCTGAGCCGAACGAAATCGTACTGAACCGTCAAACCGAGCGGGCGCGTGATCAGCTCGACGTGTGGTTCGAGCGCACGATGCCGCTGCTCATGAGTGAGCGCGAAGTCAGCTATATGTTTCATGATATGTCGACAAGACGACTTCGCATTGGCCTGGACAGGGGCGCAAATCGAACGGTCGTGCGAAGCCTTTTGCGCGCGCAGGGTGTGCCCGACAGCGCTGTGACACTCGAGACTTCGAATCGCTGGGACTACGTCGGCGCCTCGGCGTCATCGTTGGTGTTTGACAGCGCTCCTCACGTATCGGCCCTGACGCTCCAAAGTCAGGTCCGACCCGTCGTGGGAGGGGTCGTAATTGGTGGGTACCTTCCTGGCAGCTCAACGGGGGCACGCTGCACGCTCGGTTTCAGTGTGTTGAGTACCCGAGATGCTCTGCCATCGTTCGTCACGAACTCGCATTGCACCGGTGCACTGGCCTCGCAACAAAACGCACAATTCTACCAACCTCAGTCTCCTCGCCTGCCATCATTGGAGATCGGAACGGAGGTCGAAGATCCGACGTTCTGCACGGCAAATACATGCAGCGCCTGTCCCACGTCTCCACCTCCGTGGAACCATTGTCGTTACAGCGATGCCGCACGGGTGGCATTCACGACCGGGACTCCGTGGACGCTCGGCGCAATCGCACGGACTGCGCTGTCTGGCGGAAGTCAATTGCCTGGACCGATCGATATCACAGGTACCCTTTCCATCGTTGGAAAGAGCGCTACACACTCCGGTGATTCGGCAGTGTGCAAGTTGGGCTCCACCAGCGGCTGGACATGTGGGACGGTCACAGCGTTCAACGCGGCCTTTAAGACATCTCGCGGCACTCTGTTGGGGCAATTTGTGGTGAGTGCCCTGTCCGGGCCTGGCGACAGCGGGTCGCCTGTATTCTCGGTGGTGAACGGGACCAATTCAGTGCTCTTGCGCGGTCTACTGTGGGGCGGCGCTCTGGCGAATCCTGTCCCGCCAACCTATGAGTTTTACTTCAGTCCCATCAACAATATTGAACTGGAGCTGGGCCCCTTAACAGTAAAGTTTTAGAGTTGAGGGGCATCAGTTTGCGCAGCCCTGCGGTCGGCGCGAATAGACCTTGGGAGGTCGTGATGCTAACTGCCGGATTGCTTTCCTCGCGCTAGCTGCCCAAATCAATTCATCCGGCGGGCGTCAGGAACCTCCAGGCCGACTCACTGTGTGGCGCCGATACCGTTCGAACCTGTCGAGCCACGATGGACTCGCCCGCTGTCGACGATTGAGTACAAATCCGCATCGAAGCGTTTCAGCGTCGATTTGGTGAAGGACGGCCGTTATCACTGCTGGATCTTACGCTCCAGCCCTGCGCGCAAACCTCGCTGGATGGTACGCGGAATACGGCTCGCTAACTGGGCGACGATTCTGAGCCAGACGAGTACACTCGATGCGCTAGAACGCTTTGCGATCGAGAATGATGTACCTGAGTCAGCGCGTTTTTCTCCTTGGGGTCGCATGCTGCCCGAATTGGAACAGGGCTCATCGCGTCCAAGTGCTGCTCAAGAGTTCCAGACGTTGTACAGGATCAACGTGGACGGCATACTTAGCGACCAAGGGCGCTGTTCCTTCGCAAAACCGTACGGTCGAGCTTCGTTGGCGACCTGTTCCCGGACATGCTCGCTCGGCGCTTAACTACACGAACGACGTTCGGGTTCTCCTGTACCATCGGCGCCTGCGTTGGGAATCAGCCGCGACCGAATGCCATCTCGTGACAGAGAGCTGGGACTCCCTTCTCGCGACGCTGGAAGGATGCACTGGAGAAGACGGATCACGTTCGGGGCCGCCGATCGCCCAACCATTGGGCCTCTCATACAATTTGATCCACGATCTGTTGCCGGCGATGATGGAGGGACGCGGTAGCCTGTTTGCGTCATACGGTCCTGCCCGCATTCGTGTCGACCTAACGTCAGATTCGTCACTTCGCGTTCCGTTGCTCTTGGCGCGAAAGACCATTGTCGCTGGTCGGCAGCTAATCACATGGCCGGAGCTAACGAACAATGAGGCACTGCCTCACTTTGTTGACGGTGAATACCGTGGACTGATCGTCCCATTGGTGTTCCTGCGTCTTTGGCGAGAGGCGGCTCGCCGAATAGGGCAGACCCCATCAGAGTTTTGGGGCGATGCCGGTGTAGCTGTACCTCCGACGGCCTTTCGTGGTGGGAGCGACCTGATGGTGTTTTCGCCTTCGCCGAGAGCCGAGAAGGCATGGAGGCTGGCAGCTTTTCTTGCTACAGACAGCGCGCAAACGGAGCGGCTCTCGGAACTGGGTCAGCTACCAGCGCAGTTTGAGGGTGGTGGAATCGCCCGCTTCCTCGCGAGCCTCGACATCCCGGACTTCGCTCTGGTCGCTCCCTTGGCAGCGACTATCTCACGTGCAGCCGAGAAAGGCGTAGAACATCCCCTGCAGGCGTGGTGGACGACAGAGGTCGAACAACCAGTCGTACTTGAGGCGCTCCAGCGATTTGGTCGTCGAATAGCCGTGGGCAACACCGACAACAATGCTGAGAGCCGCGTGCGCGATGCGGCGATGGCCGCCGAAGGCACGATAAACGAGCAAGTTGATCCTTGGAATGCCGCGTGGACCGCCATTCTGCGTGCGTGGCCGTTGCTGTCCTTGATTATCCTACTCGCTGGAGCCCTTCTCGTGCTCTTGGGATGGAAATCAGCTAAACGGCGCCGCGCGGAACTCCTCGCAATGTTGTTGGTTCGCGCCAAGCATCACTCGGCTCTGCACTTCGCGGGGTTGGCTCTTCAAGACATGAGCGACGAGCCGCCGCCCATCTTGGCCGAGCGTCTCAAGTGGTTTGGAGGGAACGTCGCTCAAGACTATGGGCCCCACATCCATTGGATCACGCGTGGAGTATGCGCCGAAATTTCCGGTGTACCGCAGCTTGTGGACCTCGCCACCGTGGTAACGCGTTCGTTCGACGGCGCGAAGGCAGAGTATCGAATGGGCTGGGCAGTAGAGCCGCCCCAGTTACCGCTTGCTGTACTTTCGGATCTTAGAGAGTGGGCGCCGAGTCGAGGCCCCCACATCCTCGCAATGGTGGTTCAAGAATGGCTGTACAACAGCTTCAAAGAGTACAAGGAGCTTCTGTTCTACGGTGAGCAGAAGCTGGAAGCACCACAAGTGCAAGTCTCGTTCTCCCATCATGGATCGAAGGGTGTGCTGCACATAACGACGCCTGCCCCCGTCCCAGCGGAGAAAAAGGCGCAGCTGTCGGAAAGACCGACGTCCTTTCATGACTTGAGGCAGCAGGCGCGAGGCTGGGGGGAAAAACAGTCCGCGAATGGCGTCGTTTTCGTCAAGCGAGGCGGTGGCGAGGGATTGGGACTCATCCGGGACCTTCTGCACTACGGGCTCGGTGCGGAGGCACACATCGAAGGGGGCGGCCCCACTACGTTGTTGGTCGAATTTCAGGCCAGGAGAACGTCGCGTGCCAGCACTTGAGGAGTCTTTCGGTCCCATTGAACTGTGGCTGTTCGATGATGAGATCGAGTGTATAGGGTCGGCCATCGAAGTAGTACGCAGCGTCGCAAAAGACGCCAATGTGAAGGTTCAGATACGGGAGTCCCTGCGCCTTCGGTGGCCGCCCCTCTTTGATCGCGTCACGGCGACGCCTCGACAGGTCCCGCCATCAACGCCACCGAGTATCGTAGTTCTCGACATCTTCGAGGGTGATGAGCCACGGGGAATCGATGTCTACCGGGGAATTCGTAATATGCCTGATGGCGGCATGGTACCAATTGTGCTCTGGGCGACGACCATGGCGGATGTGAGAGCGGAACAGGTATTTCTCAACAATGGAGACTCGTTCCTATCGGCCTGTCGCCAAAAGACTCGAGCCGAGTTGAGGGCCAGGTTGTTTGAATGCGCATTGCGACTGCGCGAGGACGCGTCTACGGGTCACCCGACCACCCTACCAGCGCCGTAAGCTAAAACTTCCACTGACATGAACTCCCCACTTAGGCTTTGCGTGGGTTGGCTGAGCAGCGACAAGCCCCTATGGGCGACGACATGGGTCAGCGGATTGGCAGAGTATCTTGCGCGTGGCAGCATCGAGGGTGCGTCGCACGACGACAGCTCGTCTCAAGCACTGGAAACGACCTTCGAACAGCTGGACCTTTCAAAGCACGAAGATCGTCACTGGATACTGTGGCGCGGCGATCCGTTCTTGCTTGTCGGCGGCACGGACGAGATTCGGTCTTTCTTGTCCGATCTGCCAGACGACTCGAGACAGCTACTCGCGAGTCATGACTACTATTGGATCCTCTCTGAGCCGGGTGGAAGTGCCGAAGTTGATGATCTACTCGCCTCCTTCCAGTTGCAGGCGAACCCGGTGGAACGGCGCGTCGCCATAGAGTCAGGGCACACAAGCTCAGTGAAGGAACGCGGAAAGGCCCGTTCTTATTTCACCCGCTATAGCAAGAACTTCGATTTCGTTCGCGCTGAGCTTCGCGAGCTGGCAAGATTCCCTAATCTGGTTGGGTTGAGCGGAGCCCTGCGGTTGATTCGCGCGCAGGTCTCGCGTGTGACGTCGCAGGTGCTTGGACCTTGGAGCCCCACGCTCATTCTTGGAGAATCCGGCGTTGGGAAGACGGAAGTGGCCCGCGCTCTGCACGTGATGAGCGGGCGACCGGGTGATTTCAAGGTTGTCCCTTGCACGCGATCCACCGACGACGCGCTGCAAGATCTTCTGTTTGGACACGTGGACGGAGCGTTCAATTCAGCGACTCGAGCATCGAAGGGGCTATTTGAGTTGTTCACCGATGGAACGCTCTTCCTAGATGCCATTGATGCCGCCGGACCAAGAATTCAACGAGAGGTACTGAGTATCCTAACAACGCCAGCCAGACGTCCGGCGACATTTTGTAGTCTGGGCACCACCGTAGAGACGTCTACGAGCGTTTGGATTGTCATTGCCACCGATACTGAAGTCGGGAAACTGTTCCGCGAAGCGCAGTTGGCTCTCGACTTCCTGTTTCGATGTGAGGACCGCGTCATCCATGTGCCGCCACTACGGGATCGCTTGGCGGATCTGCCTGCGTTGGCCAAAGCGATCTGGGCGGAACTTGCTGCTCCGAGCGCAGCAACCCGAGAGCTACATCCCGCAGCGATACGAGCGCTGTATGACCGCGCGACGCAGTGGGAGGGAAACGTCCGAGCACTACGGACACTCCTTGCGCTCGTGTTCTCGTGGTCTCAGCAGCCGACAGCTCGCCTAGCTGCGATCGGGGACCTTGTCCAGCGGATTCGTCGACGTGGCCCTGAGTATTCCCATTGGGTTGGGATTTTAACCTCCAGCACTGAGCCACTCACGCGTGGCGACCGACGAGTGCAGGAAATTCTTCAAATGGACATGGGTAGCGACTGCGGGCCGAACTCTGACGCCTGGCCAACCACTGCATCGGAGAAGCGCGCCGAAGAAGTGCTACGGGTCCGGGACGCATCACTACCCGGAATGTTCAAAGAAGCGCTTGCGGACTACGCTGCCGCCAGGTCCGACGTGCGTCCGTCCGTGAGATTGTCTCGAATGCTTTGCTTCATGCACGAGCATGGCGACATGAGCGTTAAGATGGGGCGGGCGCTGTGCGGAGTAGGCGAAAACACGGTGATAGCCGACCTTCGAAAACTGACGCTTCACGAGCTAGTTGTGCGCCAGAAAGGGAAGTCTGGACCAGCTCGTTATCGCCTGAGCTGATATTTTGGGCCACGCCCCGCACTTCGCAGCGTAGTACGGTTCTATTACGCGCGCAGCTTAGTCAGTTTTGGGGCGCAAAGGTGGCATTCCTACGCGCTGGCGGGCCCGAGTCCTAGTGCGCTACCTATTGCTGCGGTCTAGGCGCCTGTTACCCACAGCAGCCTGTCGACTAGTCGAAACCAGGGGGCCCAATGAGATCCTTGATGCGATCGTCGCGCGTTTTCGCTTCGCTCTTCGCGCTCGGAGCGCTCTTCGCAGGCTGCGGAAACGGGGAAGGCCCGCAGCCGCTAGCTGGTGTCCCGACAGCGATTGTGCCCGACAGCGGCGACTCGCAAAGCGGGGAGGTTGGTCAGGCGCTCTCCCGCGACTTGGTCGTGCTCGTTCTGCGCGGTTCCCAGCCCCTGCCGGGAGTATCCGTTTTGTTCCAAGCCTCTGACAGCGGGGCGCTCGAAACCACACGGGCAGTGACCGATGGCTTTGGTCGCGCGAGCGTGCGCTGGACCTTGGGCCATGTCGCGGGCGGCCGGTCGCTGCAGGCGCGAGTAGCGAACACGACGCTCTCGACCACCTTTCAGGCCAGTGCGAGGCCTGGCGCAGTTGACACTCTGCGTGTACGCCCCGACTCAATGGAGCTCTTCGCCGGGGACACCTCCAAGGTTGCGTTTTCGGCAAGAGATCGGTACGGAAACGAAGATCCGACCGCAGTCGCTGTATGGTCCAGCTCAAACGCTGCCGTTGCCACAGTAACAGCAACAGGTGTTGTGACTGCTGCTGCTGCGGGTCTGGCGGATATCATCGTTAGCCTTAACGGCAAGAGTGCTGCCGTCGCCCTGCGCGTTACCGAGCCTCCGGTGGAGAGAGTGGAGGTGACATCGCCATCGTTGGGGCTCTTGGTCGGCGACGCGTTGCAGCTTGCTGCGGTCGCTAGGGCGACGAATGGGCGCGTGCTTAAGCAGCTGGCGATCTGGACAAGCGAAGACCCGAGCGTTGCCACGGTTACTACCGCGGGACTACTGGTCGGCGTGACCCCCGGGTCCGTCTCGGTCAAGGCCAGCGTTGGTGGGAGGGAGGGCGCAATCACGATTCGCTTGACGCCGCGACCACTGCTAGCAACCTCGCGGCTGGCGCTCGACTACCTTGGGCGCATAATGGACCAGTACCACACGCGCTATCCCCTTTACGACGACGTAAGCTCAGCAGGAAATCACTTTCATGCATGGGCGAAGCTCCCTGATGCTGCTGCGCCCGTCAGTTGCAACGGTTCATCGACCGAGTCCGTTCTGTCTGGTGCCACCGCAATTCGTTGCGAGTTCAATGCCACACCTGGCCATGATTTCGGCGGCTTCTATTTTCAGAATGGCGTCTTGCTTCCCGATTCAACGGCACCGACACCCAATTTCGGCACGTACGCGAGCGCTGGTGTCGATCTAAGCGGCGCGTCGGGGTTGAGCTTTTGGGCCCGGGGAGCACGAGGCGGTGAGGTGGTCGACTTCCTGACAGGCGGGGTGGGCCGAGACGCGGCCACCGGCAAACCATTGGCAAACACGCCATACCCCGAGTCAACGCCGGTAGTTAAGCTGACGGCAACGCTTACCACGACGTACCAGAAGTACAGGATAGATCTGTCTGGGAAGAACCTTAGGTACATTCTTGGAGGTTTCGGATGGGTCGCTGACAAGGCACGAAACCCTAGCGGAACGGCGGTATTCTATATCGACTCGATCCAATACGACCTCAGTGCGTCGCGGCTTCAACTGCGACTCGCTGAGCCGCGTCTAATCCGGAGCTACGAGACACGTGCGGTGCAGCCGAATCCATTTGACTCCAACAAGGCCGACGACATCGACTTTGTTCTCCGCAACACAGCGTTCTTATACGACAATGCGTTAGCCATCCTCGCATTCCTGGCCGGCGGCACTGCGTCGGATATCGAGCGCGCGAAGCTTGTTGGGCGGGAGCTCGAATATGCTGCTCAGCACGACCGCTATTTCATGGATGGGCGACTGCGCACGGCATATGCGGCGGGCGACAGTGCGTTGCCTCCGGGTTGGGCACCGAACGGTCTTTTGGGCACAGTGCCCGTGCCAGGATTCTACAGTGACAGCAGCCTGACGTTCTACGAAGTAGAACAAGAAGCATCCGACGTCGGGAATGAGGCGTGGGCAATGATCGCCTTATTGGCCCTTTATCGACAAACGTCGTTACCCGAGTTTCTTGACTGCGCGCGGAAGCTTGGTGAGTTCATCGAACAGTTCCGCAACGACGCCGGAGGCTTCCAAGGATTTCAGGGAGGTGAGGACTATCCGGAGAATCCGAGTCTTCGCCACCGGCGTGAGTATGCCAGTACGGAGCACAACCTAGATGTGTTCGCGGCGTTCACCGCAATGTACAACCTCACAGGTGAACTGAAGTGGCGTGAGGGTGCCGAGCACGCCCGAGAATTTGTCGAGACAATGTGGGATACAGGGCGCGCCTGTTATTTGGCTGGAACCAGAGACCCCAATACACGCAATGCGGATGCGGGACAGTTACCAGTGGACGTACAGGTGTGGAGCCTATTGGCTCTGACGCCTGGGGCCGCGCCGCATCCGGAGTCCCTTGATTGCGCCGAACGGTTCCATCGCACCTCAAGTGACGGGTTTTTAGGCTACGACTTCAACGACGACCGGGATGGCATTTGGTGGGAAGGGACCGCACACGTAACGGTCGCTGCTGCGCTCGCGGGCCGGGCTGCACAAGCTGCGTCACTCCGTCAAACCCTTGCAGCCGCTCAGGGGTCCCCTCTTTTCGGACAGAGCGGTGGAATGGTTGCCGCTAGTCACGACGGGGTGTCGTCTGGATTCAATTTCAGCTGGTATCGGCGAACGCACGTTGGCGCCACCGCATGGTTCATTCTGGCTCAGCAAGCAGTCAACCCTTTCTTTGCAGGTCGTCCGCGGTAGCCAATGGTGGCAATATGCTGCTGACAGGGTTTCAGCTGACGAGGGCGGCGAGTGCTAGCCAAGGGAGCGCGACGGTGTTTTCGGAACGCCGACCCAGTGCCGATTTTCACCCGTGCCGACCCCGCGCTAGTCCTGGCGGCGACGACTTCCATCACAAAGACCGGAGGTTCATCATGAGCATCACGATGCGGAGCGCGTCAAAGTTGTGTGTGCTGGCGTTCGGACTGCTCATCGGTCGTGGCGGTGTCGCGTAGCTGGTGGGCTCGCGCGCCGGGTCGGCCGCGCGTGACGCGGCCACAACCGATGAATGTTCGTACGACACCTGCGCCCTCCGCGAAGAAGGGTCGTCGCTCCTGCGCGGGCGTGATGGCAAACGAGTAAGTCGCTTATGGCTCTTTCAACTCCCAATGTGCGCGCCTTGTCTCGGGATCCGACTCTGCTCGAGCGTACGCGCGCGATTTTCGGCGCGAGCGACACCGCAGCAATCTGCTTAGCGCGGTGGCGCTACCCCTGCTCGGTGTCGGCCTGGTGCAGCTCGCGGCTGATGTGGCCCGCGAGCGTGAGGAGCCGCACCCGCTCTTCTGGGCGGCGATCGGCTGCTCGCTAGCGTTCACTATTCCGGCAACGGCGTTTGAGAACCGCACTGCGCGCGCACTGTCGAAAGCTTCTGGTGGTACAATCGGGGCCTGCTGTGTGCGGTCGTAACTGCCGTTGCGGTAGCCGCAGCGCGAGGCGGTGCGTTCGTAGCGGGCCGCGCCCATGAACTGCGCTTACTCCTAGCGGAGCGCGTCTTGGACCAGCGTCGCGACCATCGCGCGTAACGCGTCGTCCGGAGCCGCTTGTTCGAGCGTCACCGCCGGTCAACTCTTCTCAGCAAGGTCATCGGATAGGTCCTCTGGGTCAGGTGGAGCGTCAATTTCTTCCAGACATTGCGATGCCGGGCGGACGCGCCTTCGAGGATTGGGCGGAGCTGCAACGCGTCTCACTCCGTGCGGCATACCACCGCGCACTGGAAGCGGCCATCCGTGCCTCTCTCGACCGCGCAGACCATCGACAGGCTCGCCAGCTGGCGTACCGTCTGCGCGACGATCAGCCACAACGCGAACGCTGGTGGCGCGTTCTGCTGGAGATGCTGCTGGCGGCCCAGGACCTGCGCTCAGCGCACGCCGAGGCGGAGGCACTGGAGCATCAGCTGGCGCACGACGGCGAGACTCCGGAGCCGGCCACTAGGGCCATCATCGCCAAAGTTCGCAGCGCGTCGGCCGCAGTGGAGCCGATGGGACGCGGCGAGCTGCGCGCCGACCTGGTAGGGCGAGACTCGGAGTTTGCACAGCTCGTGAGCGAGTGGCGCGCCGCCGTTGGGGGCGCCACGCGACACGTGGCGATCGTTGCCCCTGCCGGCTTTGGGAAGACGCGCCTGCTGGAAGACTTCCGCGCCCGACTGCGCTCGCAACGCGCACGCGTCGTGGTCGTGCGCGCTCAGCAGGGTGAACGACACCTCGACCTCGCCTTGGCCGGTGAAGTCGCACGACAGCTGTCTCAGTTGCGCGGCGCATCGTCCACATCGCCCGTTGCGATTCGCACCCTGGTGCGCGCCTTCCCGTTGTTGGATTCGGCGTTCGGGGACATCGCCGCCAAGACCAAGGGCGCGACGACCGACGCTGAACTCGCGAGCGCGTTGGCCGAGTTGATGGATGCGGTCGCTGCCGACCAACCGACGGCCGTGCTCATTGATGATATGCACTGGGCAGACGCGTCGTCGCGCCGAGTGCTTCAGTCAGTGACGACGCGCCTCACGAGTGCGCCGTTGCTGGTGGTCACCACATCGCGGGAGGCAGATGTGTTGCCGCCGAGTGGCGCCGGCACGCGATTGGTGATCGCCGCCCTTCGGCCAGATGATGCGCGCGCGCTGATCGCAGGCATCGCCGACCTCGGTGACGCGCCTTGGGGCAATGCCTGGCTCACGTCCATGTACTCAGCGTCCGGTGGGAGCCCCTACCTTCTCCTCGAAATCCTCGGCGGCCTGCTACGGCGCAAGTTGATCCATATCCGTGCCGGCCACTATGCGACTGACAACGCCGACGCACTACTGACCGCCACCCGCAACGCGCACCGAGATGACGCCACGGGGTGGGAGCTGACGAAGGGCGAGTCAGAAGCACTGCTGCTTCTCTCCGTTGGAGGCGTGCCGTTATCTGGAAAGGAGCTGGCGACCTGCCTTTCGTCCGAGGTCACCGCCGCAGAACAGCACCTGATGCAGCTGGCGAACCTGCGACTGGCCAGTCCCGCCGGTGACGCCTGGACGGTGTCGCACGACGTGGTGCGGGACACCGTACTTGCCAAGACCACTCCGGAGCAGACGCGCGCCGCGCACCTTACGCTCGCCAACGCGTTGCGGCACGAACATCCATGGAGCGCACAACTCGCGCGACGCATCGCACGGCATCTGTGGGTGGGAGGAGATCGCGGTGGCGTTCGGCAGCTCCTTTACCGCTATGTCGCCGAGGCCCGTACGCGTGACTGGCAGTCGACGCCGGAGGAGCTGGTCCACGGGTTACTCGGCGAATACGTCGATGCAGCTGCGACTCGCGAACTCACCGCGTCGCTCCCGCTGAGTGTTCGGTACCCGCTCTTGCGTCATGCGCGGGTCAGCGTAATGGCGACCGTTGCCGCCACGGCGCTCGTCGCGTTCGTCGCGATTGCCTATCCAACGCAGATCGAGTCCGCCGAGTCGGACTGGAGTCTGGGGCCCGATCGCGTGGCCGGTGGGTTGCTGGTGTTTCCGAGCCCGATTGTCGACGAGTTGAACATCTTTGGCGGCCGCGTTGCGGCTGATGGGGATACCGTAGTCGCTAGGTCCAACGATCCACGCTTTCCCCTCACCGGCGACACAATCGCGGTGACAAGTAGCGGTCGGGCAGAGTTCCGACGTCTCGGCGTCGGTGGAGCTGGCGAGTTGCTGCAGTCCCTTGCGTTCTTTGCGCGCAGCGGGCGCCTGCAAACGAGCATTCACCTGGCGGGCGATCGCAAGCGGCCGAGGCTGGCCTTCAACTGGGCGAACGTCAACGGCAAGCGGCTGACGTCCGCGGCAGACACCCTGTGGGTCCACCCTGGTGAGCGGATCACCGGCGTCATTGAGACGACGTATCACGGACTGTTTGGCGCGGCGACACTGGTGATGGCAACGACACCGACCTGGGGTGACCCCGCGACGTCGGGGAAGCTCGCTGGCTATCTCCTGTCCAACGCAGGCTCACGGGTGCGTCAGGATAGCATCAGCCAGGTGGCTCCGACTGTCCCGGGTACGTACTTCATCCTGTTCGCCTATAGCTTGGAGTCGGACGAGCGGTACGTGCTCTCCGCGACCAACTGGACCATCGGCGAGCCACGCTGGCACGATGGGAATGACCTGGCCTCGTTGGGGCTCGCGCACCTAACGACTGCCGCCCGGCTAGGCTATGACTCGCTGATGGTGCCGGCGATCACGGATGGGCGGGAGACGATGCGGTGGGCGGGGTATGGGATCACGGGGATTGTGGTGGTGGTGAGGTAGGCCGAACTCCGGCGAGACGACCTTGGCGAGCCGATCGAGCGACGGCTGACCCGTGCCCACGGCCACCTCGCGATACTACGTCGATCAGCCACGCACCAAGAACACAGACGGGCACTCCGCACACAACTCGGCCGAGGGTCGATAGGCCGCCCCGCAACGAGGACAGAATGGAGTGCCAAGTTCAAACTGACTTGTTGAGCCAAGCGCGCGTACCAGCTCTTCTCGCGACCAGAGTCCCTCCAGCCACCTGACCTCCGCTCCGTCAGGCTCACCATGAACCGCATCAAAAGTCTCTCGGCGAAGCTGCTGGACCATTCCATCGACGCCGAGCAGGATTGCGGCAACGGCCAGGCGTGGAACGCCACGGAACGCCTCAGCATACACGATCTCGGGAGCGCGGTGCACGGCAAACGGATTCAGCAATCCGACGCAACGGCTGGCGGCCGAACGCGCACTCGATCCGCAACTGCGAAGTAGGTAAAAGGTCAGATTCACTTGGCTCGCCAACAAGAACAGCCAGACGGAGAGCAATCGAATACCGCTGTAGGAGGACCAGTGGAGCGCGGTGTAAGGCACGTAAAGAACCAGGAGCGCCAACATCACAAGGCTCTGGATGCGCAGGTACGCGCCAAGACCCCCCACGCGGCGAAGTCTCCTGCTGGCCCGCGTGACTAGTCGACGGCTGCCGAACGCTGGTGTGTTCGTTCCCGCGACAGCTACAACCGGCAACTGCAAGGGAAGACACCAGCTGACCATGGCCAGCCCACGGCCCATGTGGAAGGCCGGCCCGGCGCGCCACCTGCCGAATATGAGCTGGCGAAATACGATGCCATCACGTGGAACATGGCGCACGCCCTCCAGTGTCGCGACGGCCAAGAGGCCGACGCTCAAGGAGAGCGAGTTCACGATCACTACTTCGGCTGTGTTTCGGAGATGACCGTTCGCTTGCGCCCAAACAACCGCTTGAAGAACGACGCCACCCCTAACGCGATCACGACGAGCAGTTTCTTGAGTGCGATCACCGCAGTGAGAATCACCTTCCACAGCTTGCCGAACAGCCCAAGCTTGGCAGCGGCCACACCGGCACCGCCGGCGATCAGCGCCGTGAGGCCGTACTCCGCGACTTTGTCACCCGGCTTCCATTCGGAGTAGCGCTCACCCGTCAGGTAGTTGTAGCTGGCAACGATCTTGTCGAACTCGGGCACGGCGGCACGGGCTTCGGACGGCGCCATCACCAAGTCGGCATGCATCACCCCACGGCGACCGAGGATCCTCACTGAGTGATTCACAGTCTCCGTCGGGTCGCCCTTCGCGCGCAGCTTCGTGGACCACGTCAGGTTGTGCGTGAGCGAGTCGTAGTACGGTGCACGGAACCATCCGAGAATCTCGAGCTCCTCCCAACCACGTTGGCGTCGCTCCTCATTGCCCGCTTCGGTCCCGCGTGTGATCGACTCCAAAATCGCCGTCGAGTCGAGCGTCGCCTTTTCGTCATCGCGAACAATTCCGCTGGCCTCGAACTCGAACACCACCCACCACGAGCTGCTGTCGCTGCTGGCTGACCGGCACAATAACACGCCGACCTCGCGCCCGTCGGTCGGATTGTGCGTGGCCTCCATGAAGTCCTTCGCACCCTTTGCGTCGGCGAAACGACATCCGGCGGGGACGCCGACTTCTGCGACGCTTCCCAAGTGCGCTTTTAAGGGCCCGCTGAGCCAGTCGATCTTGACCCGAGAACTATCCTGCTCTTGCGCGGCAGCGGATGCCGGAGTGCTGGTGAGGACGAGCGTTAAGACGCCGAGCGAGCGCGCGAGCCATCGGATACGGGGGGGCTTCATTTTGGATCTCCGGAGCTTCAGGCGAATGCGCTAAGTATCCCTGGAACAGGGGCATATCTGACTGCAGCATCCACCGTTGTCGTACAAAGCCTCAACGGTGTCGCATTCAGATATACGCCGCCATGTCGTCGCCGTCAAACACTGCGCCTCCGACCTGCGGCGCACGCTGTAGCTGTACGATGCTTGGAGAGGTGGAATGCGGTAAGGCAGGTGGGCAGAAGGTGGACCTTGCGGGATTCGGCCGGTCGCTCCCTACCCCACAAACGCGCGGTACTGCGTCACCTCCAACTCGCACGTCTCGCGCAAAGAACCGGCGAGCTGGAAGAGCTTCGGCGACGTGCGAAACTGAAAAAGCCGATAGAGACTGAACACCTCCGCCTGATCGCGCGAGAAAGACACCTCATTCGCGCTGGCGAAGAACGGCGTGTGCACCCCGAATGCTGTGGTCTTGACCTCGATCAGCCGATCGCGTCCGCTCGACTCGTAGGAGTGGATGTCAAAGCCAAGCCCGTCGCCCTGCGTGCGTGAAGCGTGCTCGATTCTGTTTGCCAGCTCCCGGCGGCCGGCCTTCCAGAGTCTCTCGTGCTCAAACTCCAGGACGAACTGTTCACCTGCAGCGCCCAACGATCGGTTGCGGGACTCCATGGCGAGGTAGTCGACGCCGAGACGCCCGCGCCTTGGCGGGCGTTCAAAAACGCGCCCCGTAACGCGCTCCCGCTTGGGTGCGGGGACCAACGCGTCGAGAATCGAAGAGACCTGTGGCACTTTCGCCGGCGCCTCGACGGCGAACGATGCGCTGGCGATGAGCTGTGGAGCGTGTTCCAACCGCGCGATGACTTCGTCCCGAAGATCGTCCTGATAGTTGGACCTTGGCTTGTACCCATCGATGTAAGGGAAGCCGAGCTCGATCATCACTGCGCTGATGTTCGCGTGTTTGAACTCGATTGCGCCCCTCGAACGGTCCCTTAGCACCGTTTGAAGCAAACGATTGTGTTCCGCCTTGTTGTTTGGTTCCCCCCGCAGCTCGCTGTTGAGCATGACGAGGTAGTCCGCCACAATTGCGGCGTTCTCCTCGGCGGACCAGGGGTCAGAAGCCATCGTGATCGCTACCTACGCGGCCCCGACTGGTGGAAAGGGTCTCTGAGCTGAAGGCACGGCGTGACATCAGGATGGCGCTTAGAAACGTGAGCCGAGGAGAGGTAACTCCAGTCGGGGCACGGCGCGAGACCCCAAGGCGTCGTCACACCTGGTCGCAGATGCAGTATTCTTCGTGTCGTGACTCTCGAGGACCGAGTGACGATTCACAACGCATTCTTGGACCGGGGGTTCAAGCGATGAAACTGAACTACTACCCCGAGACCGACTCGCTCTACATCGACCTCACCGAACGGGAGAGCGTCGAGAGTCGAGAAGTATCAGACGGCGTTGTGCTCGACTACGACGCCGCGGGCGACCTTGTGGGCATCGATATCGACAACGCGAGCCGGAAGGTCCAGCTACACCAACTCATTCTCGACCGGCTACCAGCCGTGGTGGAGCGGGTCGCTGGCTAGCGCGATTCCTTCTGTCGATACCGCCCGCTCTACCCCTCCCCCCACACCTCACGAAACAGCGCGACGAGATCGAGTGTGAGCGCCACCGTTGCACCCGGCGGGAACCACTCCAGCGTCGTGTGCACAACCTCGGGACGCGTGTCGTCCGGTCGCCAGCGCTCGACCACCCGCCCGTCGAGATCGACGATCCAGTACTCCGGCACGAGCGCTGAAAGCGTGCGCGTTTGGTGAGGCGATCGTACCGTGCCGTGGACGGCGAAATCACTTCGATCGTAAGAAGTGGAATTCCGGCCTCGGACCACGGGCTCAGGCCGGACTTCATGGCCCCCGCCGGCAGCACAAACCATCGGGCTGCATGAGCTGCTCGCCGTGAAGGTCGAGATCGGCCGGCGAGGTCAGAGCGGATCCCACGTGCTGCTGTCACACGTACGCGTACAGGTGCGCGAACAGCCACCCCACGGCCCGCTGATGCGCGTACCCAGGGGATGGACTCACCAGCAATGCCCCGTCGACGAGTTCATAGCGCCTCCCGTCTTCGGGAAGTGCCAACACCTCGTCGCGCGTCCAGACGTGTGCTTCTTGCGGCATACCCATACGCTATGCTCCCGTACGACGGCTTGGCAACTCGGCGTATACATGCCGCAAGCTGCACCCGCACAGCGTAGGGCCCGTCATCGTGCCCCCGCCTCCGCGTTGACGCCATCCCCAACTCACGAGATACTCTGGGATCCCTCTCCCACCCCGTCCGTGAAATCCTCCCGCCGCTCCTTCCTCAAGCAGTCCACCGCCACCCTCGCCAGCGGCGCCCTCGCCACATCCCTCCCGAGTATTGCAGCTGCCGAGTCAGTGCGCGCAAAGGTCGCCCCCTCCGACCAGCTGAACTTCGGGATCATTGGCGCCAATGGCATGGGGTGGAGCGACGCACGCTCCTTCCTCAAGATCCCCGGCCTGAACTGCGTCGCTATCGCCGATGTCGACAAGGGCGTCCTCACCGCACGCACCGCGGACGTCGTCACACTCGGCGGCAAGGCACCGCAGGTCTACGATGACCATCGCCGTCTGCTCGAACGCTCGGATATCGACGCGGTGATTGTCGCTACGCCGGATCACTGGCACTGCCTGGCGATGGTTGATGCGGTGACTGCCGGCAAGCACGTGTATGTCGAGAAGCCGATCGCCCACACCATCGAGGAATGCCGGGTGATGCAAGCGGCCACTCGGGGATCCGGCCGCATGGTGCAGGTGGGCCAGTGGCAGCGGAGCGGGCTGCAGTACGAGCAGGCCATCGCTTACGTGCGCTCGGGCAAGCTGGGGCGCATTCGCCTGGTGAAGGTGTGGGCCTACCAGGGATGGATGAAGCCGGTGCCCAAACTCCCCGATGGTGTTGCGCCTGCCGGGGTGAACTATGACCGCTGGCTAGGACCGGCCCCGCAACGACCGTTCAACCCCAATCGCTTTCACTTCAACTTCCGCTGGTTCTGGGATTACGCCGGCGGCCTGATGACTGACTGGGGGGTGCACGAAATCGACATCGCCCTTTACGCCATGAAGGCCACGGCGCCCAAGTCAGTCGTCGCCAGTGGCGGCAAGTTCGCCTACCCAGACGACGCGTCGGAAACACCGGACACGTTGCAGGCGGTGTTCGAATACGATGACTTCAACATGCTCTGGGAGCACGCCACGGGAATCGACGGCGGACCGTATGGCAAGACGGAAGGCATCGCCTTCGTCGGCAACAACGGCACGCTGGTCGTGAACCGCGGCGGCTGGGAAGTGAACCCGGAGACGTACACGGACGGCGACGTGCAGAAGTACCGACTGGAGGCCATTCCGTCACAGGGCAACCGCGCGGACAACCTGGATCTTCACACGCGAAACTTCGTCGACGCCATCAAGAAGAATGACGCGTCGATCCTCAAGTGTGGCATCGACACGGGGAGCGTGGCGGCGATCAACGCGCAAATGGGGAACATCGCGTTGCTCACGGGCCGCAAGGTCTACTGGGATGCGGCGGCCAGCCAGTTCAAGAACGACGCGCAGGCGAATGAGATGACGCGCGCGAAGTACCGGAGTGGGTTCGAGCTGCCGAAGGTGTAAGGCGAAGGGCTTAATTCACAAACTGGAGCTGAAGGCGGCGGGCAGCTGGCGTCAGGGAGCCTGAGGCGAACGTGGGATGCGGTCGTGATGTTTGCCCCGACGGTCGAGCCGATCGCCTCCAGATCGGCGGCGGGGAAGAGTGCCTACGATTCTCCTCCGCGAAAACAGCTGCTTCAAGGACGCGAGCGCAGCCGCCAGAAATACGACTACGGATTGCTTGATCGGGATCATCGCACCGACGGCGGCGTTCCCCAGAATCGTTGTGACTACGTGTTGACCGACGAGTGCCGCGACGCCATCGGCGATGCGCCTCACGAGGCCATGCTGGCCATCGTGACGTTCGAGCCTTCCTTGGGTGGTGGGCTCACTCGCCATGTTCGCGTGAATCGCCAGCGTATCGCCGACATCACCGGCGACGCCGCGAGCATGGGCAATGGCAGGCACCGGACCACCACCCATCTGATCGGACTCCTGCGCGGCAACGTTGGCGAGGACAGCCTCCGAAATGCCGATCAGACAAACGAACCAGAGAAGGCGGTGAGTTTGCATAGTCATCACGAACCCATGATGTCACGTGCTCGCAATAGCATCGTCGATGCGAATTCAACGCTATGCGGCGCGCGACGATTCCAATCGCGTGCTACGCTGCCATCGTTGAGATGTACATTGGACGGTCGCGCTCGTCAAACAGTCATCGCTCCACTTCGCTGTACGTAGCGCCCGGTTGTAGGCTGACAAGTGCACGACCTCCAACATCGCTCCACGGCGCAAAGCCGCCAGCCGTAAATGTTGGACGTGATCTCTACCTTTCTGGTGGAGCCGACGATGCGGCTGACGAGTGGTTTCGTTGACCGATGTACGGAAGGCACCAACCGCGATCATCCCGTCTATTTAGAGCAGGCATCGGACTCACGAGAGCGCACTATCTCTGGCTAGCTAAGGCCAGTCGACGTATTGTGGTGCGTCTCACTTCACTGAACGACCCTGCCCGAGCCACTGCAAGACCTGCCCGCGGCGCTGAGCGACCGTTACCGCATCGAGCGCGCACTCGGCGCCGGCGGCATGGCGACGGTTTACCTGGCGCAAGATCTCAAGCACCAGCGGATGGTGGCGGTGAAGGTCCTGCGAGATGACCTGACCGCATCGTTGGGTAAAGAGCGCTTTCTGCGCGAGATCGCGATTGCGGCCAGCCTTACGCATCCGCATGTCCTTCCCCTCCACGACTCAGGCGAGGCGGCGGGGCGACTGTACTACGTCATGCCCTACGTCGATGGGCCTTCGCTCCGAGAGAAGCTGAGGCACGACGGCCGGCTGCCGATCGCTGACGCGGTGCGCGTCCTGCGTGACGTCGCCGACGCCATGGCCTATGCGCACAAGCGCGGCGTGGTCCACCGTGACCTCAAGCCCGAGAACGTCATGCTGGCCGAGCGTCACGCGTTGGTCACGGACTTTGGCGTGGCCAAGGCGCTGACGGAGGCGACGGGGCAGCACGTGCTGACCACCGCTGGCGTGGCGTTAGGCACGCCCGCCTACATGAGTCCTGAGCAGGCGACGGCGGACCCGAACATCGACCACCGGTCGGACATCTACGCGTTCGGCGTGATGGCGTATGAACTGCTGATCGGACGGACGCCCTTTGCGGGATCGTCACCGCAGGAGGTCTTGGCAGCGCACGTGGGAATCCCAGCGGCGCCGGTGTCCCAGCACCGGGCGAGCATTCCGCCGGCGCTGGCTGAGCTGGTAATGCGATGTTTGGAGAAGTCGCCGGCCGACCGGCCGCAGAGCGCGGACGAGTTGATCCCCGTGCTGGAGGCCATGCAGACGCCGGGCGGCGGGACGGTGCCAGTGACACGGAGCGCTGTTCCGCGCCGACTCTCAGTGGCCGCCGGGGTGTTGGTGATCCTGACAGTTGCTGCTGGCGGCTATGCGTGGCGGAGCGCCCGCCAAGCGCCGGGTGCGGCATCAGCGAAGCGCGTAGCGGTCATGCGCTTCGAAAATCGCACGGGCGTGGACTCGTTGGACGCGCTTGGGCTGATGATCGCCGACGTGATCACGAATGACCTGTCGCGCTCTGCCGCCGTGGATATCGCGCCGACGTCAACGGTCATGGCCGTGCAGGCCGCCAAGGTGAACGGGGCAAACACCAGCGACCCGCGATTCGTGGCGCAGGAAACAGACGCCGGGTTGGTGGTGGCGGGACACTACTTCCGGCAGGGCGACTCGTTGGCCATCCAGGCACAGATCGTCGATGCAGCCACGAACAGCCAAGCGGCACCCATCGGTCTGGTCACGGTGCCGATGGCACGTCAACGCGAGGCGCTGGGGGCCATACGCGATCGAGTAGTGGTGGCGCTATCGGCGCGACTGGATCCACTACTCGGCAATGCGGCGAAGACTGAGCTGCCGCAGTCGCTGGATGCGTACCGGGAGCTGATGCTCGGCTTGGAGTTGCAGCGTCAGAACAATCCCGCGCAAGCGCTCGTGCACTTCTATCGCTCCCGAGCACTCGATTCTTCGTCGGCCAAGGTGCTGCTTGAGCTATCAATGGCGGAGTGGAATGCCAACCAGGCGATCGGTCGCAGCGACTCCTTGCTCCGTTTATTGGCGCCGCGTCGGGCGTCTCTGCCCGCCGGTGATGCCGTATGGTACGACTACATGCGCGCCTGGGTTGATGGCGACATCGAGGAGCAGTTCCGACAAACAACACGCATGTTGGAACTGTCGCCTGTCTGGGCACAGGCGCAAGAAGCGTATCGCACGAACCGGTGGAGTGAAGCGGCGCGTCGCGCACAGCTATCCTTGCGACATGCGGTAAACCGTTTGGCGCCGCGCATGTGGGAGTTCTACACCGTCGTGCTGCACCATGCGGGCGACTACGAGAACGAACTGCGTGCAGCGCGAGATGGGCTCAGGGAGTCCGGGGAAACGCCGGCCGGGATCGGCCTGGAGTTGCGGGCGCTGGCGGCGCTCGGCCGAATGGACGACGTCCGCACACGTCTGAGCGCCCTTCAAGCGCTGGAGCGCTTCGATCCCTACCTGCTTCGCGGTACCGCGTACCAACTTCGCTACCACGGTCACGCCGCGGGCGCCGACGAGATCGATCGGCAGGCGGTCGAGTGGTATCGTGGCAAGATCGCGAAGAAGACGGTGCTCGCATTCGGGCCACTGCTCGGCGTCACGCTGTTTGACCTGGGACAGGTCGATCAAGCGACGTCGATCTTCGAGCAGGTGCTTGCGTCCGACAGCTCGAATGTGGACGCACTGGGGTGGTTGGGCGTCGTCGCCGTCAGACGCAACGATCGGGAGGCCGCGGAGCGCTACGTCGCACGCCTGGGTGCGCTGACCACGCCATACCTCGGCGGCACGAACATCGCCTGGCAGGGGCGCATCGCGGCACAGCTGGGCGCGTGCGATCGGGCGGTGGGCTACTTCGTTCAAGCGTTGCGACGAGGAGCGCCTTACACCGAGTACTGGGAGGATGCCCCCGGTCTCATCGGCGTGGTTGATGAACATCTGCTCGATCCCATCAAAGACTGCGCAGCGTTCAAGGAGTTCATGAAGCCGCGGGATTGACCCCTATGCGCCACCCGTTTGACCCGAGACCGCACTCAATATCTCCTTGCAGCAACAACGACTGCCTGTCGCGATGTCGGCCAGCACGCGATAGTCAACACTGGCCTCAGGGTAGAGCCCTACGGTGACCAACGACCTCCTCGCTCACCTCCAGCACGACCTCGGCGCAACGTATCGCGTCGTGGAGGAGTTGGGGACTGGAGGGATGAGCCGCGTGTTCCTTGCCGAGGAAGTTGCACTCGCAAGGAAGGTCGTGATTAAGGTGCTCCCGCCAGAAGTGGTGGCAGAGCTCAGCGCCGACCGATTCCGGCGCGAGATGGCGATCATGGCCCAGCTCACTCATCCCTATATCGTCCCGGTCTTGCGCACCAGCGAGCCAGCGAGTGAGGGACTGCTCTACTATGTGATGCCGTTTCTCGACGGGCAATCGGTGCGCGCGCTGCTTACGCAGCAGGTGCAACTTCCTGTCGTGCAGGCCCGGCAGATTGCTCACGAGGTCGCGTCGGCGCTGGACTTCGCGCACCGCCATGGCGTCGTGCACCGCGACATCAAGCCGGAGAATGTGCTCCTGGTGGACGGTCATGCGATGGTGATCGATTTCGGAGTCGCACGGGCGTTGTCGAATGCCAGTGCCGACCGCATGACGGCCACCGGCCTCACGATGGGCACGCCGAACTACATGAGCCCCGAGCAGGCCAGTGGCGAGCGCGATGTAGACGGGAGGTCGGACATCTACTCTCTGGGCTGTCTGCTCTTCGAGATGCTAGCGGGCGAGATTCCACATCGGGCCGCCACGGCGCAGATGACCCTCGCGCGACGCCTGTCGGAACCGGCACCGGACGTTACCAAACTCCGCCATGCGGTGCCGGCAGACCTGCAGACCGTGTTGCAGCGAGCGCTGGCGCCGGTGCCCGCCGATCGCTTTCGCACGGCGGGCGACTTGGCGGCGGCGTTAGGCTCCACGACGACCGAACCCGCGCATCAAGCGACGCCGGTGCGTCCCACTGCCCGCGTCGGTTGGAAACGCATCGTGCTGCCCATGACAACGGTACTCGCGCTGGTAGCGGCGGCGTGGCTCGGGTCGCGGGCGGGAGGCGCAAGAACGCGCCTTGGCACGCCAGCGACGGCGGCCGATGGGCCGATCCCCATTGCCGTCCTTCCCCTGGAGAATCACGGACGTGCCGAGGATGAGTGGTTCGGCGACGGTCTCGCGGACGAGCTGCGTGGCGCGCTGTCGCGTCACGCCGGGCTGCTGGTGAAAGGGTCCCCGTCATCAAATCACTTCCGCGGGACAACAAAGCCGCTTGTGGAGGTGGCGCGAGAACTCGGCGTGCGCTACGTGGTGACCGGAACCGTGGTATGGGAGCCCACCGCGAAGGGACGCGGGCGTGTGCGCGTGAGTCCAGAGTTGATCGATGTCACTGACGAGACGACACGTTGGCAGCAATCGTTCGATACGTCGCTCGCTGATCTCTTCGTGGGCCAGCGGGCGCTCGGGGTTCGTGTGGCCGATGCGCTCGCCGAATCACTCGTCCCAGCCGACTCGCGCCGCGTGGCGTTCGCCGCAACTCAGGTGGATCCCGACGCCTACGCGTTGTACCTGTCGGCACGTCGCGCAATGGATCAGTGGGCGGACACATCCGTCCGGCAGGCCATCGACCTGTTCCGCCGCGCCAGCCGCGCAGACACCACCTTTGCCAGGGCGTACGCTGGGTTGGCGTTCGCGATCTCTTTCGATTGGAACTCGCGTCAGCAAGACGCTCGCATCACCGAGATGTTCGCGGCCAGCGACCGTTCGGCGAGGCTCGCCCCAGACGATCCTGAGGTTCTGATGTCGCGCGCCTTCGTCCGCGCTGATCGTCGCGAGTACCGCCAGGCCCGCGAAGACGCGCGACGATCCGTCGCGCTCGACCCCGGCAATGTCTATAGCCTGTGGTGTGCCGCCGATCTCGAGGCAGCGTTCGGCAATTACGAAGATGCCGTGCAGCTCGCCCACCGCGCCAGCGAGGTCGACCCCTTCCTCGCCGGGGACACGTATGCGATCGAGCTGATGAGAGCGGATCGGCTGGAGGAGGCCACGCGCGTTGTTCGCGCCGGTCTGGCACTCGATTCGATGTCTACCACTAATGGATGGCAAGCGCATCGTGCGCTGCTCGCGGCTTTGCGAGGTGACCTTCGGGAGTTCGAAGTGGCGCAGGCCCTGGCGGCGCGCATTGGCCGTCCGGTCTCGCCAGTCCTTCGGCCCATCGCTCTCGCGCACGCTGGCCGGAAAGACGAAGCCCTGCGACAGCTCTCACGGCTCGATCGCGACGCCTTGTCACCCAACAAGATCGCCGCCGCGTATGCGCACTTGGGAATGCCAGACAGCGCCATGCACTGGATGGAACGGGCAGTGGCCGACTCGAGGGTCTCGCTCGTGCGCGGGAGCGAGTTGCTCCTGCCGTTGGACCCCGACCCACGGTATCAAGCGCTGCTCAAGCGCGTCGGTCTGCGATGAGCGACGCCACCGCTACGCGTCGGTCGTCAAGTCCCTCGTCAGCTCCTCACAACGCCTCACGAACGCAGCGACCCCCGCTTCAGCATTCGGGCCTGGCGGACGCAGGGGAGCAGACCACGGGAGTGGATCGCCTAACGCCTCCCCGAGCGTGTCCAGCTGTCCGCCCAGCGCATAAGGCGTGACATTCCGTGCCATTCCTCGACGAATGATCACACGCGCCGCGGCCGTCCACGCGAAGATGACGGCCCAGCTTTGCCACACGGTGCGCTCTGGCGCGGGCCGCTGCAAGATCTTCCACCACGATTCCGGCTCAACGATGCGATGCTGCCCATCGCGAGACGACGCGATGACGTTCGAGGTGGCAAGGTCCTTCGTGACTTTTCTGACGGCGTGCGATCCGTACGCCGTCTCGTGTGCGATGCACCAGTCGGGTAGCGACTGATCTTGGCGCCGACCAAGCAGGAGCGCCATGGTGTCGGCCTTGGCGCCGACCCCAAGCAGGAGTCGCAGCTGAAGTTGCAGCGTGGGGATACCTCGTGCGACTGGCGAAACGGAACTTCGTTGCACCCGGCTCGTCGGCTTGCGCGAGGAAGACGCGTCACCCAGCCGTTCGGACACGCGGCGGTTCGCAGTCGACGCGGGGAGCCACTTGGCGCTTCGTTCCCGTAGGTTCCTGAGTCGCTGCGAAGAAACCAGTGACTCGAATCGACGTCGCCACAACGCGGAAACTGAGGTAAGCCGCGGTTCATCTTCTGCGAACCACTCCGACGCGAGCAACAGGGCCTCCAAGTCCACGATCGTTCGCGGTGGCTTTGCGGCGGCTTCGCCCAAAGCGGCCCATTGGCGCCAGAGTGCCGTCACCGCGGCTCCGCTCAGGCGCTCAATGGCATCGGTCGTTTCGTTAGGCACCTCGCGCCTCCCTGACCCGGCCGGCGACTCGCGCAAGTTCGTCATCTATCCCCACGTTCGTACGCATCGCTTCCTGCATCGCGTGCGTGAGCTCCGGATCGCTCGGCTTGAGCTGGATCAGGTCACGGTAGTGTCGCGGATGGAGAGCGTCCGCCGCGGCGACCAGCTTGAAATAGATCAAGTCTTCGCGCGCCGCGATGCCTACTCGCAAGGCTCGACCGTAGACCTTCCACGTCACGCGGCCGGCAAATCCCTCGGGGAGCCCGAGCTGCCACTCCGTTGCCACGCGGAGATCGAACCAATCAAACGCGAGTCCGAGCTCTTTCCCAACCGCGTCAACGGCTGTCCTTAGAGCGCCCGGCAGCTGAGGGGGCGGGGGCGTCAGGTCCTCAGACCTTCCTGATTCGCTCCATGCAATGACATCGACGTCACTCGTTGCGCGCTCGATGATTCCTAGCAGACTGAGTGCGGCGCCTCCCGCTATGACCAGGGCAACAGCTTGGCCCTCGGCGTGCAGGCGCTCGCCGACGCGCGTAAGGGCGTCTGCAATGGCTTCGCGAGAAAGGTCCACGACGTAATTTAAAATCTTTTTTCGGAGAAAACAAGTTACACGCCGTGTACTTAAAGTTACGTCGTTCGGGCCGCACGGTTGCCGCTTTCGATGTCGCCGATCCGAAAGCCCAACGGGCTGGCGTAACTGCGACTCGGTCGTCGCAGCAGGATACACTCCTCCTTGGCACGTGATCGCACGCCGGACAGCGAACGGCCCCGCGACACGTCCCGAAGAAGCCTGACGCCTAGAACAGTGCGTCCGCGACCTCGTCGGCTCCGTCCGCTGACGGCGTAGCCGGCTCACCGGCCGGCGCCGAGCCCGTATCCGGTAGCGAGGGCGCCGCGGCAGCGCCCGCCGTGGCATACAGCCGCAACCCCACTTGGAACGCATCCCCCGCCGTCGTCTTGAACCAGGACGACAGGCTCCACGACTCCTCACCACTGCTGTACGCGTTGTCCACCTCAGGCAGCGACAGGCGCAGGTCCCAGCCATGCTGTTCCAACGAAGCGCGCACACGTCCGCCGATCACGTTGATCAGCTCCGCGAAGACTTCGGCAGGCTCGTTCTCCGACACCTCGTCGCGCCGCAACACCGCCGCGCCGATGCGCGTGGCATCCTCGCGCGGCGACGCGATGTGCACCACCAGCCCGCCGCCGATCGTCGGCGACTCCAACTTCACGGTCGCCGCCACGCCCCCGGTCACCTTGGCCTTGGCCATCGACGTCACCACGCTGGCGTCACTGCCGGCCATGACGCCTAACGTCTGACGCACGCCGGTGGAGAACCAATCCCGGGCATCGTTCTCGATGTGGGTCGTCAGCTTCTCGAAGGGCGATTCGGCCTTGAACAGCCAGCGCCGCACTTCCAGCTCAAACTCGCCGGGCACGAACGACCGCTTGATCACCGCGGCAAAGCGCTTGATCTTCTCCGCCGGCAGGTCGTCGGACTCGGACATGAGGAGCATGGTCGGCGGCGACACCCGCGCATCGGACGCAAAGCGCCGGATCATCTCGGCCAGCTGCGTCTCGGACAACAGCTTCAACCCGTCGGCGATCAACACCACATCCGGCTTGGGCGACGCCTGCTGGTACTTGCGCGCGGCATCGGAACCGGAGATGGACTCCTGCACCTCGAAGTCGATCTCCAGCAGGTTCTTGGCAAACGTCCGGAAGTTCGGGTCGCTGTCCACCAACAACATTGTGCGACGATCGCCCACACGCTGCGTCCGACGCCACCCGGAGTGCTGCGCCACCACGGCGCGGAACCGGTCGTGCGCAGACTGCGGCCGGATCGGCTTCAGGATGTAGTCGGCGATCCCCAGGTCCAACAGCTTCATCACCTCGGCGCGGTCGCGAATCCCCGACAGGCAGACAATCGGCAACGCGGCCCACTGGGGCGACGCGCGAATCGCCTTCACAAGGTTGTAGCCGTCCATCACGGGCATGTGGAGGTCCGTGAACACAAAATCCGGATCCTCACGCTCAATCAGCTCGAGCGCCTCGAGACCGTCCCCCGCCTCAATGACGGTGTCCGCGATTCGTGTGAGCATGCGCTTCACGATTTCGCGTGTGACTGGATCGTCCTCGACCAACAGAATCTTCATCTGCTACTAGGTGCCGGAATTGTGGAGCGTCTTTGGGGGGGCCCGTAGTCTTAAGTATCGGCGGGCACCTGCTCCGAGGATCGTCCCGATGATGAGCCGGCGTTAACACGTCAGCTGGCGGACGCGCGCGCCCTCGTTCGTGAAAAGACTGCTCTGAAATGCAGCTTCAGAACAGCTCGATCTCACCCTCGTCGAGCGACTCTTGCTGCACGGCCTTGCGGGAGGATTGCAGCTGCTCGCGCAACGCCTGCACACGCCCCTCGATCACCGCAAAGTCGGCCATGGACATGCCCACCACATCGTTGATCACGGACGCCCGCAGAATGGAGGCGTCGGTCGCGAAGTTCTGCAACCAGGCGATCTTCTTGTCCACGTGCTGCAGCAGCTGGTTGGCCATGTCCTCGAACTGCAGCGCCTGCACCACCAGCATGGCGCCGCTGGTGATCTCTCCCGCCAGCTTCACAACGCCGGCGGCGGCGTCCACGCCAACTTGCTGTTGCAGCTCCTTGGCCTGCCGCTCCTGCTCTCGCGCCTGTCGCACCATCGTGCCAAAGGCCTGCGACAACTTGCCCGTGGCGTCGCCCAGGATCGATCGCAGCTGCACCAAGTCACTGAACGCCTCGGAGAATTGTGACTCGAGGGCGTCATGGACGTTGTCGTGCAGGGCCTGCACGCGCGCGCGAAGTTCCTCGTCAGCTGCCGTAAGGCCGGGTTGGTCCACGTTCAGTCTATCGCCTCAGAATAGGATGCCCTGCACGGTCGGCCACAGAGGCCGCATCCCGTCAGGTCAGGGAACGACCTTGGCTATCACCTTGCGAAGCATCTCCGGATTGAATGGCTTCACCAGCCAACCGGTCGCGCCAAGGGTCTTCGCCTGTTCCTTCATGGACTGCCCGGACTCCGTGGTGAGCATGAGCACCGGCGTGAACTTGCACGCCTCCAGCGCCCGCACCTCTTTCAAAAAGGTGAGCCCATCCATGACCGGCATGTTGAGGTCGGAGATGATGAGGTCCACCGATTTTCCCTGGAGGGCGTCCAACCCCTCCTGCCCATTGCCAGCGGTGACGGTCTCAAAACCGGCCTCCTTGAGGGAGAACGAGACCATCTCGCGCATGGTGCTGGAATCATCGACGACAAGAGCCGTCTTGCTCATACGTCCCCTGAACGAGTCATCTTGAAGAAAAATGGAGCAGCCTAACGTGCGCCTCGGCGCACGTGGCTACGAGACGAAGCAATGAGATCAGGTTCGTCCCCAATGATTATCGGCCACCGGAGCGGGCATCTTTACCGAATCCCCATGCCCCTTTGCGAGCCCAGGCACGGAATCCCGCCCTTCTCCTTCACATTCTGCCGTGTCAGGCGTCTATCCGGTCGTACTCAGCGAGGGAAAGCAGCAGATGACGCGATGGGTCTTGGGGTTAGCGATCGCAGCCGTGGCCACCACGGGGTGTGCCAGCCACGCGCCGGCCACTGAGCAGAGCCTGCCCGTGGGGCGCGCCGGCCCCCGCGAACTGAACATTCGTGAACAGTCCCTGCAGGTGCTGAACCGGTTGGCCTTTGGCCCCCGCCCTGGCGACGTGGACTCTGTGATGGCGTACGGCGTCGACCGCTGGGTAGACCGGCAACTGCACCCCGAGCGCATCCCCGACCGCGCCGACGAATTGATGACGCAGTCGTACCCGACGCTCGCCATGTCATCCGACGAACTGCTCAGGGACTTCCCGCCGCCGGGAGCCGCGCTGCTCAAGGCCCGCGCCCGCGGTGACAGCATGCTGACCCCCGCGGAGCGCGCCGAGGCGCTGAAAGGGGCGCGCGGCACCCGAACGTTTGTTGGTGAGTTGCTCTCCGCCAAGGTGGCGCGCGCCGTCACCAGCGACCGACAGCTGCAAGAAGTGATGACCGACTTCTGGGAGAATCACTTCACGGTCTTTGTGGGCAAGAACCAGGTTCGCTACGCGATTCCGGACTACGATCGGGAGACGATTCGTCCGCACGCGCTGGGAAAATTCCGTGACTTGTTAGGTGCGGTGGCCAAGAGCCCGGCCATGCTGAACTACCTGGACAACGCGCAGTCGGTGGCGGATTCGGGGCGGCGCGTGGCCAGCGATGAGCGTGGCCGCGGCCGCGGGCGCCGACCGATAGCCAGACGGCGCGGGCGCGGCCTGAACGAAAACTACGCCCGCGAGCTGCTGGAACTGCACACGTTAGGCGTGGACGGAGGCTACACGCAGGAAGACGTGATCAATGTGGCCCGCGCGCTCACGGGGTGGACGGTGCGGCCGCCACGTCAGGGACGCTACGGCTTTGTTTTCAACGCCGCCGCGCATGACGCCGAGCCCAAGGTGGTGCTAGGCCACCATCTGAAGGGAGGACGCGGCATAGAAGATGGAGAGGAGGTGCTGGACATCGTGGCGCGCCACCCATCCACGGCCACGTTCATCGCCCGCAAGCTGGCCATTCGTTTGGTGAGCGACACGCCGCCCGGCACACTGGTCGAGCGCGCCGCGGCAACCTTCCGGCAGACGGACGGCGACATCCGCGCGGTGGTGCACACGATCGTCACCTCTCCCGAGTTCTTCTCGCGTCAGGCATACCGCACCAAGGTGAAGTCGCCCTTCGAAGTGGTCGTGAGCGCCTTGCGCGCCTTGGGCGCCAGTGCTGACACCACACCGCGCACCGCAGCCATGGTCGCACAACTCGGCCAGCCGATCTTCGGGCATCAGGCGCCGAATGGTTGGCCAGAGACCGGCGAGTCGTGGATGAACACCGGGGCCATTCTCAACCGCATCAACTTTGGACTGGCCGTTGCAGCTGGGCGAGTGCCCGGGGCCTCACTGACCCGCTGGCCGGCGTACGCGGGGCTGGTGCGACAGCCGCCGGCGGTTCAGGTGGACAGTGTGATTGCCACACTGTTGGGCGGACAGGTGTCGGCGGCCACGCGCAGCATCCTGGAAACGGGTCGGAACCCGTTTCTGGAACGCGCGGCCAGTGATAGTGTGTTGAGTGATCACGCCCTGGACGCCGCGATGGAGGACATGAACATGCGGAATGATGAGGGAGGCGCCGAGCGTGTGCGGCGCGTGGCTCGGCCGCTGGCGGGGCGACCCGTGGCACTGACGGGATTGGCCCAGATGGTCGGATTGGCGTTAGGCAGTCCAGAGTTCCAGCGCCGCTAACAGGCACCACGACGACGGAGTATTCGATGCAACGACGTATCTTCCTGCGGAATAGCGCGCTCACCATGGGGACCATGGGCCTGAGCCCGACCTTCCTGCGCCGCACGGTCTTTGCCGCCGAGTTGCCGCAGACGCGCGAGGGCAAGATCCTGGTGTGCCTGTTCCAGCGGGGAGCCGCCGACGCGCTGAACATGGTGGTGCCGTTTGGCGAGCGCGCCTACTACGACCTGCGCCCGAATCTCGCGATCCCATCGCCGAGCAAGAGCGCGGCGGAGGGAGCGGCCGCGATCGACCTGGATGGCTTCTTCGGGCTGCATCCGTCGCTGGGGGCGCTGGCGCCGTTGTACCGGCAGGGGATGCTGGCGCCGATTCACGCGGTGGGCAGTCCCAGCAGCACGCGATCGCACTTTGACGCGCAGGACTATATGGAGTCGGGTACGCCGGATGTGAAGGCGACGAGGGATGGTTGGTTGAACCGATTGCTCGCGGTTCGTGGGACCTGTGAGGCCTGCGCAACCACGCCCCCGTCGCCCTTCCGCGCCGTGGCCATGACGCCGCAGACGCCCCGGGCGCTTGAAGGACCAGAGCCGGTGGTGGCCATGAGCTCGTTAGGCGAGTTCACCGTCCGCGCGCCAGACGCCTCTGCCTCTCAGCTGGAAGCGCTCTACCGCACTGGTGATGTGGACCTGGTCCACGGCGCGGGACGCGACATGTTCGAAGCGGTGAAGATGCTGCGCGCCGCCAACCCCGCGAAGTACACCACCGAGCGCGGCGCCGAGTATCCGCGCGGAACGTTAGGCCAACGGCTGAAGGAGATCGCCCAACTCATCAAGGCCAACCTTGGTCTGCAGGTCGCCTTTGCCGACGTCGGCGGATGGGACACGCATGTGAACCAAGGGGGCGCCAACGGACTGATGGCCAACCGGCTCGATGACTTCGCGCGCTCCATTGCCGCCTTCGTGACAGACCTTGGCGATCGCATGCAGGACGTGGTGATCGTGACCATGTCCGAGTTCGGCCGAATGGCGCACCAGAACGGGACCGGCGGCACCGATCATGGCCATGCTGGCGCCATGTTCGTCATCGGCGGCGCGGTCCATGGCGCCCGCGTGCACGGGAAGTGGCCGGGGTTGGAGCGCGAGCAGTTGTATGAGGGGCGCGACCTCGCGCTCACCACCGACTTCCGGTCGGTGTTCAGCGAGATCGTGTCGCGTCACATGGGGGTCGAACGGCCAGACGCGATCTTCCCGGGATTCTCGGGAGATCGCGCCGGCTGGTTGGGGCTTCTCTAGTTCAGCAGCGTCCTAACGATTCAGCCAGTACGCGGCCTTGATCAGGAAGGTGTTGTCTGGGTGCAGCTTGAAGATCTCGCGGTAGTCGCGCATCCACGACTGCTCGGGATGTTCATTGGTGTAGTCTTCGCGCCCGTGCGCCCACACCAGGAAGAGGGTCGAGCCCGGGCGGTATTCCCAGCGAACGACGGCGTTGGTGCGCAGCTGACGGTACCGGAACTCGAGGTCCGTTCCCTCTGGCGGCGTGTAGGGCCGGAAGCGGTCGTTGTACTTCGGCGCATCTGGCGTCGCGCTGATCTCGCGCACGTCTGAGTAGGTGCCCGTGGCCACGAAGGGCTGGCCATAGAACTCGAAGGTGAGCGTGGGCGTCATCGTGTAGTTGACGCGCGTGCTCATGGACACCGTGCGCTGGTGCAGATGGGCAAAGGCGTAATGCGTGTCGCCCACGTTGTCCGTGAAGTTGCCGAACCACTGCGTGTTGTTGTGATCGTTGGAGACGTTGGCGCCCACGGTCGCCTGCACGCGCGGCGACAGGCGGAAGCTGACGTACGGGTTGAGCGACGAGCCGGTCGACTTCCCTTCGTCCGTGCGGCGCAGGTTCACCCACAGGCCGGAGGAGATGCGCTGCCGACTGTCCGTGTTGAAGCCGCCCCACGGATAGAAGCCGCGAGAATCACGAAGCAGCGGGCCGCCACGCGTGCAGCGATCGCAATAGCTCTCGGTCAGTCCAGCGAAGGTGCTCCCCATGTGCACGTCCCAGTTGTTCTTCAGCCCCATGTGGCCGTTAAAGTTCACGGCGTTCTCCAGCCGCGTCCCGGACGTGTTCCAATGCTCCCAGTGATTGCCGTTCACCTGCGCCCAGCGGTAGATGCCGTGCGCGTTGCGGAATGACAGGGCCGCCCACGTGCTCCAGTCCATGATGTCGGCGCGACGCAGATAGCCGATGTCGTTCACGTCAAAGCCCGCTGACTGCCGCACCACGCTGGTCTCAAAACGCGTGATCCCGCCGCCGTACTTCCCGAACTTCAGCTGTTCCGCGTGCCCAAAGAGCGACGTGCGGTTGGAGTCCACCTGAATGTCATCACCCGGCTGCTGGTAGTAGTGCACGCCGTTGGTCTGCGTTCGATAGATCACGTCGCGCGAGCCGCTCACCCGTGACGCCGTCAGCTGCCCCGACAGCTCATACTGTCCCTGATGGAAGCGATTCCGGAACGATGTACCCGCGGCATAGGCGTCCTGGTGCAGATACGGGCTGGTCAGGTGATCGAGTGAGCGATTCACCGCGGTGGCCAGCACACTCACGCCAGCCTCACCACCACGCAGGTCCTGCTGGGCACTGAGCACGGCGTAGTTGGTGCCTGGCTCCACGGTCTGGTCCTGCGCCCCCCCAACACGAGGAGTCACAGCCTCCAGCATGCCGAACGACAACCCAGAGCGCGTGCGCCCGGTGAGCTTGGTGGCCGCGGCGATCGGCGTTGCATTGGGCGTCGACGCATCGCCGTACAGACCGCCGAGTGTTGGCGATCGTCCGATGCGCCGCGAATAGAACAGCCCTTCGTTCGTCTGACAGTCCACCACGATGTAGCAGTTCAACTGGAATTGGTACAACCCGGTGCCCTCAACAAAGAACGGGCGCCGCTCCTCGAAGAACGTCTCGAATGCCGTCAGGTTCACTACGGCGGGGTCGGCCTCGACCTGGCCGAAGTCGGGATTCACCGTGGCATCGAGCGTGATGTTTGGCGTGATGCCGAACTTCAGGTCACCGCCAAGCGTCACCTGCCCATCGCGCCCAAAGCGCGAGTTCGGCAGTGTGCGCTGCACATTCTTCGTCACCGCGTAGGGCGTCACTTCCAGCCGGCGAGCATTGGTGATGCCGGCGAGTCCGGTCAAGCTTCCCAACTGCGAGGCGAGGCCGTTGCGGGTCGGCGAATACGGCGGCCACGCAAAGCGTTCGTTGTACCGTTCCAGGTCGCGCCACACGCCAAAGCCAAAGACATGATCCTCGCGCCCAGCATACCGCAGCTGCGACAGCGGAATCCGAAACTCGGCCGTCCATCCTAAGGAGTCAACCTCGGTGCCGACATCCCAGATGCCGTTCCATGATTCGTCTTCGTTGCCGTCGTTGGAGATGGCGTAGTCGCGCTTCACGCCGTCTGGGTTCACGGCAAATTCGTACCCGGTGCGCTTGTCGTTATAAGAGTCGACCAGGAGTTTGATCTGGTCCGACGGTCCGCGCACATCGCGTCGCGACAGCGCGTGCATGATGCTGTCCGGGTGCGGGTCGAACATCCGAATGAAGACGTACAGGTTCTTGTCGTCGTACGCCGCTTGAAACTCGGTTTTGAATCGCGGCGTGCCGTCCACCTGCGGCTGAAACATCCGAAATCCCGAATAGCGTGGCGCCTCCGCCCAGACGGATTCATCACCGCGGCCGTCGATGACCGGCATATGCGCCACACGCACCGCAGTCGCGGCACTGACAATCGGTGTTGAATCTGGCTTCGAAGACTGCGGGGTCCACCCGAACGCCAGGGACCCAAATGTGATAGCAGCGAAAATCACGGCTCTGTCCTTTTTGCAGCGAGGTGGCCTTTGGACAGAGGATCCACCGATTTGGTTTCGCGCACCCCGGTATTTGTGCGAGTCCTCTACGACTACGCGTGTGGACCCGCCCGGGGTTCAGGCAAACCAGCGCCGCATCTGCTCCGGTGTCACGTTCGCGCCACAAAGCACCGTCGCCACGTGCTTTCCCTTGAAATCAGCGCGCCGGGCCATGAGTGCCGCGACGCCGACAGCCCCGGCGGGCTCCAGCATTTGCTCATGCTCGCGAAACATGAAGTGCATGGCGGTCAGGATCTCGTCATCTGAGACCAACACAATGTCATCGACCACATCACGCAGGTCGTCGAGTGCCTCCTGAATCGGCACGCGCACGGCAATGCCATCGGCGATCGTGCGCGCGTCGGCAGTCGTGATCTTCGTCTTGCGACGCCACGACTGTTCCATAGAGCTGGCGCCTACCGCGCAAACGCCAATTACTCGCGTAGACGGCGCCACGTGCTTCACATACGTAGCAACGCCGCCGAGTAGTGCGCCGTTGCCGAGTGGGATGACGAGCGTGTCTGGGCGTTCGGGTTGCGCCATCAGCTCAACACCAATGGTGCCGGCACCCTCACTGATCGCTACGTCGCGGCCATCCTCGACAAACGGAGCCCCGATGGATGCGGCGTAAGCACGGCCGGCATCCTTCGCCGCATCAAAATCGTCGCCCGCCAGCTTCACCGTCGCGCCAAGCGTCCGCATACGCTCGATCTTGAGCGGATTGGCCGTGAGCGCGGCAAACACGTCGCAGGCGATGCCGCGCCGCACCGACGCGTAAGCCAGCCCCTGACCGAAGTTCCCCGCCGATGCGCACACCAGACGCGCCGGAGGGTTCTGCAGCTCACCAACAAAGAAGTCGGCGCCGCGTCCCTTGAATGATCGGATGGGATTCTGCGTTTCGTCCTTCACCAAGACTCGCGCGTCGCAGTGCGCGGCGAGGGGTGCGGACTCAACTTGCGGCGAGTGCAGGAAGGCGGGGTCGATCGTGGACTGGGCGCGTTCGATCTGGGCGATCTGAATCCGTGGCACGCGGGTTGGCCCTGAGGGGGAGGTAGGGGGATGGGGGAGGGACCTCTGGAGCATCAAGCACATCTCTACGCGGGCCCTGCCTTGCTACGCCCGTCCCAGCACCTGCGACCAACAGTCCGCACCACCCACAACCTAACGCTACCACCGCAGCAAGCGCTTCAACAATGTGCGTACGCGAGTATCCAGCTCATGCTCGTCAAGACGCCACTCGCGATCTGCCCCGTCCGCGTGCTCGCGGCACGGCTGTGTCGGCTCCGTCCCTGGCTTGAACCACTCCCGCTGTCGATTCGGGCACCACTCACCGGCCAGTTCACCCGTCTCGGAATCAATCTCGGCCATCACCATCCCCGACGGCGCCGCCCACGCGCGCTCGCTGGCCCGCTCGCGCCACCCATCCCGCACAAACTCGGCCCATGCCGGCGCCGCCAAACGCCCCCCCGACGCCTCCGAGCCTAACGACCGCGGGGTGTCATACCCGAACCAGAAGCCGGCCACCAACGTCGGCGTGTAGCCAACGAACCAGACGTCCTGACCATCGTTGGTCGTGCCCGTCTTGCCGGCCACCGGGCCGGTGATCCCGTACCCGCGCACGGCTTTGCCCGTTCCATGGTCCACGACGGAGCGCAGCATGGAGGTGAGTTGATAGGCGTCGCGCGCGTCCATGACGCTGTCGCGCTCCACATGACTGGTCCAGATCACGCGGCCGTCTACCCCTTCAATGCGTCGGACCAGACGCGGCGTGACGCGGAAGCCGCCGTTGGCAAAGGGGGCGTACGCGGTCACCAGCTCCAAAGGCGTGACTTCCAGGGCACCTAACGCCACCGCCGGCACGGCCGAGATTGGCGAATGAATGCCAGAGCGATGTGCCACGTCGATCACGCGCCGCTCACCCACACTCCGGCTCACACGCACCGTGGCTGCGTTGGAGGAGTGCATAAGCGCCTTTCGCAGCGTGACGCGCCCTTGATACTCGTCGCCGTAATTGGCCGGTGCCCAGACCTGACGTCCGGTGCGGACCTCCACCGGCTCATCGTCTACCATGGAGGCGGGGGTCATCCCCACCGCGAGCGCAGCGGCATACACGAACGGCTTGAAGGCGGAGCCCGGCTGTCGTCGCGCCATGATGGCACGGTTGAAGGCCCCGCGACGATAGGTGCGGCCTCCAACCAAGGCGCGAATGTCTCCGGTCCTGGGATCCACGGCGACCATCGCCCCCTCCAGCTGTCCGGCGTGGCCGCCGTCCTGCCCGTCGCCACTCTCCCAGTAGTCGCCCGCCACTTCTTGTTCGATGGCCGACGCACGACTGCGCACCGCTCGTTCGGCGGCGCGCTGCGCCGTCAGATCCAACGTTGTATGGACCCGGACGTCGGTACCATCCAGGCCGAGTGAGCGCAGGATGGTGTCGACCTGGGCGCGGACCGCGTCCAGCGCGAACGACTCGTTCGTCGCTGGGGGATACCAGTCGTCGGAGGCGATCTCCAGCGGTTCATCGCGTGCTTCTTCCAGCGCGTCGTTGTCCAGGTACCCTTCGCGCCGCATGAGGGCAAGGACCAGGTCGCGGCGTTCGCGGCCGCGGTCAGGATTGCTCTTGGGGGTGTACGCCGACGGGCCTTTCGGCAACGCCGCCAACATCGCCCCTTCGGCTACCGTCAGCTGCGATACATGCTTGCCAAAGAGGTCGCGGCTGGCCCCGTCCACCCCGTACACGCCATTCCCCAGGTAGATCGCGTTGAGATAGCGCTCGAGAATTTCGTCCTTGGTCAGGTTCAGCTCCAACAAGCGGGCCAGACGCAATTCCAGGATCTTGCGGGCGAAGGAACGATCCCCGCGCACGCGATGGGCCAGGAACGAGTTGCGGGCCAGCTGCATGGTGATGGTGCTGAAGCCTTCGCGCACGCCCATCGCCGTCACGTTGCGGACCACGGCTCGGCCGGCGCCACGCCAGTCCACACCATGATGGGCATAAAAGCGGCGGTCTTCCGTGGCCACGAAGGCCTGGCGCACATGCGTTGGCACCTTGGCCAGCGTCACGTTGCTGCGCCGAATACTCGTCAGGCGGCCAATGAGCTTTCCGCCACGATCGTAAACGCGTTCCCCTTCGCTCGGCTGATATGCCTTGATCTCGGCGTCCGTCGGGCAGCCCTCGAAGCCACACGTCGCCACCCACCCGTCGAAGGCGGTAAGCGAAAGCACCGCGAGCATGGCAAAGGCCGACAACAGACGGTGGCGCCGCATCCATTGGCGCGCGGTTTCGTCTGGAAGGGCGCGCAGGCCGGCGCGAAAACGGCGCCAACGACCGGAGAATCGGTTCGGCATGTCCGTGTGGAGGGGTCGTGCAATTAGATACGGTCTGGGGCCCGGAGGGTTTCGACCGGGCTTTTTGTGGCCTCCACTACCCTCTATTAGGAGCTTGGCTGCGGGGTCGACCCACCGCGGGGGACAATGGGCGGAGGAAGTCCAAGGCCCGTGCGCTCGCTTGTTCTACACTGCCCGGCCTCTCCAACCAGACGCCCGTCCCTACGCTCACCCTTTCGGGCTCTCCGGGGCAGGCTCGGCTCCCGCCAGCTCATCCCAACGCGCCACGGCCCGACGCAGATGCGGGATCGTGATCGACCCGCCAACAATCAACCCGATCGACAGCGTTTCGAATAACTCGGCGCGTGTGACCTTCTCCTCGGCGCAACGGACCACATGGTAGGTCACGCAGTCATCGCAGCGCAGTACCAGTGACGCGACCAGGCCAAGTAGCTCCTTGGTCTTCACGTCCAGCGCCCCGCCTTCGTACGCGCGACCGTCGAGGGCAAAGAACCGATTCACGACCAGGTTGTTCTCGGCGAGAATCGTGGCGTTCATCTGCTCGCGGAACTGACGGAATTCGGCGAGTGAACCTGGCGGAGCGTCGTGATCGTGTGTCAGAAGCGCCATCCTTTGAGTGCGCGCAGCGCCGTTTCCACGGCCTCGCGTTGTTCCTTGGCTTCGGATCGTTCCAGCAGGCGTTCGTACGACTGCACCGCCAGATCCAACATATCGTAGTCCGACTCGGCGCCGGCAACGGCCGAGGCGTTGTCGGCCACATTGGCCACGGCTAACAGGTCGTCGGGAAAGCGTTCGCTCACCTGTTGCCAACGCAGCACACGCTCTCGCGGGTCAGACTCTGAGAGCGCCCACAGGTGCCACGCCGCGCGGTTGGCTGGGTCGGACTCGATCGCTCGCGAGGCCAACTGCCCGACGACCTCCGGCCCGCGCCCCTGCAGCCAGAAGGCGTTCGCCAGAATGACTAGCGCACGAGCGTTCGTTGGTTGCTCTGCCACCACGCGCTCGTACAGCGGGGCCATCACGTCCGGGTCATCGCGGTACGGCTCAGCGGCCGCAACCACAGCGTCCGGCGTCGCGGCACCGGCCAAATGCGAGAGCCGATGGGCCAACTCGACAGGGTCTCCTGCGTGCCGATACTTTTGCACGACGGCAGCCAGTGATTCCGCGAAGACGCTGGTAGACTCTGGTGAGGGCATGCTGGCAAATTACCGAGACGACGGGAGGGGCGCATGACCCAGTCCACCGCGGCCGATGATGGCATCGCGGCCCCGCTACGGGTGACGTGCATTGCCGCGGATGAACTGGCGGCGGCGGCCATGACACAACTGGTCGCGTCGGTGTTGCCTCGCGCCGCGGTTTCGGCAATCGACCCTTCCAGCGTGCGCACGGTGCCCGATACGGATTGCGCGCTGCTCGACACGCTGAGCCACCCGGCGGCCGTGCTACAGACGCTGCGCAGCCTACGCGCCCGTGGGTTCAAGGCGCCGGCGATCTGCGTTGCCGCGGATGGTCTCGTGGATGGCTGTGGCGACGTGGAACGCGCCAGATTGGGAATCACCCACCTGATCGAGGCGTCCGCCGTGACCGCCCAGCTCCCGCAGGCCATCCGCGCCGCAACCCGACTGGACGCTGCCTCTCTTACGTCGCCGAGCGTCGCGCAAACGCTGAAGCTGCTCCGTCAGACGCAACGTCTGCTGGCCGCGGGCGAAATCGCCATGAAGATGCAGCATTCGCTGAACAACCCGCTGGCCGCCCTCCTTGCCGAGGCTCAGCTGCTTCAGCTGGAGAACCTGACGCAGGAACATCAGCAGGCGGTGGAGCGCATCATCGAACTGAGCCGTCGGCTGATCGAGGTCACGCGTTCGCTCGAGGGGATCGGCACGCGGTAGGACAACTGGGCGTCAACGCGGTTTGTTGCGTTGGTCGTCTTTAACCGGTCTATAGATTGGTGCATCGCCCCCGAAGGACTGTTACCCCCTCAGGAGTAGGCGAAGGGTAGCCGTCGATAGCTTGCGCGAATCGGGGCGTCATGCGATACTCGTACTACCCGCAGGCGACGATGTGTGTCGCCCCGGTCAGCGACGATCCCTCGCTCGAGCAAAGAAACGCCGGCCTGTGTTCCGGCGCGTATGTCCGGGACGGACGGTCGCAAACGTGGTGTTGCAGGTCGTCATCGCCGAAACGTGAGTTGTCCGTGTGATGCGGTGACAGTGGGTGTCGTGTCGTAGAACACGACAGGTCCCTTCTCAAGTTCGCAAATCCTGGATTGCATTGCGGCGCCCTTGGCGCACGAATGCGCCCGAACATGGGCTCCAGTTAGCACGAATCTGCCTAACGTTTTTTGATTTCCCGCTGGTTCGCGAGCGATCGCTCGCGCGCTGGTTTCTATTCCCCAACAAAGAATCTGCTGCATGACCGAACGTCGACGCCCGTACCGTCGTGGCCGTCGCCCAACCCGCAAAGACCGTCCTGCGGAAAACACGGGCGAGCCGAATCCGTACCGCGACGCTCCCGATGACGGAGCTGACGCTACGACCGCTGCTGAATCGAGCAGCGCCCCTCCAGATCGCGATAGCGATTTCGATGGAGGGAACGACGAAGGGCCCGTAACCGCCCGCGACAGCGGTGGCGAACAAGAAGCACCCTCAGCCCCCGCATCCAACGACGCCGCCGGTGGTGATGCCGGGAATGGCGCGGTGGAAGCGCCCCGCGACCGCGGCGCGCCCAATGGCGGCGGTGGCCAGAATCGTTTCGACGACCGACAGCGCCAGCGCGACGACTTCCACGGCGGTCGCAATGGCCGACGCCATCGTCGCAACCGACGCGGGCGTCGCGGACACGAACCGCAGGCTCCGTCCGCTCCGGTCGTTGCCGACTCAGAAACCGTCGGCTGGTTCGATGCCTCACGCGACGGCGGCTTCATTCGCCGAGCAAACAACAGCTACCTGGCTGAGAACGGCGACGCGTGGGTTCCGCCGAATGTGGTCCGCCAATTTTCGCTGCGTCGTGGCGACCTGCTCACGGCCTCAACCGGACACGACCAGCGCAACCGTGTTGTGGTATGCGACGTCACCAGCATCAACGGCGCGGATCCCGCCACGTTGGTGCGACGCCCCGACTTCCAGTCGCTCACAGCCACCTATCCCGAACGTCGCCTGACCATGGAGACGGGTCGTCCCGCTCGCGGAGGACCTGAACTCACTCGGCGATGCATCGACCTGATGGCGCCCATTGGCTATGGGCAGCGTGCCTTGATTGTCGCCCCGGCGCGCGCCGGCAAGACGATGCTCCTGCATGCGCTCACCGAAGGCATTGCGCTCAACCACCCGAATGCGGTGTTGCTGATCCTCCTGGTGGACGAGCGCCCCGAGGAAGTGAGTGAAGCGATCTCGTGGGGCGTTGGCGAAGTCATTGCCTCATCGTTCGACCAGCCCGCGCACCGGCACGTTGAAGTGTGTGAGATGGTGCTGGAGCACGCGCGCCGCCTGGTGGAAATGGGCCGCGACGTGGTCATCGTGTTGGACTCGCTCACGCGCATGGCGCGGGCGCACAACACCGCCGAGCGTGGTTCTGGGCGCACGATGTCTGGCGGTCTGGATACGACCGCCATGGCCAAGCCGAAGGCATTCTTTGGTTCGGCGCGGTCGGTAGCCGAGAAGGACGGCGGTGGGACACCGATCATCTCCACGGCGCTGGTCGAAACCGGCTCGCGCATGGACGACGCATCTTCTCGAGGAGTCTACAAGGAACGGCAACTGCGAGATCAAGCTCGATCGTTCCTCGAGGAAAAGCGCATCTTCCCGGCATTCGACATCGCGGTCTGTACGCGGCGCGAAGAGAAGCTGTACAAGCCGGACCAGATCGACGCGATTTACACCGCGCCGCGGACTCCAGTGATGCCGCCGCAAGCGGCGATGGAGTGGATGATCAAGCGCATCGCCAACACGCCCAACGACGCGTTGCTGGCCGGGTTGCAGCAAAGCATCAACCGCCAACGCGAAGTGTCCACGGCGCTTCGCGCCGCTTTTTGTAGCCAATCGAGCGGCGTTGTTGTCGCGAGCGCAGACGATGGGAACATTGGTCTGCTTCCCTCGCCTGTCAATCCCCATCGACTGTCGATGGGAAGACTGCTGGCGCCGCTTCCGTCGGTCGCGCACATTCTGGCCAGACATTCCAGCGGATCTGGTTATGAAGAAATTCGGAGCGTTGCTCCTTCTGGTGATCGCGGCCGTCGCCGGCGTCATGTGCGTACGAGCGGTGCGGTTGTCGCCTCCTGCCGCGGTGACCGCCGGCGCCAACGACGCGCCACCAGCAGTCGATACCGCCCTGGCCGCGGCGCACCTCGCCGGAGCCGTGAAGTTCCCCACCGTCTCCATGACGTCAGGTGGGCCGATCGACACGGCGGCCTTCCGCGGATTGCACACCTACTTCGAACAGACGTATCCGCTGGTGCACCAGCAGCTCACCCGCGAGTTCATCGACGGGTTGAGCCTGTTGTACACGTGGAAGGGCAGCGACCCCTCGCTGGAACCGGTGGTGTTGATGGGCCACATGGATGTGGTGCCAGTCCCAGAGCCGAATCTCAAGGATTGGCAGCACGGCCCGTTCTCCGGCGATGTAGCTGACGGATTCATCTGGGGCCGTGGCACGCTGGACGACAAGTCGACAGTGTTGGCGGTGCTGGAGGCGGTCGAAGGATTGCTCGCCGCCGGGTATCATCCAAAGCGCACGGTCTATCTCACCTTCGGGCACGACGAGGAAGTCGGCGGTCGCTATGGGGCGCGACCCATCGTCGACGAACTCGTGAAGCGTGGGGTGAAGCCCGCGTTGGTGCTGGACGAGGGTGGCTTCATGGGCGCCGGCATCCTGCCCGGCATTACCGGTCGCACGGCGATCGTCGGGATCGCCGAGAAGGGGTACCTGAGTCTCCGCCTAACGGCGAAGGCGGAGGGTGGGCACTCGTCCATGCCCACGGCGCGCACCTCGGTCGGCGCGCTCAGCCGCGCGATCGCCAAGCTGGAGGCGAATCCCTTCCCTTCTTCCATGAACGCTCCCACGCGTGGCATGGTGGAAGCCATGGCGCCGTATATGCCCTTCGGTACGAAGATGGTCATGGCCAACCTGTGGATCACCGCGCCCGTCGTGGAGCGCGGGCTGCAGGGGAACCCGTTAGGCGCCGCCCTTCTCCACACCACCACCGCGCCCACCATGCTGTCGGCGGGGATCAAGGACAACGTCCTTCCTCCCGAGGCCTCTGCCGTCGTGAACTTCCGGATCGCGTCTGGGGAGACGGTGGCGTCAGTGACGGCGCGCGTCGCTCAGGTGATCGCCGATTCGCAGATCACCGTGGCCCCGATCGACAGCGCCGGGGTGGATCCTTCGCCCGTGTCAGACATCACGGCGCCGGGTTACCTGGGCCTCTCACGCACCATCGCCTCTATGGAGCCCGGCGGTCGCGTGCCCGTCATTCCCTACCTTGTCATGGGGGGCACTGACGCCAAGTACTGGGGCCCGCATAGCACGCACGTCTACCGCTTCCTGCCCATCCCGTTAGGCGAAGGGGACCGTGAGCGTGTGCACGGCGTGAACGAGCGCGTACGCGCCGTCGACTTCGCCACCGCCGTTTCATTCGTGGCTCGGCTGGTGCGCGGCTTGGATGCGATGTAGGCGCGCCATCCGCGCGCCTACATCGTCTCGACTACTTCTTCTTGGCCTTGGTGGAGTCTGCCGCTGGCGCGTGCGATGAGTCGGCGGCATGCAGGAACGCGATCAGCAGCGGGTTCACCACGTCCGTGCGTTCCATCTGCGGGAGGTGGCCCGCCTTCTCGATCGGATGGAACTGCACCTGCGGAATTCCCTTCTGCACCACGGCGGCGTTGGCGATCGGAACGGTCTGGTCTTCCTTGCCCCAGATGAGCAGCGTGGGGACGCCCGTCTTTCCCGCCTGAGCATATACCCCATCGCGCGGCCCGTGCGCGGACTCGATGCGCGTGGACAGCAAGGCGCGACCGAAGCCCCTGAACTCCACCTGCGGGCGATACCGGTCAGCCCAGTCGGGCCACTTCTGCGGCTCGTAGAAATCCGAGAGCTG
>JAXLXV010000001.1:0-2775 GCA_046327745.1 Gemmatimonadaceae bacterium | reverse complement strand
GCACTGTCCACGGTGACCGTCTTGGTGGTCTTAGTGGTCCGGCCCCGGCAATCGTAGGTGAAGGCGGTACTGCCGCTCGTATCGCTGACCGAGCCCAGGCGGCCCAGCGGACACACTCCGTCGCTGGTGGTGTCGTAGCTATAGGTGATGGCCGCCGTCGTGCCGCAGATGTTGGGCTGCCAGGTGTCGTTGCCGAAGTAAAACTTCTTGGTCAGTCGGTTCACGCCATCGTAGCAGAATTGCACATGCTGGCTGGCCTTGGGATCCTCCTGGTAGACCAGGTTGCCCACGGCATCGTAGGCATACTGCCACGTGCCCGAATCCGGGTCGGTCATCTGGAGCTTGCGGCCCAGCGAGTCATACGCGATCGTAATCCGGGTATTGCTGTTGTCGTTCTGCGTCGTGCGGTATAGCCGCCCGGCGCTATCGTATTCGTAGGTCGTGTAGGTATAGAGCGCCGAATATCCGTGGTTGACGTCTTTGCGCGTCACCCGGCCGTACGTGTTGAACGTGGTCATGGTCCAGTTCGACTCTTCGTCCGCATCGCGGCGCACCCTGCCCTCGTAGAGGGTACAGGCGGACGTCCCATCGGGCTTGTACACACATTGCGGCCGCCCGAGCGGGTCGATCCAGGACGACCACCCCAGCCAATACCGGTAGGACGTCGTGCCATTGTTACCGGCGCCCGGCGCCGCCGGGTCCCCCGCCCACGGATAGGGATCGTCCACCTCGGCGACCCGGCCCCCGGCGTCGTACTGCGTGCGGCCGCTGATAATCTGCTGATCGGCACCATCCACGACCCGCAGCGTGGCGCTGTGGTGGTGGCGGCCGAGGCCGTCGAAATATTCGGTGGTGGTGAGGTAGTCAGGAATTTGGCCGAGGGCGCCACTTCGCTGGTTCGGCTCGCGCTGGCGCACTCTCACCGACGAGTACTGCCCCTTGCTGCCGAAGGTATAGGTGTACAGGGTGGAGTAGTAGTCGGGGTCTTCCAGCGGGCGTTTGATTTTGGAGAGACGGCCGGCGCTATCGTATTCGTACGACGTGACCGCCCCGTTGGGATCGGTGACCGACGTGGGCTTGCCCCATCTGTAGTCGGTGACCGTGGTGGTGGTGAGCGTCACTCCATTTCCCGGGTATCTGATAACCTGGGATGGATAGAGCAGGGCCTGGCTCTCGTAGACCGTGACCGTAGGAATGTTGTTGGCGTCGCGGGCTTCGATGATGTTCCCGTAGCCGGAGCTGTCATACGTCATCGTGCTCTTGGTACACCGCCCGGTGCCGCTCGGACAGGCGTGGGTGACCGCCCCGGTGGTCTGATCAAGCCACGTATACACTTCGGTAGGATTGCCGAAGCCGACCCAGCCGTAGAGAGAGAGGTCCCAGCCGTCATAGAAGAACCACTTCTCGGCAAACGCCGCTCCGCCTGCGCCCGCCGACGACCAGGTGTGTTTCGGCTTGTCGCGCACGTTGCTGTAGATCCCGGCCTGGGCATACTCGACATAGGTATCCACGCGATCAGCAGCAGTGGCGCCGCACGCCTCCGCGGGATCGCCGGCTCCGCACGAGTAGGTGTGCGTGATATTGCCGTACGGGTCGGGTGGATCGTTGCGCTCGTAATGGATCAGCGCGTTGGTCACGTCTTTGTTACACGTGATACCGCCCAATTGATCGCAGGTGAAGGTGTCGTTCTCTGCCAACCACAACTGCGTGCTTTGCGTGTTCGCCAAGGCGGCGTACGACCAGACATTCTTCTGCACGCGTACCAGGGCCAAATTGGGATATCCACCGGCGTAGGTATCCACCTCGATGACCTTTCCCTTCGTGATGGCCTCTTGCCCGAAGGTGGTCAGGGTCCAGTTGTTGTCGGCATCGAAGCGGTATACCACCCGAAAGCCGCGGAATTCGCGCTCGGTGGCGTCATACCGGCCATCCTGGTACCAATAGCTGCCGGTCAGGTCATGCCCGGTGCACGGCGTGCCGCACATGCCGTCGTTGTGCACGATCTGGGTGGTCACCCAGCTGATGAAGGGCAAATCCGAGACCCCATCGCCGCCAGTGTTGTCGTAGACCGAGGACGGGCCGTACACCAGCGTGGTGGTGCCGCCCAGGCCGTTCTTCGAGATCTGCAGCAGGTTGGGGCGCGCCCCGTCATGCACCAGGTTCTGGTTAGTCTGGGCCGTCCAGGCTGTGCTGCTGTTGGTGTTGACACGGTCGAGCATCCCGTCGCCGTCGACGTCAAAGAAATCGATCAGGGTATAGCGTGGGTTGCCGGTGGTGGTCGTCGTGCGGATCGCGCCGCTGCCGCCGCTCCACGCGCGCGGCGCCGTGAAGACGGAGTAGCAGTCGGGACACATCCACTCGCCACACGGGACCCAATCACACCAGGTGCCGACGCTCAACGATTCCAAGCTGTCGCCCGCGTTCAGGGCGACCATCCACTGGTTGTTGATCACGTCGATCCAGTCGGGCAGCCCGTCGCCGTTGACGTCGGCCACATCCCGCATCGTCTCCCCGGACCCGTTGGTGTAGCGGATGCCCGAGGCATACGGGGCCAGCACCACCTGGGCGGACGCGGCAAAGCCTTGGCCGGTGTTGTAGAAGACATCAAGGCACAGGCCGGTGACCCCAAACGGCGTGCAGTACTGGCTCTGGCGGCGCACTAGACCCTGAAAAAGTACCTGCGGAATGCTGAAACGGTCCCATATCGCTGGAAACCCTTGTGGCACAAGGGTAGGCTGCGTTTGTTGTCGGCTGCAAACGAGGTGGTGGAGGGCG